>NZ_JAAEDM010000004.1 GCF_018129065.1 Neoroseomonas soli | reverse complement strand
CGAGAGGCGCTGACCCTCGTGCTCGCCAGCCCGGAGTTCCACCGCCGATGAGCGCCCACCTGCCCGCCTTCGGCCGCCGCGCCGCCCTGCTGGGCCTGGCCGCCGCGCTGACCCTGCCCCGCGCCCGCGTCGCCTTCGCCCAGGCGCCGGGGGAGGCGCGCTTCGCCGTGGTGCTGCTGCGTGGCGGGCTGGATGGATTGTTCGCCGTGCAGCCCTATGCCGATGCCGCCTTCGGCGAGTTGCGCGGCCCCCTCGCCCTGCCGGAGCCGGGGCAGGAGGGCGGGTTGCTCGACCTCGGCGGCCGCTTCGGCCTGCATCCGCGCATGCCGAACCTGCACGCCATGTACGCGACGAACGAGGCGCTGATCCTGCACGCCGTCGCCGGCAACTGGCGCACCCGCAGCCATTTCGACGCCCAGGACATGCTGGAGTCGGGCGCCGACCAGCGGCTGGCGAGTGGCTGGCTCAACCGCGCCCTCGCCGTCTTCCCGGATCGACCGGGGGCGCAGCATGCGGGGCTCGCGGTCGGCACCGACATGCCGCTGCTGATGCGCGGGCCGACGCCGGTCGGCAACTACGCCCCGCGCGGCGGCGGGATGC
This sequence comes from Neoroseomonas soli, assembly GCF_018129065.1. GTDB lineage: Bacteria > Pseudomonadota > Alphaproteobacteria > Acetobacterales > Acetobacteraceae > Neoroseomonas > Neoroseomonas soli. The sequence goes on along the minus strand of NZ_JAAEDM010000004.1, from coordinate 148,477 downwards.
CGGCGCCCGACCTGCTGGCCCGCGTGGCGGAACTGAATGCCGCCGACCCGGTGACCGGCCCGGCGATCGCCGAGGCGCTGGCGGCGCGCGGCTTCGCGGCCACCACCCTCGGCGCGCCGGGGATGCCGCGGCCGCAGCCCGGCGGTGCCTTCCGTGCCCTCGCCCTGACCGCCGGGCGGCTGATGTCCGAGGCCAACGGCCCGCGCGTCGCCGCCTTCGAGCTGACCGGCTGGGATACGCATGCGCAGCAGGTGAACCGGCTGAACGGGCCGCTCGCGCAGTTGGACGAGGGCCTCGCCGCGCTGAAGGAGGCGCTGGGCGGGCACTGGCGCCGCACCGCCGTGCTGGTGGTGACGGAGTTCGGGCGCACGGTGCGGGTGAACGGAACGGCCGGGACGGATCACGGCACCGGCGGGGTCGCCTTCGTCCTGGGCGGGGCCGTGACGGGGGGGCGCGTCGGCGGGGATTGGCCCGGGCTTGGGCCGGATGCCCTGTTCCAGGATCGCGACCTGGCGCCGACCACGGATCTGCGCAGCGTCGCCAAGGGGCTGTTGCGCGACCACCTGCGGCTTTCCGCGCCGGCTGTCGCCCGCGCCTTCCCGGGAAGCGACGCGGCCGACCCGTTGGGAGGGCTGGTCAGGGTGTGAAGCGCCTCACGGCGCTCAACCATGACGTGTGGCAGGGTGGCGCCGGAATCGGACGGAGCGACCCGCCATGCGACCATCCTGGGTGACCCGCCAGATCGGCGACTTCGTCGCGCAGTTCTGCGCCTCCGGCGGCAACGAGGCCTGGATCGGGGTGCAGACGCTCGACGGCCTGGGCGGCGCGCCGCAGGGCGGGCTGTGGCGGCAGGGCGGGCGGCTGGAGGTGGCCCCCGACCTCTCGCTCTCGGAGGGCTTCGTCTGGCGGCCGGATGACGCGGCCCGCGTGCCGGAACTCTGGCTGGCGCCGGAGAAGACCGGCTATCGCCGTGCCTTCGAGCGCTTCGCCGTGCGGGAACTCGGCGCGTCCGGGCTGGAGGGCGCCGACGTGCAGATCGACCATGTCTTCCCCAAGGGCGCTGGGCGGCTCGGCGGCCTTGCCTATGTCCGGATGCTGGCGGTGCCGCCGGAGAGCAACATGGCCGCCGGCCGGACGCTCGAGAAGGCGATGGTGGCGCGCAACGACGCGCTCGGCCCGCGCGCCAAGCCGGCGCGGATGGCGACCTATTTCTCGGTCGGCAAGGCGACCGGCTTCGACGGCTATGACAGCCTGCCGGACGAGGAGGAGGGCGGGAATCTCGGCCTCGCCGGGGCGCTGATCGCGCATCTGCGCGGCTTCGGCCTGCCGGGCGACGTGCTGACCGACCTCGACGCGATGCTGACGGCCGACCGGGCGCGGAGCCTGCGCTGAACGGTCAGGACCCGCGATAGGTCGTGTAGGACCAGGGCGAACAGAGCAGCGGCACGAGGTAGGGCCCGCGCCCGTCCGCCAGTCCCACATCGACCTTCACGACATCGAGGAAGAGCGGTTCCGGCGCGATGCCGCGCGCGGTGAAATAGGCGCCGAGGTGGAAATGCAGCTCGTAGCGCCCGGCGCGGAAGGTGTCGGGCGACAGCAGCGGGGCGCTCGTGCGGCCATCGGCGTTGGTGACGGTCTCGATCACCTGGGCCGGTTCGGGGTCCATGCGCCAGAGTTCGACGCGCACGCCCTCGGCGGGGATGCCCTCGGCGGTGTTCAGCACCTGGGTGGAGAGCGAGCCGGGTCCGTTGCCTGCCATGTCGTGCCTCGTCGGATGGGGCCAGGGTGCTCCTCCCGCGTTTCGACGGTGGGGAGGAAAGGGTGCGGGGATCAGGCCGCCGTGGGCGGATGATTGCTCGCCGGCGAGGCATGGATTGCGGGTCTTCAACGGATCGGGCCGGCTGCCCGGCCGATGACGTCGAAGGACGTGCCGGCCCAGGCGATGCCGGTGACCGGGCGCAGCGAGCGGAGGATACGATCCGCCCGGTCGGCAAGACAGGCCGCATCCATGAAGCATCGCCGTGCGACGCCCGCCCACGCCGCCCGCAACATGCAGCGCGGCGCAGCGCAAGCGCCGGGACGGCGGCGTCAGTACCAGTTGCCCCCGGTGCTCGGGGAGGCGTTCCACGTCACCTGCGCGAGGCCCGCGGTGGTGTCGTCCACGCGGCAGAACATGCAGTTGAAGGTGGTGATGTCGGGCAGCGCCTTGTGGATGTCATGGATCGCGGATTTCAGCGTGATGCCCGCATGGAACCAGCGGTTGCGCACCGTCACGAGCACGATGCCGGCATCCTGGGCGATATCCTGGAAGCCCTGGTAGTCGATCTCCTGGTCCTGGATCGCCTGCGCGTCCGCGCCGGAATGGCGGCCCTGGAACTTCGTCAGCATGTAGTTGGGGCAATCGTCGCCGCCAGTGTAGTCCTGGTCGGCGGTGCCGCCGTGCTGCTGCGGCGCGCCGCTCCGCAATTCCGACTTGAAGCAGCCGAAGGCGTAGCCGGCGGGCTGGAAGAAGCGGACATTTATGCCCGCCGGAACCCTGAAGCTCTGGTTATCGAGGACGTAGTCGGCGGAGTAATTGCCACCATGCGCGTCGATGAAACACTCGGTCGCGCCCTTCGTATTGCCGATGATGTAGAGCGAGGACAATTTCATGACCCAGGCGCTGTCCGGCTTGAAGGACATGCTGGCGGTCGAATTGACGTTGTTCAGGACGTGCTGGACGTATTTGTTGAAGACATAGCGCGCGTCGCCCATCGAAAGGCCCTCTCCGTTCTGCCGTGGAGAACTGTAGCGCAGCATGCGCCCGCTTGCGCAACGTCTGCATTCGCGGCTTCGGCGCGCCCCCTTGTGCGCGCGCCCGCGGCGGGGCAGGTAGCGCGCCCCGACCCCCACCTGGCGTCCCATGATGTCCCCTGCCCGCCTCTCGCTTCCCAAGGACAAGATCCGCATCCTCCTGCTGGAGGGGATCTCCGACAGCGCCGTCGAGCGCCTGGCCGATGCCGGCTACGCGACGGTCAGGCGGGAGGCCAAGGCCCTGGACGGCCCGGCGCTCATCAAGGCGCTGAAGGGTGTGCACATCCTCGGCATCCGGTCCCGCACCCAGGTGACGGAGGAGGTGCTGGCCGCCGCCGACCGCCTCTTCGCCATCGGCTGCTTCTGCATCGGCACCAACCAGGTGGCGCTCGAAGCGGCGGCGATGCGCGGCATTCCCGTGTTCAACGCGCCCTTCTCCAACACGCGCTCGGTGGCGGAACTGACGCTCGGCGAGATCGTCATGCTCATGCGCGGCATCCCGTTCAAGTCGGGTGCGACGCATCGCGGCGAGTGGATCAAGTCGGCCGAAAATTCCTGGGAGGTGCGCGGCAAGACGCTCGGCATCGTCGGCTACGGCAACATCGGCAGCCAGTTGTCGGTGCTGGCGGAATCCTTCGGCATGCGCGTCATCTACTGGGACCACACGGGCAAGCTGCCGCACGGCAACGCGCAGCCGATGACCTCCCTGCACGCGCTGCTGGCCGAGGCCGATGTCGTCACCCTGCACGTGCCCGAGACACCCGACACCAGGGACATGATCGGGGAGGCCGAGATCCGCGCCATGAAGAAGGGCGCGGTGGTGATCAACAATGCGCGCGGCACGGTGGTGGACCTCGATGCGCTGGCGAAGGCGCTGCGCGAGGGGCACATCCTGGGTGCGGCGGTGGATGTCTTCCCGGTCGAGCCCTCGGGCAAGGACGAGCGCTTCGTCTCCCCGCTGCAGGGTCTGCCGAACGTCATCCTGACGCCGCATATCGGCGGTTCGACCGGAGAGGCGCAGTGGCGCATCGGCGAGGAGGTCGCGCGCAAGCTGGTCGAGTATTCCGACAGCGGCGCCACCTTCGGCGCGGTGAACTTCCCGCAGGTGCAGTTGCCGGCGCGGCCGACCGGCGCGCGCTGGACGCATATCCACCGCGACGCGCCGGGCATCCTGTCCCGCATCAACGAGGGCTTCGCCAAGCGCGGGCTCAACGTCTCGGCGCAGTACTACCAGACCCAGGGTTCGATCGGTTACGTGGTGGTGGACAGCGAGGAGGCGCGAAAGGAGGCCGAGGACATCCTCGAAGGCTTCCGCGCGCTGCCGGGCACCATCCGCGCCCGGCTGATCTACGAGCGGCGCTGAGCCGCAGGGCCGGGTGCAACCTCCGCACCCGGTGCCGCGTTGCTCCGCACGATACGCATCGTGCGGAGGAGAGGTCAGATGAAGTCGATGGTGTTGTGGCTGCTTGGCGTGCCGATCACAGTCATCATCCTGCTGAACCTGTTCGGCTGGCTGGGCTGATCAGCGGATCGGCATGGCGTACATCAGTCCGCCGCGGGTCCACAGGTCGTTGACCCCGCGCGGCAGCCCGATCGGCGAGCCGCGGCCGAGGTTGCGTTCGAAGATCTCGCCGTAGTTCCCGACCGCCTTGATGGCGTTGTAGGCCCAGCGGCGGTCGAGCCCCATCAGCGGCCCATGGTCCCCGGCATTGCCGAGCAGGCGGCGGATCGAGGGATTCTGGCTGTTCAGCATCTCGTCCACATTGGCCTGGGTGATGCCGAGTTCCTCCGCCTCGATCAGCGCGTAGATGGTCCAGCGGACGATGTCGAACCACTGGTCGTCGCCGTGGCGCACGGCGGGTGCCAGCGGTTCCTTCGAGATGATGTCGGCCAGGATGATGTGCTCATCCGGGTTGCGCAGCGCGGTGCGGATGCCGGCGAGCTGCGAGGCGTCCGTCGTGAAGGCGTCGCAGCGGCCCGAGGCATAGGCGTTGCGCGTCTCCTCGTTCTGGTCGAACACCAGCGGCTGCACGCGGACGTTGTTGGCGCGCGACCAGTCGGACAGGTTGAGTTCGTTGGTGGTGCCCGAGGTCACGCAGATGGTCGCGCCCTCGAGGTCCCGGGCGCGCTGCACGTTGGTGGACTTCCGCACGAGGAAGCCCTGCCCGTCGTAGAAGTTCACCGCGGTGAAGTTCAGCCCGTTCGCGGTGTCGCGCGTCTGCGTCCAGGTCGTGGTGCGGGAAAGCAGGTCCACCTGGCCCGACTGCAACGCCGGCAGTCGCGCCTGGGAGGACAGCACCACCCAGCGGGTCTTGCTCGCGTCGCCGAGCACCGCCGCGGCGACGGCGCGGCAGGTATCGGCATCGAGGCCACGCGTGACGCCCTGGCTGTCGAGCACGCTGAAGCCCGGCGCACCGGGATGGGAGCCGCAGACCAGCGCATCGCGCGACCGCACGGCGGACAGGGTGGGCCCTGGGGAAGCGGTCTGGGCGATGGCGGTGCCGCTGACCAGCAGCGCCGCACCGATGGCAGCCAGAAGACGCATGACGTTACCCTCCGTTTATCGTTGGTTGGTGGAGACTAGACGCCGCGTGCCCGGAGCGGAAGGAAGGTCAGGCCGCCGCGGCGCGCCGCCCCGAGGCGTATTGAAGCAGCGCCACGGCGGCGAGCACGCCCGCGGCAAGCGGCAGCCGGACCGTGTCCGGCGCGATGTGCCCGAAGGCGGCGAAGAGCCCGATGCCGCCGAGCAGCAGGCGCAGCGGCACCCCCATCGGTCGCAGCAGGTAGCCGGCATAGGCGGAGGTGATCATCGTCAGCGCCACCACCTGGATCGCGGTGGCCATGAAGATCTCCATCGGCCCGCCGCGCAGCATGATCCCGGGGTCGTAGATGAAGGCGAAGCCGACGGTGAAGCCCGCGATGCCGAAGCGGGACGCGTGCAGGCTGGCGATGGTCGGGCTCGCCTTGGCGATGGCCGCGGCGGCGAAGGCGGCGGCGGCGACGGGTGGCGTCGCGTCGGCGATGACCGCGAAGTAGAAGATGAACAGGTGCGCCTGCATCATGTCCACGCCGAGCGGTCGCCCGAGTTCGAGCACCTGCGGCACGCCGATCGCCGCGGCGATGATGTAGGACGGCGTCGTCGGGATGCCGAGGCCGAGCACCAGCACCGTCACGCACAGCATCATCAGCAGCAGGCCGAGGTTGCCGCCCGCGAATTCCTTGATGATGCCGCCGAAGGCCACGACCATCCCTGTCGCCGTCAGCACCGAGACCACCACGCCCGAGGCAGCGATGGAAACCGCGAGCGGCGCCATGGTCAGCCCCGCATTGGTCAGGCTTTCCAGGATGGCGCGCCAGCCCATGCGCGTGCGCGCGCGCAGCAGGGAGACCGCGATCATCGCAAGCGTGGAGCAGAAGGCGGCGAAGTTGCCGCTCCAGCGCTCCATCATCAGGTGGACGAGCAGGCCGATCGGCAGCACGAGGTGGATATCGGCCAGGACTTCCCGCCAGGCGGGGATGTCGGCGGCGGCCATCGGCTTGATGCCGGCGCGCTTGGCCTCGAAATGCACGGCGGCGACGATGGCGAAGTAGTAGAGCACCGCGCCGATCGCCGCGGCGACGATGATGTCGCCGTAGGGGATGTTGGTGATCTCGGCCATCACGAAGGCGGCCGCGCCCATCACCGGCGGCATCAGCGCCCCGCCGACCGAGGCGGCGCTCTCGATCCCCGCCGCGACCGCCGGCTTGTAGCCGATGCGCACCATGAGCGGGATCGTCATCGCCCCGGTGGTGATGACGTTGGAGACGGAGGACCCGCTCATGGTCCCGAACAGGCCCGAGGAAATCACCGCCACCTTCGCCGGCCCGCCCGTGTAGCGCCCCGCGACCGCCGCGCCGAGATTCGAGAACAGCCGCCCGGTCCCGCTGCCCTGCATGAAGGCGCCGAACAGGATGAACACCGCGATGGTGGTCGCGACGATGCCGGTCAGCGGCCCGTAGACGCCGCCCGCCGTCGGCACCAGCCAGGCGGATTCCATGATCTCGGCGGTGGTGAAGACGCGCGTGTTGAGCACGCCCGGCAGATGGTGGCCGACGAACATGTAGAGCAGGCAGATCGCCACCATCCACGCGAGACCGGGTTCCACCGCGCGGCGGATCGATTCGAGCATCGTCACCATGCAGGTGATGGCGAGCGCCATCATCACCGGCGTGAAGGGATCGACGTATTCCATGCGGTCCGAGACCGCGCCCGCATTGACGAAGACCCAGAGATGCGGCGCCGCCGAGGCCGCTGCCCATGCCCAGTCGAACATGCTCGGCCGGTTCATCGGCGAGCGTGTCGGGAAGGCGGGGTAGAGCAGGAAGAGCGGCGGGGTGAAGACGAGGAGATGCAGGCTGCGCATCTCGATCGGCTCGGGGAATCCGAAGCCGCCGAAATAGAGATGCACGGCCGCCCAGAAGGCCAGCCAGACGGTGACCGAGCCCCTGAGCCAGCCGGGAAGTTCGCGCACCGCGCTCTCCTTGTCCTGTCGCGGCGCGCCGGGCTCAGGCCGGCGGGTTGACGCCGGCCGCGCGGAAGGCGGCGATGGCCCCCGGATGGAAGGGCACGCCGCGGTAGCCGACGGCCTGCTCCGGCGTCCAGCCGGCCATGCTGCCGTGGATCGTCGCCAGGCGCTGGCCCTTGTTCCTGATGAGCGTTGCCGTGATCTTCTGCACCACCTCGGCCGACACGCCCTCGTGCACCAGGATGACGCTATCCATCATCGTCACCGGCACCTCGCCGGACATGAGCTGCGGGTAGGTGCCGGCCGGCAGCACGCCCTGCGCATAGGCGTATTGCTGCGTCAGGTGGTCGCGCACGTCCTGCGGGAAGGCGACCATGCGGCCGCCGCGGCGGCCCTGTGCGATCTCGGTCATGATCGCCGCCGGCTTGGCCAGCGCGACGTAGAGGTAGTCCACCTGCCCGTCATTGTAGGCGGCGGCGATGTCGGCATAGGAGCCGTTCAGGTAGCGCCCGCCTTCCGAACGGATCTTGTCGGGGCTGGTGCCAAGGAAACGCAGGATGCGCTGCAGCGTCATCTCGTCGGTCGAGGAACGCTGCGGCACCGCTATCCTGAGGTTGCGCTGGGTGAGGATGCTCCGCATGTCCTCGGGCCCTGCGCCGGTGTGGCGGAGGAAATGGTGCTCGGTCGGCGAATAGCCGGTGCCGAGGCAGCGGATCTTGTCGTGCTTGGCGCTGTAGGGCTCGATCCCCTGAACGGCGGAGGCCGAGAAGGCGTCGATGCCCCAGCCGATCTGCGACTGGTTGTTGTTGATGCGCGTGGGGTTGGCGAGGCCGCCGCCCGGCACGACGCGGATCTGGATGTCCGGGTTTTCCTCCCGGATCAGGGAGGCGACGCCCGCGCCCATGGTGTACCAGCCGCCACCGAGCGAGCCCGCCACCCATTCGAGCGTGGTCTGCGCCGAGGCACGGTGGATGAGGGGCACCGACAACGCCGCGCCGGCCGCACCGCGCACCAGTGCTCGCCGCCCGATGAACAGGGTCATTTTCCCAGCCTCCTTGAGCCTCCGGACCGTCACATAAGAACAGGCTTGCCGCATCGCCGCAACGCCGCTCGGCAGCCTGTGCGCCGCAGCGAGAGCCTCCTCCGCACCGGCAAGCAGGGGCGGCGACGCGGCGCGGAACCGTGCTCTCCGGCGGCGCTGGCCTGCTCCCTGCCCGGCCCGCGCTCGCGCAGGGGAATGCGGCGCATGCGTTGCGCTTCATCCCACGGGCGGACGTCACCGCGGTGGGCGCGATCTCCGCCACATCCTGCGGCGAACGCGACCACGGGCGCATGTGCCGGGACACGCCCGACGGGCTCGATGCGGCTTGGATGAGACGGCGGCGGCTCTGCGATGACCATGCGCTGGAGGACGGCGGGCTGCGCCGGGTTGCCCCCCCCCTGCGCGAAGGCATCCGCTTCCACGACGGCGACCCGGTCCGCGAGCCGATCCCGTGGCGTCCATCCGCCGCATCCAGGCGCAGCTCCGGAAGGACCCGCCCATCATTCGGCTCGGCCTGCATTTCCTCGGCAGCGCGTTGCGCGCGGGACACCGCGGGCGTGCGGATGTGAATGGCGGTGTCGATCGATGTGACATGCGCGCGACGCCTTGCACGCCGTGCCGGCAGCGTCTTTTAAACCCCTGGTGGCTCCTGTAGTCTTAAATACAACCAGTTAGTTAATACCATCAGCGCACGGGAATGCAGAATATGTCGGATACGATGGTCGGCGTGTACACGCTGCCCAAGGGCGGCCTTTATGGCGGGCCTTTCGATTCCTCGCACCTGGATCCGAACGTCCAGGCCGTGATGATGAATCACCGCTGGACCACCAGCGCCGGCGGGGATGTCGCCGCCACCACCATCACCTACGCCTTTCCGACCTCGACCGAGGATTACCTCGATGTCGCCGGCGGCTATCCCGATCGCGACAACCTCGACGGCTTCGCGCCGGTGACGGACATCCAGAAGGCGGCGATCCGCGCCGCGTTCGGACTTGTCTCCTCCTACACCAACCTCAGCTTTGTCGAGATCGAATCCGGCCTGGCGCAGGACGCCGCCTTCCGCTTCGCGCGCTACGGCGAAAGCGGGTCGGAATCGAACTTCCCCGCCAACGCGGATGAGAGCTACGCACCGTCGGACAGCCGCAGCGCCGGCGACACCTATCTCGGCGGCAATGGCACGCCGCCGACCGCCGCCTTCTTCGGCACCGACCATTTCAACACCATCATCCACGAGATGGGCCATGCCTTCGGGCTGAAGCACGGGCATGACGACGAATTCGGCGGCAAGCTCACCGACGATCGCAACGACAACGAATTCTCGGTGATGACCTATGCGAGCTATCTGGGCGCGGATGCCGACAGCGGCGCGTCGGAAGCCTGGGTAGGCTCCTCGCCGCAAAGCTACATGATGTACGACATCGCCGCGCTCCAGGCCTATTACGGGGCAAACTTCAGCAGGGTCGGCACCGAGGCGGTCTATACGTGGGACGCCGTCACCGGGCAGCAGTACATCAACGGCGTCGCCGCACCCAACACGGGCGCCAGCGAGACCGGCAAGATCCTCACGACCGTCTGGACCCAGGGCGCCACGGCGACCTACGACCTCAGCAACTTCAGCGAGGACCAGCTTGCCGACCTGCGGCCCGGGCAATGGCTGCAGTTTTCCTCCGCCCAGATCGCGGACCTCAACAACCAGGCGCCGGAAGGCACGGATGCCTACGAGGCCAAGGGCAATGTCTACAACGCCCTGCTCTACCAGGGCGATACGCGATCACTCGTCGGCAACGTCATCACGGGCAGCGGCAGCGACGTGATCATCGGCAACGAGGCCGGCAACCGGATCAGCGCCGGCGCGGGCAATGACTTCATCAATGCCGGCGCCGGCAACGACATCATCAGCGGCGGCGCGGGTGCGGACCTGATCACCTTCGGCGCCGGGCGCAACCTTCTGCGCGACGTGCTGTCCGATCTCCACGGCGACGTCGTGATGGATCTCGGGCAGCACAATGCGGTGCAGATCCTCGGCATCCGGGCGGCTCGCGGCGACTTCACCATCCAGCCGGGCCAGGATTCGTCCCTCGTCAGCCTCCACGAAAGCACCTTCGAGCTGCGCGGCGATTTCTCCGCCGGGAATTTCGTGGCGATGGCGCGCCATGCGGGTGACGATGCCTACACGCATCTCAGCTTCGTCGCCTATCTGCCGGAACTGGCCGAGCATGCCAGGGTCGATGGCGCGCTGATCAACGGGATCGCGGATGAGGTGCTGCTGTCCGGCGACGGGATGACGAATTTCAGCGTGACGCTGCAATCCTCGCACTCGGGCTACAGCAACATGATCGGCACCTACCGCATCGGGGCGGATGGCTCGATCTCGGATGTCACCCTGCTGTTCCAGAATACGGTCGATCCGATGGCGGTCGGTCGAAGCGTCGACCTCGGCCAGCCGGAAGCCGCCGAGAGCATCGGCTTCTTCCTGGTGCAGAACGGGTTCGCGATCTATGGCGGCCTTGCGGACGACCTCAGCTTCATCGGCGGCGCCGATGCCGGCTGGACCTTGCACAGCGCGAGCCGAGGCGCCCTGACTGATGCCGCCGTGTTCCACGCAACGGCGGACTTCAATCCCGGCGATTCGGTCCAGGTCCTGTCCGGCCTGCAGCCGGGGAGCGAGGCGCTGTGGATCGGCTTCGAGGACCTCACCGGCCCGGTCAGCGACTGGGATTACCAGGATGTCGTTCTCAGCGTCCTCTACACCGATATGTACCTCGGTTAGGGCGGCGCCGTTGGGGCGGGCCCGCGCGACGGCGCCCGCTCTCAGCACGCCGCCGCGGCGAAGACCTGCCTGGGCGCGACGAATTCCTCCTGCGCCGCGACCGTGAGGATCTCGCGCGAGCCGGCCTCGGCCGTGCGGCGCAGCACGCCGAAGATGGAGGAGCCGGCGGCGACCAGGGCCGCCTCGGTGCTGCCGCGCAGCCGATGGAACAGGAACAGCGCAGCGATCGCATCCCCCGCCCCGTTCACCGACACCGGCAGCATCGGCGTCGAGACGCGCCAGAAGCGCCCCCCCTCCCCCGCCAGCATGCCGATCTCGCCGTCGGGCGTGTCGTCGAGGTGCAGGGAGGTGACGAGCACGCAGCGCGGCCCGCGCGCCTGCAGCGCCGCCACCGCCGCCTTGGCATCGGCAAGCGTGCGCACTTCCGTCCCTGTCAGCCATTCCAGCTCGAACTGGTTGGGGGTGAGGATGTCGGCGGCGGGCAGCCCCCGGTCGCGCAGGAACTCGGGGATGCCGGGGCGGACGAAGATGCCGCGGCCGACATCGCCGATCACCGGGTCGCAGCACCACAGCGCGGCCGGGTTCGCCGCCTTCACCCGCCGGGTGGCGTCGAGGATGGCCTCCCCGATCTCGGCCGACCCCATGTAGCCGGACAGCACCGCGTCGCAGCGCGGCAGCGCGCCGCGCTCCTCGATGCCGTGGACGCAGTCCCGGATCAGCTCGGCGCCGAAGACCTGGCCGCGCCAGGCGCCGTAGCCGGTGTGGTTGGAGAACTGGACGGTGTGGATGCCCCAGACCTCCGCCCCCAGGCGCTGCAGGGGAAAGATCGCACTCGCATTGCCGACATGGCCATAGGCCACCCAGGACTGGATCGAGAGAATGGAAGGCATCGCCGCATCCGCTACGCAGGAAAGGGGGGCGGACGCTAGGAACCGCACCCGCCGAGGTCAATCCGCCTGCGGCACCTTCACAGCGGCGCGCCACCCGTCCATCCTGCCCCCGAAGCCCGGGGACCAACCCGGGTCGCACCCTGATGGGAGGGACTGAAGGATGACCGCATCGCTGACGCGTCGCGAGGCACTCGCCGCCGGCTTCGGCACCGTGCTGCTGCCCGCGACGCTCTCCGCCCAGCCGGCGCAGAAGCCGGCCGAACTGAAGATCGGCGTCACCACCTTCCTCTCCGGGCCGGCCTCGGTCTTCGGCGTGCCATCACGCAAGGCCTGCGAGATGCTCGTCGAGCAGATCAACGCCGCGGGCGGCGTCGCCGGCGTGCCGCTGCGCGCCATCTTCGTGGACGAGGGCCCCGGCACCGACCACCTGGTCGGCGAATTCCGCCGCCTGGTGCAGTCCGAGGGCGTGCAGGTGATGTTCCAGGCGATCTCCTCGGGCTCCTGCCTCGCCTGCACGCCGCTGTCGCGGGAACTGCAGAGGGTCACCATCCTGTGGGACTGCGGCACGCAGCGCATCTTCGAGGAGAACCGCTGGGACTACGCCTTCCGCACCCAGGGCTACGGCACGCCGGAAGTGCTCGCGCCGCTGCTGTACCTGCTGCGCAAGAAGCCGGATTTCCGCACCGTCGCGGTGATCAACCAGGACTACGCCTGGGGCCGCGATTCGTGGGAACTGTGGAAGGCCGGCATGGACGCGCTGAAGCCCGGCGTGCGCGTGGTGGCCGAGATGTTCCCCCGCTTCGGCTCGACCGACTTCTCGACCGAGATCACCCGCCTGCTGGCGCTGCGGCCGGATGTCATCCTCTCCACCTCCTGGGGCGGGGAACTGGTGACGCTGGTCCGCCAGGCGACCGAGCGGCGGCTGCATGAACGCTCCATGTTCGTGCTGCCGGTGGCGGAGGCCTCGCTGCCGACGCTCGGCCGCTCCATGCCGGAAGGCCACATCATCGGCACGCGCGGCGACCACTGGAACAACCATCCGGCGCCGGCCAACCCGCAGCTCTTCAACGGCTTCGTCAACGCCTACCGCCAGAAGTACAACGAGTGGCCGATCTACCCCTGCCACCACATGGCTCAGGCGCTCTGGGCGCTGAAGGCGGCGCTGGAAAAGGCGGTGGCGGCGAAGAACGGCGGCTGGCCGTCCGATGCCGAACTCGCCAACGCCTTCCGCGGCCTGACCTTCCCGACGCCGACCTCGACCATCACGCTGCGCGAGGACGGCCAGGGGCTGGAGGACCAGATCGTCGGCCTGTCCTCCTTCAACGACCGGTTCCCCTTCTCGGTGCCGAAGGAGATGATGCTCTACACCGGCGCGCAGATCTCGGCCCCGGTCGGTCAGAAGAGCACCGACTGGCTCAAGACGCTGAAGCCGGACTTCATCCAGTCGGCCGGCCGTTCGATCTGAGGCGGGGCACGCCATGGCCGAGTGGTTCCAGGACAATGGCCTCCTTCTCGGCCTGGCCTTGCTGGACGGGCTGTCCTCCGCGGGGCTGATCTTCCTCGTCGCGGTGGGGCTGAACCTCGTCTTCGGCGTGCTGCGCATCATCAATGTCGCGCATGGCTCGCTCTATGCGATCGGGGCCTATTCGGCGGCCTCGATCGGCATCTTCCTCGCCAGCATCGGCCTGCCGGGATGGGCATCCATCCCGGCGCTGGTCGTCTCGGCCGCGCTGGTCGGCGCGGTGCTGGGGCCGCTGATCGAACGCTTGCTCCTCCGCCGCATCTACGGGCAGGAGGAGGTGGTGCAGCTCCTCGTCACCTTCGCCCTCTTCATGATCCTCGAGGACGTGCAGAAGCTGGTCTGGGGCGTGCAGCCGATCCACCACGACACGGCGATGACGCTGCTCGGCACCATCGACATCCCCTTCGCGGGGGATGTCATCCCCTTCACCAACTACCAGCTCTTCATGCTGCCGGGCTTCGCCATCGTCACGCTGGTCGGCCTCGCCTGGTTCCTGCGCAGGACGCTGACGGGCCGGGTGATCGTCGCCGTCACCACGGACCGTGAGGCGGCGACGGCCATGGGCATCGACGCCGCGCGGATCTACCTGCTGACCTTCTCCTTCGGTGCGGCGCTGGCCGCGCTGGGTGGGGCGCTGTCGTCCCCGACCGCCGCGCTGGTGCCGGGGATCGGGGCGCAGACCATCGTGCTGTCCTTCGCCGTGGTCGCGACCGCGGGCCTCGGACAGATCGAGGGCGCGGCGCTGACCTCCCTGATGATGGGGCTCGGGCGCTCCATCGCCGTGTATTTCGAGCCGGAACTGGAGGTCGTGGTGCCCTACATCATCATGGTGCTGGTGCTGCTGGTGCGGCCGCAGGGCCTGTTCGGCGTGGCCGAGACGCGGCGCGTATGAGCGGGCCCGACCACCGGAGCGCCAACCCACCCCGCGAAGCCTCGCTTCGCGGGGACCCCGGGACCGGGCGCGGAGGGCTGGATCGGCCCCGCCATCCCATGAGGAAGATCGAACCCGTCCTGGCGATCCTGCTCGCCGCCGCCCTGATCGCCGCCGCCATCGCCGCGCCCTGGCTGCGCTTCGTGCTGACCATCGCGCTCGCCAAGGGCATTGCGGTGCTCGGCATCATGCTGCTGCTGCGCGCGGGGCAGGTTTCCTTCGGCCATGCGCTGTATGTCGCGTTCGGCGCCTATATCGTCGCCTTCCTGGCGCCGAAGCTGAACGACGCGGTGGTGCTGCTGGCCGTCGCGGCCGTCGGCGCCGGGTTGCTCGGGCTGGTGATCGGGCTGTTCGTGACGCGCTACCGCCAGATCTTCTTCGGCATGCTGAACCTGGCGATGTCGATGGTGTTCTATTCGCTGCTCGAGAAGCTCTACCACATCACCAAGGGCAGCGACGGCATCCGGGTCGAGATCCCGCCGGTCGCGGGACAGGTGCTCGACCGCGTCGCCTATGAATGGACCATCTTCGGCATCGCACTCGGCCTCGCGCTGGTGCTGGGGCTGCTGCTGCGGCTCTACCTCGCCTCCCCGATGGGCGAAGCGCTGGCGGGCATCAAGACGCGCGAGACGCGGCTCGAATTCATGGGCGTGCCGGCACGCGGCGTGCTGCTCTCGGCCTATGTCATCTCGGCGGTGGTGGGCGGGATCGGCGGGGCGCTGATCGCCATGACGTCGCGCCACGTCACGCCGCTGCTCGCCTACTGGACCGGATCGGGCGAGCTGGTCTTCATCGCCATCCTCGGCGGCGCCGGCGGGGTGCTGGGGCCCTTCCTCGGGGCGGCCGCCTATGAGCTGGTGCGGGTCTACGCCGCGGCGTCCTTCGCCGATGCCTGGCAGCTGATCCTGGGCTCGGTGCTGCTGCTGGTGATCCTGTTCGCGCCCGGAGGGCTCTGGGGCATGGCGGCGCGGGCCATCGGGGGGCGCGGGCGATGAGCGAGGTGCTGCTCCAGGCCACCGGCCTGCGCCTCGCCTTCGGCGGCGTGCGCGCGGCGGACGGCATCGACCTCGGCGTGATGAAGGGGGAGTTCCTCGCCATCATCGGCCCCAACGGCGCGGGCAAGACGACCTTCATCAACATGACGACGGGCTACCTGCGGCCGCAGGCGGGCGACATAACCTATGAGGGCCGGCGCATCACCGGCATGGCGCCGCGGGCGATCGTCAAGCTCGGCATCGCGCGGTCCTTCCAGTTGCCGCAACTCTTCCTCGAGCACACGGTGGAACAGAACCTCGCGCTCGCGGTCGCGTCGCGCGACGGCATCTGGTCGCCCCTGGCCCCGCTGCTGCGCCCCCGCTACCGCGAGGAGGCACGCGACCTGCTGGAACGCTTCGGCCTGACCGGAGTAGCCGATGCGCGGGCGGATGCGCTGAACGAGGGCGCGCGGAAACTCGCCGACATCGCCATGGCCGTGGCGCTGAAGCCCCGGCTGCTGCTGATGGACGAGCCGACCTCCGGCGTCGCCGCCTCGGAGAAGATGCAGGTGGTCGAAACCCTCGCCCGCGTGCTGCGCGACGCGGCGGTGACGGCCGTCTTCGTCGAGCACGACATGGACGTGGTGGAACGCTTCGCCGACCGCGTCGCGGTCTGGAGCCAGGGCAGGATCGCGGCCCTCGGACCGCCGCAGGAGGTTCTCTCCGACCCCGCCGTGCAGCGCGACGTGATCGGGATCGAACGCCATGCTTGAGCTTGCCGGCGTCTCCGTGGACATCGCCGGCGTGCCGGTGCTGCGCCAGGTCTCCCTCACCGTCCCCGCCGGCGGGCGCGTGGCGCTCATCGGCCGCAACGGCGCGGGCAAGACCACCACCTTGCGCACCCTGATGGGCCTCGTCGGCGCGAAGTCCGGCCAGGTGATGATCGACGGGGAGGACGAGACGCGCCTGCCCCCGCACCACCGCCCCCGCCACGGCATCGGCTACGCGCCGGAGGATCGGCGGCTCTTCGGCTCCTTCACGGTGGAGGACAACATGCTCCTCCCCGCCCAGGTGCTGCGCCTGCCGCCGGACGAGATCCGGCGACGGCTGGAACGGGTCTATGCCCTGCTGCCGGAGCTGAAGGACCTGGCGCCGCGCAAGGCGGCGGGGCTCTCGGGCGGCCAGGGCAAGATGGTGGCCCTCGGCCGGGCGCTGATGGTGGGCACCAGGGCGGTGCTGTTGGACGAGCCCTTCCAGGGCCTCGCCCCGGCCCTGGCGCTTCGTTACGCGGAGGCGCTGAAGCGGTTGCGGGCGGCCCTGCCGGACGTCGCCATCCTGATAACCGAAAGCAACCCGGAGCTGCTTCGCCCGCTGGTGGAACAGACCTATGTGATCGAGCGCGGGGAGATCGCCGCGGCCTGAGCCGGGGAGGCGTGTTGCGCCGCCCCGCCCTCTCCCCTATACGCCCCCTTCCCTGCCTGCCGGTCGGAATCGGCGGGCCATCCTGCATGAGTGCCGCCCGATGAAGCCCGACATCCATCCGGAATACCACGAGATCACCGTCATCATGACCGACGGGACCGAGTTCAAGACGCGCTCCTGCATGGGTAAGCCCGGCGAGACGCTGCGTCTGGACATCGACCCGAAGTCGCACCCGGCCTGGACCGGCCAGCAGCGCGTGATCGACACCGGCGGCCAGATCGCCAAGTTCAACAAGAAGTTCGCCGGCATCGGCACCCGCAAGAAGGCGTAGTTCCCCTTCCGGCGGCGGGCGCGCATAGCCGCGCGCCCAGATCGGCGCCCCGCTCGATCCCGCCCGCGACGGCGGTTGGTCCAGGCGGAACGGCGACCAGAATTCACGGCCCGGGGCATGCGCCTCGGGCCGCTTTGCGTTCCGCCGCCCTCCAGGACCCGCCGCGCGTCCTTGCCCACGTCACGACCGGTGCGGCACTGCCGGCCCTCTTGAACACCGGAACGGCGCTGTCCATGTCCATCGTCGCCGGTGGTGCCCCTCGGGGGCCGCCGGCGCGGAACGGGTGGGTCGCCCTCGTGGGGCCCGTGATACCGGATCCGCCGTGCAACGAACCTTGCTGAGGCAGGAGGTTCCATGAACGCCGTCGATTTCTCCCCTCTTTTCCGCACCGCCATCGGCTTCGACCGGCTCGCGCGCCTGATGGACAACGCCCGGACCGTCTCCGAAGGCAACGGCTACCCCCCGTACAACATCGAGAAGACCGGCGATGACAGCTATGTGCTGACCATGGCCGTGGCCGGCTTCGCCGAGGGCGACCTCGACATCACCGCGCAGGAGAACACCCTGACCATCACCGGGCGGCCCCAGCCGCAGCCCGAGGATGGCCGCCGCTTCCTCCATCGCGGTATCGCCGGCCGCGCCTTCGAGCGCCGCTTCGTCCTCGCGGACCACATCGTGGTCGAGGGCGCGGACCTTGCGAACGGCCTGCTGCACGTGCAGCTGAAGCACGTGGTGCCCGAGGCTCTGAAGCCGCGCCGCATCCCGGTGCAGGGCGCCCGGCCGGTGCTGTCCGGTGAGGCCGCGCAGGCGGCGTAAGGCGCGCTTCCCGGGGGAGGAGAACCTCCCCCGGACCACCTCCCTTCTTTGTCCGTTACCAAGGCGGGCCGGGCGCGACGCGCTCGGCCCTTCTGGTGCAGGTCATGCGAATGCAACCCGATGTCCTCGGTAGGACCGTGAGCGCGGCCGCACCCGGACTGACAGTCGCCGCAGGCGCGTGAACGCGCGCCGGCGGTCAAGGCCGCGCGGATGCTACCCGTCGCCGTGGCAAGCGACCCCACTCACCGGAACGGCCCGACGCGCCGCGGATGAAACCGCCCCGCGCGCGGGACACGCCTCGGCATCCGAGGCAGTTGCTGTCCAGAGCAGATCCCGATCAGGTGGAATCACCTGATCGGGTGAAGATGCTCGCAAGAACAAAGGCCTGGAGCGGTGTTCGTGAGCCGAGGCGAACGGAAACCGCTCTAGGTCCCGCAGAAGGTGCGCAGGACGCGCTCCTCGGGCAGGGGTGGCGCAGCGTAGCGTTCGCGGCCGGGCTGCTCCTCGAAGGGGCGCTCCAGCACCGACAGCAGCGCCTCGAACGGCGCCAGGTCGTCGCGCTGCACGGCGGCGGCGATCGCTTCCTCCACCAGATGATTGCGCGGGATATAGGCCGGGTTCACGGCCCGCATCGCCTCCGCGCGACCGGCACCCTCCCGCGCCAGCCGGGCCCGCCAGCGCACGAGCCATGGATCCACAGCAGCCGGGTCAGCGAAGAGCGCCCGCAGCGCGGCATCCGCCCCCTGCCCCTCGGCGGCGTCGCACAGGCGTCGGAAGGTCAGGGTGAAATCCGCCCTCCCCTCGGCCATGAGGGTGAAGAGGTCCTGCACCAACGCCTCGTCGGCCTCCTCCTCCGCCGCCAGGCCGATCTTGCGCAACAGCCCTTCCCGCCAGGCGGCGCCGAAGCGCGGGGCGAAGCCGGCCAGCGAATCCTGCGCCAGTTCCAGCGCCTTGTTCTCGTCCTCGGAAATCAGCGGCAGCAGGCATTCCGCCAGCCTGGCGAGATTCCAATGCGCGATGCCGGGCTGGTTGCCGTAGGCATAGCGGCCGAACTGGTCGATCGAGGAGAACACCTTCTCGGGGTGATACTCGTCGAGGAAAGCGCAGGGCCCGTAGTCGATCGTCTCGCCCGAGATCGCGCAGTTGTCGGTGTTCATCACGCCATGGATGAAGCCGACCAGCAGCCAGCGCGCCACCAGCGCGGCCTGCCGCGCCACCACGCCTTCGAACAATGCGAGCACCGGGTTCGCCGCCCCGGCCGCCTCCGGGTAGTGCCGCGCGATGGCGTGCTCGGCGAGCACCCGCAGCGCGTCCGTGTCCCGCCGCGCGGCGAAATACTGGAAGGTGCCGACGCGCAGATGGCTTGCCGCGACGCGGGTCAGCACGGCGCCGGGCAGCGCGTCCTCGCGGAACACCGCGTCCCCGGTCGCGACGGCGGCGAGCGAGCGCGTCGTCGGGATGCCGAAGGCGGCCATGGCCTCGCTGACGATGTATTCGCGCAGCACGGGGCCGACCGCCGCCCGCCCATCCCCGCGCCGCGAGAAGGGCGTCGGGCCGGAGCCCTTCAACTGGATGTCGCGCCGCTCGCCCGCCGGTGTCACCACCTCGCCGATCAGGATGGCGCGGCCGTCGCCGAGGCTTGGCACGAACTGCCCGAACTGGTGGCCGGCATAGGCCTGGGCGATCGGCTCGGCGCCGTCGGGCATGGCATTGCCGGCCAGCATCGCGACGCCATCCGGGCCCGATAGCCAGGCCGGATCGAGGCCCATTTCCTCCGCGAGCCGCGCGTTCAGCCGCAGCAGCCGCGGCGCCGAGACCGGCGTCGGCGGCAGCCGGGCGAAGAGCCGCTCCGGCAGCCGCGCATAGGAATTGTCGAAGCACGGCGCATGGCCGGACCGGGCTGGCGGGGCGGAGGCAAGGAGCGGGGTGTCTGGCATCACCCCCCGCACATCGCGCTCCCGCCCCGTCGGGACAAGGCCCAGGCCGCCCTGTCCCGTCAGTTCGTCGCCGCCGGCGGCAGCATGATCGTGCTCGGCTTGCCGGCCTCGGTGATGCTGCTGACCGACACCCGCGCCGGCCCAGTCGTCGAGGCGTTGCGTGCCACATGCGGCGTCATGGGGCGCGGATGGAAGGTCTGGTCGACCTGGAAGGTGCGCGGCGGCTCGCCTTCCATCTCGAGCGTCACCGAGCCCACCGTCACCAGGGCGATCTCGTCACCAGGGTGCATGTGGCGCGGCGTCGCCCCGCCCGAGGCGAAGTCGATGGTGTAGAGGCGGTAGATGCGCTGCTCGGTGCCGAGCAGCGGTGTCTCGAGCAGCACGGTCGGGCGGAAGCCGGGGGCTGCCGCGGCCGGGGTGCCGTGCGCGCCGGGCGTGCCATGGGCCATCGGCGGCACCTGCTGCGCCAGCGCCGTGCCGGCGAAGCCGAATGCAAGTGCCACGATCACGTTCCTCATCGTCGTTCTCCTTCGTTCGGTGTCGATCGGCTCAGCCATCGGCGATCGGATCGAGGCCGAGCGCCACGCGGCCGGTGAAGCGCTGCTGCCGCTTGGCCGGCAGCGGGTGGAACTGCGCGCCATGCGCGTCGCGCAGCAGCCGCTCGAGCCCGAGGCGGCGGTAGAAGCCCGCACCGCCCGCGGCCTCGAGCGCCTTCTCCACGGTGGCGATGACATGCGTCGCCGCGATGGTCTTGCGCACCAGGATCGCGTCGGTGACGTCGAGCCCCATCGAGAAATTGAGGTCGTCCGCCAGGCGCACCATGTCGTCGGTCGCGAGCTGCGCCGTCGTCAGCTCGTTCGTCAGCTCGCCGAGCAGATAGGGCACCGAGGGATCGTCGCGCCGCTTCGCCGCCTGTTCCCGCGCGATCGCCGCCGCCGCTTCCGCCACGCCGGTATAGACGGACATGATCAGCGGCATCGCCACCGTGAGGATGACGTTCCATGCGGGGTGGAAGCGCCCGCGCGGACGGCGCAGCACGACGCTCTCCTCCGGCACGAGGACCTTGTCCAGGATCACGGTCTGCGACCCCGTGGCACGCATGCCGAGCGTGCGCCAGTCATCGGCGAGGGACACGCCCTCGGCCGAGAAGGGCACCGGGAAGTGCAGCACCTGCCAGCCTTCCTTCGGGTCCTCGTAGGGAGCGGACGTCACCAGCACGCCGCCGCGCGGCGACCCGCTGGCGAAGGGCTTGCGCGCGCTGACGCGGAAGCCGCCCTCCGCACGCTCGACGCTGCCGTTGGACTCCATCCAGTCGGCGGCGCCGGTCGAGATCAGCACCACTTCCGACGCCGCGACGCGCTCCAGCAGCTTCTGGCCCGGCCGCCCGTTGCGGTGATTGTACGCCGCGGCGGCGACAAGATGCTGATGCATCGACAATGCCAGCGCGGTCGATGAACAGTAATGCGCCAGTTCGCGCAGGAAGGCGCACATGGTGCGGTGGGTCACACCGCCGCCGCCGAGTTCCTTCGGCACAAGAGCCGAGAAGACCTTGTGCTCCTTCAGCACGTCGTAGTGCGCATCGACGAAGGTGTCGGTGGCGTCGCGCTCCGCGGCGCCTTCGGCGAAGCGCGGGCCGATGATGTGCACCAGTGCGGGCAGATCGAGATGACGTGTCATGGAAGTCTCTCCGTGCATGTCGTTGCAGCGGGACAGTCGCGCCACGGCGCGGGGCTTCGCTACTTCAGAATATGCAGTGGTCGGCGCATTACGGCGTGGTAGGTAGGCGCATGGGCGAGACGACGGGCTACGGCCAGTTCTGTCCTGTCTCGATCGCTGCGGAGGTGCTTACGCAGCGATGGACTCCGCTCGTCATCCGCGAATTGCATTGCGGCAGCGTGCGCTTCAACGACCTGCAGCGCGGCGTGCCGCGCATGTCCTCCTCGCTGCTCGCGCGCCGCCTGAAGGAACTGGAGTTCGCCGGTATCGTCGAGCGGCGCGAGGGCGCGAACGGCACCTCGGAGTATCACCTGACGCCGGCGGGGCGGGAGATGTTCCCCCTCGTCGAGCAGATGGGCCTCTGGGCGCAGCGCTGGCTGCGGCACAGGCTGGTCGAGCCGACGAACCTCGATCCCGACCTGCTGATGTGGGACATACGGCGCAACGTCGAGCGTCGCGCCGCGGCCGGCGAGCGCCGCTTCGTCGTCGAGTTCCAGGTCAGCGGCGCGCCGATCACCCATCGCCGCTACTGGCTCGTCTTCGACCGTGGCGAGGTGGATCTCTGCTACCGCGACCCCGGCCATGAGGTCGCGCTCTTCGTCACCGCGACGCTGCGCGTGCTGACCGAGATCTGGCTCGGGCACATCCAGATCGCGCAGGCACTGCGCGACGGGCGGCTTTCCCTGGACGGGTCGCGACAGGATGTCGCGGCCTTCCCGGTGTGGTTCGCGCTCAGCGCCTTCGCGCCGGCGGGCACGCTGCCGCCGGGCCAGGCCGCCGCCGCGCCGGCGCCCTGACCGCGGGCAGGGGCCGGCGCCTACGGCTTGCGGAACAGTGCTTCCGCCGCCGCGCGCTGAGCCTGGCCGGAGGCGATGGCGGCCTCGGTGCGGGCGATCTCGGCGCGCAGTTCTTCGATGTATTCGCGCAACTGCCCCACATCCCAGCCGTCGAAGCGTGGCGGCTGCAGAATCTTTCGCCGCCGGGGCAGGTTGTCTTCCTCATCCGTCAGGGCCATGGGCGCATCCTTTCCGCATCCGGGCTTTGACCCTGCCCGGCCGCGTCATTATAGGGGGCGTCAATGATGCGGGGGTTCGCTCCTGCCCCTCCGCCCTCGAGGTTCGCCATGCCACAGCCTCTCATGCCGAAAGCCACCGCCGTGTGGCTGATCGACAAGACCTCCCTGTCCTTCGAGCAGATCGCCGATTTCGTCGGCATGCATCCACTCGAGATCCAGGCCATCGCGGATGGCGAGGTCGCGCAGGGGATCGTCGGCTTCGACCCGATCGCCTCCGGCCAGCTGACGCGGGAGGAGATCGCCCGTTGCGAGGCCGACCCCGCCGCCCGCCTGGCCCTGCAGGAAAGCAGCATCGTCCTGCCGAAGATCAAGGCCAAGGGCGGGCGCTACACGCCGGTTTCCAAGCGCAACGACCGGCCGGACGGCATCGCCTGGCTGCTGCGCAACTACCCCGCGCTGCCGGATGTGGTGGTCGCGAAACTGCTCGGCACCACCAAGGACACCATCGCCAAGGTGCGGGACCGGACGCACTGGAACACGCCGAACATCAAGCCGCGCGACCCCGTCATCCTGGGCCTTTGCACCCAGGGTGACCTCAATGCGGCCGTGGCCGCGATCGGCGGCGGCGAGCCCGCCGAGCCGCATGCGGCGGCCGACGACGCGGCCTGAGGCGGCGGGACTTGCTCTCGCCCCGTGCCGCAAGCGGCCCGCAGAGGCGGGCCGCCCGGCGCGGGGAACCGGCTCAGTGGCGCGTCGCGGCGCGCAGCCGTTCCATCTCCTCCTTCAGTCGTAGTTTTTCCCGCTTCAGGCGGGCCAGTTCCGTCTCATCGGGACGGGGGCGGCGGTCTTCTTCCAGGATCCGGCGCTCGAGGGAGGCATGGCGTTCCTCGAGGGAGGCGATCCGGGCATTCATCGGCATGCGATGCGCGTCCTCATCCGGTTTGGTGCCCTGGCCCTGGGGCCGAGGCATTCATTCGAGGCCGGGCATCCGGCCCCGCGGAAACCGGGGTGCGACTACCGGGAGTGGCCTGTCGCGCCCCGGCCGTGGCATGATATGGGCGATCCGAGCAGGATGCATCCATCAACTTCGCTTCGGGGCCGCCGGCCATGATCGCCGACCGTGACGCCATGCTGCGCCGCCTGCACGAACTGCGCAGCGAGCACCGCGACCTCGACACCGTCATCGCCCGGATTGACGGGTCCGCGGTGGACCAGTTGCAACTGCAGCGACTGAAGAAGCGCAAGCTCAAGCTCAAGGACGAGATCTCCTGGCTGGAAGGCCGTCTCGTCCCCGACATCATCGCGTGATTTCGTGCGCCCCCAATCGCCGGACGGCCCGCGTCCGGGCACCCATCCTCGTTGCGGAGCAACGGGCGCTCGTCCGCCCGCCTTCGGCTTCGCGGGGCATCGGCGCTCCGGCGCAGGCGGACGGTCGCGCGCCGGGCCCGGGGCCACGCCTCGCGCCGCCATTTTTCTGGCGCGGCCAGGATTGAACGGTCGCGCTCAAGGACAGGAAGACTGACGGATGACAGGTGAGTCGGGCGCCGGGGCGCCCCTGGTCGGCATCATCATGGGCAGCCGGTCCGACTGGGAGACCATGCGCCACGCCGCCGAGACGCTGGCGCAGCTCGGCGTCCCGCACGAGACGCGCGTCGTCTCCGCCCATCGCACGCCGGACCGCCTCTTCGCCTATGCGAAGTCGGCCGCCGGGCGAGGGCTGAAGGTGATCATCGCCGGCGCCGGCGGGGCGGCCCACCTGCCGGGCATGGCGGCTTCCATGACCGCGCTGCCGGTGCTCGGCGTGCCGGTCGAAAGCCATGCGTTGAAGGGCATGGACAGCCTGCTCTCCATCGTCCAGATGCCGGCCGGCATCCCGGTCGGCACGCTCGCCATCGGCCGCGCCGGGGCGGTGAACGCCGGGCTGCTGGCGGGGGCGATCCTCGCGACCTCCGACCCGGCGCTGGCGGCGCGACTCGACGCCTGGCGCGCCGCGCAGACGGAAAGCGTGCCGGACCTGCCGGCATGACGGCCTCCCCCCTGCCCCCGGGCTCGGTCATCGGCATCCTCGGCGGGGGCCAGCTCGGCCGCATGTCGGCGCTGGCCGCCGCGCGGCTCGGCTACGCCTGCCATGTCTATGCGCCGGAGGAGGATTCCCCCGGCATGATGGTGGCTGCCCACCGCACCGTCGCACCCTACGAGGACCGCGAGGCGCTGGCCCGCTTTGCCGCCTCGGTCGCCGTGGTGACCTTCGAGTTCGAGAACGTCCCCGCCGCGGCGCTCGAGGCCCTGGCCGGGCTGGTGCCCTGCCGCCCGGGCCTCGCAGCGCTCGCCACCTGCCAGGACCGGGTGGCCGAGAAGGCCTTCCTGGGGCGGATCGGCGTGCCGGTGGCGCCCTGGCGCGCCGTGGGCAGCGAGGCCGAGTTGGAAGCCGCGGTGGCGGAGCTCGGCCTGCCCGCGGTGCTGAAGACGACGCGCCTCGGCTATGACGGGCGCGGGCAGGCGGTGCTGCGCCGGCCGGAGGACCTCGCCCCGGCCTATGCGCGCCTCTCCCCCAGGCCGCTGGTGCTGGAGGCCTTCGTGCCCTTCGTGGCCGAGGTGTCGGCCATCGCGGCGCGGGCGGAGGATGGCACCGTGGCCGTCTTCGACCCGGCGGAGAACCGCCACGCGCACCACATCCTCGACCTCTCCTTCGCCCCCGCGCGGCTGCCGGAGGCCGTGGCCGCGGCCGCGCGCTCCCACGTCGCCAAGGTCGCCGAGGGGCTCGAACTGGTCGGGCTGGTGGCGCTCGAGATGTTCGTGCTCCCCGACGGAAGGCTGCTCGGCAACGAGATCGCGCCGCGGCCGCACAATTCAGGGCACTGGACGATGGATGCCTGCGCCGCATCCCAGTTCGAGCAGCACATCCGCGCGGTGGCGGGGCTGCCGCTCGCCTCCCCCGCGCGCCACCACGACGCGGTGATGAAGAACCTGATCGGGCCGGAGGGGATGGCCGCCTGGCCGCGGCTGGTCGCCTCCCCCGGCGTGGTCCCGCATCTCTACGGCAAGGCGGAGGCCCGCCCCGGGCGCAAGATGGGCCATGCCACGCGGCTGCTGCCGGAAGGCAGCCTCGCCGGGATGACGGATGCCGAGGCGCTGCGCGGCTTGTGACCGATTTGCCACCCGATATCGTGTCCCGGATGTCACAGTCGGAAGCGAAGATTCCGCCCTGCTATGGCGCAGCATCATCAGAGTGGTAGAGGATGATGTTCCGGGGAAGTGTTGAGCCCGTCGGCCACCCGGCCCGTTTTCCGGTCCCGCGAGGGGCCCCGATCAGGAGAATTACGATGAGCCTGAAGAAGACGCTTCTTGCCGCGACCCTGCTGTCGCTCCCGATGGCGGCGCAGGCGCAGACGAGCTGGGGCGATCCGCGGGTGCGGGGCGTGTATGTCGGCGCCGGCCTCGGCACCAACTACCTGCAGAGCACCAGCGACCAGGGCGTCGAGGCCTCCTTTGAGTGGGGCTGGGCCGGCGTGCTCAGCGTCGGCTACGGCTTCGGCAACGGCCTGCGCGCCGAGCTCGAGGGCAGCTACCGCACCAACGACGTCGACAACATCAAGGTGAACGGCATCAATGCGCCGCGCGCCGGCGGGACCGTCAGCAGCTACGGCCTGATGGTCAACGCCCTGTACGACTTCAACCTGGGCGGCGTGATGCCGTACCTCGGCGCCGGTATCGGCTACGTCTGGCAGGACGTGGACAGCCTCGGCTTCCGCGCCAACTCGAACAACGCCTCCGCCGGTGTGGACGTCGGTGGCACCGAGGGCGCCTTCGCCTACCAGGCGATCGTCGGCCTCGCCTTCCCGATCGACGCCGTGCCGGGCCTCGCGCTGACCGCCGAGTACCGCTTCATGGGCACGACCGGCCACACGATCGACGGCCGCGCCAATGCGAACGTCACGGTGAACGGGCAGAACTTCAATGCGCGTGACCCCGTGTCGTTCGACATGGACAACTTCAACCACTCGCTGCTGGTTGGCGTGCGCTACAACTTCGGCCGCACGGCCGCCCCGGTGGCGGCGCCTGCCGCTGCCCCGGCGCCGGCGCGCACCTTCCTAGTGTTCTTCGACTGGAACCGCGCCGACCTGACGCAGCGCGCGCGCCAGATCATCTCGGAAGCGGCGCAGGCCCGCACCCGCCAGGCGGTGACGCGCATCGAGGTGACCGGCCACACCGACACCTCGGGCTCGCCGCAGTACAACCAGGGCCTGTCGGTCCGCCGCGCCAACGCGGTCGCCGCCGAGCTCGTCCGCCTGGGCGTGCCCCGGAACGAGATCACCACCCGCGGCG
This sequence comes from Neoroseomonas soli, assembly GCF_018129065.1. Taxonomy (GTDB): domain Bacteria; phylum Pseudomonadota; class Alphaproteobacteria; order Acetobacterales; family Acetobacteraceae; genus Neoroseomonas; species Neoroseomonas soli. The sequence goes on along the minus strand of NZ_JAAEDM010000004.1, from coordinate 121,487 downwards.
TCGGCGAGAGCCAGCTGCTGGTGGCGACCGGCGACAACGTCCGCGAGCCGCAGAACCGGCGCGTGGAGATCGTCCTCCGCTGATCCTGCGCGACAGCGCAAGGTCTCCAAGGGAAGGGGCGCCGCGAGGCGCCCCTTTCTGCATTGCAGCAACCGACGACCTCCTGCAGACTTCACGCAGCCGCGCGCAGTGATTCCAGATACGTCCATGCTTCCCACCCACCACCGCCTCCGCCTCGCCCTTGCCCTCGCCGCGGCTCCGCTCGCAGCCGCGCCGGTGGCTGCGCAGTTCCCGCAGGGCCCCTACATCGCGGGCGGCGCCGGCATGAACCTGGTGCCCGACTCGGACCTCAACCTCGGCGGAGCCGCCGCACTCGGCCTCGGGCGGGCCGGCTACGGCTCCTCCGGAACGGTGGGATTCGGCCCCGGATTCGCGGGCGTGCTGAGCCTCGGCTGGGGCTTCGGCAACGGCCTGCGGGCCGAGATCGAAGGGTCCTGGCGCAGCAACGAGGTGGACGGCACATCCGGCGTCGCCGGCTGGGCCCGCAACGGCGATCCCGGCGGCCGGCAGGAGAGCTGGGGCGTCATGGGCAACCTGATGCTCGACCTCGGCGTCTTCGGGCCGGTGGTGCCCTATGTCGGCATCGGTGCGGGCTATGTCGTCACGGACTGGGCCGGCGTGCGCGGCGTGGGCCAGAACGGCGCCCTGCGCATGACCATCGACGACAGCGACGGCCGCTTCGCCTACCAGGGCATCGCCGGCCTCGCCTTCCCGCTGGAATTCGCGCCCGGCCTCTCGGTCACCGCCGAATACCGCTTCCTCGGCACCTTGCAGCCGCGGCTGCACGCACGCTTCGACAACCCGACGACGGGGGCGACCGTCGCCACCGGCACGGCAGAGCCCGACAACTACAACCACAGCCTGATGCTGGGGCTGCGCTACGCGCTCTCCCGCCCCTCGGCGCCCGCGCCGGCGCCTGCCGCCGCGCCGGTGGCGCAACGCAGCTTCCTGGTCTTCTTCGACTGGAACCGTGCCGATCTCACCGACCGCGCCCGCCAGATCATCGCCGAGGCGGCGCAGCAGGCCCGCACGCAGCGCAGCACCCGGATCGAGGTGGCGGGCCATGCCGACCGCTCCGGCACGGTGCAGTACAACCAGGCGCTCTCCCGCCGCCGTGCGGAAACTGTCGCCGCCGAGCTGGTGCGCCTGGGCATCGCGCGGGAGGAGCTCTCCGTCACCGCGCTCGGCGAGACCCAGCCGCTGGTGCCCACCGCCGACGGCGCGCGCGAGCCGCAGAACCGCCGGGTCGAGATCGTCCTTCGCTGATCCGCGGCGAGCCCTGAAACGCAGAAGGGGCGGCCCGAGGGCCGCCCCTTCGCGTTCGGGACGAAGCCCCGATCAGCGGCGCGACGTACGTGCGCTGCGCGGCGCCGGCGCGGCCGTGGTGCAGTCGCTGGCAGTGTAGGACTGCGGGATGTTGCGCTCGGCGGCGAACTTCGCGAGCTCGCCACCCGGCGTCGCGAGGGCGCGCTGGAACAGCGGCTCCGCGTCACGGCAGAAGAAGGTGCCGGAGCGGATCGCGTCCTCGGAATGCTCGTTGGCGAGGTTCGTGTTGTAGGAGTCGAGGCGCGTGCGGCTCTGCCCGCCATAGGCGCGCGTGAAATGCGCGACGGCGGCGCGCTCGGCGACGCCGAGTTCATTGCCGAAGCGGCGGACGAACTGGTTGTAGCTGTCGCCCTGGCGGCAGTTCAGCGCGCTCACCATCAGGTAGGTGCGCAGCGCGCGGACGTCGAGCGCGCTGCGCTCCTCCGGCCGCAGGCAGGCATTGGCCAGGGCGGGCCCTGCCAGGATGACGCCGCAGATCGCGGCCAGAATGGTGCGGGACTTGGTCATGGGCGCCGGGCGCTCCCCTGCAGGAATGGTCCGGGCCTGGCGCCGGCGCCCGCAGGGGCAGCAGCAGCAAGGCTCCTGACCGGCGCTGATAGCGCATCACCCGCTGCAACGGAATCGAAAAACGAACTTCAATCCCGAACCGCACCAATGTGTTGCATGCCGGCATGAAGACGGCGCCGCAGGCTCAGGCCGCCTTTGCCTTCCCGGCCGCCCCGCGCCGGCGGCAGCGCGTCAACCGCGCCAGATCCGCCATGCGCCGGTCGAGGAAATCCAGTGCCGGGCCGATATCCTCCGAATCGTCGCGCAGCCAGAAGGCGAGCGTGGCGCCGTAGATCGCGGCAAGGCTGGCGCGGCGCGTGTACCAGGAGAAATCGGCCGAGCGGTCGCCCGCCGCATACCACATGGCACTGGCGGTCCGCGCCGCCGCGCGCAGCCCGGCGGGCGCGTTCCAGGGCAATGCGAGCAGCGCCGTGGCCTGCCGCATCGCGTCCTTGTGCGGCGCCGCCTGCCGCAGCCGCGCGGCGACCAATGTGCGGATGCGGTCCGGCGTGCGCAGCGCGGAGAGGTCGCCCGCCGCCTCAGCCATCTCGCGGTCCGCGAGGTCGAGCCAGGCCTCCACCGCCGAGACCGCGCCGCGGGGGAAGAGGAAGGTCGCCTCCTCCTCCGGCAGTCCGGCCCCGGCGAGGGCGGCGGCGATGGCCCGCGAGGTCCAGCCGCGGGCCGGCACCAGGGGCAGCAGCGCACGAATTGCCGCGTCGCGCGCGTCGCGGTCGGCCTCGGTCATGTCTCCTCCTTCTCGGCGGCGCGCTGGGCGGCCGCACGGGCGAGTTCCTCGTTGAAGCCGAAGAGGGCCAGGTCCTCCATCCGCATCGGGTAGAGGATGCCGTCCAGGTGGTCCGTCTCGTGCTGCATGACGCGGGCGACGAGGCCCGCCGCCTCCCCCTCCACGGCCCTGCCGTCGATGTCGAGGCCGCGGAAGCGGATGCGGGAGGCGCGGGTGACCGCGCCACGCAGCCCGGGAATGGAAAGGCAGCCTTCCCAGGCGGTCTCCGTCTCCTCCCCCACCTGCTCGAGCTCGGGGTTGATCAGGGCGGAGACGCCGCCCGCCCCGGTGCGCCAGACAAACAGGCGCAGCCCGACATGGACCTGCGGCGCGGCAAGGCCGATGCCGCCGGAATCCTCCATCGTTTCGGCCATGTCGGCGACCAGGCGCCGGATCTCGGGCGCGGTGGGGTCCTCCACCTCGGCGGCGGGGGCAAGCAGGACGGGGTGGCCCATGCGGGCGATCTTCAGGATGGCCATGGCGGTCCAGGGGCTCGGGAAAGTGGCGCCGACCTTGATATAGGGCGTCTCGCTGGCGCGGGAGGGCTTCCGGAACGAAGCGAATCCATGCTACACGCTGCGCCTCTTCCGCGGACCGGGTGACCGGCCGCGCCGGAAGTCTTTGTTTTCTGCCACATCCAACGCGCAGGAGGTTGCGCCGCGTGCAAGTCGTCGTTCGGGACAACAACATCGACCAGGCGCTGAAGGCGCTCAAGAAGAAGCTTCAGCGGGAAGGCGTGTTCCGCGAGATGAAGCTTCGCCGGCACTACGAGAAGCCGTCCGAGCGCCGTGCGCGCGAGGCCGCCGAGGCCGTCCGCCGCGCCCGCAAGGTCGAGCGCAAGCGCCTGGAGCGCGAAGGCTTCTGAGGATGACGGCGCGTCCGTTCGCGGCGCGCCTCTCCTGCCTTCGGTCGCTTGAATTCATGCCGGCGCGGATCGCCCATGCGATCCGCGCCTTTGCTTTTGCGGCCTCGGCGCTTGTCGCGCCGTTGCTCGCATTTTCCGCCCCGGCGCGGGCGCAGGACTGGGTGCCCTTCCTGGTCCAGGTGGCCTGCGTCGATGCGCGGGGCGCGCCGGTGCCCGGGCTGCTGCCGGTGGAGCCCGGCTGCACCCGCCGCCGCCCGCTCGGCTTCTCCGACGCCCTGCCCTACCGCAAGCATGACTGGCCCGCGGTGGCGATCGCCGCCCGCCGCCCCGAGGGCTTCCAGGCGTCAGATTCGTTGCGCGCGACCTGGCTCGGCCGCGACGTCGTCATCCAGTCCATGGATTTCGGCGGCGACGGGCGAAGCTTCGGGGTCTTCGACGGCACCCACGGCGATGCCGCCCATGTCATCCGCATCGCGCCCGAGGATGGCGGCGCCTACATCATCTACACGGGCGACGGCCGGCACGGCGGCTGGATGCGGTCCCCGGGCTGCGCCAGGGGACCGGATGGCGGAATGCAGGGCTGGCTCCTGGCCGCGCCCGGCCGCCCGGGGCCGGATGGCTGGGTCGAGCGCATCGCCCGGCTGCGCATGGCCCCGAGCATCGAAGCCTGCCCGCCTGCCTTCGACGGGAGCCTGACGCGCTGGCGCATCGCGCGCATCGCCATCCCCTGGCGGGACACCACCGGCGGCCGGGGCGAGGCCATGATCGACACCATCGTCACCGAGCATTACGGGCGGGCCGTCCCGATCCCGCAATCCACCCACCTCGAGCGCATCTGGTTCGCGCGGGACCTCGGCATGATCCGCTGGGAAAGGTGGGAGAACCGCGGCTTCTCCCGCCGGCAGAACCTGGACGAGGCCGCGGCGCGGCTCGACGCCAGCCAGCGCTGCCCGCCGATCGCCTTCGGTGACCCGCCCCCGGGCGGCGGTTGGGCGCGCGTCGACTGCCGCACCTGGACGAATTTCGAACGCGCGCGTCCCGGCCAGCCGCTGCACGGCATGCCCTGGCCCGAAGGGGCGCGCTGAAGGCCTGCGCCTCAGGCCAGCAGGCCGAGGTGGCGCAGCAGGGACGAGCCCGACAGCAGCACGATCACCATCCCGACGATGGCCATCAGCGGCCGCACCGGCATGTGTCGCGTCGCCAGCGCCGCGAACGGCGCGGCCAACGCCCCGCCGATCACCAGCCCCACGGCCAGCGGCCAGATGCTCACGCCGATCGAGGTCAGGAAGGCCGCCGCGACCGCGCAGGTGACGAAGAATTCCGCCGCGTTGGAGGTGCCGATCGCGATCTTCGCATCGAGCCCGCGCCCGATCAGCGTTGACGTGACAATCGGCCCCCAGCCGCCGCCGCCCACGGCATCGAGGAAGCCACCGCCGAAGCCGAGCGGCATGGGGTCCGACGGTGGCGCCGAGGTCTCCGGCGCGAGCCCGATCCAGGCGCGCCACAGCACCACGAACCCCATGCCGAGCAGATAGAGGCTCACCGCCGGCTTCAGGATCTCCATCGGCAGCTGCCCCGCCAGCAGGGCCCCGGCGACGCCGCCCAGGATGCCGGGAAGCGCCAGGCGCCGCAGCAGGCGAGGCTCGACATGCCCGAGTCGCCAATGGGCCAGCCCCGACAGTCCGGTGGTGGCGACCTCCGCCGCGTGCACGGCGGCGGAGGCGGCCGCGGGCGATACACCCTGCGCCACCATCACCGAGGTCGCCGTCAGCCCGTAGGCCATGCCGATCGCCCCGTCCACCAACTGGGCGAGGAAGCCGATGGCGGCGTACAGGGCGATATCCTGGGCCAGAGCGCATCTCCGAAGAGCGTGTGCGGCCAGTGTCGGGCATGGCGCTTGCGCCCAATGCTACACCAATCGCCTGGCGGCGCGGCGCCAAGGCGATTGCTGCCGGCGCGCCCGAACGGCCCCGCGCATTCAGCGGGGGACTGCGGGCGGCGATTCATGGAAGTGACAAGTAAGGTCGGGGGAGGAGAACCTCCCCCGATCCCCCTCCCTTCTTTGGCCTCTTGGCTATGCCCTGGGCTGTCAGTTCCCAGGCGCCAAAGAAGGTTGAGGGGGGTTCGGGGGGAGAAGTTCGCTTCCCCCCCCCGGCCTTCAGCCTCAGCGCTGCAGCGACTGCACGATCTCCTGCGTCACCTTCTTGGCGTCGCCGAAGAGCATCATGGTGTTGGGGCGGAAGAACAGCTCGTTTTCCACCCCGGCATAGCCGGAGGCCATGCCGCGCTTGACGAAGAACACCGTCTTGGCGCGCTCCACGTCCAGGATCGGCATGCCGTAGATCGCGCTCGACTTGTCGGTCTTCGCCGCCGGGTTGGTCACGTCGTTGGCGCCGATGACGAAGGCGACGTCGGCATCCGCGAACTCGGGGTTGATCTCCTCGAGCTCGAACACCTCGTCGTAGGGCACGTTGGCTTCCGCCAGCAGCACGTTCATGTGCCCGGGCATGCGGCCGGCAACGGGGTGGATCGCGTACTTGATCTCCGCCCCTTCCTTCTTCAGCAGGTCCGCCATCTCGCGGAGCACCTGCTGCGCCTGGGCCACCGCCATGCCGTAGCCGGGCACGATGATGATCTTCTGCGCGTTCTTCATCATGTAGGCGGCGTCCTCGGGCGAGCCTGCCTTGACCGGCGGCCGGTCGGCATCGCCGCCGCCGGCGGCAGCCACGCCGCCCTCGGACCCGAACCCGCCCAGCAGCACGTTGATGATGCTGCGGTTCATGCCCTTGCACATGATGTAGGACAGGATCGCACCGGAGGCGCCCACCAGCGCGCCGGTCACGATCAGCAGCAGGTTGCCGATGGTGAAGCCGATGCCCGCCGCCGCCCAGCCCGAGTAGCTGTTCAGCATGGACACGACGACAGGCATGTCCGCCCCGCCGATCGGGATGATCAGCAGGAAGCCGAGCGCGAAGGACAGGAACGCGATCAGCCAGAACAGCAGCCCATTGCCCGTGGCGACGAAGGCGATGACCAGCACCAGCAGCAGGATGCCGAGCGCGAGGTTCAGCCAATGCTGCCCGCCGAAGGTGATCGGCGCGCCCGACATCTTCCCCGCGAGCTTCGCGAAGGCGATGACGGAACCGGAGAAGGTGATGGCACCGATGGCGAGGCCGAGCGACATCTCCACCAGCGACTGCCCGTGGATATGCCCGCGCGTGCCGATGCCGAAGGATTCCGGCGCGTAGAAGGCCGCCGCGGCGACGAAGACCGCCGCCATGCCGACCAGCGAGTGGAAGGCCGCGACGAGCTGCGGCAGCGCCGTCATCTGGATGCGCTGGGCGACGACGGTACCGACCGTGCCGCCGATGGCCAGCCCCGCGACGATCAGCGCGATGCCGCCGAAGCCCATGCCCGGCTTGAACAGCGTCGCCAGGATGGCGATGCCCATCCCGATCATGCCGTACATGTTGCCGGTGCGGCTGGTCTCCGGATGGGACAGCCCGCGCAGCGCGAGGATGAAGAGAACCGACGCGACCAGGTAGGCGAGCGTCGAAAGCGTGGTCGCCATCGGCTCAGCCCCCCTTCTTCTTGAACATGGCGAGCATCCGCCGCGTCACCATGAAGCCACCGAAGATGTTCACCGCGGCGAGCGTCACACCGAGGAAGCCGAAGATCCGTGCCACCGTCCCTTCCGCCGTGCCGGCGGCGAGGATCGCGCCCACCACGATCACCGAGGAGATGGCATTGGTCACGCCCATCAGCGGCGAGTGCAGCGCCGGGGTGACGTTCCACACCACGTGGTAGCCCACGAAGCAGGCGAGCAGGAAGATCGTCAGCAGGTAGAGGAAGGGCTCCGCGGCCGCGGCCACGGGGGCGGCGACCTCGGCCGCGCGCCGCGCCTGCTCGGCCAGTTCCAGCGCGCGCTGCGCCATGGACTGGGCCTGGGTTGCGAGTTCCGTCGGGTTCATCGTCCCTGCCCCCTCACGCCGCCGGCTTCATCAGCGGATGCACCACGGCGCCGCCGCGCGTCAGCGTCACGCCCTTCACGATCTCGTCCTCCTCCGGCAGCTTCGGCGCCTTGGCTTCCTTGTCCCAGAAGGTCGAGAGGAAGGTGAGGAGGTTGCGCGCATAGAGCGCGGACGACGCCGCCGGCAGGCGCCCGGGCCAGTTGGTGAAGCCGAGCACCTTCACGCCGTTCTCGGTCACCACCATCTCGCCGGGCTTCGTCACGGCGCAGTTGCCGCCGGCATCCGCCGCGATGTCCACGATGACGGAGCCCGGCTTCATCGAGGCGACCATGGCGGCCGTCACCAGCGTCGGCGCGCGGCGGCCCTGCACCAGGGCGGTGCAGACCACGACGTCCTGCTTGGCGATGTGCGCGGCCACGACCTCGGCCTGCCTGGCGTAGAACTCGGCCGAGAGCTGCTTGGCGTAGCCGCCGGCGGTCTGGGCAGCCTTGCTCTCCTCGTCCTCGTAGCCGACGAAGGACGCGCCGAGGGACTTGATCTCCTCCTTCGCCGCGGGCCGGACGTCGGTGGCGGAGACGCGGCCACCGAGGCGGCGCGCGGTGGCGATGGCCTGAAGCCCCGCCACGCCCGCGCCCATGATGAAGACATTGGCGGCGGGCACGGTGCCGGCCGCCGTCATCATCATCGGGAAGCCCTTGTCGTAGGACGTGGCCCCCTCGATCACCGCGCGGTAGCCCGCGAGGTTCGCCTGGGAGGACAGCACGTCCATCGACTGCGCGCGGGTGATGCGCGGCAGCAATTCCATGGAGCAGGCCTCGATCCCCGCGGCGGCGTAGCGGGCCGCGGCATCGGCGTCGGCGCCGAGCGTGCCGATCAGCAGCGCGCCGCGCGGGATGGCGGAGAACTCGTCCACCTCCCCTTCCCCGGCGGCGAGCGGCGCGCGGACCTTGAGCACGATGCCCGCCCCGGCGAGCGCCCCGGCCGCATCGGCGGCGAGCTTCGCGCCGGCTTCCGCATAGGCGGCGTCGGTGATGCCGGAGGCGAGGCCCGCCCCCTGCTCGACCGTCACCTCGAGACCCATGCCGATATATTTCTTGACCGTTTCGGGCGTAGCCGCGACTCGGGTCTCCCCGTTCCGCCGTTCCAACAGGACCGCAACTCTCATGCGGGAGGTCTCCCTGCGCCCAAATGTGCGGCTTCGGACCTACAAGGGGCGCGGCTGGGTGTCCAGCATGCGCGATGACCATGCATCGACCGGCCGCCGGGTGCCGCCGGCCGGTCGCGTCCCGCCCGGGGTCGCGCCGTCAGGTCGCCGGCACGCCGGCTTCGGCCAGCGCCGCCTGCTGCCGCTCCGCGAGCCTCGCCTCGTCGAAGTCGGCGATCAGTTCGTGGAACAGGTCGTGCCAGTTCACCTTGGCGCCCAGCCGCAGGAAGACCGAACCGAGCCCGATCGCCGCCCGGTCCATGAGAGGGAATTCCCGCGGCACGCGCACGCCGCCGGTACGCTTCAGGCCTGCATGGACCTGCTCGGCGATCCTGCGCCCATAATTCGCGTCGTCGGTTACCTGGATCGGCCGCACGCGATCGTCGAGCAGCGGCTCGTAGAGGAAGCGCGCCCAGATGTTCAGCACTTCCATCGTCTCCCGCTTGAGGTCGCGGAAGCCCCAGATGCGATAGGCCTCGGCCGACTTGTCGAAGTCGTCGTCGCGGACGGCCTCGTAGAGCATGATGACGCCGCCGATGAAGGCCGGCGGGAAGACCCGAACCACGCCGAAATCGAGCAGGTTGATGCCCCAGCCGCCATTCTCCGCCGCCTCGGCGCGCACCTGGTAGTTGCCGAGATGCGGGTCGCCGTGGATGACGCCGTACCGGTAGAGCGGCAGATACCAGGCGCGGAACAGGGCGCGGGCATAGGCGGCGCGCTCCTCCTCCGGCGGATCTTCCTCGATGCGCGCCTGGATGGCTCGGCCATCGAGCCAGGTCATGGTCAGAAGGCGCCTCGTGCAATAGCCCTCGACCGGCACCGGCACGCTGACGCCCGGCGTCCCGGCGAGCATCAGCCCATAGAGGCGCTGCTGCGCGGCCTCGCGGATGTAGTCGAGTTCCTCACGCAGCCGGTCGGAGAGCTCGAGGTAAGCCTCGTCGTTCTCCAGCGTCGGGTCCATCCGCCGGTAGACCGCCATGGCGATCTTGAGCTGACGGAGGTCGGCCTCCACCACGCTCGCCATGTCCGGGTATTGCAGCTTGCAGGCGACGCGGCGGCCATCCGGCAGCACGGCGCGATGGACCTGGCCGAGCGAGGCCGCGGCGGCCGCCTCCCGCTCGAAGGAGGCGAACCTCGATTCCCAGGCCGGGCCGAGTTCGCTCGCCATCCGCCGGCGCACGAAGGGCCAGCCCATGGGCGGGGCATTGGCCTGAAGGGTCGCCAGTTCCTTCGCGTATTCCGGCGGCAGCGCGTCCGGCACGGTGGAGAGGAACTGCGCCACCTTCATCATCGGGCCCTTGAGCCCGCCGAGGATCGCCTTCAAATCCTCCGCATGTGCGGCGGCGCCGCCCTTCATGCCGAAGATGCGCTGGCCAGCGACGCGCGCGGCGATGCCGGTGACGGCGCCGGAGGTGCGCAGCATCCGCCGCGCCTCCCCGAACAGGGTGCTGCCCTCGCGCTCAGGCATCCGTGCGTTCCGGCACGTCGTCGCGCGGTTCGCGCTCCAGTTCGTCGATGAAGCCGGAGATGACGTCGAGGCCCTTGGTCCAGAAGGCCGGATCCGCCGCGTTCAGCCCGAAGGGCGCGAGCAGTTCGCGGTGCCGCAGCGTGCCGCCGGCGCGCAGCATCTCCAGGTACTTGGCCTGGAAATCCTTCACGGACCCATCGCGGTACACGCCGTAGAGCGCATTCACCAGGCAATCCCCGAATGCGTAGGCATAGACGTAGAAGGGCGTGTGGACGAAGTGCGGGATATAGGCCCAGTAGACGCCGTAATCCGGCGTGAACTCGAAGGCCGGGCCGAGGCTTTCCACCTGCACCTGCATCCACAGTTCGGCGATGCGCTCATGGGCGATCTCGCCCTTGCGGCGCTCGTCGTGCAGCAGCGTCTCGAAGCGATAGAAGGCGATCTGGCGGACGACCGTGTTGAGCATGTCCTCGACCTTGCCGGCGAGCAGCGCGCGGCGGCGCCTGGGGTCGGTCTCGGCGTCGAGCACGGCGCGGAAGGTTAGCATCTCCCCGAAGACCGACGCGGTCTCGGCCAGCGTCAGCGGCGTCGAGGACATCAGGTAGCCCTGCGCACCGGCCAGGATCTGGTGGACGCCATGGCCGAGTTCATGCGCCAGCGTCATCACGTCGCGCGACTTGCCGTGGTAATTCAGCAGCAGATAGGGATGCGCGGACGGCACGGTCGGATGCGCGAAGGCGCCGGACGCCTTGCCCGGCCGCAGTGCCGCGTCGATCCAGGGCTTGTCGAAGAAGCGCCGGCCGATCGCCGAGAGGTCCGGGCTGAAGGCGGCGTAGGAGGCCAGCACGCGCTCCACCGCCTCCGGCCAGGGCACCAGTCGGTCATCCTCGTCCGGCAGCGGGGCGTTGCGGTCCCAGTGCTGCAGCTTCTCCAGGCCGAGCCACTTCGCCTTCATCGCGTAGTAGCGGTGCGACAGGCGCGGGAAGGACTGGCAGACGGCGCCGACCAGCGCGTCCACCACCTCGTCCTCCACCATGTTGGAGCGGTTGCGGTAGGAACCGGGGCGCGGGTAGTGGCGCCACTGGTCCTCGATCTCCTTGTCCTTCGCGAGGACGTTGGTGATGAGGGAGAACAGCCGCACGCGATCCCCGAAGGCTTCCGAGACGCCCTTCGCCGCGGCCTCGCGCTTCGCACGGTCGCGCTCGGAGAGGCGGTTGAGGGCGGCCGAGACGGTCAGCTGCTCCTCGCCCACCTTCACCTTCATGGTGGCGATGGTCTCGTCGAACAGCCGCACCCAGGCGGAACGGCCGGCGACCTCCTTCTCGTGCAGCAGCTTCTCCGCCTCGTCCGAAAGCTGGTGCGGGCGGAACACGCGCAGGTCGCGCAGCCAGGGACGCCAGCGGCCGAGCGCGGCCGAGCCACCGATCTTCGATTCGAGCGCATGGTCCTCGAGCCGGTTCAGTTCCAGCGTGAAGAACAGCAGGTGGGAGGAGATGGTCGTCACCCTCTCCTGCGTCGTCTGGTAGAAGCGGCCGTTCGCCGCGTCCTGGGCATCGCCGCTGAACAGCAGCCCGGCATAGGAGGTCACGCGCCCGAGCCGTTCCCACATCGCCTCGTAGTCCGCGATGGCCTTGGCGAGCGTGTCGCCCGCCAGGCCGGCGAGGCGGCCGGAGAGCCGGGCCTCGAATGCGCGCGCTTCCTCCTCCGTGCGCGCCAGGTCGGCGGCGAGGCGCGGGTCGTCCGGCCCGGCATAGAGGTCGGAGAGGTCCCAGACGGGCAGCGCGGCTTCCGCGGCGGCGGCGTCGAGGGGGGCGCGGGCGGGGGTCGGGAGATGCTTGCTGGTCACGTCGTCCATATAGGCGAAACGGGGACTTGGCCAAGCGCTTCCGCCACCCCCAACATGCCGGTCCCGGAACCCCAGAGGGAGACGCATGGCCCATTCGCCCGAAGACTGGCCGACGCTGCCCGCAATGATGCTGTCGCGCGCCGCCGAATGGGCGGACAGGCCATTGTTCCGCCACTGGCAGAATGGCGGCTGGCGCAGCCTGCCCTGGGGGGGGTTCGCGGTGCAGGTGGCCTCGGTCGCCGCCTTCCTGCGCGGCCGGGGCATCGGCCCCGGGGACCGGGTGCTGCTGGTCAGCGAGAACCGGCCCGAATTCCCCATCGCCGACACCGCCATCATGGCGATCGGCGCCATCACGGTGCCGACCTACACCACCAACCTGCCGGGCGACCACGCGCACATCCTGCGCGATTCGGGGGCGCGCGCGGCGATCGTCTCGACTCGGAAGCTGGCCGAGCGGGTGCTCGAGGGCGCGGCGCTGGCCGAGGGCCTGGACCTGCTCATCTGCTGCGAGGAGCCGCCCGCGCAGGCGGGCCTTGCCGGCCATGGCTGGGCGGAGGCCCTGGCGACCGCCGGCGACCCGGCCATGCTCGCCGCAGAGGCCGCCAGCGCCCCGCGCGAAAGCCTGGCCTGCCTGATCTACACATCCGGCACGGGCGGGCTTCCCAAGGGCGTGATGCTGCCGCACCGGGCGCTGCTGGCGAACCGCGCCGGGGTGGTGCCGCTGGCGCGGCGGCTGGAACTCGCGGGCAAGGCCTACCTGTCCTTCCTGCCGCTGTCGCATTCCTACGAGCACACGGTGGGCGGCTTCCTGCTCCCCTCGGTCGGGATGGAGGTGGTCTATTCGCGCGGCGCCGACCGGCTCGCGCATGAACTGGCCGAGATCAAGCCCGCCGTGCTGACCGCCGTGCCGCGCCTCTTCGAGGTGCTGCGCGGCCGCATCCTGGCGGGGCTCGAGAAGGAAAGCGCCTTCAAGCGGCGGCTTTTCGATCGCACCCTCGCGCTCGGAATCAGGAAGATGGACGGGCCGCCGCTCGGCCTGCTGGAGCGGTTGCAGGACGTGGTGCTCGACCGCCTGGTGCGGGAAAAGACGCGCGCGCGCTTCGGCGGGCGGCTCCAGGCGATGGTCTCGGGCGGGGCGCGGCTCGATCCGGAACTCTCGGGCTTCTTCATCGCGCTCGGCCTGCCGGTGATCCAGGGCTACGGCCAGACGGAGGCCGGGCCGGTGGTCAGCGTGAACCTGCCCTGGGCCAACCGGCGCCACACCGTCGGCCCGCCGCTGAAGGGCGTGGAACTCCGCATCGCCGAGGACGGCGAGGTGCTGGTCCGCGGCGACCTGGTGATGACCGGCTACTGGAACAACGCCGAGGCCACCGCCGCCGCGCTGAAGCCGCCTCCCGGGGACGACACGCACTGGCTGCACACAGGCGACGTCGGCGTGATCGAGGACGGCTACCTGCGCATCACCGACCGCAAGAAGGACTTCATCAAGACGCTCGGCGGCGACATGGTCAGCCCGGCCAAGATCGAATGCCTGCTGATGGCCGAGCCGGAGGTGCACCAGGCCCTCGTCGCCGGGGAGGGCAAGGCGGCACTGGTGGCCCTCCTCGTCCCGGCGGAGGGGATGGCGGAGAAGATCGGCGACGCGGTGCGCCGGGTGAACGCCAAGCTGCCGACCATCGAGCGCATCCGTCATTGGTCCGTGACGGAACCCTTCACCATCGAGAACGGCCTGCTGACGCCGACCATGAAGGTGAAGCGGCGCGCGGCAATCGAATCCCGGGGGCCGTCGCTGGAATCGCTGTGGGGGTGAGAGGCGGCGCGCCCGACGGCCCGTGAAGCGGCGGGCGACGAGGAAGGCACGCGGCGCGGTGGCGTCGTCCGTCGCGACGACAGGTGGCTCCTCCTCCTCCCTCCGGGCACGCAAGGGGGGCTTCGCGCGGGTTGGCGCCGTGCAGGTTGGCGCCGCCCTCCCTCCGGGCTCGCAAGGGGACTTCCTGCCTTTACCCACGCGATGACGCGGGGCAGCCTCCCCGCTTCATGCGCGAGGATGCCAGGTGGATGAGCGGGAGTGACGACGCCCTTGCGGGTCTCTGGAACGCGGCCGGGCTGGGCGACGCCGCCCGCCCCGAGACCTCGCTCTCGGGCGCCGACCCGGTTGTTCCCTCCTCCTTCGCCGTCGGCACGGCGGCCGTTGCCACCATCGCCGCCGCAGGCGCGGCGGCCGCGGCCATACACCGGGCGCGCGGCGGGCCGGCGCAGCGCGTCTCGGTGGACATGGCCCATGCGCTGACCGAATTCCGCTCCGAGCACCACCTGAGGATCGACGACGCGCCGGTCCATGAGGGCTGGGACCGCATCGCCGGCCTGCACCGCTGCGGAGACGGGCGCTGGGTGCGGCTGCACACCAACTTCCCGCACCATCGCGACGGCATGTTGCGCCTGCTCGGCTGCGACTACGACCGGGAGGCAGTGAGCCGCACCCTTCAGGGCTGGACGGCCGAGGCGCTGGAAACCGCCGCCGCCGAGGCCGGCCTGGTCGCCACCATGACGCGCAGCCTCGACGAATGGGCCGCGCATTCGCAGGGCCAGGCGGTCGCGACGCTGCCGCCGCTGGTGATCGAGCGCATTGGCGACGCGCCGCCGATACCGCTGCCCCCGCTCGGCGCCCGGCCGCTGGATGGGCTGCGCGTGCTGGACCTGACGCGGGTGATCGCGGGGCCGGTGGCCGGGCGGACGCTCGCGGCGCATGGGGCGGAGGTGCTGCACGTGACCGGGCCGCATCTGCCCTCGATCCCGGCGCTGGTGATGGATACCGGGCGGGGCAAGCGGTGCGCTGCGCTCGACCTCCGGCGGGAGGAGGATCGGGCGGCGCTGCGCGGCCTCGCCGCCGGGGCGGATGTCTTCCTGCAAGGCTACCGGCCGGGCGCGGTCGCCGCGCACGGCTTCGCCCCGGACGAACTTGCCGCGCTGAGGCCCGGCATCGTCTGCGTGTCGCTGTCGGCCTATGGGCATCTCGGCCCGTGGGCGGGACGGCGGGGCTTCGATTCGCTGGTGCAGAACGCCAACGGCATCAACGACGCCGAGGCCGTCGCCGCCGGCAAGGACAAGCCGCGCCCCCTGCCCTGCCAGGCGATCGACCATGCCTCGGGCTATCTGCTGGCCCTCGGGGCCATGGCGGCGCTGCTGCGGCGGGCGCAGGAAGGCGGGTCGTGGCTGGTGCGGGTGTCGCTGGCCGGCACCGGGGAATGGATCAAGCGACTGGGCCGCGTCGAAGGCGGGCTTGCCGCGCCGGGGATTCCGGACGCGGCGGCCACGGGATGGCTGGAGGAAAGCGCCAGCGGCTTCGGCCGCATGACGGCAGTGCGCCACAGCGCGATCCTGTCGGAGACGCCCGCGCATTGGGCGCGCCCGGCCGTGCCGCTCGGCAGCCACGCTGCCGCCTGGGCGGCGAGCCCCGGCTGATGGGGCGCGGCAGGTGAGTGCGGGCCGCGACGCCGCCGGGGAGGCAATCGGCCGGTTGGTGCCGGCCATCCTGGATGCGTTGGCGGTGCTGGAACACGCGGCGCGGCACCTCGACCCCGAGACGCTGGCGGCACTGACGCAGGCGGTCGGGGAGCGCGGGTCGGACCTCGGGCCGGCGCTGGCGGCGGCGCGGGCGCTCGATTGGCCGGAGGGGCTGATCCCCGTGCGGGATTGCATGGAACGCGCGGGACAGGCCGCGCTGGGCGGGCTCGACGGCCTGGCCGGCGCGATGGCAGCGCCGGACCCGCTGCGCGCCGCCTATCGTGCGACACGTGCCTATGGCCGGGGTTGCGAGGCGATCTATCCCCTCGCCCCCTTCATGTCCGCCGTCAGCCGCTTCTTCCTGACGCCCGAGGCGCGGGAGGATGCGGCGCTGGCCGCGCGCCTCTCGGCGCAGCCTGGACGGGAGGGGCGCGGGACAATGTCGCTCGGCGGCCCGCCGGGCAGCCGCGGAGCTGCGGCGCTCTATGTGCCGGAGGACCATGATCCGGCTCGGCCGGCGCCGCTGATCGTCGCGCTGCACGGCGGCAGCGGGGATGGCGGCGGGTTCCTCTGGACCTGGCTGCGGGACGCGCGATCCCGCGACTGCATCCTGCTGGCACCGACCGCGATCGGCCGCACCTGGTCGTTGCAGGATCCGGCGCTGGACGGGGAGAACATCACGCGGCTGGTGGCGCAGGTGGCGTCAGGGTGGGCGGTGGACCCGGCGCGCATGCTGCTGACGGGGATGAGCGACGGCGGGACCTTCGCCTATCTGCACGGGCTGGCGGCGGGGGTGCGGTTCACGCATCTCGCGCCGGTGGCGGCGGCCTTCCACCCGATCATGGCGAGCGTCGCGGACCCGGCGCGGCTGCGCGGGCTGCCGGTATTCATCCTGCACGGCGCGCGCGACTGGATGTTCCCGCCGGAGACGGCGGAGCGCGCCGCATCGCTGCTGGTGCAGGGCGGCGCGGCGGTGCGGCATGAGGAGATCGCGGATCTCGCGCATTGCTGGCCGCGCGAGGCGAATGGGCGGGTGCTGGACTGGTTTCTCGGGGGAGGACGCTCCCCACTGGTTGCTTAGAGCCGTTACCGTTCGCTCTGGCGCACGGTAACGGCTCTAGACACCGCGGGAGAGCGGAATGGCATCTTCCCTCCGTCAAGTCAGCAGCATCCCCCAATACCGGCGATGCCAATATCCCAGCACAAACGGTAAGCGTATTAGCTTACCTGTTGAGCGTGGCGACAAGAAAGCGCCCTAACCGAACCCAATAAATGCGAAGTTCGCTCTCCATAGGTGCAAAATCAGGAGAGTGAATATACCGCTGCATACTCGCTACTGAAATTAACTGATCATTGAGGCGCATCCTCTCCAGCTCATCAAAATAGTCTTGATCAATTATCTGACGGCCAAGCAGATGCGTAGAGACGGCACCCACTTTGCGCGATAGGTTATCAAGAACCTGCAGACCATGTTCGTTAATGTAACTCTCAACTGATAGCTCCAATAAGATTCGCATAAGCACCGATACCGCATTTGGATGCCTTTGCAGAGATAACGACTGCAATTCCTCCCAGACTGCTCGGGCACGCTGCTGATTCGCCAGCCATTGGACGTGGGGCGCGTCAGACGGAATAAAGGTCGTCTGCGGGGGCTGGGGCGGTTGCTGGTTTCTTCTGGTATTTCTCGGTGAAGTTCGGCTGCCGGTTGCCTCGGGCAGGCGCTGGGCCTCCTGAGGTAGGATGCCCTCGCTCTCAAGACGACCTAGATAGGCTCTTTTTCCTTCATTGTTCCAGAGATCACCTAGCGTTACGACTTGATCTGCCAAGTCGTTCGCAATTCTATACAGAGCCTCTGTTACAACCTCGCGCTCGTGTGTCAGCCGAAAGCGTCTACCCGCCGTGCTGATTCCGGCTCGGTTCCGAAATTCCTCGGACGAAAGCAGTCTCGTAAGGGTTGACCATGGTATCATTCCTTCCGGAAGTCTCCCCGCTTCGGAAAGAACTCGCTCGATTTCGGCTGCAACGTTGACGCTTTCGTTGCGGCCGGTCCGCTCAACAAAGTTCAGCTTCGCTCGATCGTTCCATCCGAGTTGTCCGATACCTCGCTGCGATCCGGTGTGTCGTCGGAACAGAATACTGTCGATAACATTGCGATCACTTTCAGTCTGGCAAATAAGGCGTGTTGGTATTCGATCACCAAATTCGTTCCTCAAGTTTGAAAATAACGTTTGCAATTCGGCAGACGGAGCGCGCCTGGGATTTAAAAGCAACTTTGCACAAGTTATCCTTCTATTTCCGTCAAATACCACAAAGCTGCCATTGCCTGGCATCACTAGCGGCGGATCGTATATGGCGCCCTCAGCAGCAATATCAGCCGCGAGGTTTCGCATCTGAGCGTCATGTAACCGGAACAGCTCAGCAATTGCGAGGTCCTCACTCCCGACCTCTCCGTGTCGATCATTGGCTTGGTTGACGCGCAGATCACCGACATTCAGTTCTTCGTAGGTCAACTAACCCCCCCTACACAAAGCCTTCTCCACCCGAAAGTATGCACGGAAACGGGAGGACGACAGCCCAAATATTGGGCGCATCGCGGGCCGACTGCGCCCGATCGGGCCCGGTCTTGGTTCCCGCTAGCGCCGGCCTCTGCTTTCAGTCCCCATCTGCTTTCAGTCCCCAAAAGCCAAAGAAGGTTGAGGGGGGTGTGGGGGGAGAAGTTCCCTTCTCCCCCCGCCTCACGCCGCGATCGCGCTTCGCCCCAGGATCGCGCCACCCCTCAGCGCCCCTGCCTCGGTCGCGCCCCACTGCACGCGGTGCCCTTCCGGCAATGCCCGGCTGAACGGCACCGCCAGCCAGATGCGCAGCAGCACGCGGTGCGCTCCGGACGCCGCGTCGTCCGCATAGGCCGTGCGCCCATGATAGGTGACGTGCTGGTTCAGCAACTGGACGTCGCCGGGGGTGAAGGGCGCCTCGGCGCAGAGTTCGTCGGCGAGGGCGGCGAGCATGTCCATCGCCTCCACCTGTTCGGGGCGCAGCGGCGGCACGCCGGGCTCGGCATGCGCCATCTCGACATAGGTGCGGGAATACTGGCTGGTGAAGGCGCCGTCCGGGCCGCGGGAGAAGACCGGCATGCGGAAGACGCGGTCGGCATGCTGCGCGCCTTCCTCGTCCGCCGGGCGCATGCGCCAGAAATCCTCGTAGAGCACGCGCAGCAGGTCGGGGCGGCGGCGCGCCATCTCGTCATGGATGGCAACGGTGGAGACGACGCGGGAAACGCCGCCCGCGATGCCGTTCGACGCACAGAGCAGGCAGAGCAGGTCGCACTTGTCCGTGTGGAAGCGGAGCGGCCCGGTGGAGCGGCTGCGCGCGCGGGCCGAAGGCACCGGGCCGGGCCCGCCGCCGGTCACGGCGATGCCCTGGCCGGTTTCGTCCTTCACCTCGGCCAGGACTTCGCCGGTGGTGTTCTGGAACAGCGGCGTGCCGATATTGGCACACAGGCCCCAGAACAGCGTCCTGAGATCGTCCTTCGACAGCCGCTCCACGGGCAGGCCCGAAAGGCGCACCACGCCGGCGCCGCTCTCGAGTTCCGCGGTGACGGCGGCGAGCAGTGGCGCGAGCGCGGGGATGGCGAAATGCTCGCGCGCGATGGCGGGCGGTGCGCGTCCCGCGGCCTTCACCGCGCCGAGCGCCGCGTCCAGCGCGGCTACCTCCTGCGCCGTGAGGCGCCGCGGCCAGAAGCCGCGCGCGGCGAGTTCCGCGCCGCGCCAGGCGGCGGCGCCGCCAATCGGAGTGATGGCCTGGTCCATGGTTGTTTCCCCTCCCCGTGCCGGCCAGCGCCGGCTCAACCTATTTCACCCATTCGCCGCCGCGCATCAGCGGCTCCGCGCGGCCGTCGGCGTCGATGCCGTCCACCTCGGTCTCGGGCGAGCCGATCATCCAGTCGACATGGATCAGGCTGGTGTTGGCGCCGCGCGCGGCGAGTTGCTCCGCCGTCAGGTCATCCTCCACGAAGCACTTGGAATAGGCCTGGCCGAGCGCGATGTGGCTCGCCGCGTTCTCGTCGAACAGCGTGTTGAGGAAGAGCACCCCGCTGCGCGCGATCGGGTTGGAGGCCGGCACCAGCGCGACTTCGCCCAGCATCCGAGCGCCCTCGTCGGTGCCGATCATGCGATCCAGCACGGCGCTGCCGGTGGCGGCGGAGGCCTCGACGATGCGGCCGCCCGCGAAGCGCACGCGGATGTCGCGGATCAGCGTGCCCTGGTAGGAGAGCGGCTTGGTCGCCGTGACCGTGCCTTCCGTCATCCGTGCGTCGGGGGTGGTGAAGACCTCCTCGGTCGGGATGTTGGGATTGCCGGTGATGCCGTTCTTCGCCGGGCTGGCGCCGCCCATCCAGGCGTGGCCCTGCGCGAGGCCGACGCGCAGGTCGGTGCCCGGCCCGCGGAAATGCAGCGCGGCGTAACGGCGCGCATTCAGCATGTCGCGCCGTGCGCGCAGCGCGGCGTTGTGCTCGGCCCAGGCCGCGACCGGATCGGGCGCATCGATGCGGGAGGCGGCGAAGATCGCATCCCACAGCTTCGCCAGCGCGACCTCCGGCGGTTCATCCGGGAAGACGGCGGCGGCCCAGGCGGGCGTCGCGCCGGCGACCAGGGACCAGTTGATCGCCGAGGCGGTGATGAGTTCGAGCGCGGGCCGATAGGCCGCCGACCGCGCCCGGTTGGCGCGCGCGACCTTGTCAGGGTCCTCGGCGGCGAGCAGGGCGGGATCCTCGCCGACGATGGCAAGGCGCGCCGCGCCATTGCGGAAGGCCGCGGCCATGCCGTCGAAGAGCCAGCCGGGGGCGGTGTCGAAGGCCTCGTCGCGCGCGAGGCGGTAGCGCGCCAGCGTCGCCTGCTCGTCCGAGAACAGCGTCGTGACGAGCGAGGCGCCCGCCTTGTAGGCCTGCTCGGTGATGCGGCGCGCGAGGTCGATGGATTCAACCGAAGCCGTCATCACGACTTCCTGCCTCGGCGCCAGGTTCAACCCGACGCGCACCGCGAGCTCCGCCAGGCGGTCGAGCCGCGCCTCGAAGCCGAGCGTGGTGGCGTGGGTGCCCATGTCGTTCATCGTGTCCTGCCTCATTCGTCCCGTCAGGCGCCGAGGGCGAAGCCCTCGTAGCCGCGCGCCGCAACCTCGGCGCAGGTCTTCCGGTAGCGCGCCAGGCCGCCGGCGTAAGGCATGAAGACGCGTGGCTTGCCCGGCACGTTGGCGCCAAGATACCAGGAATGGCCGGCCTGGGGCAGCAGGGTGGCGTTGGCGGCCTCGTTCACATGGGCGACCCAGCGGTCCACCGCCTCGGGCCGCGGCTCGATGCGGGCGATGCCCTGCTCGCGCATGTGCGCGATGCAGTCGGTGATCCACTCCACATGCTGCTCGATGGCGACCGGCATGTTGGTGAGCACCGACGGGCTGCCCGGGCCGGTGACGGTGAAGAGGTTCGGGAAGCCCGCCACCTGCAGGCCGAGATAGGTTTGCGGCCCGGCTCGCCAGGCGTCGCCCAGCGCGAGCCCGTCGCGGCCCTGGATGTCCATGCGCAGCAGCGGCCCCGTCATGGCGTCGAAGCCGGTGGCGAAGACGATGATGTCGAGCGCGTGCTCGGTGCCGTCGCGCAGCAGGATGCCGGCGGGGGTGATGCGCTCGATCGGCGTCGCGCGCAGGTCCACCAGCGAGACGTTGTCGCGGTTGAAGGTCTCGAAATAGCCGGTGTCGATCGGCGGACGCTTGGTCGCGAAGGGATGGTCGATGTTCGACAGGATCTCCGCCGTCTTCGGATCCTTCACCACGTCCCGGATGCGGGCGCGGAGGAAGTCGGACGCGGTGTCGTTCGCCGCGCGGTCGGTCAGGATGTCGCGGAAGGCGGCACGCAGGTGCAGGCCGCCCTTCTCCCAGGCGGCGCGGTAGATCGCCTCCCGCTCCTCCGGCGTCACGTCATGCGCGGAGCGCTCGGCGATGCGGTGGGGATGGCCGTTGACGGTCGAATGCATCAGGCGGCGGAGTTCCGCCGCGTTGTCCTTGGCCCAGCGCTTGAAGTCCTCGGTCAGCGGGGCATTGCGCGCGGGGATGCTGTAGTTCGCCGTGCGCTGGAAGACGGTGAGGTGCGCGGCCGCTTCCGCGATCACCGGCGCGGCCTGGATGCCGGTGGAGCCAGTGCCGATCATACCGACGCGCCTGCCGCGGAAGTCCACGCCTTCCTGCGGCCACAGGCCGGTATGGTACCAGCGGCCGGCGAAGTCGTCGCGGCCGGCGATGTCCGGCACGTTGGCGGCGGACAGGCAGCCGACCGCGGTGATCAGGTAGGTCGCCGCGAAGCGTTCGCCGGTCTCGGTGCGCACATGCCAGCGGTTCGTCGCGGCGTCGTAGGCCGCGCCGGTCACGCGCGTGCCAAAGCGGATGTCGCGGCGCAGGTCGAAGCGGTCGGCGACGTGGTTCAGGTAGCGCAGGATCTCGGCCTGGCCCGGATAGCGTTCGGACCAGGTCCAGTCCTGCAGCAGTTCGTCCGAGAAGTAGAAGGCGTAGGAATGGCTCTCGGAATCGCAGCGCGCGCCGGGGTAGCGGTTCCAGTACCAGGTGCCGCCGACACCATCCCCCGCCTCCAGCACCTGCACGGAAAGCCCCAGCCGGTCGCGCAGGCAATGCAGTTGGTAGAGCCCGGCGAAGCCGGCGCCGACGATGATCGCGTCGACCGTGGTCTCTGGGCCGGGAGATGCATCGGCGGCAGGGGACATGGTGGGATGCTTCCTCGTTGCGGATGCCTCACCTGGCCGTGACAGGGGCACGGACAAGGGCTGGTTCCGGTGCGTCGCGGGGAGTGTCCCGCCTGCGGCGCGGCACGGCAAGTCACGGCGTGCCCGCGCGGGGTTGATGCGGCCTGAATGGCTGCGTAGCGTTCGCGCACAACGCCGGCGCGGCGGGTTCCGGTGATCCGCGGATACGCACGCGCTGCAGGGGAAACGACGCCATGCCGGTCATCGACGCCCAGGTACACGCCTATGAACGCGACCATCCGGGGCGGCCCTGGGCCGGCGTGCTGCACGGCCCGCCCGAGGTCACCGGCGACGAGATGGTGAAGGCCATGGACGCGGTCGGGGTGGACGGCGCGATCCTCGTCTCGGCCTTCACGATGTACCGCTACGACGCCTCCTATGCCGTCTCCGTGCGCAAGGCACATCCGGGCCGCTTCGCGCTTGTGAAGCCGGTGGACACGCGCAACCCGGCGGTCGAGGAGGTCATCGCCGACTGGGCCGGGACCGACGGCGCGGTGGCGGTGCGCATCATGATGAACCAGGACGTGCCCGAGGACCCGGCCGATCCGGGCGTGGCGCGCGTCCTCGCCGCGGCCGGGCGGCATGGGCTGCCGGTGAACCTGCTGTGCTGGGGGCGGCTCGACCAGGTGGATGCGCTCGCGGCGCGGCATCCGGGCACGCGGCTGGTGATCGACCATCTCGGCCTGCAGCAGCCCTTCGAGCCGCCCGTGCCGGCGCAGCCCTTCGCGGAACTGCCGAAGCTGCTGAGGCTCGCCACGCACGACAACGTGGTGGTGAAGATCACCGGCGCCTGCACGCTGTCCCACCGGCCCTTCCCCTACGCGGACATCTGGGACCCGCTGGCGCGCATCTTCGACGCCTTCGGCCTGGACCGCTGCCTGTGGGGCACCGACTGGACGCGCGCGGTGGCGTTCCTGACCTACGCGCAGGGGGTGGATGCCTTCCGCGTGACGGATCGCCTGAGCGATGCCGACCGCGCGGTGCTGATGGGCGGCACGGCGCAGGATGTCTACGGCTGGGCACCGTCCCGCGACTGAAGATACGGAGGAAACGCAAGGTGGATTTCAAGGGCAAGGTCGCGGTCGTCACCGGCGGCGGCAACGGGATCGGGCGCGCGGCGTGCCTGGGCTTCGCACGGCATGGCGCGAAGGTCGTGGTGGTGGACCGCGACGCGGAAGGTGCCGAGGCCGTCGCCGCCGAGATCGGGAAGAAGGACGCCGTCGCCTGCGTTGCCGACGTGGCCCGCGCGGCCGATGTGCGGGCCTATGTGCAGGCCGCGCTCGACGCCTTCGGCAGCATCGACTGCTTCCACAACAACGCCGGCATCGAGGGCCGCATCCTGCCCACCGCCGAGTACGACGAGGCGGTGTTCGACGAGGTCATGGACGTGAACGCGAAGGGCGTCTTCCTCGGCCTGCGGCATGTGCTGCCGGTGATGATCCGCCAGGGGCGCGGCGCGATCGTGAACACGGCGTCCATCGCGGGGCTCGTTGGCACGCCGGCCATGCCGGCCTATGTCGCCTCCAAGCACGCGGTGATCGGGCTGACCAAGGTTGCGGCGGGCGAGGTCGGGCCGCTCGGCATCCGCGTCAACGCCGTCTGCCCCGGGCCGATCGAGACGCGCATGATCCGCGGCATCGAGCGCCAGGTCTCGCCGAATAATCCCGAGAGCGTGCAGGAACGCTATTCCGCTGGCATCCCGCTGCGCCGCTACGGCACGGCGGAGGAAGTCGCGAACGTGGTGCTGTTCCTCTGCTCCGACCTCGCGGCCAATGTCACCGGCGCGCAATATGCGGTCGATGGGGGCCGCACCGCCGCGCCCGCGGGCGTGTCGCAGGCGAGCGTCTCCTAGGCGGCGGGCAGTTCCAGCGCCCCGTCGGGTTCGCCGGGCGCCGTCTCCCAGCCGAGGCCGACCAGCGCCACGCTGCGCCGGCCTGCCCGCTCCGCGCGGAGCACGATGGCGCCGCGCTCCTCGAGCCAGGTCAGCACCCGGCGCGCCCGGCCGAGCGAGCGGCTGCCATAGGCCCGCGCGATGGTCGCGTCCGAGGGACAGGCTTCGCACGCCAGGGCGGCGCGGGCGAGCAGCAGGTAGACGCCCTGCGCGTCCTCGGGCAGCGCCTCGGCGCGCTCGACCGCGCGGGGCCATTCGGGGCCCTCCGCCGCCGCGTCGCCGATCCCGGCGAGGGCATTGGCGAGCATCCGCCGGAACCCCGGCAGGTCGATGGGCGAGGCGCCGAGTTCCTGGATCCGGCAGCGCACGATGAAGTCCTGGTAGAGCACCGCGGCCGGGCGGAAGGGCGCCTCCGGGTCTGCCATGATCTGGCGCAGGATCGCTGCGAGCTGGCGCTCGCGCTCCGCGGCCTCCTCCGGGCTGGGCGGCGTCACCTCCGCGCGCGTCTCCGCCGGCGCGAGCGGCACGTATTGCGCGAGCTGCTGGAGGATGTCCGGCGCGGGCGCACGCGGCGGGCGGCGCTGGCGAGCAGGTAGCGACGCCTCGGGTTCAGGCGCGTTCCGGATCAGTTCGCGCGCCTCCTCCATCGTCGCGAGATCGGGCGGCGGCACCAGTTTCGGGCCGGCGCTGCGCGTCGCCGTCTCCACCACGCCGATGCGCAGCGGCAGCGGCCGGCGCGCCAGGGCGGGACCGAGGGCGACGAAGTTGCCCCGCGGCAGGTCGCGGAACATCTCCGCCTGGCGGCGCTCCATGCCGAGCAGGTCCGCCGCGCGCGCCATGTCGATGTCGAGGAAGGTCCGCCCCATCATGAAGTTGGACGCCTCGGCCGCCACGTTCTTCGCCAGCTTCGCCAGGCGCTGCGTCGCGATGACGCCGGCGAGGCCGCGCTTGCGGCCGCGGCACATGAGGTTGGTCATGGCGCCGAGCGACAGCCGCCGCGCCTCGTCCGAGACCTCGCTCGCGGCGGCGGGGGCGAAGAGCTGCGCCTCGTCCACCACCACCATCACGGGCGCCCAGGCGTCCCGGTCGGCATCGAACAGCCCGTTGAGGAAGGCGGCGGCGGAGCGCATCTGCTCGTCCACCTCCACCGATTCCAGGTTCAGCACGACCGAGACGCGGTGCCGGCGCACCAGGTCGGCGGTGCGCTGCAGGGCGCCCTCGGAATGGTCCGCGACGTCGATGACCAGATGGCCGTGGCGCTCGGCCAGGGTGACGAAGTCGCCCTCGGGGTCGATCACCACCTGCTGGACCCAGGCGGCGCTCTGCTCGAGCAGCCGTCGCAGCAGGTGAGACTTTCCGGATCCGGAATTGCCCTGGACCAGGAGGCGGGTGGAGAGCAGTTCCTCGAGGTCGAGGAGCGCCGGCTCGCCTGCGGCCGTCCTGCCCATCTCGATCCCGATCGTCATTCAGTCACCCCGGTGAAGGCCTCTCCTCCCGGGCGCGAGTCGCCCAGGCTGTGCAGGGGGGTGGTCCTACCGCCTATCGGCCGGGGCCGGAAGGCGGGTGCCGAGGCATGGGCCTTCCACCCCCCATGAGCGACCGGCATCGCCGCCCCGCGCAATTTCTGCTGGGATATCGGACCTTGAGCCCCTATTTCTGTGGCCAGTCATGGGCCTCGAATCGCCCGTTCCCCTGGACCGACCCTGGATGAACCTGCTGCCCATGCGGATGCCGCCCAGCCGGGCGACCGCCCTGCCCCGGCTGATCGACGGCCTTCGCGCGCGCCTCGGCGTTGCCCTGCCGGAACGGCATGACGTGCCCGAGAGCGCGCTGACCATCGCCTCCTACAACGTCCACAAATGCGTCGGCACCGACAAGCGCTTCGACCCCGACCGCGTGGCCGAGGTGATCACCGAACTCGACGCCGACATCCTCGCCTTGCAGGAGGCTGACCGCCGCTTCGGGCGGCGCCACGGGCTGCTCGACATGGCCGGGGTCGAACGGCGGACGGGGCTCGCCCTGCTGCCGCTCTCGCTCGATCCGGACGGGCATGGCTGGCGCGGCAATGCCCTTCTGGTGCGCGGCGTCCGCGCGATGCGGCTGCGCCGGCTGACCCTGCCGGGCGGCGAGCCGCGCGGCGCGGTGATGGCCGATCTCGACCTGCCCTCCGGGCCGCTGCGGATTGTTTCGGCGCATCTCGGCCTGCTGCGCCGGAACCGCCTGCGGCAGGCGGAGGCGATCCTCGCCGCCCTGGCCGAGGCCGAGGACATCCCCACGGTCATGCTGGGCGACCTCAATGAATGGCGGCCCGGGCCGCGTTCCTCCCTGCGCGCGCTGGAGGCCGGGTTCACCGACGCCCGGCCCGGCCCGGCCACCTTCCCGAGCCGGCGCCCCCTGCTGCCGCTGGACCGCATCCTCGGCCGGCCGCGCGGTCTGGTGCGCGCGATCGAGCCGCATGACAGCCCACTCGCCCGCATCGCCTCCGACCACCTGCCGATCAAGGCCAGGCTGGACATGGTGGCGGTCGAGGCCGCCGTGCCGGAGATGGCCGCGGCCGCCTGACTGCCCGCCCAGGTCAGGCTGCCTGGATCAGGCCTTGCCAGGGGAGCCTGGCGACACCCTGCCGCGGCGGCGCGCCGGGCAACGACCCCTTCGTGCCGATCCCCGCCCCTGGCCGGATCGGCGGAGGCGGTAGGCCCCGGCGTGCTCCGCGCCGCGTCGGCGTGCCGCGCATTCGGAACGCACGGGCGGCACCCCGGGCCTCGGTTGCCACTGCGCCGCCCCGACGTTACGGAGTGCCCGACACTGATTTCGTCGGGGGAAGCGTGCTCGATCTCACAGGCAAGGCAGCCATCGTCACCGGCGCCGGTTCGGTCGGTCCCGGCTGGGGCAACGGGAAGGCGGCCGCCGTCCTCTTTGCCCGGCAGGGTGCCGCCGTCTTCTGCATCGACAACAATCCGGACGCCGTCGCGGAGACGGTCGGGATCATAGCCTCCGAAGGCGGGCGCGCGGTCGCGCACACCGCCGACGTGACGCGCAGCGACGATGTGAAGGCCGCCATCGAGGCCGCGGTCGCCGAATTCGGCCGCCTCGACATCATGGTGAACAATGTCGGCGGTTCCGCGCCGGGCAGCGCAGAGTCGATGAGCGAGGAGGTGTGGGACCGCCAGTTCGACATCAACCTGCGCAGCGTCTTCCTCGGCTGCAAGCATGCCCTGCCCCATCTGCGGCAGCAGGAGACCTCGGCGATCGTCAACATCGCCTCCATCGCCGCGCTGCGCATGAGCGGCGACCGCCCGCACATCGCCTATTCCGCCTCGAAGATGGGCGTGATCGGGCTGTCGAAATCCGTCGCGATGGAGCAGGCGCGCAAGGGCGTGCGCTGCAACGTCGTGGTTCCCGGGCTGATGAACACGCCGCTGGTGGAGAACCGCCTGCTGCGCCAGCTCGGCGCGAACGACGCGGCGACGCTGATCGCGAAGCGCGACGCGCAGGTGCCCACCGGCAAGATGGGCACCGGCTGGGACGTCGCGCATGCGGTGCTGTTCCTCGCTTCCGACGAGGCGCGCTACATCACCGGCACCGAGATCATCGTCGATGGCGGCATGAGCGCGATGATGCCCGGGGCTGGCGCGGCATGAGCGGGCGCTTCCCTCCCCTCGCGCGCGAGGCGCTGGACGAGGCGCAGCGCGCGGTGTTCGACGCCATCGCATCCGGCCCGCGCGGCGGCGTCCAGGGACCCTTCACCGTGCTGCTGCGCGCGCCGGCCTTTGCGGATGCGGCGCAGCGGCTGGGCGCGACGCTGCGCTTCTCCGGCCTGCTCGACGATGCGCTGCGCGAGATCGCGATCCTCACCGTCTCCCGCCGCTGGTCGGCGCAGTTCGAATGGTACGCGCACCATCCGATCGCGGTGAAGGCGGGCGTCGACGCCGATGCACTCGAGCGTCTGCGCCAGGGCGAGGATCCGCGTTTCGCCGACGCGACGCAGCAGCTCGTCTGGCGGCTGTCGCGCACGGTGCTCGAGCGTGGGCGGCTCGATGACGCGGAATTCGCCGAAGGGCGGGACGCGCTGGGCGAGCCGCGGCTCGTCGAGCTGCTCGGCGTGCTCGGCTACTACACGCTGCTCTCCTTCATCCTGAATGTCGGGCAGGTGCCGGTGCCGACGCCGCCGCCCTTCCCCGAAGCGACCTGACGACCACCGGGAGGAACCCAGAATGACGATCACCGCACCGCGCCGCGCCCTGCTCGGCGCCGGGCTGGCGACGCTTGCCGCGCCCGGACTGCTCCGCGCGCAGGGCAGCCTTGCCGGCAAGACCATCACCCTCGTCGTGCCGTCGCCGGCCGGCGGCGGCACGGATTTCAGCGCCCGCCTGGTGGCGGATTCCTTAGGCCGCGCGCTCGGCGCCACCATGGTGGTGGAGAACCGGCCGGGCGGGAACGATGTGGTCGGCCTGCAATCCGTGCTGCGCGCGCCGGCGGACGGCACCACGCTGCTCTGCGGCTACTGCGCGACGATGACCGCGCGCCCGGCGATCGGCGGCATCGGCGACATCGTGCCGACGCGCGACTTCCAGGCAATCGGGCAGATCACCGACACGCCGCAGCTCTTCGTCACGCACCCCACCGTGCCGGCGAACACGCTGCAGGAGTTCATCGCGCTGGCCAAGCAGCGGCCGGGAGAGATGAACTACGCCTCGGCAGGCAACGGCTCGATGCACCACATGGGGACGGAATACCTCAAGCACCGCGCGGGCATGGACCTGCTGCACGTGCCGTATCGCGGCACGGGCGAGACCATCCGCGACCTGATCGCCGGGCGCATCCAGTTCTACATGAATTCCCCGCCGCCGCTGACGCCGCTGGTGCGCGACGGCAAGCTGCGCGCGCTCTGCGTGAGCTCGAACGAGCGGCATCCGGGCCTGCCGGACGTTCCCTCGGCGGCCGAGCAGGGGATGCCGGACCTCAACCTGAACGTCTGGTTCGCCGCCTTCGCGCCGCGCGGCGTGCCGGCGCCGATCGTGGCGATGCTATCGGAGAAGCTGCGCGAGGTGCTGGCCGACCAGGCCATCCGCGACCGCGCCTTCACCGCCGGCGCGCTGGTCGCGCCCAGCACCGGCCAGCAGCTCGCCGACCGCGTGGCACGCGAGACGGAGAACTGGCGCCAGATCGCCCGCACCGCGAACATCACCGCAGGCTGAGACCGGCCGGCGGCGCCTGACCGGGTGCCATGCCAATGGCCCCGGTTCCTGACCTGCGACCCAGGCCGAGGCCGCGAATGCGGCCCGCCGGGAGCCCGGCGAAGCCGAGCGGATGCGCGGCGCCCGGCGTTTGAGGGCGCGAAAACGGATACCAGCGGTCAATGATATGGACCGCTGGTGTCAGGCGCCTGCCGGCGGATCCCAGGCGCGGACCGGCGGCAGTTCCCCGTCGAAGCGTTCCACCTGCACCGCCGTGAGCTGGCCCGTGGTGCCCTGGGCCAGGCGCGAGGTGCCGACATCCCGCGTCAGCACGTTCGGGTTGCCGTGCACGCAGAGCGGCCGGTCCGCCTGTGGATCCTCCGGGTCGTACCAGGCGCCGGTCGAGAGCTGCACCACGCCCGGCCGCAAGGCCTTGCTGATCGCCGCCGCCGCGAGGCAGGCGCCGCGCCCGTTGAACAGCCGCACGATGTCGCCCTCGGCGATGTCGCGCGCCGCGGCATCGGCCGGGTGGATGCGCATCACCTCGCGGTCGCGGCGCTTCTGCGCGGCGCTGTGGGTGCCGAAGTCCAATTGGCTGTGCAGCCGCGTCGCCGGCTGGTTCGCCACGATCCAGAGCGGATGCGCCGCATCCGGCACGTCGCCCTGCGTGAGCCAGGCGGGATGGCCGGGGCAGTCGGCATATCCGAAGCCGGCGATGGTGGCGGAAGCGATCTCGATCCGCCCGCTCGGCGTCGGCAGCGGGTTCGCGACGGGATCGCAGCGGAAGGCGCCGAGGATGCCGCCGGTATCCTCCTCCACCGGCAGTTCGAGTTCGCCGGCCTCCCAGAAGGTGTCGAAATCGGGCGTGTTGATGCCGCGCGCAGCAAGCCCTTCCGCCGTGCGCGCATAGAGGTGGCGCAGCCAGGCCTGCGCATCGCGCCCCTCGGTGAATTCGGCCTTGCGACCAAGCCGGTCGGCGATGCCGGCGAAGATCGCGTAGTCGTCCCGCGCCTCGCCATGGGGTTCGGCGATGCGGTGCATGGCGACCAGCAGCGGGTCGGAGGTGGAGCCGGCGATGTCCTCCCGCTCCAGCGTCATGGTGCAGGGCAGGACGATGTCGGCGTGGCGCGCGGTGGCGGTCCAGGCCGTCTCGTGCACCACCAGCGTGTCAATGCGGGCGAAGGCCTCGCGCAGGCGGTTGATGTCCTGGTGGTGGTGGAAGGGATTGCCGCCGGCCCAGTAGACCAGGCGGATATCCGGGTAGGTCAGGCGCTGGCCGTTGTAGTCGAATGGCGCGCCGGGGTTCAGCAGCATGTCGGAGATGCGCGCGACGGGGATGAAGGCGCTGACGCCGTTCTCGCCCTGCGGCAGGCCGCCGATGGGCACCGCGACACGCCGCCGCCCGTAATGCCCCAGCGTGCCGAGTGCATAGCCGAAGCCGCCCCCGGGCAGGCCGTACTGGCCCAGCATCGCGGTCAGCACCGCGCCCATCCATACCGGCTGCTCGCCGTGCTCGGCGCGCTGCAGGGCATGCGCCATGCTGACCAGGCAGCGCCTGCCCGCGACCTCCCGCGCCAGGGTGGCGATGCGCTCCGCCGGCACGCCGCAGATCGCGCTGGCCCAGGACGCCGACTTCGGCACGCCGTCGCTGCGGCCGAGCAGATAGGCCTCGAATTCCGGGTAGCCGACGCAGTAGCGGTCGAGGAAGGCACGGTCGTGCAGCCCTTCCGTCGCCAGTGTGTGCGCCAGGCCGAGCATCAGCGCAGTGTCCGTGCCGGGGACCAGCGGCACCCATTCCGCGCCGGCTTCCTCGGGGAGGTCGTCGCGCAGGGGGCTGAACAGGACGAAGCGGGCGCCGCGGGCGTGGGCCGCGGCCATGGCGCCGCGCTCGACATGGCGGCTGACGCCGCCGCCGGCGACGGCGCTGTTCCTGATCGCCATGCCGCCGAAGGCGAGCACCACCTCGGTCTGCGCCGCGATCTGTTCCCAGGTGATGCAGTGGCGCGCGATCGCCTCGAAGGGGCCGAGGATGTGGGGAATGACCACGTTCGAGGCGCCGGCGCTGTAGCTGTTCACCGAGCGCACGTAGCCGCCGACAGCCTTGTTCAGGAAGCGGTGCACCTGGCTCTGCGCGTGATGGAATCGCCCGGCGCTGGACCAACCGTAGGAGCCGCCGAAGATCCCCTCTGCGCCGAACTTCCCACGCACGCGCGCCAGTTCCGCGGCGACGAGATCGAGCGCCTTCTCCCAGGAGACGGGCACGAACTCGTCCCGCCCGCGACGGTCGCTCGGGCCGGGACCGTTCTCGAGCCAACCGCGACGGACCACCGGCCGCGCGATCCGCGCCCGATGGCGCAGCGCGCCCGGAAAGTTGCCGAGGATGGCGGAAGGATCGGGGTCGCCCGGATGTGGGGTGACGACGAGTTCACCGCCCTGCCAGCCGGCGCTGAACACGCCCCAATGAGAGGAATGGGGTCGCGGGGGCGTGTCGGTCGGTGTCTGGTCCATGCGTCTCGTTCACCGGGGGAGGCCGCACATGGTGGCGCCAGACCGGCCACCTGTCATCGGATGGCCGCGAGGCTGGTCGGCGGGCAATCGCCGGAGGACGAACCGTGCCGGCCCGGACATGGCCGGAGGAAAATGGCCTCCGCGATGGTGTGATCCGGCAATATTACATTTTCTTCTGGTGCTTTATTGACGGGTGGCGCGCAGGCCGCCATCTCTGCCGCGGGCGAAGACATGCCCTCGAAAGAAGAGAGAGTACGCATGAAGTCGCGGCCGGAGATCGGCGGGGCGCCATGGCCCATTCCCGGATATTCACGTGCCCGAATGCCGGCGGCGATGTGCGCCCGCTGTTGGCGCGACTGACGCTTCGCGACCCCGTCGCTCCCGCCCCGCCACGCCGGACCCTCGGCACAGCGGGCCGATGCGGCTCTCCATTATTTGACGAAACATCATTATGAATATGCAACCCACGCGCTTGCCGGGGCCGTCCGCGCTGATGGCTGACCTGCAAGCCGAACGGCTACACGCTTCGCATCCGCGCGCGCATATCACCCGCATCATGCATGACGAAACCGCCCCGGCGGATCGCGCGACCGCGATCCGGCTCATCGGACTCAGGAAGCGTTTCGCCGCGGGCGGGACAGTGGCGCTCGACGACGTCTCGCTCGAGGTGAAGCAGGGCGAGGTGTTCGGCATCGTCGGCCGCTCCGGCGCCGGCAAGTCCACCCTGATCCGCAGCGTGAACCTGCTCGAACGCCCCGATGCCGGCCAGGTCGAGGTGCTCGGCGCCGACCTCCTCGCGATGGACGAGCCGGCGCTGCGTTCCGCGCGGCGCGGCATCGGCATGGTGTTCCAGCACTTCAACCTGCATACGCGCCGCACCGTCGCGGAGAACATCGCCTTCCCGCTCGAGATCGCGGGCGTGCCGCGGGCCGAACGCGCCGCGCGCGTCGCCGAGATCCTCCCTCTGGTGGGGCTGGAGGCGAAGCGCGATTCCTATCCGGCCCAGTTGTCCGGCGGGCAGAAGCAGCGCGTCGGCATTGCCCGCGCGCTGGCCTCGCGGCCGCGCATCCTGCTCTGCGACGAGGCGACCAGCGCGCTCGACCCCGAGACGACGCAGGAGATCCTCGCCCTGCTGCGGGAACTGCGCGAACGGCTCGACCTGACCGTGCTGCTCATCACGCACGAGATGGGCGTCGTGAAGGCCGTCTGCGATCGCGTCGCGGTGATGGAAGCCGGACGCGTTATCGAGCAAGGCCGGGTCTTCGACGTCTTCACCAGGCCAGCCCATCCCACCACGCGCCGCTTCGTCGCCGAGGTGATCGGCCACGCCGTGCCGCAGGGCACGCTTGCGCGCCTGCCGCGGCCGGCCGAGGGCCAGGTGCGCCAGGTCGTGCAGGTCGTCTTCACCGGCCCGCACAGCACCCGCGCCGTGGTCAGCGAGGCGAGCCGCGACTTCGGCATCGACATCAACATCGTCTCCGGCCGGGTGGACGAGATCGCCGGCGAGCCCTTCGGCGTCATGGCGCTCGCCGCCTATGGGCCGGAAGCGCGCGTCGCGGCGGCCTTCGCCTGGATGCGCGGCCTTGGCCTGGACGTCGCGGAGGTCTCGGAATGAGCTGGCTCACCCCCACCATGCAGGACTTGCTGCTGGAGGCGTTGTGGCAGACCGCGGTGATGGTCGGCGCCGGCGCTGCCATCTCGGTCGCCCTCGGCCTGCCGATCGCGCTGCTGCTCTACGCCACGGGATCGGACGGGCTGCGGCCCGCGCCCTGGGTGAACCGCCCGCTCGGGCTGCTGGTGAACGCGACGCGCTCGACGCCCTTCATCATCCTGATGGTGGCGATCGTGCCCTTCACGCGGCTCGTCGCCGGCACCTCCATCGGCACCGGGGCGGCGATCGTGCCGCTCGCGCTGGCCGCCACCGCCTTCCTCGCGCGGCTGTTCGAGAATGCGCTGCGCGAGGTGGACAAGGGCGTGATCGAGGCCGCGCGCGCCATGGGCGCCACGCGGCTGCAGATCCTGCTCAAGGTGCTGGTGCCGGAGGCGCTGCCCGGCCTGATCGCGGCCACCACGGTCGCGCTCGTCTCGCTGGTCGGCTTCTCCGCCATGGCGGGCGCGGTCGGCGGCGGCGGGCTCGGCGACCTCGGCATCCGCTTCGGCTACCAGCGCTTCATGCCGGAGGTGATGGCGACCGTCGTCCTCGTTCTCATTCTTCTCGTGCAGGGCCTGCAGTCCTTCGGGGACTGGCTGGTCCGCCGCACGTCCCATCGCTGAGGGAGTTGTCGATCATGTTGTCCCGTCGTTCCCTGGCCCTCGCGGCCATCGTCCTGCCGGTCGCCGCCCAGGCACAGGAGATCGGTTCCGCGCAGCGGCCGCTCCGCATCGGCGTCACCGCCGGCCCGCATGCCCAGGTGATGGAGAAGGTGCGCGAGGTCGCCGCGCGCGACGGCCTCGTGCTCCGCGTCATCGAGTTCCAGGACTACATCCAGCCGAATGCGGCCCTGGCGGCCGGCGACCTCGACGCCAACAGCTACCAGCACCAGCCTTTCCTCGACCAGCAGGTGCGCGACCGCCGGCTGCCGATCGTCAGCGTGGCGAAGACGCTGGTCTTCCCGATGGGGGTCTATTCGCGGCGCCATCGCCGCGTTGCGGATGTGCCGGCGGGCGGGCGCATCGCCATCCCGAACGACCCGACCAATGGCGGGCGCGCGCTGGTTCTGCTCGCGCAGGCCGGCGCCTTCCGCCTGCGCGACGGCGCCGATTTCCGCGCCACCGTCGCCGACATCGCGGAGAACCCGCGTCGCCTGCGCATCGTGGAACTGGAAGCCGCGCAGATCCCCCGCGCGCTGGACGAAGTCGAGGCCGCGGCCATCAACACCAACTTCGCCATCCCGGCCGGACTGAACCCGGTGCGCGATTCCATCGCGCTGGAAGCCGCCGACAGTCCCTATGCCAACCTGATCGTCGTGCGGGAGCAGGACCGCAACGCCGACTGGGTGCGCCGCCTCGTCGCCGCTTACCAGAACCAGGAGGTGAAGGACTTCGTCCAGGTGACCTTCCAGGGCGCCGTGGTGCCGGGCTTCTGAGCAAGGCGGCGATGCTGCCGCGACGCTCGATCCTGCCCCTTCCTGCGCTGCTGCCCGGCGCGGGCGCGGCGCAGGCACCCCGTTGCGCGCCCACTGCGCGGCGTCTCGACCGGAGCAGAACCCGATCAGGTGGAATCGCCTGATCGGGCGAAGATGCTTGCAGAAACAAGGGCCTGGAGCGGTGTCCGTGCGCCGAGGCGAACGGAGATCGCTCTAGCCTTTCGGGTCGCTCCGGAGACCTGCGGCCCGCGCCTTCGCGCGCGGGCGTGCCGCGAGAAGACCCTGGAATGCCATCGCGGCAGGGCTGAGTTGACGGCCCGCGACGCTCAGCCGGTTGAAGTCCCGCCGAAGGACGAAGTCCCGGAGCCGCACCACACGCAGCTTGCCGAGAGCGATCTGGTCCGCCGCCGCATCCGCCGAGATCAGCGCGACCCCGACACCCGCCATGACCACCTGCTTGATCGCTTCCGTACTGCCGACCTCGAGCTGCTGACGCGGCACGATGCCCTTCGCTGCGAGTGCGGTATCGACGATCTCGCCGGATCCCGACCCGGGTTCGCGGACGATGAGGATCTCTTCCGCCAGGACCGTGATCGGGACCGGCCCCTTGCGCAGCGCCAGCCGATGCGCCGGGGCCGCTATCAGAACCATCGCGTCCTCGCGCCACCGCGTCACCTGAAGG
This sequence comes from Neoroseomonas soli, assembly GCF_018129065.1. GTDB lineage: Bacteria > Pseudomonadota > Alphaproteobacteria > Acetobacterales > Acetobacteraceae > Neoroseomonas > Neoroseomonas soli. The sequence continues at coordinate 85,769 of NZ_JAAEDM010000004.1, read as the reverse complement.
CTCGGATCGCCCACAGGTCCTTCGACAATCGCCAGGTCGAGCTCTCGGCGCAGCAGGAGGTCCGCAATGGCCCTGGTGTTCGCACTCGTCAGCCGGAGTTCCACCTGGGGATGGGAGCGGTGAAAGGCCCCGAGCAAAGGCGGAAGGACGTAGGTCGCGACGGTCGTGCTCGCCCCGATACGCAGCACGCCGCGGGTGAGACCGCGGAGAGCCGCCAGCTCCTCCTCGGCCGAGCCCTCCGCGGCGAATATGGTTCGGGCATGGCCGGCCAGCACGCGCCCGGCCTCCGTCAGGCGGATGCCGCCCGGCCCTCGCTCCAGCAGGGGGCTGCCAAGCTGGGCCTCCAGTTCCCGCACGCCTTTCGAGACGGCGGGCTGGCTGATGTGCAAGGCCTCGGCGGCGCGGGAGAAGCTGGCGCGGCCCGCCACGGCATCGAACAGCCGGAGAAGGTGCAGGTTGATGGGCATAACTGAAGGGCATGCACCCGTGAGAAGAATGTATTGGAGTTATCCGGGAGCCTGATGTCTCTGCAAGCCCTCCGCCGGACAGGATCGGCGTTGCAGGGAACAACCCCACATGAATGTCATCGCGGGTGCCGCCTCCCGGATCGGACCGGGCGTGGCGCTCTGTCTCGTCATCGCACTGTTCGGCTTCGCGTTGCAGGCCGCGGAAGAGGCCATCTTCGGCCACCCCTATGTCGATGCCCTGGTCATCGCCATCCTCGCGGGCATCGCGCTGCGGACCTGCGGGACGATCGGCGGACGCTGGCTGCCGGGCATCGCCTTCAGCGCCAAGACGCTGCTTGAAATCGCGGTGATGCTGCTCGGCGCGACCGTCAGCATCCAGGTTCTCCTCTCGGTCGGGCCGGGGCTTCTCGCCGGCATCGCCCTCGTCGTGCTGCTGGCCATCGGGGCGAGCTACGGCATCGGGCGAGGGCTCGGCCTGTCGCACCGGCTGGCCCTGCTGGTCGCGTGCGGCAACTCGATCTGCGGCAACTCCGCCATCGCGGCGGTGGCGCCGGTGATCGGGGCGAATGGGCGCGACATCGCCTCCTCCATCGCCTTCACCGCCGTGCTCGGCGTGATCGTGGTGCTGTCGCTGCCCATGCTGGTGCCGATCCTCGGGCTCTCGGCGACGCAGTACGGGGTGCTTGCGGGATTGACCGTCTATGCCGTGCCGCAGGTCCTGGCGGCGACGGCGCCCGTCGCCATGGTCAGCGTGCAGATGGGCACGATCGTGAAGCTGGTGCGCGTCCTCATGCTGGGCCCGGTGGTCGTCGCGCTCAGCCTGATGAGCGAGAGGCCGCGGTCGGCGGAAACCGCGCCGCGCCTTGCCCTGATGCGCTTCGTGCCCTGGTTCATCCTGGGCTTCCTGGGGCTTGCAGCGCTCCGTTCATTCGGCCTGGTCCCACAGGCGATGGTCGGGCCGCTGACACTGCTCGCCAAGATCCTGACGGTCGTGTCGATGGCCGCGCTCGGCCTCGGCGTCGACCTGCGGGTCCTGCGGGCCGTGGGTGGGCGCGTCACCGCCGCGGCGGGGGTGTCGCTGGTCCTGCTCGTCGGCATCAGCCTCGGACTGATCCGCCTGCTCGGGATCGGCTGAGTCGCGCCGCATCCATTCGCTCACGCCTGCCCTGAGCCCGAATCATTTCACGAATGGCGCATGCGGGAACCCTGGCGCGCATATCTCACTTTCACCACAACCTGTATTGCGCATTACCGCGGCGTCACTACTTTCGGGCGAGTAAGCCTTGATGTGAGTAGCGATGCGTCGAATTCCGGAGCGGACTCTTTCCGCCACCCTTGCCGTTCTGGTGCTCGGCGCGGCACTGCTTCCGCTGGTCGCGAGCGTGCCGGGCTTCCTGACGGCCTCCAGGAGCACCGTGGGCGATCGCGCGGCCGAGAACCTCACCGCCGCGGCACGCCAGATCAGCATCCGGCTTGGGTTCGGCATCAGCGAACAATGGGCCGAGCTCCGCACCGTGGCCGGCTGGGCGGCGACCGATGGTCTCGTCGGCAGCCTGCTGCTGCGCCTCGATGCGGCCAAGGATCTGAACGGGCGCCTCGCCTGGATGGGCATTGCCGCGCCCGACGGGCGCGTCCTGGTTGCGACGAACAGGGTCCTCGAAGGCCAGGACGTCTCGGCGCGGCCATGGTTCCGCGCCGGCCTGCAGGGCGACTTCGTCGGCGACCTGCATGAGGCGCTCCTGCTGCAGCGCCACCTCGCCCCGCCGCCCGGCGGCGAGCCGATCCGGCTGATCGACTTCGCCATGCCGCTGCGCCGGGCGGACGGCACGCTGGTCGGCGTGATCGGCAGCCATGTGGACTGGGCCTGGATGCGTGACCGGATCCGCCGCGCCCCATTGCCGCCGGGGTTTGATGCCCTCCTCGTCGCGCGGGACGGAACCGTCATCGTCGGGCCGGAGGGTCTCGAAGGCACCCGGCTGACACAGCGGACCACCCTCGCCGGCGGCCAGGGCGTCAGCGTCGTCACCCAGGAACAATGGCCGGACGGGCGGCGCTACCTCGCCGCCACGGTCCCGGCCGGCACGGCGGATGGCATGCCGGGCTTCGGCTGGACCGTCATCGTCCGTCAGCCGCCCGAGGCCACCTACGGGGAGGTGCGTTCGCTGGCGGGCGCGATCGGCATCCCCCTGCTGGCCAGCAGCGTCCTGGTCCTGCTGGTCGGCCTGGTCCTGACGCGCGCGGTCGCGAAGCCGTTCGCGCGTCTCGCCGAGGCGGCCACCTCGCTCGCCGAAGGCAGGCTCGACAGCCCGGTTCCCGATACCCGTTCGACCCGGGAGGCCGCCCTGCTCTCAGCCGCCCTGGCGCGGCTCGACCGGCCCTCGCCGCAGGGCGCCGCGTCCGCGGGAGGCGGGGCATGAACCGCTGGGTCAAGGTCGGCGCCGGCCTGCTCCTGGTCGGCGCCGGGCTCTACGTGATCGTCGGCGAGCAGATGGCGGGCGTCTCGGCCGATGCGGTCGTCAATGCGCAGGTCGTCACGGTCCGCGCCCCGGTCGACGGCGTCATCAGCCTGCAGGTCCGCACCCTCGGCACGCGGGTCGTCGCGGATGAGCCGCTCGGCACCATCACCGATCCGCGCCCGGACGAGCTGCGCCTGACCGACCTCCGCCAGACACTGGCGCATGCCGAGACCGACCTGCGACGCATGGAGGACCTGATCAACGCACTGGTCGCCAGCCGCGCCGCCTACGCCCAGCAGGCGGAGGACTACGCCATCGGCCGCACCCGCCAGGTCGAAGCGCGGCTCGCCGAGGCGACGGCCGCGCTGGAGGCCGCGCAGGCCCGGCTGCGGGAGGCGGATGCCACCATGCGCCGCGCGACCGACCTCAGCCGCCAGGGCATCCAGACCGCCGCCGACTTCAATCGCGCGCGTGCCGGCTTCGAGGTCGGCGGGCAGGAGGTGGAGGCCGCGCGCAACCGCCTCCTCTACCTGACCATCGAGGCGGAGGCCGCGCGCCGTGGCGTCTTCCTCGGCGATTCCTACAATGATGCGCCGTCCTCCCAGCAGCGGGTGCGGGAACTCGACCAGCGCATCGGCGAACTGTCGGCCGAGGTGCGCGAGCGCAATCGCCGCATCACCCAGCTCGAAGCCGCCGTGGCCGAGGAGCGCGTGCGGCTCGCCCGGTTCCGCGAGGCGCGGTTCCTGTCCCCCGCCCCCGGCGTGCTGTGGGAGATCATGACCGGCAACGGCGAATACGTCCTCCGCGCGCAGGACGTGCTGCGCCTGGTGGATTGCACGACCACGATGGTGACCGCGAGCGTACGGGAATCCGTCTACAACCGGCTCAAGGTCGGGGACGCCGTGCAGTTCCGGCTGCTCGACGACGGGCGGGTGTTCGAAGGCGTCGTCGCGCGCCTGGCCGGTTCGGGGGCGGAGACGATCTATCGCAGCCTCGCGGTCGGGCCGAGCGTCGAGCACCTCAAGCGCTTCGACGTCGCCGTCAGCGTTCCGGCCCTCGCCGCGGATCCGGAGCTCGCCTGCGCCGTTGGCCGCACCGGACGGGCGGTCTTTGCCGGCCGTCCGCTCGATGCGCTGCGGCGGCTGATGTCACAGTTCGGCTTCTTCTGATGCTTCTGCTCGGGGACTACTCGGCGGCGTTGGCCCCGACGCTGGTCGTCCTCGGCCTCGCGCTCGTGATCCTGCCGCTGTGCCGGCGGGACGACCCCGTGGTGCGCGCCACGCTGTGCGTGATCGCCTCGCTGCTTGCGTGGCGCTACATGGCCTGGCGCTTCACCGAGACCGTGCCCGATCTCGACTGGACCTTCGACGCGCTGGTCGGCTGGGGCTTCGCGCTGCTCGAAGCGACGACGCTGCTTTCCTCGACCATCGCCTTCATGATCCTGACGCGCACCCGTAACCGCGCGCAGGAAGCCGACGACAATGCCGGCTGGTGGCGCCCGGGCCCGGCGCCCGTGGTGGACGTGCTGATCGCCACCTACAACGAGGAGGAGCCGATCCTCGAGCGCACCATCGCCGGGGCGCTGGCGCTGCGCCATCCGCGAACGCGCGTCTGGGTCCTCGATGACGGGCAGCGGGACTGGCTGCGCGCGCTCTGCGAACGGCTTGGCGCGAACTACCTGGCACGCACCGACAACGCGCATGCCAAGGCGGGCAACATCAACGCCGCCTTCGCGACGCTGCGCGCGCTCGACCGGCCGCCGGAATTCGTCGCGGTGCTCGATGCCGACTTCGTGCCGCACAAGGACTTCCTCGATCGTGCGCTCGCGCTGTTCCACGACCCGAAGGTGGGCCTGGTGCAGACGCCGCAGCATTTCTTCAACCAGGATCCGATCCAGCAGAACCTCGGCCTCGGCCGCACCTACCCGGACGAGCAGCGCTTCTTCTTCGACCACGTCCAGCCCGCGCGCGACGCCTGGGGCCTCGCCTTCTGCTGTGGCACCTCCTCCGTCATGCGGTGGGGGGCGCTGGAGGCGATCGGCGGCTTCCCGGTCGGCTCGGTGACCGAGGACTACCTCATCACCCTGCGCCTGCAGGAGGAAGGCTTCGCCACCGTCTACCTGAACGAGCCGTTGACCGAAGGGCTCGCGCCCGAGGGCCTCGGCGAATACATCACCCAGCGCGGGCGCTGGTGCCTCGGCCTCATGCAGATCGTGCGCGGGCCGATGGGCCCCTTCGCGCGCAACCGCCTGCGGCTGCGCGACCGCATCGGGCTGGTGGACAGCTTCCTGTTCTGGGCAACCACCTATCCCTTTCGGCTCGCCTGCCTCGTGACGCCGCTCGCCTATTGGTATTTCGGCATCACCGTCGTGAACGCGCCGGTCGCCGGGGTGATCGCGTATTTCCTGCCCTACTTCGTCGCCGTGCTCTTCGCGGTGAACTGGGTGTCGGGCGGGTTGATCGTGCCGGTGCTGAACGATGTCAGCCAGTTGCTCGGCGCCAAGGAGATCAGCAAGGCAGTCGCCATCGGCATCGCACAGCCCAGGGGGCACAAGTTCAAGGTCACGGCGAAGGGCGGGGACCGCACCCGCGTCGTCGTGCAATGGCCCATCCTGCGCCCGCTTGCCATCGTCTTCGTGCTGACCCTCGGCGGGCTGTTCTTCTCGCCGGCGACCGACGTCGTCTTCGACCGCGACGCCGGTGACGGGAAGTGGGTGATCCTCGGCTGGACGATCTACAACCTCGTCGTGCTCGGCGTCGCGATGGCCGTCTGCGTCGAATTGCCGCGGGCGAGCAGCGCTCCGCGGATCATGCCGGAGCGCGTCCTGCTGCACACCACGGCCGGCGACGGCAATGCCTGGCTGATGCGGCTGACGACCGAGGATGCCTGGCTGCGCGGTGGGCCGTTCCTCGCACCGGGCGACACCTGCGAGGTCGCGATCGAGGGCGTCGGGCGCGTCGCGGCCAAGGTCACCCGCGTGGAGCCGAGCGGCTCCGCGCTCGCGCTGATGCCCGACGAGCCCCAGCGTACGGCATTGCTGGTCCGCCTCCACACCCGCGAGGGTGCGGCAGGAACGACCGAGACCAATGTCGGTGGGCTCTTCACCGACCTCGCGCTGCGCGCCAGCCGGGGTTGGATGGGACGCTGACGCGGCGGATCCAGGCTCGGATGCATGGGTTCGCTCGACGCGGGGCGTGTGCGTGCGCCGGTGCCGGCATTCCGATGTCAACGCCTGCCCGATAAGGGGCACACGGCATCGATCAGCGAGATGGCGGCGGCGTCGCGGTGGCCACGTCGTCGCGACAGATTTACCTCCCCCTGATGCACCGAACGCGCAACCTGCGCCCGGGCGCGACGTTATGTCAGGCCAGATCCAAGGGGGCGCCGTGCCGTCGCTGGAACAAGCATTGGCCTTCTCGATCCTGGGCATCACCCTGGCGCTCTTTGTCTGGGGCAGGCTCCGCTACGACCTCGTCGCACTTCTGGCGCTGCTCGCAGCGATCGCGAGCGGCGTCGTGCCGGCGGCGGACGCCTTCAAGGGATTTGGCGATCAGGTCGTCGTCATCGTCGCGTCCGCGCTCGTCCTGAGCGCGGGTATCGGGAAATCCGGACTGATCAAACGCGCCATCCGCCAGGTGGAGCCGCATCTGCGAAGCACGGGCGCGCGGGTGGTGGCGCTGACAGCCAGCGTCACCGTGCTGTCGGCATTCATGAAGAACATCGGCGCCCTGGCGATCTTCCTGCCGATGGCAATGCAGATCGCCCGCCGCAGCAATACACCCCCGTCCGCGTTGCTCATGCCGATGGCGTTCGGCTCCCTCGTCGGCGGTCTCGTCACGCTGGTCGGCACCTCGCCCAATCTGATCGTCTCCCGCGTGCGGGAGGACATCGGCGGCGCACCTTTCGCCATGTTCGACTTCGCGCCGGTCGGCCTCGGCATTGCCGCGGCCGCGCTCGTCTTCCTCGCCTTCGGCTGGCGCCTCCTGCCGCACGATCGGAAGGGGCAGCCGAGCGCCGCCGAGGCGTTCGAGGTCGGGCCGTACATGTCCGAGGCAAGGATCCCCCAAGGCAGCGCGATCGTGGGAAAGACCGTGGGCGAATTCGAGGCGATCGCCGACGGCGAGATCGTCACGCTCGCGGTCCTGCGCGAAGGGGGAAGGAGCTACATACCGAATGGCGCATGGAGACTGTTCGCCGGCGATGCCCTGATCCTGCAGGGCGACCCGCACCGCTTGACCGACCTGGTCACGCAGACGGGGCTTGAACTGGCCGGCGCCGGCAAGGGGCCTGCCAGGAACCTGCCGGCGGGGGACATCAGCGTCGTCGAAGTCGTGGTCATGCCCGAATCCGCGCTGGTCGGTGCCACCCCGCGCCAGATGCGGCTGCGGGATGCCCACGGGCTGAACCTGCTGGCGGTCGCGCGCCGGGGCGAGACCATCCGCACCCGGCTCCGGCAGGTGCGCGTACGCGCGGGCGACGTGCTGGCGTTGCAGGGGCCGGCCGGGGCGATGACCGAGGCATTGCGATCGCTCGACTGCCTCCCGCTCGTGGATCGCGCCACGGGCCTGGGCCGGAAGCGGTACGAGATCCTGCCGCTCATCCTGCTCGGGATAACGCTCGTGCTGGTCGGCTTCGGCATCGTGCCGGTCGCACCGGCCTTCTTCGCGGCTGCCGTGATGACCGTGCTGTGTGGCGTGCTGACGCTGCAGGAGGCCTATGACGCGGTGGACGCGCCGATCCTGATCCTGCTGGCCTGCCTGATCCCGGTCAGCGATGCGATCGCCAATACGGGCGGCGCGCAACTGATCGCCGGCGGCCTGGCCCAGATCGCGGTGCAGCTTCCGGCGACAGGAAGCCTGGCCCTGGTGCTCCTCGTCGCGATGGCATTGACGCCATTCCTCAACAACGCGGCGACGGCGCTGATTATGGCCCCGATCGCCGCCGACCTCGCGGTGCGGCTCGGATTGAAGCCCGACCCCTTCCTGATGGCGGTGGCGATCGGCTGCGCCTGCGATTTCCTCACGCCGATCGGTCACCAGTGCAACACGCTGGTGCTGGGGCCCGGCGGGTATCGCTTCGGTGACTACTGGCGCCTCGGCCTGCCGCTGTCAGCCATCGTGCTGGTGATCGCGACGCTCACGATTCCGATCGTCTGGCCGCTGCGTTAGGGCCTCACGGGGAAGGTCCGGCACATGGTGCGGGAATTGCCGCCGCGCCTGGCGCGGCAGCCGTCGCGGTCCTGAGCCTTGGCCGGATGGACGACGACACCGAGCAGGAGGCCGATGGCGTCGGTCAGCAGATGGTGCTTCCGGCCGACGACCTTCCCACGCGTCGCAGCCGGACGGATCGGCGGCACCACCGGCGTCCATTCGGCATCCGTCAGGTCAGACGGGTGACGCAGGCCGCGGCGATCCGCCGCGCGTCGACGTTCCGCCGCCCATTCCATCCACCTGCCCCCCGGAATGACCCGGCGGGCAAGAGAATCACGGGAGATTCGATCGGCTCAATCGCTTTCCGGGTGAGCCTTCGCGATGGGCGTTGTCAGTGAAGGCATAGTCTGTCACAAATCAGGATATCCAACCCGCAGAAATCCGCCAAATTTGGTTTTGTGACACCATTTCAATTAAGCGAATTGGGCGTCACAAAAGGTAGTTTTGAGCGCATTGGTTGTCACAAGGTGGAAGTCCCTGCCTCGGCAATCGGCATATACTTGATACCCAAATCGCAACGACTGCCCAAGGCTCCGCGGACTAGGCAACGGCGCCCTTCTCTTCTTTCGAGGTTGCCTAGGCTCCATCCCGAGGGACCTCTCCCCGGTTGGTTGCCGACAGCAGCGTAGAGAACGGCGTCGTGACCGTGCAAAGGGAATCCTTTGCTCCAGCCGTGACCCGCGAAAGCGGTCCCGGCGGGACGATTTGGTTTCAACCGATATGACCCTCTCCACCGTCGCTGGTTGGCTGCGAGATCCCTGCTGGAACGGCGAGGTCGTCCGCGTCGTCGTCGCCGTCGACACCCTCGATCGCGAGGTCATGGCCTGGGTCCCCACGATCGGAGCAGGCATCCCCATATCGGCTTACACCTGCTCTCGCCGCGTGAGTTCATCGCTGCACAGTCAGCAAACCAAGCCGCATGGCTCACGCGACATGGGCGTGGGTGAGCTGAACAACTGCTACGAAGACGCCGAGCTCGCAGACACCATCATGGTGGTCGGCGCCAACCCGCTCGAGACCCAGACCAACTACTTCCTGAACCATTGGGTGCCGAACCTGCGCGGCGCGTCACTCGAAAAGAAGCGCCGCGAGATCCCGAACGAACCGCATGCCCAGGGCCGCATTGTCCTCGTGGACCCGCGCCGCACGGTCACGGTCGCGGCGTGCGAGACCGAGGCCGGGCGTGACAACGTGCTGCATCTGGCAATCAACCCCGGCACGGACCTCGCCCTGTTCAACGCGCTCTTCACGGAGATCGCGGCGCGCGGCTGGGTGGATCGGGCCTTCATCGCTGCCTCGACCAGCGGCTACGACGCGGCCGTCCAGGCGAACCGGACGACGATCGAGCAGGCAGCGCAAATCACCGGCCTGTCCGCCGAGGATATCCGCAAGGCGGCAACCTGGATCGCCGAGCCGAAGCAGGGCGGCGTCCGTCGGCGGACCATGTTCGCTTATGAGAAGGGCCTGATCTGGGGCAACGACAACTACCGGACCAACCAGGCCCTGGTGAACATCGCGCTCGCGACCGGCAATGTTGGGCGGCCTGGCGGCGGCTGCGTCCGCCTCGGTGGCCACCAGGAAGGCTATTCGCGCCCCTCCGACGCGCATGTCGGCAGGCCGGCCGCCTATGTGGACCAGTTGCTGATCGGCGGCCGCGGTGGCGTCCACCACATCTGGGCCTGCGACCACTTCAAGACGACGCTGAACGCCGCTGAATTCAAACGCGCCTACAAGCGGCGCACCGACCTGGTGAAACAGGCGATGGACGGCGTGCCCGCGGGCGACCGTGCGGCGCAGGTGGACGCCATCATGGGCGCCATCCGCCAGGGCGGGCTCTTCAGCGTGGACGTGGACATCGTGCCGACCCAGATCGGCTCCTGCGCCCACATCGTTCTCCCCGCCGCGACCTCGGGCGAGATGAACCTGACCTCGATGAACGGCGAGCGGCGGATGCGGCTGACCGAGCGCTACATGGACCCGCCCGGCCAGGCACTGCCGGACGCGCTCATCGTGGCGCGCCTGGCGCAGGCGCTGGAACGGTCCTGGCGGACGGCCGGCAAGGCCGATATCGCCGACAAGTTCCGTGGCTATGACTGGCGGACCGAGGAGGACGCCTTCAACGACGGCTACCGCCGGCACGAGAGGGGCGGCGAGCACGTCACCTACGAACGCCTCCGCGCCGCAGGTACCAACGGCTTCCAGGAGCCGGCGACGGGCGTCGAGAGCGGCCGAATTGTGGGCACGAAGCGACTCTTTGCCGACGGCAAGTTCAACAAGCCGGACGGCCGCGCCACCTTCACCAGCACGCAATGGCGCGGTCTGCAGGCGGAAGGCAAGCAGGCCGAAAAGGACAAGTTCCGTTTCCTCGTGAACAACGGCCGGGCAAACCACATCTGGCAGTCGGCCTATCTCGACCAGCACAACGACTTCGTCCGCGACCGGTTCCCGTACCCCTTCATCGAGATGAACCCCGCCGACATGACGGAGCTTCGTCTGAATGCCGGCGATCTCGTGGAGGTGTTCAACGACAACGGCGCGACGCAGGCGATGGTCTGGCCGGTGCCCTCGGCCCGGCGTGGGCAGACCTTCATGCTTTTCGCCTACCCGACCGGCGTGCAGGGCAACGTCGTGTCGAAGGGCGTGAACGAATTCATCATCCCGAACTACAAACAGACCTGGGCGAACATCCGGAAGATCGCCGACGCGCCCGAGGGCGTACGGCACCTGACCTTCAAGTCGCAGGAGTATCGTCAGCCCTGAACCGCGTGAGGGGTGCGCCGGCCGCATGCCGGCGCGCCTTCCTGGAGTCGGGGCGGAGCCTTTACGCCGGGAGCGCCTGCGACCGGTTGCTCGGGAATGCCAGGGTGAAGGCCCAGCACAGGGCGAGCATGACCGTGGCCCCGAGCAGGCAGGCGGTGAGCCCGCCCCACCCATACAGGACACCGGACAGCAGGATCCCGCCGAACCGCCCCGCGGCATTGGCGGCATAGTAGAACCCGACATCCTCGGCTGCCTTCTCGCTGCCGGCGTAGGCCAGCACGAGATAGGAATGCACCGAGGAGTTCACCGCGAACAGCACGCCGAAGACGCAGAGCCCGACCGGCACGAAGAGATCCGCCCGCGGCACCCCAGCCAGCATCATCACCGCGAGAAGCGCCGGCACTGCCGCCAGCGCAAGTGACCAGGCCCGGGCCACCGGCACCTCGGCCGAGAGCCCGTCCTCGCTACGGCGGACGAGCGCCGGCGCGGAGGCCTGGATCAGGCCGTAGCCGATGGTCCAGAGGGCAAGGAAGCCGCCGACCATCGTGAAGGTCCAGCCACTCGCGTAGAGGAACACGGGCAGGCCGACGACGAACCAGACGTCGCGCGCACCGAACAGGACGACCCGCGCGGCGGCGAGCAGGTTGACGCCACGGCTCTTGGCGAAGAGTTCCTTCGCCGATTTCGATGCCTTCGCCTTACCCATCAGCGGTGGTAGCGACAGCACGACACCAGCGAGGACCAGCGCCAGCACCGCAGCCATGGCCCAGAGCGCTCCGCGGAAGCCGAGCGCCTCCAGCAGCGCACCGCCCAGGAAGAAGCCGGCGCCTTTCATCGCGTTCTTGCTGCCGGTGAAGAAGGCGACCCACTTGAAAAGCCGTCCGGATGCCTCCCCGGCCGTCAGCTTGATGGCGGATTTCGACGCGGTCTTGGTCAGGTCCTTCGCCACGCCGCAGACGCCCTGCGCCACCACCACCCAGGCCACCGACAGCGCCGCCCCCCAATCCGGCGACACGGCCGAGAGCATCAGGAAGCCCACGATCTGGGTGCTGAGCCCCGCCGCGAGCATCCGCGCGATGCCGAAGCGCGTGGCGAGCCAGCCGCCGACGAGGTTCGCGCCGATCCCCGCCGCCTCGTAAAGCAGGAACAGGAAGGCCAGCGTGAAGGGGCTGTAGCCGAGCCGGAAGAAGTGCAGCAGCACCAGCATGCGCAGCGCGCCGTCGGTCAGCGTGAAGCCCCAATAGGCGAGCGTCACGATGACGTAGTTGCGCGTCCCGTGCGACGCGGCGCCGGCGGTGCTGCTGCTCATGCCGTCAGACCCCGGTTCAAATGCCCGCTTCGCGCATGTGGCAGGCCAGGTCGATCATGCGGCAGGCATAGCCCATCTCGTTGTCGTACCAGGCATAGACCTTCAGCAGCGTGCCGTCGGTGACCATGGTGGAGAGGGCATCGACGATGCTGCTGCGGGTGTCGCGGGCATAGTCGGCCGAGACCAAAGGACGCGTCTCGAAGCCCAGGATGCCGGCGAGCGGGCCGGCAGCGGCGGCGCGGAACAGCGCGTTCACCTCCTCGGCGCTGGTCTCCCGCCGCATCTCGAAGACGCAGTCGGTCAGGGATGCGTTGAGGACCGGGGCACGCACTGCATGGCCGTTCAGCTTGCCCTTGAGTTCGGGGTAGATCAGCGCGATGGCGGTCGCGCTCCCCGTGGTCGTGGGCTGGAGCGACAGCATGGCGCTGCGTGCCCGCCGCAGGTCCTTGTGGGGTGCGTCGACCACGACGTTGGTGTTGGTCGGGTCGTGGATGGTGGTGATCTGGCCGTGCCGGATGCCGATGGATTCATGCACCACCTTTACGACCGGCGCGAGGCAGTTGGTGGTGCAGGAGGCCGCAGTCACGATCGGGTGCCGCGCCGGGTCGTAGAGGCCGTCGTTCACGCCCACGACCACGTTGAGCACGCTGTCGAACTTCACCGGCGCGGCGACGATCACCCGCTTCGCCCCGCGGTCGAGGTGGCCCTGCAGCATCTCGGGCGAGAGGAACTTGCCGGTGCATTCCAGCACCAGGTCCACCCCCAGCTCACCCCAGGGGATCTCGCCAGGCTTCGCGTGCTCGCTGAAGCCCAGGCGGCGGCTGCCGATGCGGATGGCCGCATGTTCCTCGGCCTCGATGGCCGTGCGCCAGCGTCCCTGGACGCTGTCGAACTCGAGCAGGTGCGCCGTGGCAGCGACGCCGCCCTTGACCTCATTCACGTGCACCACGTCGAGGCGATTGCCCGCGCGCGGATCGTCACCGGGGCGCTCGGCAGCCCCCATCGCCGCGCGCAGCGCGAGCCGGCCGATGCGGCCCATGCCGTTGATGCCGACCCTCATGCCCGGCCCCCCGCAGCGAGCGGCTGCGCCAACTCGTCGAGCCGCGCCTTCAGCGCCATGCGGTCCAGGGCGCCGAACGGCAGGCTGGTGAAGATGCCAAGGCGGCGATGCAGCGCGGCGTAGAGCTCGTTCAGCAGCGTCGCCCGCTCCGTGGCGGTCCCGGAGAACTTCGCCGGGTCAGGCAGCGGCCAGGCGGCGGTGACGTGGGTGCCCTCGAAATCCGGGCAGGCCTGGAGGTTCAGCGTGTCACACAGGGCGATGACGAAATCCATCCGCGGGGCATCAGGTCCCGTGAACTCGTCCCAGGACTTCGAGCGCAACTCGGACACGTCGTGGCCGATCGCCTTCAGCTGCGCGAGGACCTCGGGCAGCGGGCCGGTGGGCAGCGGCTCGGAACCGGCCGAAAAGGCGCGGAAGCGACCCTGGCCGATGTCGTTCAGGATCGCCTCGGCCATGATCGACCGGGCTGAGTTGCGCGTGCAGAGGAACAGGACTTTGAAGGTCGCCGGTGTCATCCGGGCGGTCTCCCTGGGGGTGTCGAACAGGCGGTGCAGGTCGCCGCAGCGCGATGGATCCCCGTCGCAGCAGGCATCGGCGAGGAAGGTCAGCAGCGCGCGCAGGCGATCGACCTGCGCCGCGTAGATCAGGCTGCGCCCCTGCCGGGTGGGGGCGATCAGCCCGGCCTGGTCCAGCGCGCGCAGATGGAAGGACAGCGTCGAGGGCGGCACGCCGAGCCGCGCGGCGATGTCACCGGCGGCGAGCCCGCTCGGCCCGGCCCCGAGCAGCACGCGCAGCAGGTCGAGGCGCGTCTCCTGACCCAGGGCGGCAAAGGCGAAGGCGGCCGTTGATGATTCCATAATTCAACAATGATCGAATCATGGAATCAGGCCAGTGATGATTCGATGACAGGCGCGCTCGGCCTACCGCGCCTCCGCGGTCGTTAGGCCGAACCACCGCTCCCCGAGCCGCAAGGCCACGCCGACCAGCAGGATCAGCACCGGCACCTCGACCAGCGGTCCGATCACCGTTGCAAAGGCCACCGGCGAGGACAGCCCGAAGGCCGCGATGGCCACCGCGATGGCGAGTTCGAAGTTGTTGGACGCGGCGGTGAAGGCGATCGCCGTCGTGCGCGGATAGTCCGCCTCGATCAGCTTCCCCATCCAGAAGCTGACCATGAACATCACCACGAAATAGATCGCCAGCGGCACCGCGATCCGCAGCGCGTCCAGCGGCAGCCGCAGCACGTCACCGCCCTTCAGCGCGAACATCGCCACGATGGTGAACAACAGCGCAGCCAGCGTGACCGGCGCGATGCGCGGCAGGAAGCGCTGCCGGTACCAGGCCTCGCCGCGCCGCGCGATCATCACCCGACGCGTCAGGAAGCCCGCCGCGAAGGGTACGCCGAGATAGAGCAGCACCGCCCCCGCGATGGTGGCGAAGGAGACCTCCACCACGCGCCCCTCGAGGCCGACGAGCGGTGGCAACACGCCCAGGAAGAACCAGGCATAGACGCCGAAGAACAGCAGCTGGAACACGCTGTTGAAGGCGACGAGGCCGGCGACGTACTGGTTGTCCCCGCGCGCCAACTGGTTCCAGATGATCACCATGGCGATGCAGCGGGCCAGGCCGATCAGGATCAACCCGGTCATGTATTCCGGCCGGTCCGACAGGAACAGGACGGCCAGCACGAACATCAGCACCGGCCCGATCACCCAGTTCTGGACCAGCGAGAGCAGCAGGACACGCCGGTCGGCGAAGACCTCGGGCAGCGCCTCGTAGCGCACGCGCGCGAGCGGCGGATACATCATCAGGATCAGCCCGGCGGCGATCACGATGTTGGTGCCGCCCACCGAGACGCTGTCGAGCGCGGCCGGCAACCCTTGGACGAAGGCGCCGAGCGCCACTCCCAGCGCCATCGCGGCGAAGATCCAGAGCGTCAGCCAGCGGTCGAGGAAGGACAGGCGCCGCGGCGCGGCCTCGGCGACCGCGCTCATGCCGCGCACGCCGGCTGGCAGGATCCTGGGAGCGGTCCGCAGGACGATGCGGGCATGGCCGCGTCGAGCAGTGCCGCACAGCGCTCGGGTTGGCCGCCGCAGCACTCCTGCACCAGGAAGGTGACAAGCCCGCGCACCGTCTCCAGGTCCACCGAGTAGATGACCTGCCGGCTTTCGCGCCGGGACCGCGCCAATCCGGCGCGGGACAGGATCGCCAGGTGCGTCGACATGGTGTTGTGCGGCGTGCCGAGGCGGCGGGCCACCTCGCCGGCCGGCAGGCCGTCAGGGCCCGCACTCAGCAGCAGGCGGAAGACCTGGAGCCGGGTGTCCTGGGCCAGGGCTCCGAAGGCGTCGATGAGATGAGGTTCGTCCATATGTCCAGATTGCCCGAAACATAGAATCGTGACAACGTCATCGCAGCCTGACTTGAGGCGCCGCAAGGCGCACCCGGGCCCGAGGCCGCAGTTTTCCTGCAGCCGCGCTGCGGCAACCGACAGGAGGATCCCCCCATGGCTGACCGCGATGTCGTCATCTGCGCCCCGGTCCGAACCGCAATCGGCACCTTCGCCGGAACGCTGAAGGACACGCCGGCCGCCGAGCTCGGCGCCGTCGCCATCCGCGCCGCGATGGAGCGCGCGGGCCTCGATCCCGCCAAGGTCGATGGCGTGGTCATGGGCAATGTCATCCAGGCCGGCAACCGCATGAACCCTGCCCGCCAGGCGGCGATCGGCGCCGGCATCCCGGTGTCGGCGCCGGCCCTCACGGTGAACCGCGTCTGCGGCTCGGGCGCCCAGGCCATCGCCTCGGCCGCCCAGGAGATCCGCCTCGGCGAGGCCGAGGTGATGATCGCCGGCGGCATGGAGAACATGGACCGCGCGCCCTACCTGCTGCCGAACGGCCGCTGGGGCATGCGCATGGGCGACGGCCAGATCATCGACAGCATGCTGTACGATGGCCTGAACGACGCCTTCTCCGGCCAGCATTCGGGCTGGCACACCGAGGACCTGGTGACGAAGTGCCAGGTCTCGCGCGAGGAGCAGGACGCCTGGGCGCTGCGCTCGCAGACCAACTTCTCTGCCGCCCAGGCGGCGGGGAAGTTCGAGGCCGAGATCGCGCCCGTGCAGATCCAGGGCCGCAAGGGCCCGGTCGCTTTCGCGAAGGACGAACACAACCGCCCGGAGACCACGGCCGAAACACTGGCCAAGCTGCGCCCCGCCTTCCGCAAGGATGGCACCATCACCGCCGGCAACGCGCCCGGCCTGAACAGCGGCGCCGCAGCCATGGTGGTGGCCGAGCGCAGCGCCGCCGAACGGCTCGGTCTCAAGCCGGTGGCGCGTCTCGTCTCCGCCGGCGTCGGCGCGGTTGAGCCTGGGATGTTCGGCCTTGGCCCGGTGCCCGCGGTGCAGCGCGCCCTGGCCCGTGCGGGCTGGAAGGCCGCCGACATCGAGCGCGCCGAGATCAACGAGGCCTTCGCGGCCATCGCCATCGCCGTGATGCGCGAGACCGGCCTGAAGGAGGAGGCGGTGAACCCCGAAGGCGGCGCCATCGCCCATGGCCACCCGATCGGAGCGAGCGGCGCTGTGCTGACCACGCGGCTGCTCCACGGCATGGCCCGCGCCGGCCAGACCCGCGGCCTCGTCACGCTGTGCATCGGCGGCGGCCAGGGCATCGCCCTTTGCCTGGAGCGCCTGCCCTGAACGAGCCTCACATGACCCTTCCGGGCTTCCTCCAGGCGCCGCCGCGGCACCTGTTCTTCACCGGCAAGGGCGGGGTGGGAAAGACCTCGATCGCCTGCGCCTCCGCGATTGCCCTGACGGAGGCCGGGCAGCGCGTGCTGCTGGTCAGCACAGACCCGGCGTCCAACCTGGACGAGATGCTCGGCGTGGCGCTGTCGGATGTGCCGCGCCCGGTGCCCGGCGTTCACGGTCTCTCGGCGCTGAACATCGACCCGGAGACCGCCGCCGAAGCCTATCGGAAGCGAGTCCTGGCGCAGATGGAGGGCGCGCCGGAGACCGAGCGTTCGACCGTGCGGGAGCAGCTCTCCGGCGCCTGCACCACGGAGGTCGCCGCTTTCGACGAATTCGCCGGTCTCCTGGCCGGTGACACGGCGGAATTCGATCATGTCGTGTTCGACACCGCGCCGACGGGGCACACGCTGCGACTGCTCAGCCTGCCAGCGGCCTGGACCGGGTTCCTCGGGGCGAATGAGGCGGGCGCCTCCTGCCTCGGCCCTCATTCCGGGCTGAAGATGCAGGAGCGCCGCTTCCGTGCCGCGATGGAGGCATTGGGCGATGCCGCGACCACGGCCATCATCCTGGTCGCCCGGCCCGACCGGGTTTCCCTCGTGGAGGCGGCCCGCAGCGCTGGGGAACTTGCCGCGCTGGGCCTGCGCAACCAGCGCCTTGTGGTCAACGGCGTCTTTCGTGCGGGCGCCTCGGACGACCTGGTCGCACGCGCCATCGAGCAGGGTGGCCGCGCCGCGCTCGACGGCATGCCCGAGACGCTGAGGCTCCTGCCGCGCGACGAGGTACCTCTGCGCGGCTTCGACACGGTCGGTCTCACGGCGCTTCGTGCGCTGCTGAAGCCGGGCCCTCCGGCGGCGCCCGCCATCCCGCCGGCGACAGCCGTGGCATCGGTGAAGACACCGGGTCTCGACGCCCTGGTGGACGGACTTGCCGCGCGCGGGCACGGCCTTGTCATGGTCATGGGCAAGGGCGGCGTCGGCAAGACGACGATCGCCGCGGCCGTGGCCATCGGTCTCGTGGAGCGCGGCCATGCCGTCCACCTCAGCACGACCGATCCGGCCGCCCACCTCGCCATGACGCTCGGCGGCGATATGCCCGGCCTGCGCGTGGATCGCATCGACCCCAAGGTCGAGACCGACCGCTATGTCGCAAAGATCATGGAAAGCCGTGGTCGCAGCCTGGACGAGGCCGGACGCGCGCTGCTGCGGGAGGACCTGCGCTCCCCCTGCACCGAGGAAGTCGCGGTGTTCCACGCGTTCTCGCGCATCGTCGCCGAGGCGCGGAGCAGCTTCGTGGTGCTGGATACCGCGCCCACCGGACACACGCTTTTGCTGATGGACGCGACCGGCGCCTACCACCGTCAGATGACGCGCAACCTAGAGCCGGCGAATGGCACCGGACGCATCGTCACCCCCCTCATGCGGCTGCAGGATCCCGAGCACACGCAGGTCCTGCTCGTCACCCTTCCCGAGACGACGCCCGTCTCGGAAGCGGCAGCGCTTCAGGAGGATCTGCGGCGCGCGCGCATCGAGCCCTATGCCTGGGTGGTCAATCGCGCGCTCTCGGGCAGCGGCACGACGGATCCCTTGCTGATGCAGCGGATGGCAGGCGAGCGAGCCCAGATCCAGCGGATCGAAAGCGGCCTCGCGCAGCGGCTGTTCCTTCTGCCCTGGCAGGCCGAGGCACCGGTTGGTCTGACCGCGCTCCAGCGCCTCGCGGCGTAGGGGCTGGGGCTTGGCTGCTGCTGGCGGCATGACGAATGCCGCCGAATCGACGGAGGCGGATCGCCATGGCGCAACTCTCTATCGTCTGGCAGAGGTTGGTGACGGAGGGTGCCACCTGCCCCCGCTGCGATGGCACGCAGGGCCAGCTCATGCGCGCCGTTGCGACGTTGCGCAGCGCGCTTGCCCCGCTCGGCATCGAGCCGGTGCTGACCGTCAAGGAACTCGACGAGACGACCTTTCGCGCAGCGCCAGGCGAGTCCAACCGGATCTGGATCAGCGGCAAGTCCTTGGAGGAATGGGTCGGCGCGCAGAGCGGGAGCAGTCAGTGTTGCTCCGTCTGCGGCGATGCCGAGTGCCGCACGACGGAACTCGGCGGCACGGTTTATGAGGAGGTGCCCGAGCGGCTGATCGTCCAGGCGGGGCTGATGGCGGCATCGCGGATGGTCGGCGATGTGAGGCCAGATAGCAGTTGCTGTCAGGCGGGCGACTGCTGCGCGGGGTGACCGGCGCTTCCGATCCGCCGCGCGGGGGAGGCTAGCGTGGTCGCATGGCCACGGGCAGCAGGGGCAAGACCAGGAGCAGGTTCACCACGCTCGCCACACTGAGCGCGACCAACGTGCCCTCCGCCCCGAATGCTTCCAACGCCCATACACCAAGCATCGGCGCCGCTGCCGTGGCCAGCAGCGTGGGGACGGCAAGCCGTCCCATCAGGATCGCGTAGCCCTCCTTCCCGAAGAGCACGAGCGGCACCGTCCCGCGCACGATGGAACGGAGCCCGCTGCCGATGCCGTAGAGGATGATCGCGCCTGCGGCCCAGCCGGGTGCGAGGAGCAACAGCACCGTCCCCAGCGCCACCAGCGCCGACGAGACCAGCAGTGTCCAGATCGGGTGCGCGCGCCCGCCGAACGCCATCTCGACCAGGCGGCCGCCGACCTGCGCCGGCCCAATCAGCGTGCCCAGCGCAACAGCGGCGGCCAGTTCCAGCCCGCGCGCCTGCAGCAGGGTCAGCAGGTGCACGGCGATCACGGTCATGACGGCGAAAGCGAGCGTGAAAACCACTGCGATCAGATTGAAGGCAAAGCGCTGGTCCGGCCGGAGATGGCCCGGCGGGTGCATCGCCGTAGCGCCGGCAGTCGACCTTGCGGTGGCTGCCTCCTTCGGGATGACGCCGAGGTAGAGCGGCAGCACGAGCACCAGGTGAATGACGGCATAGGCGAGGCAGGCGCCGCGCCACCCGAGGGCTTCGCTCAAGACAGCCGTCAGCGGCCAGCAGACCGTGCTGGCGAGGCCGCCGTAGAGCGTGACCTTGGTTATCACCGGCCGCGCCGCCTCACCGTAGAGACGGCCAAGCGTGGAGAAGGCCGGATCGTAGAGGCCCGCGCCCATTCCAATGCCGATCACGACCCAAGCCGCGACGAAGGCTGGAAGGTTCGGCGCCAGCCACAGCCCGATCTGGCCGAGCGCGATGAGCCCCGCGGCAGCGGCCAGAACCGGCCGCCCGCCATGGTGATGGATCAGGCCGCCGACGCGCGGCGATACGAGGCCCGACGCCACCAGGCCGACCGACAGCGCGCCGAACAGCCAGCCGAGCGACCAGCCCGTGTCCTCGGCGATCGGCACGGCCAGCACCGCCGGCAGGTAGTAGGTCGAACCCCAGGAGAGAATCTGCCCGAGCCCGATGGCGGAGATCACCGCCAGGCTCGGGCGTTCGGCCGCCTCGGCGGCGGCCGGCACCGCGCTCACGCGCATTCTCTCAACCGCAGCAGCCGCCGCTCTTCGGCGCTGGCGCCACAGCCGGGCCGCAGCAGGCGCCGGCGGTGACCGGCTCAGGCAGGGCCGCCGCCAAGGCGGGACCGCAACAGGATGCAGTGGAGGTCGTCGCGCTGCGCTCGGTCGAGCACACCCCAGTTTCCGGCAGGACGAGTTCCACGCGGCGGGCCGCCTCGACATCGCCGGCGAGGAAGGCGGCGATGGAGCGTACCTGCTCGTGGCCGGTCGCCAGCAGGAAGGTCGGCGCGCGGCCGTAGCTCTTCATGCCAGCGATGTAGAAGCCCGCCTCCGGGTGGCGGAGCTCCGCCTCGCCGTGAGGGCGCACCGTGCCGCAGGAATGCAGGTTCGGGTCGATCAGCGGCGCGAGCGCCGGCGTCGCCTCCACCGCCGGGTCCAGCCCGAGGCGAACCTCACGCAAGAAGGAAAGATCGGGCCGGAAGCCGGTCGCGACGATCATGCGGTCGGCCTGCACCATCCTGGTGCGACCCTCCTGCCGACCGGAGACGGACAGCGCGCCATCCGCCTCCGCGATGCGGTCGATCAGGAAGGGGGCGAGCGCGTTTGCGGCGCCGCTCTCGACCAGCGCCTGCGCCCGCGCGCCGAGCTCGCCGCGCTGGGCAAGGCCGTCACGCGCGCCACCGCCGAAATTCACCGCGCCGAGAGGGCGTCGGAATGCCCACAGGATGCGCGTGTCTGGTACCGCCTTCGCGAGTTCGACGAGATCCAGCACGGCATTCATCGCCGAGTGGCCCGCACCGACGACCAGCGTGGTACGGCCGGCATAGGTGGCTCGCTCGGCGCCGAGCACGTCCGGGATGCCGTAGGCGATGCGGCCCGCGAGCCGCGTCTCGCCTGGTGCCGGCATGCCATGGCTGCCGGCCGGGTTCGGTGCATTCCAGGTGCCGGAGCAGTCGATCACGGCGCGGGCGTCGATCGCCTCCGTGCCGCAGCAGGTTTCGACGTGAAGGACGAACGGCGCCGCATCGCGGCCTTCGCCGTTATGCAGGCGCCCGAAGTCCCGTCGTGCGACGCCGACGACGCGCATGCCGGTGCGGATACGATCGCGTAGGGCGTCGGTGGCGGCCAGCGGTGCGAGGTAGCGATCCACCAGCTCGCCGCCGGTCGGATAGGCATCGGGATCGGGCGCCGTCCATCCCTCTGCCGCAAGCAGGGCACGCGCGGCGGCATCCGTGTTGAAGGCCCATGGTGAGAACATCCGCACATGGCGCCAGGCGCGGACAACGTGGCCGACCTCAGCACCGGCTTCCAGGACCAACGGCTCGATGCCGCGGGCGAGGAGTTGCGCGGCGGCTGCCAGGCCGATGGGACCGGCGCCGATGATCGCCACCGGCAGCCTCGCTTCGGCGGCCGGGTCACGCGTTGCGTCGGTCGAAGCGGCTGCGGGCCGCGAACAGCACGAGGTCATAGGTTCCTCCACACGCGAAATTCTGAACCACGATGCATCGATGATCGAGGTATTGGCCGACAGGAAGAGGTCGGATCGCCGCTCACGGGCAGCATCCATCGCCTCCTGCGCGCGACTTGCGCGCCTGATCGGCCGCTGCGAAGGCGCGGCCGGTATCCTGTAGAGCCGCCGTCGCCTCCATCCAGGCGTCGAGGGCGACGCGGAACGCGGCACGTCCTGCCTTGGTGAGTTGGTAGACGCGGCGCTGCCGGCCCTGCACCACTTCCTCGTGCACGGTCAGGAAGCCGCCGGCCTCGAACTCGCGCAGCACGGGATAGATCGTTCCCTCTGTCGGCGAGCAGCAGCCTCCCGTCGTCCGCTCGACGGAACGCGCGATGTCATAACCGTGCATCGGCCCGTCATGCAGGACGCGCAGGATGAAGAACTTGGACAGGCCCATCTTGATCGTGCCCGCCCAGTAGTCGCGGGAGGCGTAGTCGACGCGCGGTGCGGGAGCGGGGCTGAGGGCCTTCATGGAGCGCTTCTATACCTTGACCATCTATGCATCAAGGCAAATAGCAATCGGCAAGCCAGTGATGAGCGCCCGGGAGGGCGCTGGGGCCTCGCGCGTCAGGCGGTCGAGCTCCTGCACCACGTCGAAGGCCCGGAAGGTGGCTCTCGCTGCGATCGAGAGCGCCTCTCGCGTGTGAGCGTCGATCACTGCCAGGATCCGGATCGGCCGGCCGTCGAACAGCTGGTCGACGACGAAGTCCATCGCCCAGATTTCATTCGGCGCCGTCGCGCCCGGCCGTCCTTTCCGATACCGCCACGCCCGCTTGCGCCGCGGCAGTTTGGTCCGGATCGTCAGGCCTTCCTCACTGTACAGGAGATACACGCGCTTCGCGTTCACCGGCCACAGCAACCACCACCCAGGTTGGGACCTTCCACAATACTAGGGAGGCGAAGGCCGCGATGGAGAAATCGGCGGGCACCTTCACGCTGGACGTGAAGATCGGATCGTAGAGCGCCCCCAGCAGAATGCCGACCGTGGAGGCGTTTACCCCCCCCCAGCATCGCCTGCGCCAAGCGCCGCTTCCGGAACTCGCCCCGGGACCGCAGCATGCCGTCCCATCAGCAGCAAGCCCGGCAGGAAGATCCCGATCAACGCGCTCACTGCACCAAGCACGCCATTGGGGATGGGTAGTGAATTCTACACCATTGGCCGATAGGCGGTCCTGACCATCTCCGGGCGGCCGGAGCAGCATGCCCCGCTGGGCCGCCTTTGCCTGCGGCCCACAAGACGCCGACGGGGCGTGATCAGGGCGACACGCCCGTGAGCTTGCGAACGACATCCAGCAGCACGCTGGCCCCCGCTTCCAGCTCCGCGGCGGCGGTGTGCTCGCGCGGGTTGTGGCTGATGCCGCCGGCGCTGGGGACGAAGATCATGGCGGCCGGGCAGATGCGCGCGATCATCTGCGCATCATGCCCGGCACCCGAGGTCATCCGCCTGGAGCGCAGGCCATGTGCCGCAGCCGCCTCCTCGATGGCCTGCACGATGGCCGGGTCGAAGGTCACCGGCGCGAAGCGTGCGAGGCGCTCGACCGAGATCGTCACCCCCTCGGCCGCCGCCAGGTCATCGAGGTAGCGCGCCAGCGCATCCTCCTCCGCTCGCAGCCTGTCCTCATCGGGGTCGCGCAGATCGACGGTGAAGACGGCGCGGGACGGGATGACGTTGATCGCATTGGGTTCGAAGGCCATGCAGCCTACCGTCGCGACCGTGGGGGCATTGGAGCCGGCCACCCGGTCGCGCAGGAAGGTCACCACCCGCGCGGCCGCCTGGCCCGCATCCTGGCGCATGGACATCGGCGTGGTGCCGGCGTGGTTCGCCACGCCGTCGATGGTCACCCGCTGCCAGGAGATGCCCTGCAGGTTCTCCACCGCGCCAATTGGCACGCCCTCGCGCTCCAGCACCGGCCCCTGCTCGATGTGAAGTTCCAGATAGGCGTGCGGGCGGAGGAAGCCGGGCTCGTGTGGGCCGGCATAGCCGATGCGGGCGAGTTCCTCGCCCAGCACTGTGCCGTCGGTGCCGATGGTGGCGAGCGCCTCATCCACATCAAGGCCGCCGGCATAGACGAGGGAGCCCAGCATGTCGGGCGCGTAGCGCACGCCTTCCTCATTGGTGAAGGCCGCGACCACGATGGGCCGCGCCGGCTGCACGCCGGCCTCGCGCAGCGTCTGGACCACTTCCAGCCCACCCAGAACGCCGTAGCAGCCATCATAGATGCCGGCGTTGATGACGGTGTCGATATGGGAACCGAGCATCAGCGGCGCCGCGCCCTCCGGCCCCGCCTGCCAGACACCGAACAGGTTGCCGATGCGGTCCACCATCACCTCGAGCCCCGCGTCACGCATCCAGCCGGCGACGGCATCGCGCCCCGCGCGGTCGGTATCCGACGCGGCAAGCCGGGTCAGCCTCCCCTCACCGTCCCTCCCGATCTCTCCAAGGGCCTGGAGCCGGCCGAGCAGGCGTGCACCGTTGATGCGGAGGTCGGTCATGGCGGGGACTCGCGGATCGGAAGGCGGTCGCGCACGATCTGCACGAAGAACTTCGTGCCGTGCGGCAGAGCGTCGTCATTGAAGTCGTATCCGGGATTGTGCAGCGGCTTCGATTCCTCGCCATTGCCGATGAAGGCGAAGCAGCCGGGCGCCTGCTGGAGGAAGCGGGCGAAATCCTCCGATCCCGTGTTCGGGGCCGCCGCCTCGGCAACGCTGTCCGCCTCGAACACCTTGCGAGCCGCAGCGAGGGCCGCCGCCGCGGCGTCGGGGTCGTTGATTGTCGGCACGAATTCTCGCGTGTAGGTCACGTCGCAGGCGAGGTCGTAGCTGGCGGCGGTGCCGGCGGCGATGCGGCGCAGCTCCGCCTCGATCGTCGCACTCACCGCCGGATGAAAGCTGCGCGCATCGCCCAGAATGCGGGCCGTGCCGGGCAGCGCGTTGCGGGTGCCATCCGTCAGCAACTCGGTCACCGAGACCACCGCCGTGTCGGTCGGCGCAACGCGGCGGGAGACGATGGTCTGGAGATTGAGCACGAGGGCGCAGGCGGCCACCAGCACCTCCCGCCCCTGTTGCGGCCGCGACGCATGGCCGCCCACGCCGCGCAGGACGATCTCGAAATTGTCCTCGGCCGACATCACGGCGCCGGCCCGGGTGCGGAAGGCGCCGACCGGCAGGCCCGGCTGGTTGTGGATGCCGTAGATCTCGTCGAAGGGGAATCGCTCCGCCAACCCGTCGGCCAGCATGGCGAGCGCGCCCTTGCCCCACTCCTCGGCAGGCTGGAAGACGAAGCGCACGGTGCCGTTGAAGCCGCCCTCGGCCGCGAGGATCCTCGCCGCGCCCAGCAGCATGGTGGTGTGCCCGTCATGGCCGCAGGCATGCATCACCCCCGGCGTCCGCGAGCGATGCGGCACCTCGCCCTGTTCCTGGATTCGGAGCGCGTCCATGTCGGCCCGCAGGGCGATGGACCGATTGCCAGTCCCGCGCGTCAGCGTCGCCACCACGCCGGTGCCGCCGATGCCTTCGACCACCTCGGTGAAGCCGAAGGCGCGCAGGCGTTCCGCCACCAGGCGGCTGGTCCGGTTCTCCTCGAAACCGAACTCAGGATGGGCGTGGAAGTCACGGCGCCAACCCCGCAATTCAGTCCACAGCGCGTCGTCGTCGGTCATCCCAGATCCCCCATCAACTCGTCGCTGCCGTAGCGCCGGCGAGCGGTGCCTCGGCAAGGTCCCCGTGGAAACCTGTCATCACCACCAATGCGTCAGGCTGCCATATCCGTTTCGGTGACGAGCACCAGGATCCTTGCCTCGGGGCCCGGAGCCGTGGGCCCGGCCAATGCCGCGACGGCGCCGGCAAGGCCCGCGCTGCCGGATGGTGTCGTGCGCGGCCCGCCGCAGCCATGCAGCAGCCCCGGCGCCGCCGCCAGCGCGTCCTCGGTGACCGTCATGGATCGGACGCCGTGCCGGCGCAGCACCGCCAGAGCCGGGGCGCTGCCCTCCCCGCAGGACAGCATCTCGGCCGTGGTTTCGAGATCGCCCTCGACGCGGACGGGTTGCCCGGAGGCAAGAGCCGCGGCGACCGCGGGCGCATTCGCGGGCTCCACGACGACGATGATCCCGGGCTCGGCCAGCCAGCCGCCGAGACCTTCGGCCATGGCCGCCGCCAATCCGCCGACGCCCGCCTGCACGAAGAGGTGCGTCGGCCGCGCATGGCCGGCCGCGGCCACCTGATGCCGGATCTCCTCCGCCATGACGCCGTATCCGGCCATCACGTCGCGCACGACCGGGTCGTCCGGATCGTCGGTGGTGTCCGCCACCAGGATGCCTGCGCCGGCATGCGCGGCCGCGGCCGCGGCACCCACCGCGTCATCGTATGTGCCCGCGACCCGCACGATCTCGGCCCCCTGCGCCTGGATGCGCTGGGCGCGCGCCAGGGGCACGCCGTCATGTAGGTACACGCGGGCGTTGGCCCCGGCGAAACGCGCCGCCGCGGCGACCGCCAGGCCATGGTTGCCGTCGCTGGCGCAGACCAGCGCAGGCTGGCCTGCCGGGTGCGACGCGATCAGCCCCGCGATGTCCGTCCGCGCGGCGCGGGCCAAGGCGCGGAGCCCGGCATAGGTCCCGCCGAGCGACTTGAAGCTGCCGAGCATCCGGCGCCCTTCGTCCTTGGCCAGGACCTGGGCGACGCCGAGCCTGGCGGCGAGGCGGGGCAGATCGAGCAGCGGTGTCGCCGCATAGTCCGACGAGAGGCGGGACAGCTCCACCGCGATGGCGGAGGGCGTTGCGAAGGCAGCTTCGGCCAGCGTGTTCATGGAGCGATCATGCCGCCCCTTGGATGACCATTGGCGCCGAAATCGGGGCGCCCTATGACGGATTTCGTCATTTGGCGGGCACTCATGATGAAAAACGCCGACCTGGACGATTTCGACCGCGCCCTGCTGGATCGGCTCCGAGCCAACAACCAGACGCCGGCCCGCCTCCTCGCGGAGCAGGTTGGCCTGTCTGAGAGCGCGGTGCTGCGGCGCGTGCGCAATCTGCGGAAGAACGGCGTCATCATTGCCGACGTATCCGTCGTCCATCCGGCGGTGCTCGGCACGCCCCTGACCATCCATGTGCTGGTCTCCCTTGAGCGGGAGGGAACGGCGGCGCTGGACGCCTTCGAGAGGAAGCTCCGCGCCCGCGAGGAGGTTCAGGGCGCCTGGTACGTCACGGGCGAGGTGGACTTTGTCCTCCTGCTGCGAGTGCGCAGCATGGAGGCCTACGCGACGTTCACCCGCGAGATGTTCCACGACGATCCGAACGTCGCGTCATTTCGAACGATCGTCACGCTTCGTGAAGTGGAAGGTCTTCGCCAGCCATGATGCTGGGCGGGCAATCCTGTGCCGGCGTCGCGGAGTAGGGGACGGTATGGGGGCAGTCAGCGGCGCGGCGGCGGCTTTGCGCCCATTGCGGTCGTCACGTCAGGAATGAACTGATCCCTTAAGCTGCCGCCGGTCGAGTTGGATCATTCGACACGGCCGGCGGCACGACTCGGTCTCCTGTCTAGGGCACAACGTCGTAGGTGAAATTACGCGCTGCCAAGGCCCTAGTGGCCTCGTATTCCCCATATCCGCCGCCGCGCATCCGGCCGCGCCTCTTGTTTCGCTATCATGATGTTCTGTGAAGGCGTTTGTGACAAACTATGCCTTCACTGACATGGGCGTCACATCCCCAGCGCGCGGCGATAGAGGTCGAGCAGCGTCTCATGCTCCTCCACATCCGCCGGTTCCTGCTTGCGGATGCGGATGATCTCGCGGATCACCTTCACGTCGAAGCCGGCCGACTTCGCCTCCGCCATGATGTCCTTGATGTCGGAGGAAAGGGCCTTCTTCTCCTCCTCGAGCCGCTCGACGCGCTCGATGATGGACCGCAGCCGGTCGGCCGCGATGCCGCCAACCTCGGTGTCGTCCTGCTTCGCCGCCGTCTGCGACATGTTCTTCCGCGCCTCCGTCTGAAGGGCGGCGGGTTTAGCCTTCGGCGTCCGCGCCATCAACCTTGCCTCTCTCAATGCCCCGGATTCGCGGCGGCGAACTTCGCCTTCTGCTCGGGCGTCGCCGCCTTCTGGTGCTTCGCCTGCCAGTCCTTGTAGGGCATGCCGTACACGATCTCGCGCGCGTCCGGGTCGGCCAGGGCCATGCCCTTCGCCTCCGCGGCCTCCCGGTACCAGCGGGAGAGGCAGTTCCGGCAGAAGCCCGCCAGGTTCATCATGTCGATGTTCTGCACGTCGGTCCGCTCGCGCAGGTGCTGGACCAGGCGACGGAAGGCGGCGGCCTCCAGCTCGATGCGGGTGGCGTCGTCGATCTCGGGCACGGGCATGGCGCGGTCTCCTTGTCCTGGTCCAGGGCCAATCTGGTGCAGGCGGCGGCCGGCGCCAAGCTCGGGGCGGCGGAAATGGCATCCCGGCCCCGGTCCCGCCGGTGTAGTCTCCCGTCGTACGCGGCGGAACACGCGCCGCGCGGGGAGGAAGCGCCATGTCGCACAGCGCACACCGGGCCGCGGCCGCCTTCGATCTCGCAGCCATGAAGCGAGCCCTCGAACAAAGCGATGCCGACACGATCGCCTCGCTTTACGAGGACGACGCGGAGATGGAGATCATCGACCGCAACCGCCCGCCCAGCACGCCCATGCGCCTGGTCGGCCGGCCGGCCATCGAGGCCTTCTGGCGCGACGTCTGCTCCCGCGAGATGACCCATGCCGTGGGGGAGACGATCAGCGACGCGCACCGCGCGGCCTTCGTCGAGCGCTGCGCCTATCCCGATGGCTGCCACGTGGTTTCGGCCATGACGCTCGAACTGCATGACGGGCGCATCCGCCGGCACCTGACCGTCCAGGCCTGGGACGAGGTGAGCTGCGGATAGCCGAACTCCGCAGCGCCGGCGGCGCACGAAACGGATCGGCAGGCCACGGAAAACCACGGCCAGCGAGCCGGCGAACGAAGGCCGCGGGATCCCGGAACCGGGAAACCGGCGCGCCCGGGCGGAGGGAGGGCCGCGCGCGGCATTGCCTCGCGCGCCGGAGCGGGGATGATGCCGCCCGACGAGATCGAGGACGGAACGCATGGCCCTTGATGACGCAACGGCCCGCCGGGCGCTGCGGCGCCTGTTCGACGCCGCGGTGGCGAGCGCCGACCCCCGCGTCGTGCTGGCGCGCCACCTGCCGGAGAAGCCCAGCGGCCGCGTGCTGGTGCTCGGCGCCGGAAAATCCGCCGCGGTCATGGCCGCGGCGGTGGAAGCGGCCTGGCCGGATGTCCCGCTCTCGGGCCTGGTGGTCACGCGCTACGGGCACGGCTACCCGACGCAACGGATCGAGGTCGCGGAATCCTCCCACCCCGTGCCCGACGAGGCCGGGGCTGTCGCCGCGCGGCGCATGCTGGACCTCGCCGCGGCGGCGGGGCCGGGGGATCTGGTGCTGTTCCTCGTCTCGGGCGGCGGATCCTCGCTGACCACCCTGCCCGCCCCCGGCCTGGCGCTCGCCGACCTGATCGCGGTGAACAAGGCGCTGCTCGCCTCGGGCGCGACCATCCACGAGATGAACTGCATCCGCCGGCACCTCTCGGCCTTCTCGGGCGGGCGGCTGGCCGCGGCTGCGCATCCGGCGCGGGTGGTGACGCTCGCCATCTCGGACGTGCCGGGGGACGACCCCACGGTGATCGCCTCCGGCCCCACGGTGCCGGACCCTTCGACCTTCGAGCAGGCGCGCACCCTCGTCGCGCATTACCGCATGGCGCTGCCTGGCGCCGTGACGGCGCACCTTGCCGACGCCGCGGAGGAAAGCCCCAAGCCCGGCGACCCGCGCCTCGGCACGCCGGACTACCGCTTCATCGCGACACCGCTGACGGCCCTCGAGGCGGCGGCGGAGGCGGCGCGCGGGCTGGGCCTCGCACCGATCATCCTGGGCGACGCGCTGGAAGGCGAGGCGCGGGAGGTCGGCACCGTGCTCGCCGGTATCGCGCTCTCCGCGCGGCAACATGGACATCCGCTTCCGGCGCCCTGCGTGCTGCTCTCGGGCGGCGAGACGACGGTGACGATCCGCGCCGAGAAGCCGGGCCGCGGCGGGCGGAATGGAGAATGCCTGCTCGGCTGCACGCTCGCGCTTGCCGATGCGCCGGGAGTCTGGACCCTGATGGGCGATACGGACGGCATCGACGGATCCGAGGAGAATGCCGGCGCCATCGCCGCTCCCGACACGCTGGCCCGCGCCCGCGCCGCCGGGCTCGATGCGCGCGCCCTGCTCGCCGGCCATGACAGCCACCGGCTTTTTTCCACGCTGGGCGATCTCGTCACCACCGGGCCGACGCTCACCAACGTCAACGACTTCCGGGCCATCCTGGTCGCGTGACCGAGGCCGCGCGGCTCGCCGCCCGCCACCGGCGCTTCGCGGCGGAGGAGGTGCGCGACCGCGCGCCGCCCTGCGCAGATCCCCGCCGAGGCCATCGCGGGGGGGGGGGCGAACGGCCTCCTGCTGTGCGTGGAGGCCGGGCCGGCGGCCTGGATCGACCCTCATAGCAAGGCGATCCGATGGATTGAGGCAGGGAACCTTACATATCGTAAGTGACAAATTACTCTCGGCGAGCGTTCTTATCTGACGTAAGAATAAGCCCATGCGCGACCCCGTCCTCGAAGAAGCCTTCGCCCGCCGCGGCGCCATCACGAAGATCGCCACGGAACTCGGCATCTCCACCGCCGCCGTCTCCCAATGGAGGCGGGTGCCGGACGACCGCCTTGCCGATGTCGCCCGCATCCTCGGCCTGGCGCCGCAGGCGCTGCGCCCGGACCTCACCGCCCCGCCCCCGCCGAAGCCCGAAGGATCCCCCCGCATGGCCAGCCGTCCCGTCCTCCGCCGCCGGCGGCGGACCAAGGTGATCGCGACCCTCGGCCCGTCCTCCTCCACCATCGAGGTGATCGAACGGCTCTACCGCGCCGGCGCCGACGTCTTCCGGCTTAACTTCTCGCATGGCTCGCATGAGGACCACGCCGCCCGCATCGCCATGATCCGGGAGGTCGAGCGCAAGGTCGGCCGCCCGATCGGCATCCTCGCCGACGTGCAGGGACCGAAGTTGCGGGTCGGGCGCTTCCAGGCCGGGCGGGTGCAACTGACCCAGGGACAGGCCTTCCGGCTCGACCTGAACCCGACGCCCGGCGATGCCGTCCGCGTCAACCTGCCGCACCCGGAGATCATCCAGGCCGCCCGGATCGGCACCAGCCTGCTGCTGGACGACGGCAAGTTGCGGCTGCGCGTCACCCGCACGCGGCCCGACCATCTCGAAACCGAAGTGGTGGTCGGTGGCCCGCTCTCCGACCGCAAGGGCGTGAACGTGCCCGATGTCGCGCTACCCATCCCGGCGCTGACGGAGAAGGACCGCGCCGACCTCGATTTCGTGCTGCCGCTCGGCATCGAATACATCGGCCTGTCCTTCGTGCAGCGGCCCGAGGACGTGGCCGAGACGAAGAAGATCGCCGCCGGCCGTGCCTGGGTGATGGTGAAGATGGAAAAGCCCCAGGCGGTCGAAAACCTCGACGGCATCCTGGCGCTGACCGATTGCGTCATGGTCGCGCGCGGCGACCTCGGCGTGGAACTGCCGCCCGAGGAAGTGCCGCTGGTGCAGAAGCGCATCGTCCGCGCCGCCCGCGCCCTCGGCAAGCCGGTGGTGGTGGCGACGCAGATGCTCGAATCCATGATCACCGCGCCCTCGCCGACCCGCGCCGAGGTCTCGGACGTCGGCACCGCCGTCTTCGACGGCGCCGATGCGGTGATGCTCTCCGCCGAAACCGCCGCCGGCCAGTATCCCTACGAGGCGGTGAACATGATGGACCGCATCGTCGCGCGAGTGGAGCAGGACCCGGACTGGCGGCGCATCACCGATGCCTCCCGCCCCGCCCCGGAGCGCACCAGCGCCGGCGCCATCGCCACCGCCGCCCGCCAGGTGGCCGAAACCATCGAGGCCGAGGCGATCGCGACCTTCTCCTCCACCGGGTCCACCACGCTGCGCGTCGCGCGGGAGCGGCCGAACTGCCCGATCCTCGGCCTGACCGCGAGCGGGGAGACCGCGCGCCGCATGGCCGTGATCTGGGGCGTCCACCCGCTCGAGGTCAGCGAGATCCACTCGATGACCGAGATGGTGGCCCGCGCCGTCCGCGCGGCGCAGACCGAAGGCTTCGCCAAGGCGGGAGACGAGGTGGTGGTCACCGCCGGCGTGCCGTTCGGGACGCCGGGGACGACCAACGCGCTGCGGGTCGCGATCGTGAAGTAGGGCGCGTGGGACAGCGCGGGCCTCGCAGGCGTCAGGCCTTGGGCGTCCTCCGGGCCGCGCCTTCCCCCGCCAGCAGCGCCCGCTTCCGCTCCACGCCCCAGCGATAGCCGGTGAGGTCGCCGTCCTTGCCCACGACGCGGTGGCAGGGCACGGCAAGCGAGACCTTGTTCTGCGCGCAGGCCCGCGCCACGGCGCGCGTCGCGCGGGGTTCCCCGAGCGCTGCGGCGAGGCCGGAATAGGTCCGCGTCTCGCCGAGCGGGATCTGGCGCAGCGCCTCCCACACCCGACGCTGGAAGGCGGTGCCGCGCAGGTCCAGCGGCAGGTCGAGCGCCGCCCTGGGCTCGGCGACGAAGGTGACCACCTGGCGCACCGCATCGGCCAGCGCCTCAGGCGCGTCCTCGATGCGGGCCTTGGGGAAACGGTGCATGACGTCGCCGCGCAGCGCCGCCGCATCCTCCCCGAAGCCGATGAAGCAGATGCCCGCCTCGGTGGCGCCGATCAGTAGCGGGCCGAGAGCGCTTTCGGCGAGCGCGACGCGGATCACCTCCCCTGCCCCGCCGCGGCGGGCCGCGCCGGGGGTCATGCCGAGCACGCGGCCGGTGTCCTCATAGACGCGGCTTTCGCTGCCGAAGCCGGCCTCGGCCACCGCATCGGCCACCCGCGCGCCCTCGGCGAGCGCCGCCGAAAGGCGCCGCGCGCGCACGCTCTCGGCATAGGAGCGCGGAGTGACGCCCGTGATGTCGCGGAACAGGCGCAGGAAATGGTGGCGGGCATAGCCCGCGCGCTCGGCAAGCGTCGCCAGGGAGGGAATGGTCTCGCTCGCCTCGATCAGGTCGCAGGCGGCGCGGATGGCGGCGGCGTGGATCGCCGCGCGCTCGCCCTTCGGGTCGCAACGCCGGCAGGCGCGGAAACCGGCGGCCTCGGCGGCGGCGACATCGGGGAAGAAGCGCGTGTTCCGTCGCAGCGGTGGCCGCGAGGGGCAGCCAGGCTTGCAGAACACGCCCTGCGTCGTGACAGCGTAGAGGAAAGGCCCGCAGGCCGGATGCGGTTCACGCGCCAGCAGGGCGGCCCAGCGGGCATCGTCGGCGGAGGGGCGGAGGTCGTCGGGCATGAGCAACCCTATCCCACGCCCGCCTTGCCGCGAGCCATCCGGGCGTTGCGCCGGCGCGGCGCGGTCATGTCGCGTCGCCCTCGGCCTTGCGGCGCAGTTCGCGCAGGCGTTCCCGGCCGCCGCGCAGGTGCGGGTGAAGCGCCAGCGCCGCCTCCATGCTGCGCAGCGCCGCGCGGGCGTCGCCGCCTTCGTCCTGCAGGATCGAGAGCGTGACCAGCGCACCGAAATGCCGCGGCTCCAGCCGCAGCGCCTCCCGCAGGTCGCGCGCGGCGGCTGCCGCATCGCCCATTGCGGCATTGGCCTGGGCGCGCTGGAACCAGGCCTCGGCGCTCAGCGGACTGAGGGTTATGGCGGCGTCGAAATCCTCGAGCGCCTCGTCATGCGTGCGGGAGGCCATGTTGCGCGCGCCGCGGCGCAGCAGCAGGACGGCCGCGGGCGAGGCCATCTCGATCCAGATCGCGCGGATGCGCCCTTCCACCGCGGAGGCAAGCGCCTCGTCCGGTGCGGATTTCAGCGTCTCGAAGAGGGAATCCAGCTCGGCGCGGCGGCTTTCCTGGGCACGGTTGGCGCCGGGCTGCGACTGCGCGGCGGCCAGGGTGGGCGGCAGCAGCAGCGTCAGGGCAAGCAGGGCGGCGCGCATGGGGCGATGCTCCGCCCTCCACACCCTGCGGGGCAAGCGCCGCGTGGTCACGCCGCCGCGCGGGCGCGCGCCACGGCGTCCGGCTCTGGCCCGCCCGCCATCCAGTCGAGCAGTTCCACCGTATGCACCGCCGGGATGGCGCCATCGCCCAGTTGCGTCAGGCAACCGATATTGCCCGAGGCGATCAGCGCCGCCCCGGTGCGCGCGATATTGGCCTGCTTGCGTTCCTTGAGCTGCCCCGCGATCTCCGGCTGCAGCAGGTTGTAGGTGCCGGCGGAGCCGCAGCAGATGTGGCTTTCCGCCGGCTCCTTCACCGTGAAGCCTGCCGCCTTGAGCAGCGCCTTGGGCTCGGCGGTGATCTTCTGCCCGTGCTGGAGGGAACAGGCGGCGTGGTAGGCGACGGTGATGCCCGGCGCCGGGCGCGTGGGCGCGTAGCCGAAGCGGGTCAGCACCTCGGAGATGTCGGCCGCCAGCGTGGCGACCTTCGCGGCCTTCTCGCGTTCCGGCTCGTCGCGGAACATGAAGCCGTAGTCCTTCAGCGTGGTGCCGCAGCCGGATGCGTTCACCACGATCGCATCCAGCCCCTCGCCCTCGATTTCGCGGCTCCAGGCGGCGATGTTGGCGCGCGCCAGGCGCATCGCGGGGTCGTGGTGGCCCATGTGGTGGTCGAGCGCCCCGCAGCAGCCCTGGTCCTTCGTCACCACCACCTCGAGGCCCATTCGCGTCAGCAGGCGGATCGTGGCCTCGTTGATGGAAGGCGCCAGAACCTGCTGCGCGCAGCCCATCAGGATGCCGACGCGCCCGCGCCGCGGGCCTTCCGCCGGATGCACGCGCGGCCGTTCGACATCCGACGGCGACGGCACCGAGGCAGGCGCCAGCCGCAGCATCGCCCGCAGCCGGTTCGCCGTCTGCGACCGCCCCGGCACCAGCCGTGCAAGGGGACGCGCCAGGGATGCGCCGGCAAGTGCCAGGCGGAACCGCCCCGGATGCGGCAGCAGGAAGGAGAGCAGGCGGCGCAGGGCCCGCTCGGCGCGGGGACGCTCGTAGGTCTTCTCGATATAGGCCCGCGCATGGTCGACCAGGTGCATGTAGTGGACGCCGGAGGGGCAGGTCGTCATGCAGGACAGGCAGGAAAGGCAGCGGTCCACGTGGCGGACCACCTCCTCCGTTGCCGGCTTGCCGCCTTCCAGCATCTCCTTGATCAGGTAGATGCGGCCGCGGGGGGAATCGAGCTCGTCGCCCAGCAGCAGGAAGGTCGGGCAGGTCGCGGTGCACATGCCGCAATGCACGCAGGTGCGCAGGATGCGGTTGCTCTCCGCGGTGTCCGGGTCCTTGAGCTGCGCGGCGGTGAAGCTGGTCTGCATGGTGTCAATCTAGGAGCCGCACGGCGCGGCCGCCAGCACCCGGGCCCGATTGCGCCACACGCTCCCCACTGCCTACCATCGGCCGTCTCGGAGATCGCCGCCCTGACTGAATTCGTCATCGACATCGCCCGCTACGGCGCCCTGGCCTTCGCCGCCGTGCTCTTCGTCCTGCAGCTGCTCTCGCGGGAGATCGGCCACTGGCTCGGGCGGCGCACCGCGGTGAGCGGCGCCGGCGAGCCGGAGGGGGTCGGCGTCATCGTCGGGGGCATGCTCGGCCTGCTCGCCTTCGTGCTGGCCCTCACCCTCTCCTTCTCCTCCGCCCGCTTCCAGGAAAGGCGGGACGGAACGCTGGCCGAGGCCAATGCGATCGGCACCGCCTGGCTGCGGGCGGTCGCGATCGACCACCCTCGCTCCGCCGAAGTCGCCCGGTTGCTCGAGGCCTACGTGCCGGTCCGCCGGGACTTCGTGCAGGCGCCGCTGGACACCGGCCGGATCGCGGCGATCCAGGCCCGGTCCGACGCCCTGCAGGGCGAGATGTGGGGCCATGTCTCCGCGCTGGTGCGCGAACGGCCGGATCCCGTCGCCGCCTCCCTGATGGCCGCGGTGAACGACGTGATCGACCAGTCCGCCGCCGAACGCCTCGCCTTCGTCACCGGCATGCCGCCGACCCTGTTCTGGCTGCTGATCGGCATGACCTTCGCGACCATGGCGGGCCTCGGCTACCAGCTCGGCCTGCGCGGGATGCGGCTGCGGCTGATCAGCCTGGTGCTCATCACCATGTGGACGGTGGTGATGACGGCAATCCTCGACCTCGGCTCGCCACGGCTCGGCAGCGTGCGCACGAGTGCCGCGCCCTATGACTGGACCATGCAGGGCTTCGCCGGAGGCAACCGCATCCCGCCACTGCCGGCGGCGCGCTGAAACCCGGGAACCGACGCGGCGTGGCGCCGCGAAGGCAGCCCGCGGGACAGGCTCGCGCCCGGCCGGCTGGCATGCTATCGCCTGGCTGAGAATGGCTCGCAACATGACCGTGGAGGCCGTGCCCCTCCCTCGCCTGGCACCCCAACGGCGGCGTGCGCCGGTCTGGGCCTGGGCCTCGCTGCTCGCGGCCGCGGCCATCACCGCGCCGTTGCTCGCCCTGGTCGCGACCGCGGTGGCCGTACCGGGCGCGAGCTTCCTGCATATCGCCACCACCACCCTGCCCGACATGCTGGCCAATTCGGCCCTGCTCGCGCTGCTGGTGGCGCTGATGGCGGGCTCGGCCGGGGCCATTTCGGCCTGGATCGTCTCGACCTGCGACTTCCGCGGCCACCGGGTGCTCGAGGTGGCGCTGCTGCTGCCGCTCGCCATGCCGGCCTTTCTCTGCGGCTATGTCTACACATGGCTGTTTGACGTGGCGGGGCCGGCGCAGGAAGCGTTCCGCAGCCTGACGGGCCTGCGCTACGGCCAGTACTGGCTGCCGGAGATCCGTTCGCTGCCCGGGGCGGCGGTGATGCTGGCGATGGTGCTCTACCCCTACGTCTACCTGCTCTGCCGCGCCGCCTTCCTGCAGCAGAGCGTCTGCCTGCTCGAAGCGTCCCGCACGCTCGGGCACGGGCTGCCGCGCACCTTCCTGCATGTCGCGCTGCCGCTCGCGCGCCCGGCTCTCGCGGCCGGTATCGCGCTGGCGCTGATGGAGACCCTGGCCGATTTCGGCACCGTCCAGCATTTCGGCGTGCGCACCTTCACCACCGGCATCTATGAAGCCTGGTTCGGCATGGACGACCGCGGGGCGGCGGCGCAGCTCTCAGTCGCGCTGCTCGGATGCGTGTTCCTGCTCCTGGGGCTCGAGCGCATCTCGCGCGGCGGCCGGCGCTTCCACCCGACCACGACGCGCCACCCGCCGCTGCGCCCGGTGGTCCTGCGCGGGTGGAAGGAGGCATTGGCCATCTTCGCCTGCGCCATGCCCGTCGTACTGGGCTTCGGCGTGCCGGCCGGCGCGCTCGCCTGGCTCGCCGTGACCTCTGGCGACCCGCTGACACCGGAGCGATTCCTGCCCTTCGCGCTGAATTCGCTGACCCTGGCGGCGATCACCGCGGGGCTGGCGGTGACGATCGCGTCGGTGATGGCCTGGGCGGCGCGGATGCATCCCTCCCCGCTGCGCTCGGCGGCGAACCGGGTGGCGGCGCTGGGGTATGCCCTGCCGGGCTCGGTCATCGCGGTGGGCACGCTGGTGCCCTTCGGCGTCTTCGACAATGCGCTCGATGCCTGGATGCGGGCGCGGTTCGGCGTCTCGACCGGGCTGCTGCTCTCGGGGACCATGGCGGCGCTGGTCTTCGCCTATCTGGTGCGGTTCCTGGCGGTGGCGCTATCGGCGGTGGAATCGGGGCTGGCGCGGCTGAAGCCCTCGCTCTTCGCCGCGGCGCGGGTGCTCGGCCGCACGCCCGGGCAGGCAGTGCGGGAGGTGGAACTGCCGCTCGCCCGCGGCGCCCTGCTGACGGCGGCGGTGTTGGTCTTCGTCGACACCATGAAGGAACTGCCGGCGACACTGATCGTGCGGCCCTTCGACCTCGATACGCTGGCGGTGCGCATCTACAACCTGGCCTCGGACGAGAGGCTGGCGGAAGCATCGACCGCGGCGCTGCTGATCGTGGCGGCGGGGCTGTTGCCGGTTATCGCGCTGACGCGAGCCATGCGACGGGAGGGTTGAAGGCGGGGGGAGAAGGGAACTTCTCCCCCCGACCCCCCCTCAACCTTCTTTGTCACTTGGGAAATGACTGCCTAGGTCAGTTCCTAGGAAGACAAAGAAGGGAGGGGGATCGGGGGCGGTTCCCCTCCCCCGACCTTGCCGTCCGCCGCGCCTGGCCCAAGCATGGCCTTCATGCTTCGCCTCCTCCTGCTCCTGTTCCTCGCCGGCTGCGCCTCCATCGACCCGCGCCCGGTCGGCGTTGACCGCCGCATCGCGGCGCTCCCCGCCGCCGGCGCCGCAATCGAGCGCCCCGTCGTCATCCGCTGGAACCGCCACATGGTCCCCTGGGTCGAGGCCGAGACCGACCGCGACCTCTTCTTCGCCCTCGGCCTGGTGCAGGGGCACCTGCGCGGAGCGCAGATCGCGCTGATGCGGCTGGCCGCGCGCGGGCGGCTCTCGGAGGTGGCCGGTCCCTTCGCCACCGAGATCGACCACGCGTTGCGCATACTCGATTTCGGCCGCGCCGCCCCGGCCATCCGCGCCGCCTGGCCGGAGGAGACGCGCCGCCTGATGGCCGCCTTCGTCGCCGGGCTGAACCACGCGACCATGCGCGCCGAGCCGCCGCCGGAATTCGCGCTGCTGGGCCTCGCGCCCGAGCCCTACACCGAGGACGACCTGCTCGCCATCGGCCGGCTGGCGGGCACGGACGTGAACTGGCTCGGCTATCTCTCGATCCTGCCGGCGCGCGGCACGCCGGGCTTCGCGCGACTGTGGGAACGCACGGTGGCGGCAGGCACCTCGGCGCCGGAAGCCGCGCTGCCGCCCGATCGCCGGCTGGCGCTGGTAAGGGACATCCTGGCCGGCACTTCCCGCGCCGGCTCCAACACCGTCGCCGTCGCCGGGCGGCGTTCCGCGAGCGGCGGGGCGCTGATCGGCTCCGACCCGCATCTCGCGCTGAACCTGCCGAACCTGTGGCTGGCGGCGGGGATGCGCTCGCCCTCCTTCCATGCGGTGGGGCTGATGGTGCCGGGGCTGCCCTTCCTCGGCGTCGGGCGGAATCCGGAGATCGGCTGGGGCGGGACCAACATGCGCGCGGCGTCCTCGGACCTGTTTGACGTGTCCCGCCTGCCGCCGGAGCAGTTCCGCACGGAGACGGTCCGCATCCGCCAGCGCCTGTGGTTCACGGCGACGCGCGAGGTAAGGATCACGCCGCTGGGGCCGGTGCTGACCGATGCCTCGGTGCTGCCGCGCCGGCCCGGGGACGTGATCGCGCTGCGCTGGGTGGGCCACGAGCCGACCGACGAGATCACCGCCCTGCTCGCCGCCGCGCGCGCCCGCAACGGGCAGGAATTCCGCGCCGCCTTCGACCGCTTCGGCGTCTCGGCGCAGAACATGCTTTGGGCCGGCCGCGACGGCAGCATCGGGCAGTTCTACGCCACCACCATCCCGGCGCGGCGGGAGATCCCGCGCGAGGATCCGGTGCTCGACGCGCGTGACGCGGCCGCGACCGCGCCGTGGCAGCGCCTGCTGCGCACGCCGGACCTCCCCTACGTGGTGAACCCGCGCGAGGGCTTCCTCGCCAGCGCCAACAACCGGCCGGAACCGCTCGGCGGCCGCACGCCGCCGGTGCTGGGCTACTTCTTCTCCGACAGCGACAGGGTGGCGAGGCTGCGCGAGATGCTCGCCGCGCAGCCGCGCGCCACGGCGCAGGACATCATGGCGATCCAGGCCGACACGCGCTCCCCGCGCGCCGGCCGGCTGGCGGCGGCGCTGGTGGAACGTCTCGGCGGCACGCCCGAGGCCGCGCCGCTGATCGAGGCCCTGCGCGGCTGGGACGGCGACTACCGGGTGGATGCGCGCGCGCCGGTCGCCTTCGAGGTGCTGCTCGCCCGCCTGGTGCCCCTGCTGCAGCCCGAGGAGCGGCAGGGCGAGACCGGCAACCGTCGCTCCCCGGAAAGCCAGTGGAACTTCCTGACCGCCTTTCTGCTGCCGGACCTCGACGCGCTGCCGCCCGGGCGCCGCGCGGCGGTGCTGCGCGAGGCCTCGGCGGCTGCGGCGCGCGACTTCGCCGCCCTCGGCACCTGGGGGGACATGCACCGCCTGCGCGTCTCCCACTGGCTGTTCAACCTGCCGGTGGTGGGCGGCGCCTTCGCCTATGGCGACCATCCCGTGGGCGGGTCGCGGGAGACGCCGATGAAGACGAGCCACGGGCTGGTGACGCAGCGGCATGCGGCCTCCTTCGGCTCCATGGCGCGGCATGTCAGCGACATGGCCGACCCCGACGCCAACTGGTTCACGCTCTGGGGCGGGCAGGACGGGTGGCTGGGCTCTGCGGCCTTCGCGGACCAGGTGCCGC
This sequence comes from Neoroseomonas soli, assembly GCF_018129065.1. Lineage (GTDB taxonomy): Bacteria > Pseudomonadota > Alphaproteobacteria > Acetobacterales > Acetobacteraceae > Neoroseomonas > Neoroseomonas soli. The sequence goes on along the minus strand of NZ_JAAEDM010000004.1, from coordinate 45,389 downwards.
TGTGGCTCGAACGGCGGAGCATCCGCATCCCGCTGCGCCGCGAAACGGTGGCGGCGGAATTCCCGCGCGTCACGCGGCTGGAGCCGGCGCGGTGAGCATTCCCTTCGACGCGACGCCCTGCCTGCGCGCCCATGCGGCGCGGCGCGTCGCGCGGCTGCGCGCCATGGACCCGGCTGCGGAACAGGAACGCCTGCTGCTGTCCCTGCTGCGCCGTGCATGCGGCACGCGCTTCGGGCGCGACCACGGCTTCGACGGGATCCGCTCCGTCGCCGACTTCCAGCGCGCCGTGCCGCTGCGGCGCTACGAGGACCTGCACGACGACTACCTGGCCGCCGCCCTGCCCGTGCTGGACGGCGTGCTGTGGCCGGGGCGCACGCCCTATCTCGCGCTGTCCTCGGGCACGACATCGGGGCGAACCAAGCACATCCCGGTGACGCGGGAGATGGTGCGCGCCAATCGGGGCGCGGCGCTCGACGTGCTGGCCTGGCATCTCGCCGCCAACCCGCGTGCGCGACCCTTCGGCGGTCTGTCCTTCATGCTCGGCGGCTCGACGGCGCTCGAGCAGGTGGCGCCGGGGGTGCGGCAGGGGGATCTCTCCGGCATCGCGGCGCATGAGGTCCCGGCCATCCTGCGGCGCTGGTCCTGGCCGCCGGAATCGATCGCGCTGATGGCGGACTGGGACGCGAAGCTGGATGCGCTGGCGCGCGAGGCTCCGGTCGCGGAGATCCGGGCGCTCTCGGGCACGCCGTCCTGGCTGCTCGTGCTGCTCGAACGCCTGGCGGCGCGCCGCGGCATGCCGCCGCTTCCGGCGCTCGAACTGCTGATCCATGGCGGGGTCGCCTGGGCACCGTATCGCGACCGCCTCGCGCCCTATCTGCCGGCCGGCTGCGCGACCCGCGAGGTCTATCCGGCCAGCGAGGGCTTCATCGCCATCGCCGACCGCGGCGAGCGCGAAGGGATGCGCCTCAACCTCGACCGAGGCTGCTTCTTCGAGTTCGTGCCCGTCGCGGAGCTCGACGCGCTATCCCCCACCCGCCACTGGGCAGCGACGATCGAGACGGGGGTGGAGTACGCGGTCGTCGTTTCCTCCTGCGCCGGGCTCTTCGGCTACGTGATCGGCGACACGGTGCGCTTCGTGGACCGCGACCCGCCTCGGCTGCTGGTGACGGGCAGGACATCGTGGACGCTCTCGGCCTTCGGGGAACACCTGGCGGGCGAGGAGATCGAGGCAGCCCTGCTGCACGCGGCGAGCCAGGCCGGCATCGCGGTCGCGGAATACGTCGTCGGGCCGGAATTCGCCGGCAGCCGCGGGCGACATCGTTGGTGCGTGGAGGCGGCGGCGACGGCGTCGGAGGGAACGTCCGCGGTGCTCGCCGCCGCCCTGGATGATGCGCTGCGGGCGGAGAACGACGACTACGCCGCGCACCGCGATGGCGCGCAACTCGACGCACCGGAGGTGGTGCTGCTGCCGCCCGGCGCCTTCGCAGCCTGGATGCGCGCGCAGGGCAAGCTCGGCGGCCAGCACAAGGTGCCGCGCGTCATCGCCGATCCGGACCGCTTCGCCGCGATCGCGGCGGCGCTCAGTGCCCCTGGTCCGGCGCCGCGTCCGAATTGAGCATCGTGTAGCGCTCGATGCCGATGCGCTCGATCAGGTCGAACTGCGTGTCGACGAAGTCGGCGTGGTTCTCCTCGTCGCGCAGGATCGAGGCGAAGAGGTCGCGGGAGACGAAGTCGCGCACGGACTCGCAATGGGCGATGGCCTCGCGCAGGTCGGCGATCGCCTTTTCCTCGAGCTTCTGGTCGCATTCCAGGATCTCGCGGACGCTCTGCCCGATCAGGATCGGGTTCAGGCGCTGCACGTTCGGATGGCCGCCGAGGAAGAGGATGCGCTCGATCAGCGCATCGGCGTGCTTCATTTCCTCGATCGATTCCTCGTATTCGTGCTTGCCGAGCTTCGTCACGCCCCAGTGGCGCAGCATGCGCGCATGCAGGAAGTACTGGTTGATCGCGGTCAGCTCGTTGGTGAGCTGGGTGTTCAGGAACTCGATCACCTTCGGGTCGCGCAGCATGGTCATCGGCCTCCGTCCCGCGGCACGCAGGCAGGCGCCCCGCCGTGACCAGTGGGCTGGATGCGGCGGGGCGGTGTCAAGGAACGATCACTCGCGCGTCGCGCCTGGCGACCCTGTGCGGAGCAGGTCGAGGATGGTGGGGCAGCAGCACCCGCACTGCGCGCCGCAGCCGCAGCCGGCATAGACCTCCGCCGGGCGGGAGGCGCCGGCGGCGATCGCCGCCGTCACCTGCACGTCGGTCAGGCGATTGCAGTGGCAGACGACCACGGCCGCCTCAGCGCCAGCCGGCGCGCTGCATGATCTGCAGCGCCTGGGTGGCGTGCGCCGGGTCGCGCAGCGGTTCGATGCCCTCGGCGCGGAACTCGCCCATGGCGCGAAGCAAAGGGTGCATCGGCGCGCCGGGCACCGCCGGATATTCCATGTTGCCCTGCGCCAGGATTTCCTGCGCCTGGTCGGACACCAGGAATTCGAGGAAGCGGCGCGCCTCGGCCGGGTGCGGCGACGTCTTCACCAGCCCGGCGCCCGAGACGTTCACATGCGTGCCGCGGTCCCCCGGAGCCTGGTTCGGGAAGATCACGCCGATGCGCTGGAACAGGGCCTGGTCCTCGGGGCGTTCGGAGCGGCCCACATGGCCGAGGTAATACGTGTTGGAGATCGCGATGCGGCACTGGCCCGAGGGCAGCGCGCGGAACTGGTCGCGGTCGCCACCCTGTGGTGGGCGGGCCAGGTTGGCAGCGACGCCGCGTGCCCAGGCCTCGGTCGCCTCGGCCCCGTCGGCGGCGAGGATGCTGGTCGCGAGCGCGATGTTGTAGGGGTGGTTGGAAGCGCGCACGCAGATCTGGCCGCGGAAGCGCGGGTCGGCCAGGTCCTCGTAGCGGTTCAGGCCCTCGGGGCGGCCGGCCTGCTTGTCGTACATGATGACGCGGCCGCGCATGGTCACGGAGAACCACTGCCCGTTCGGGTCGCGCAGCGCCGCCGGCACGCGCTGGTCGATGGCCGCGCTCGCGTAGGGCTGCAGGATGCCGGCCTGCTCGGCGCGGGCAAGGCGCGTCGCGTCCACGGTGATGAAGACGTCGGCCGGGCTGTTCGCGCCCTCCGAACGGATGCGCGCGACGAGCTGGTCGGCATCGGCCTGGATGGTGCGGACGCGGATGCCGGTCGCGCGGGTGAAGGCCTCATAGAGCTGGGCGTCGGTGTCGTAGTGGCGCGCCGTGTAGACGGCGATCTCCGGCCCCTGGGCCAGGGCGGCGGCAGGGGCGGCGATCACGGCCAGCGCGAGAAGATGGCGACGGAGCATCGGGGACCTCGTCCTGGGATGGGACGAGGCTTATGTCAGTTGCGACCGGCTCGCAAGTTGAAATGCGAATAAGTCGCAATTTCTCGCCGAGGCGGGCAGGACGGCGCCGCCCTGCCCGCCCGCGGTGGGCCTACTTCTGCAGCCCGCGCAGGAACTTCGCACGGCCCCCGCCGCCCGCCATCAGGAAGGCGTGGTCGGAGCCCGACAGCAGGAAGCGCGCGCCGAGGGCGATGTAGTCCGGCGCCACCTTCTCGTCGTAGACGCCGCCCATGCCCATGTGCTTGCCCGCCGCCTTGCAGGCCGCGGCGACCTTCGCATAGGCCGCGCGCACGTCCGGGTGGCCGATCTGCCCCGCGATGCCCATGGAGGCCGTGAGGTCGGAGGTGCCGATCATCAGGCAGTCCACCCCCGGCACCGCGGCGATGGCGGCGGCGTTCTCGACCGCCTGGGGCGTCTCGATCATCACCGTGATGAGGATTTCCTTGTTCAGTTCGACCTGCGCCGCGGCCGTGTCCGCAACCACGAAGCCGTATTGCGCCGGCGGGCCGCCCCAGGAACGCTCGCCGATCGGCGGGTAGCGGAAGGCGCGGACCACCGCCTCGGCTTCCTCCTTGGTGTCGATGTGCGGGACGACGACGCCCATGGCGCCGTTGTCGAGGCAGCGCGTGCCCTCGAACAGCGCGTCCTTGCAGCAGCGCACGATGGGCGTGACGCCCTGTGACAGCGCGGCCATGCACATGCGCGTGGCGTCATCGACGCTCATCGCGCCGTGCTCCATGTCGATGAACAGCCAGTCGAAGCCGGACGCGGCGGCGATCAGGCCGACGGCGGGCGTGCGCAGATGATGCACGCCGAAGCCGAGGGCGAGTTCCCCCTTCTCGAGGCGGCGGCGGGCGAGATTGGGCGCGATGGGCATGGACGTTCCCCTGGTTGGCGATGGCGCCACGCCACCACGCGCCCCGGGGGCGGTCAATCCGCCGGGCGGACGCTCATCGCCAGGGTGTACTGGTCCACGCGCGGCGCCATGCCCAGCCCCTGACGCGCGCCCCAGTTGTTCACCTGCAACAGCAGCGGAAGCATGACTGCGTCGGCGAGCGCGATGTCGGTCGCCTGGCGGATCAGGCCGAGGCGCCGTGGCGCGTCGATTTCCGTGCCCGCCGCCACGAACAGCCGGTCGAGAGCGGGGTTCGAGTAGCGGATGCGGTTCGCATTGCCGAGGCCGCCCTGCCCGCGCGTGCCGAGCTGCGGCACCAGGGTGTAGAGCGACTCCCCCGTCTGGTTGCCCCAGGAGGAGAGGAAGACCGGCAGCTCGTAGCGGTTGCGCCGCGGCGTGAAGACGGCGTGCGGCATGGTCTCGACCGAGGTCGCGACGCCGATGCGCGTCCACATCTGCCCGATCGCCTGCACCATGCGCGCGCTGTTGACGATGCGGTCGTTGGAGGTTGTCAGCGTGAGCCGGAACCCGGCGGGAAAGCCGGCCTCGGCCAGCAGGCGGCGGGCGCCTTCGGGGTCGTGGCGCTCGACCGGAATGTCGGCGAAATGGCCGAAGAATCCTTCGGGCAGGAACTGGCCCGTTGCGATGGCCTGGCCCTCGTTGATGCGCTCCACCAGGGCGCGCCGGTCGATCGCCATGGACAGCGCACGGCGCACCCGCACCTCGCCGAGCGGATTGCGCGCGAGCGCCGGCGCGCCTTCCGCCGCGCGGACATGGCCCGTCGCCAGCGCCTCGTCCGTGCGGTCGAGGCCGAGGAAGACCAGGCGGTTGGACGCGACGGTGACGACCTGGAAGCGCCGGTCGCCGCGCACCCGCGCGACGTCGGTGGAAGGGATGTCCGCGATCAGGTCCACGTCACCGGCGAGCAGCGCCGCGGTGCGCGCCGTGTTGTTGGCGATGACGCGGAAGGAGGCACGCTCCCACGGCTCGCGTTGCCCCCAATAGGCGTCGTTGCGGGCGAAATGGATCTCGGTCCCGGCCGACCAGCGCGCGAAGCGATACGGCCCGGTGCCGATCATGGCCTTGCCGGAGTTGTAGTCGTCCGTCGTCGCGCCCTCTCCATGGCGGCGCGAGACGATGAAGATATTGGAGAGATTGGCCATCAGCAGCGGCGCCGGGGCCGCGGCCGTGATGCGCAGGCTGAGCGGCCCCGTGACCTCGATCCGCCGCACCTCCCGCGTGTAGGTGCCGAAGCTGCCGGGACTATTCGGGACGTTCGCGGCGCGATGGATGGAAAAGGCGACGTCGTCGGCCGTGAAGGGCGTGCCGTCGTGCCAGCGCACGCCTTCGCGCAGGCTGACGTCCCAGGTGATGCCGTCGGTCGTCGTCGCGCCGGTCGCGAGGCGCGGGACGATCTGCATCTTCGCGTCCGGCGCGTGCAACTGTTCGAAGACATGCGCGGCCGTGGCGCTCGACTGGGCATGGGCGTGGTAGTGCGGGTCGAGCGCGGTCGGCGGCGTGGCCAGGCCGATGGTCAGCGATTGCTGCGCCAGGGCGGGGGCGGCTGCGAGCAGCGCGGCGGCGGCAAGGAGGACGGAACGCACGGCGGTATCCTCCGGCAAGGATCGCGGCGCGTATCAGGCGATGCGCGCCGCCGCGGTGTCAACCGGGGCGGTTCTCGACCAGCGCCATGACGGTGGCCAGCTTGTCCGCTTCCTCCACCGGCTTGTCGCGGCGGATGCGGGCGATGCGCGGAAAGCGCAGCGCGACCCCGGACTTGTGGCGGGTGCTGAGTTGCGCCGCGTCGAAGGCGACTTCCAGCACCAGGCCGCGCTCGACCTCCCGCACCGGGCCGAAGCGGTTGACCGTGTTGTTCCTGATCCAGCGGTCGAGCCAGGCCAGTTCCTCGTCCGTGTAGCCGGAATAGGCCTTGCCGATCGGGACCAGTTCGCCGTCATCGCGCCAGACGCCGAAGGTGTAGTCGGAATAGAAGGAGGATCGCCTGCCGTGGCCGCGCTGCGCGTACATCAGCACCGCGTCCACCGTCAGCGGGTCGCGCTTCCACTTCCACCACAGCCCCTTCACGCGGCCGGCGACATAGGGCGCATCGGCGCGCTTGAGCATCAGCCCCTCGATGGAGGCGGCACGCGCGCCGTCGCGCAGACGGGCCAGCGCGTCGATGCTGCCGAACGGCACCAGCCCGGAAAGCTCCATGCGCGGCGGCGCCGCCCGCGCATGCCATGTTTCCAGCCGCGCCCGGCGCGCGTCGAAGGGCAGCGGGCGCAGGTCCTCGTGCTCGTCGAACAGCAGGTCGTAGAGCCGCACCGCGGCAGGAAACTCCCGCTGCATCCGCGCGGTGACGGTCTTGCGGTTGAGGCGTTGCTGCAGGTCGGCGAAGGGTGCGACCTCCCCCTCGCGCACCACGAGAAGCTCGCCATCGAGCACGGCATGGAAGTCCATCGCGGCAAGAATGTCAGGGAAGGCGGCGGAGATGTCCTCGCCCCCGCGCGACCAGAGCCGCCTGCCGCCAGGGCCTGACGTCAGTTGCACGCGGATGCCGTCCCATTTCCATTCGGCGCGCCACTCCTCGGCGCGCAGCGCGGCGAGGTCGGCTTCCTCGAGCGGATGGGCCAGCATCAGCGGGCGGAAGATCGGCGCGTCGCGTGGATCGGGGCGCCCGTCCTGCCCTTCCAGCCAGCGGAACAGCGGCACGTAGGGGGGTGCGACGCCGTGCCAGACCTCCTCGATCTCCTCGACCGCCTGGCCCGACCATTCGGCCAGCGCCACGCGCGCAAGCCGGGCCGAGACGCCGACGCGCAGCCCTCCCGTCACCAGCTTGATCAGCGCCAGCCGCCCGCCGGCGTCGAGCGTGTCGAGCCAGCCGGCGATCAGCGCCGGAACCTCCGCCTTCGGCGTCGTCTCCAACGCCTCGACCACCTCCGACAGCGTCGGTGGTGGCGCGTTCACGCCGGCCCGCGGCTGCCAGATCAGCGCCACGGTCTCGGCGAGGTCCCCGACATAATCGTAGGACAGGCGCAGCAGTTCCGGGTCGGTGCGCTCGGCGGCGATCTCCCGGATCACCGCAGGCTTGGCAGCGGCGAAGCGCAGTTCCTCCGTCAGCGCGGCCAGGCCGACGCCGCGGTCCGGGTCCGGCTGCCCGGCGAACCACTGCCGCAACAGGGCGAGCTTCCCGTTGCGACCGGGGGTGAAGACCAGGCGTTCCAGCAACTCGGCGAAGGCGGGCAGGCTCATGCGGCGGCAGGCTCCTCGCCCTCGTCCTCCTCGCCGCGGCCGACCAGGTGCAAGGCGCGGCCGCGGATGCCGCGGAGGGAGAGCGCATGGATCAGCGCGTCCTCCCGCCCATGCGTCACCCAGATTTCCGGCGCCTGGACCTCGGCGGCGGTCGCCAGCAACTCGTCCCAGTCGGCGTGGTCGGAAATGACGAGGGGCAATTCCACCCCGCCCTGCTTCGCCCGCTGGCGCACGCGCATCCAGCCGGAGGCGACGGCGACGACCGGTTCCGCCAGCCGCCGCGCCCAGCGATCCGCCACGGCGGAAGGCGGCGCCAGCACGATCGCCCCCTTGAGGTCGTCCTTCTTCGCCACGGTCGCGGTGCGCAGCGGGCCAAGCGGAACGCCGAGTTCCTCATAGGTCCGGCACAGCGCCACATGGGCGCCGTGCAAATGGACCGGCCCTTCCCAGCCTGCCTGCCGCAGCATGGCGATCAGCCGCTGACACTTCCCGAGGGAGTAGCAGCCGACGACATGCGTCCGTTCCGGGAACAGCGCGACGGAACGCAGCAGGCGCGCGATCTCGGCCTCGGGCAGCGGGTGGCGGAAGACCGGCAGGGCGAAGGTGGCCTCGGTGACGAAGACGTCGCAGGGTTCTGGTTCGAAGGGCGCGCAGGTGGGGTCGCGCTGGCGCTTGTAGTCGCCCGAGACGACCGCGCGACTGCCGCGCCATTCCATGCAGACCTGGGCGGAGCCGAGCACATGCCCCGCCGGGCGCAGCCAGACCCGCACGCCGTTGATGGTCAGCGCCTCCCCGAAGGGCAGCGCCTGCTGGGTTTCCCCAGCCCGGCCCTCGCCCATCCGCGCGGTCATGATGGCGAGGGTCTCGCGCGTCGCCAGCACCGCCCGGTGGCCGGGCCGGGCGTGGTCGGAATGGCCGTGGCTGATCACCGCGCGATCGACGGCGCGCGTCGGATCGATGAAGAACCCGCCGGGCTCGCAATAGAGGCCGGACGGGGTGACCTTCAGCCAGGTCTCTGGGTGGGGTGCGTTCACGGGGCGCATATGGGCGGCTTCCCGCGACGGGGAACCACCGCCATATTGCCCCGCGGATGAGAACATTGCCAGAACCTTTCGCCGGCTGGTTCGCCGCGCGCGGCTGGGCGCCGCGGCCGCACCAGATGGCATTGCTGGACGCCGCGGCGCGGGGCGAACACGTCCTGCTGCTGGCGCCCACCGGGGGCGGCAAGACGCTGGCGGGGTTCCTGCCCTCGCTGGTGGATCTCGCGCACACCCCGCGGGAGGGGCTGCACACGCTCTACATTTCCCCGCTCAAGGCCCTGGCGGTGGACATCGCGCGGAACCTGACCGCGCCGGTGACCGAGATGGGCCTGCCCATCACCATCGAGACCCGCACCGGCGACACCCCCGTCAATCGCCGCCAGCGCCAACGCGAACGTCCGCCCAACCTGCTGCTGACCACGCCGGAGAGCCTGACCCTGCTGCTCTCCCTGCCCGATGCGCCAGAGATGTTCGCCGGGCTTTCCGCCATCGTGGTGGACGAGGCACATGCCCTGGCCGGGACCAAGCGCGGCGACCAGTTGGCGCTGTGCATGAGCCGGCTGGCGACGCTCGCACCCGGTGCGCGGCGCGTGGGGTTGTCGGCGACCGTCGCGCATCCGCAGGCGCTGCGGGCGTGGCTCTCGCCCACGGCGCGCGCGGAGGACGTCCGGCTGCTGGAAACCCGCGGCGGCGCGGCGCCGGTCTTCGAACTGCAACTGCCGGAAGGCCACCTGCCCTGGGGCGGGCACATGGGCCTTGCCTCGGCGCCGGAGATCTACCGGCGGATCGAGGCCGCCCGCGTCACCATCGTCTTCGTCAACACGCGCGCGCAGGCGGAACTGATCTTCGCCGCGCTGTGGCGGTTGAACGAGGCGGCGCTGCCCATCGCCATGCACCACGGCAGCCTCGAGATCGGCCTGCGCCGGAAGGTCGAGGCCGCGATGGCCGAGGGCCGCCTGCGCGCGGTGGTGGCGACGGCCTCGCTCGACCTCGGCATCGACTGGGGCGATGTGGACCAGGTGATCCAGGTCGGCGCACCCAAGGGGGTATCACGGCTGTTGCAGCGCGTCGGCCGCGCCAATCACCGGATGGACGAGCCTTCCCGGGCGGTGCTGGTGCCCGCGAACCGCTTCGAGGTCGTGGAATGCGTCGCCGCGACGGAGGCCGTGCAGGCGGGCGACCTGGATGGCGAGCCGCCGCGCCCCGGCGGGCTGGATGTCCTGGCGCAGCACGTGCTGGCCGTGGCCTGTTCCGCGCCTTTCCGGCCGGACGACCTGTATGCGGAGGTCACGCGCGCCGGGCCCTATGCCGCACTGACGCGCCGCGACTTCGACGACGTGGTGCGCTTCGTCGAGGATGGCGGCTACGCGCTCCAGGCCTATGACCGCTTCCGCCGCCTGTTCCGGGATTCCGAAGGCTTCCTGCATGTCCGCGGCAAGCAGGTGGCGCGGCAGCTGCGCATGAACCTCGGCACCATCGTGGAGACGCCGCTGCTCAAGGTGCGGCTGCGCGGCGCCGGGGTGCTCGGGGAGGTGGAGGAATGGTTCGTCTCCACCCTCGAGCCCGGCGACTGCTTCCTCTTCGGTGGCCAGGTGCTGCGCTACGAGCGGCTGGACCCGGGCGCGGTGATCGTCTCCCGCGGCGGGGAAGGCGAGCCGCGCGTGCCGGTCTATGCCGGGGCGCGGATGCCGCTGACGACTTATCTCGCGGCCCGCGTGCGCGCCATCCTGCACGACCCGCGCCGCTGGCGGCATCTGCCCGAGCCTGTGAAGGAATGGCTGCGATTGCAGCGCCTGAAATCGGAACTGCCGCCGCGCGACGGGCTGCTGGTGGAAACCTTCCCGCGCGGCGGCAAGTGGTTCCTCGTCGCCTACACCTTCGAGGGGCGGCTCGCGCACCAGACGCTGGGCATGCTGGTGACGAAGCGGATGGAACGGCTCGGCATGGGGCCGCTCGGCTATGTCGGCACCGACTACGTGCTCGCCATCTGGTCCGCCTTCGAGCCGAAGGGCGTGGAGGCCCTGTTCACCGAGGACATCCTGGGCGACGAGATGGAGGAATGGCTGGCCGAGTCCTCCATGCTGCGGCGGACCTTCCGCAACATCGCGACCATCGCCGGCCTGATCGAGAAATCCCACCCCGGCGCGGAAAAGTCCGGCCGCCAGATGACGATGAATTCGGACCTGATCTACGACGTGCTCCGCCGCCACCAGCCCGACCACATCCTGCTGCGCGCCACCCGCGCCGAGGCCGCGCAGGGCCTGACCGACGTCGCCCGCATCGCCGCGCTGCTCGCGCGCGTGAAGGGCCGCATCCGGCACCGCGTGCTGAAGCAGGTCTCGCCGCTCGCCGTGCCCGCGCTGATCGAGGAAGGCCGGGAATGGGTCGCCGGCGGGGCCGAGGACGCCCTGCTCGCCGAGGCCGCCGCCCTGGTCGAGGAAGCGACCGATGGCGCCGAGCATTTCAGCGAGACGCTGGCCGAGGTCACGGAATCCGTCCCGGTCCGCGGCACCTCGGTCGCCCGCGCCAAGGCGCGCGACAGGCGGCACGCCCGCTACATCCGCAGCGCCCCCGGCATGGTGACCGGCCGATGAGCGCCGCGCCCGTCCACGTCGCCGGGGAGCGGTTGATGCTCGACCCCGCCGGGGTGCTGCACTGGCCGGCGCGGCGGCTGCTCTGCGTCGCCGACCTGCATTTCGAGAAGGGCAGTGCCTTCGCCGCGCGGGGCCGGCTGCTGCCGCCCTACGACACGCGGGAGACGCTGGCGCGGCTGATCCCGCTGCTGCGGCGCTACCGCCCGCGGCGCGTCGTCTTCCTGGGGGATTCCTTCCACGACGCGCACGGCGCGACTCGTCTGCCGCCGGCGGAGCGCGCGGTGCTCGCCCATGCGCTCGCCGACTGCGAGGCGGTGTGGATCGCGGGCAACCACGACCCGGCCGCGCCGGCGGGCCTGCCAGGCCAGGCGGTCGAAGACTGGGAGGAAGGCCCCCTCACCTTCCGCCACGTCCCTGCGGCGCGGGCCACGGGCGAGATCGCCGGCCACCTCCACCCCAAGGCGACGGCGCCGACGCGGGCGGGCGGGATCAGCCGGCCCTGCTTCGTCTCGGATGGGAGGCGCGTGCTGATGCCCGCCTTCGGCGCCTTCACCGGTGGGCTGGATGTGACGGACGCGGCGATCGCATCGCTGTTTCCGCGTGGCGGGCGGGCGTTCCTGCTTGGGTCGGAACGCCTCTATGCCTTTCCTCTGGCGGGGCACGGCGCGCCGCGCCGACACGCGCCGGAACCGGCCCTCCGCACGTCCTGAAGCGCGGGCGCTCGCCTCCCCCGAGGCGGGCTCCCGGCGTCGTGGCTAGAGCAATATCCGATCAGGTGGAATCACCTGATCGGATTTCTTGCTCTCGAAAACTTTGAATCTAGAGCAGCTTTTGTCCGGTCGGCGGATCCGCGCAGCGGTTCCACTCGACCGGACGCTGCTCTGGTGTCCTGCCCGCGAAGTTCGCTGGATTTCCTGCGAACGAATCGGACAAGCAGGCCACTGAAGACAAAGGCTAGTGGCCTGAGAACGACGTCCGCAGGATTTCGGAATCAGGACACTAGTGCCGGGGTGCCGCCGTCAGCAGCGCGAAGACGGCATGCAGGAGGCGCACCGCCTCCTCCTTGCCAGCCTCATGCGCATTGGCGAGGCATTGCTCGACTGCCGCGGCGGCCGCCAGGACCGGGTCGTCCATGACCGGGTCCATGCCGGACGCCGAACTCATGCGCTGCTGAATGATCGCGCCTTCAACGTAATGGTTCACGTTCAGATCACCCGTGCTTGACGCCGCGGGGTGCCCCCTTTGCCGCACTCGAGCGTCATCATGCGCATGTGATCAGCAATCTGGCGTGAAAACTGTGCGCAAGGGCTCGCCGGGCCGAAGGTAACGACGCCGTGTTGCCGAAAAGACTCACTGCGTCGGGCTGGGCGCCCCGCCCCATGGCTGCCGGCGACGCGCCGCGACCCGTCGATAAAGGCCCGCATCGCAAGGTGCCGCCAGGATGATCGCCGGCCGTGACGTCACCACCGAAGCGGCGGCTGCGGCGGCACTGATGCACGCGGCGCGCGCAGCGGAGGTTCCGAAGGCCCTGAACCGAGACCGCCCCGTCCCGGCCGATTGCATCCGGGGATACGCTTCTCACTTCACGCGATCGTGAGCGTCTGACCCCATACCGGACGTGATGATCGCACCGAACAGCATCACTTCCGCGGGAAGACAATATTAACTGAACACGCTTGAGTAGTTTTCCTGCTGTATTTTTGCAGATGTATCGATATTTGGCGATTGCACGATTTCGTTATTAGGCTGAATACTGAATTCATTCCGGCAGCGCAGACGAGCCCAGGCTCCCGGCGGTGCCGGCGACACTCCCAGGGGTGGCACAGCCACATGGACTCGCTCATGACCCAGGCTTCGACCGCCACGACGGAAGGGCGCTGAGGTGCGCCCCGGCAGCGCCCCCGCGCGCCACGTGCAGCCTGGCGATTCCCGCCGGCCCTCCTCGCGAGCCCTTAACGTCGCGGCCGTCTGCAGCGGCGGGCTGGTGGACGGCTCCGGCCGCACCGCACTGTTCCACCTGCGCCGCGACGGCCGGGCCGAGCGGATCACCTTCGACGCCTTGCGCGCGAACTCCGCCAGGCTCGCCCATGTCCTGAGCGCGCGGGGCATCCGCCGCGGTGACCGCCTCGGCATCCTCCTGCCGCAGGGGCCGGAAGCGCTCCTCGCCGTGCTCGCGGCGCTCCGCCTCGGCGCCATCGCGGTGCCGTTCGCAAGGTCGCTGCCGCCGGAGGGGCTCGCCGTCCGGCTCCGCCACGCCGGCTGCGCCGGCCTCGTCACCGACGCCGCCGGGATGCCGGCGCTCGCGGCGATTCGCCACCGGCTTCCGGCGCTGCGCCTGGTGTTCTGCGCCGACGGCGCGGCAGCGGGCGCCCTCTCCCTGTGGCAGGAGATGGAGCGCGCCAGCACGGATTTCCCCGCCCTCGCGACCGACGCCGGCGCGCCCGCGCTGCTCCTCTACGGCGCCACGCCGCGCGGCGTGCTGCACGCCCATCGGGCACTGTCCGGCCATGTGCCCGGGCTCCGGGAAGGTCAGTTGCTGTGGGCGCCGGGGGACTGGGCGGGGCGCGGCGGCCTGCTCGACGCCGTGCTGCCGGCGCTCGGTCGCGGCGTGCCGGTGCTGACCCTGGCGACAGAGGGCATCGAGCCCGAACGCGCGCTGCGCATCCTGGCGCGGGGCGATATCGGCGCCGCCGTGCTCCCGGCCGCCGCACTGCGCCGGATGCGGGACGCGGTGACGAGCCGCCCCATCCAGCGCCTGCCAGCCCTTGCCACCTTCGACGGGCCGCTCGATGCCGATCTGCGCGATGCGTTCGGTGCTTCGGTCGTCGAGGCCCATGCGCTGCCGGAATGCGGCGTGATCGCCGCGACGGGCCCGGATGACGACATGCAGCCGCCCGGCTCGGTCGGGCGGGCGGTGCCGGGGCGCCGCATCGCGGTCCTCGGGCCGGACGGGATGCCGCTGCCGGCAGGGCAATCCGGCGCGATCGCGCTGCGCCGGCCCGACCCCGGGATCTTCCTCGGCTATTGGCAGGACCCCGCGGCCACTGCCGCAGCCTTCCGCGGCCCCTGGCTGCTGACCGGGGAGAGCGGCACGCTCGACACCGAAGGCCGGCTATCGCCGCTGACGCAGCACGCAGCGCCCGAGGACGCCGAGGCCGCGCACGCGGCGGTGGAACGCTGCCTGCGCCAGCACCCGGCGGTCGCCACGGCCGCGTTGATCGGCGCCGCGGAGGCGGCAAGCCTCGGCGAGGCCACCGCTATCGTCATCCCAAGCCCGGGGGCGCGGCCCGGGCCGGACCTCGCGGCCGAGCTGCGGGATTTCCTGCGGGCGAGGCTCGCCGGCGACCAGTGCCCGCGCCGCGTGGCCTTCGCCGCCGCCCTGCCCGGCGACCTCGCCGGTCCGACACCTGCTCAGGCGCTCGGCCGGGCAGTGGGCACGGGGGCCTACGGCGCGGAGGGTTAGGGCACTACCCCTTCAGGTAGCGCCCAGCCGCATTGCCCAGCACCTGGCAGCAGAGCGCCAGGTCCTCTTCCTTCGTGTCCTCGGCCCAGTGGTGGCTGATGCCGCCGATCGAGGGCGTGAACAGCATCGCCGCCGGCATGCGCTTGGCGATGTACTGCGCGTCGTGGCCGGCGCCGGAGGGCAGGCGCATCCAGGCACCGGACGCTTCCTCCTGCGCCGCGGCGTCGAGGGCGGCCATCATCGCCGGGTCGCAGAGCGCGGGCGTGGCGCGGGACTTCTGCGTCAGCGTGGCGGGGCACTTCTCCCGCCGGTTGCTCTCCTGCACCAGGGCGCGGAGGGTGCGCTCCATGCGCTCCAGCACCTCGACCGAGACGTCGCGGAACTGGAAGAGCACCTCGGCCGAGCCTGGGATGATGGAGGGCGCGCCAGGCTCGAGCGCGATGCGCCCGGTCGTCCAGGTCGAGCGCTCACCGCAGACGAGCGGGAATTCGCGGTCGATGGCGGCAAGCAGGCGCACGGCGGAAAGGCCGGCATCCTTGCGCTCGGCCATGGTGGTGCCGCCGGCGTGGTCCTGCTGGCCGGCGAACTCGATCAGCCACTGCCAGATGGCGACGATGCCGGTGACGACGCCGACGCGCAGGCCGCGGGATTCGAGCTGCGTTCCCTGCTCGATGTGCATCTCGAAGAAGCCCTTGTGCCGGCCGGGCTCGAGCTGCATGCGCGGCTTGCCGGCGAGGCCGGCCTCCGCGAGCGCGTCGCGCAGCGGTTGGCCGTCGTTGCGGCTGCGGCTGCGGTCGATCTCCTCGTCGCTCAGTTCGCCGATGATGGAGCGGGAGCCGAGGAATCCGCCCTCGAAATGCCCTTCCTCATCGGCGAAGGCGCAGACGTCCACCGGCAGGCCCGCGCGCGCGAGTGCGACGCCGGCAACGACGCCCAGCGCGCCGTCCAGCCAGCCAGCGTAGTTCTGGCTCTCGATGTGGCTGCCCACCAGCAGATGCGGCCCGGGCCCCTTGTGCCGCCCGTACACGTTGCCGATGCCGTCGATGGAGGGCTCGAGCCCGCATTCGGCGAGACGCTCCATCAGCCAGCGGCGCGACTCCATGTCCTGCGGGGAATAGGTCGGGCGATGCACGCCGGTCTTGTAGGCGCCGATCTTCCTGAGGTCGTTCAGGTCCCGCAGGAAGCGGTCGGTGTCGATCGTCGGCATGGGCAGGTTCCTCAAACGCTCCGCCATGCTGTGGCGCAAAAACCATCCGGGCAAGGCATCGGGTTAACTCTCGGGCAAGCCTGATGCGCTCACCTAGGCGAAGCGCAAGATCGCGGCGCTGCTTTCAGTGAGGCCGAAAATGACCGACCTGGCGCTTCCCCGTCCCCGACAAGAGGATCTTTCCTCTGTCGCCCTGCTGGAATCGACCGGGAGCGCGGAACTGCACCTGCGCGGTTGCGCGGGCACGCTGCTGCGCCTGCCGCTCGCCGATGCGGACCGTCAGCGCGGCCTGGCGGCGCTGGCGACGATGGTCGGCGCCCTTCACCGCGCGGCCGGCAACGCCACCTGACGGGCGGCCATTCGGCACCGGCGCGCCCCGCGGGAGCACGAGCGGCCGGCGCCGGACCGGTCAGCGGCTCTCCAGCGTCAGGCCGCCATCGACCACGATCGTCTGGCCCGTGACCATCGCGGCGCCGGCCAGCAGGAAGACCATCACCTCCGCGAGGTCCGCCGGCTGGCAGCGGCGCTTGAGCAGCGCCTTCTCGGCACTCACCTGGCGCCGTTCCTCGGTCCATTCGACCATCCAGGTGGAATCGACCGCGCCCGGTGCGATGGCGTTCACCCGCACCTCCGGCGCCAGGGAGCGCGCAAGGTTCTTCGTCAGGCTGATCACGCCCGCCTTGGTGGCGCCGTAGGCCATGGACGAACCCGGGCTGTCGAAGCCGGCGATGGACGCGACGCTGACCACTGCCCCGCCTGCCGCCCTCAACGCCGGCGCCGCCGCCTTGGTGCAGCGGAAGACGCCGAGCAGGTTCACCTGCAGCACCGTCTCCCAAAGATCCTCCGTCAGGCGGTCGAGTTCCTGCGGGCGGATGATGCTGCTCGTGCCGGGCGTGCCGGCATTGTTCACCAGGTAGTCGAGCCGCCCGAGGTCGGCGACCGCCTGGTTCACCATGCGCACGCAGTCCTCGGCGTCGCCGACATTGCCGGGGGCGGAGATGGCGTGCCGGCCATTGGCGCGCAGCTTCGCCACCACGTCCGGGCCGCGCGGATCGTCCGCGAGGTGGTTGATGGCGACCTTCGCGCCCGAATCGAGCAGCATCACCGCGGTGGCGAGGCCGATGCCCGAGGCGCCGCCGGTCACCAGCGCCGTCTTGCCCTTGAGGTCGTAGCGGATCATGCGTCGCGCTCCAGTCCTGCCATGGTGCCGATCTCCCTGAGCGCCTTCCGCAGCGCCAGCAGGCGGCGGTCGCGCTCCTCGAACAGCGTCGCGGGGTCCTTGCCGGCCCAGTCGTAGAAGCCGGCGCCGGACATCACGCCGGTCCTGCCGGCGGCGACCAGCCTGTCGAGGCTCTCGCTGCGGCCGCGCACGGGCGGCGGCGCGTACATCTTGTTCTTCAGCGCATGCTGCATCATCGGCAGGCCCGTGAAATCGGCCTTCGCGAGCACGCCGAGGATCGGCAGGCGCAGCGCGATGCCGTGGATGATGGCGGCGTCGATCTCCTCGGCCGTCGCCACGCCGTCGTCGAGCAGTTGCTGCACCTCGAGCCCGATCGCCGACTGGATGCGGTTGGCGATGTAGCCGGGGACGAATTTCCGCATGACGATGGGCTGCTTGCCCATGGCCGCGACCATGGCGCGCACCGTCTCGATGGCGGCGGGATCGGTT
Source organism: Neoroseomonas soli (assembly GCF_018129065.1). Taxonomy (GTDB): domain Bacteria; phylum Pseudomonadota; class Alphaproteobacteria; order Acetobacterales; family Acetobacteraceae; genus Neoroseomonas; species Neoroseomonas soli. Next base: position 27,864 of record NZ_JAAEDM010000004.1, on the reverse strand, counting down.
TCCGGCCCGCCGACGATGTCCACCAGGTCCACGAGGTAGGGTGGCGTGTACCAGTGCGCGATCAGCGTCCTGCGCTGCCGCGCCGCCGGCATCAGCGGGAAGATGTCGAGGTAGGAGGTGTTGGAGGCGATGATCGCATCCTCCGGCGCCACCGCATCGAGCTGCGCGTAGAGCGTGGTCTTCGCCTCCGGGTTCTCGACGATCGCCTCCACGATCAGTTCCGCGCCCTCGACGCAGTCGGCGAGGCTTTCGTGCCGCGTCACCGCCTGTGCCAGATGGGCCGGGGTCCAGCCCTCGGGCGCCTCCCCCGCCGCCGCCAGCGTGGCGAGCGCCTTTTCCATCAACCCCTGCGCGCGGCCGAGGGTCTCGGGGTTGCTGTCGGTCAGCCGCACCGTATGGCCGCCGAGGGCGAAGACCAGCGCCAGGGCGTGGTCCATGGTGCCGGCACCGAGAACTGCGACGCGGGACATGAAGTCAGGCTCCTTCAGGGGCCCAGGGCGCGGGGGCGCGGGCCTCGATGTCGGTGGCGACGTCCACCACCATGGTGTGGTCGGCGGCGATGGCGCGCTTCAGCGCCGGGCCGATATCCTCCGGCCGTTCGACGCGGATGCCGTCGAGGCCAAAGGACCGGGCGACCTGCGTGAAGTCGGTCGGGCCGAAGCGCAGCAACTCGGCGGCCGCATCGGGCCGGTTGCCAGCCTGGCGCACCAGGTTCGGCCAACCCTGGCCGAAGCCGGAATTGTTGTTCACCACCAGCGTCACGGCGATGCCGCGGCGGCGCGCAGTCTCGAGTTCCGCCAAGTGGTAGTAGAGCGCGCCGTCTCCCGTCCAGCAGACGACCTTCCGATTCGGCGCCGCGCATTTCGCGCCCAGCGCGGCAGGGAAGGACCAGCCGAGCGAGCCCGCGGCGCGCAGGTAGGTCTGTGACGGTTCCAGATCGACCAGCGTGCCCGTCCAGATGCCGGAATAGCCGGTATCCGCGACGAGGATGCCATCGGCGGGCAGCGCGGCGGTGATCTCGGCGGCGAGTCGCGCGGGGTCGATGGGCGCGGCCGCGCTGGCGAGGCGCGGCGCGACCTCCGCCCGCCACTCCGCCATGCGCGCCTGCGCCGCGGCCAGGTAGGCGCCGTCACGCGACGGCTTGCCCAATGCCGCCGCAAGCGCGCGCAGCCCCGCCCGTGGGTCCGCCTGCACGGCGACGATGGCGGGGTAGGAGCGGTCGAATTCCAGCGGATCGGCGTCGATCTGCACCACCTGCGCGCCGGCCTTCGGCGTGCGCCAGTAGTTGGTCAGCATGTCGCCCGTATCGGCGCCGACCATGAGGATCAGGTCGGCATCCTGGAGGATGCGGTTCGCCGGCGGCGCCGCGTAGGCGCCCGCCACGCCGATGTGCAGGGGATGGCGCGTGGAGACGATGCCGCGCGCGCCGAGCGCGGTCGCGATGGGCGCGGCCAATGCATCGGCCACGGCCAGCAGTTCCGCCCCGCAGCCGGACAGCGCCGCGCCATCCCCCGCGACGATCGCGACGCGCGGCGCCGCGCGCAGTGCCGCGGCGGCCGCGGCGATCGCGGCAGGATCAGGTTCCGGCCGGTGCATCGGCGTGCGGAAGGCCGAGAGGTCCGCGGCCGGCGCCGGGACTGCGCCGCCTTCGACGACTTCCGCCTGCAGGCCAAACAGGTCGAGATGCACGGGCCGCGGCGGCATCGCCGTGGCGGCGGCGAAGGCCTGGCGCAGCGCGCGCGGCAGGTCGGCGGCCTCGGCCACGTCGGCGCGAAGCTTCGTCACCGGCGCGAAGAGCGGCGCGTGCTCAAGTTCCTGGTAGGCGTTGCGGTTCTGGTGCGCCGGAACCTTGCGCCCCGTCAAAGCGACGATGGGCGTCCGCGCGAGATACGCATCCTGCAACCCCGCCGCGAGGTTCGCCGCACCCACCGACTGCACCGCCACGACACCCGGCCGGCCCGAGACGCGGGCATAGCCGTCGGCCATGTAGACCGCCGCCTTCTCGGTATGCGCGAGCACCGGCGCGACGCCCGCCTCCGACAGCGCGAGCAATGTGCGCCGCAGCACCGCATCGACGAAGAAGACATGGGTCTGGCCGGAGGCGGCCAGGCTCGCTGCCAGCCAGTTCCCGCCCGTCATAGTCCCGCTCATGCACCTATCACTTTCTCATCGCTTCCCGTTAGCCTGCCGCCAGAGGCCTGCGCCGACAAGCAGGCAGGAGGAAGCGGATGAGGAAGATGAGGGCCGCGCTGGTCGCGGCGCTGGTGATGGCTGCCGTGCCCGCGCAGGCACAGGTCCAGATGATCGTGAACTTCGCCGCAGGCGGACCGACCGACATCGTCGCGCGGCTGATGCAGAACGAGATGGGGGCGGCGCTCGGCCAGCCGGTCGTGGTGCGCAACGTCGCCGGCGCCGGGGGGACCATCGGCACCGCGGAAGCGGCGCGCGCCCGGCCGGATGGGCAGACGGTCCTGTTCTCGCCGGTCGGGCCGATGGCGATCCAGCCGCATTTCCGGCGCGGGCTGAGCTACGGCCTGGAGAACTTCGCCGCGATCTGCCAGGTGGCGGACAGCCCGGTGGTGATGATGACGCCGAAGACCTCCGGGCTGCGCACGGTGGCGGATGTGGTCGCGCGCGCCCGCGCGCAGGGCACGGGTTTCCCCTTCGCCTCGACCGGGGCGGGCAGCATCCCGCACATCTCGAACGTTGCCTTCATGCGGCTGGCGAACATCGAGATGAACCATGTGCCCTACCGTGGCTCCGGTGAGGTGATGCTGGCCTTCCAGCAGGGCCAGGTGCAGTTGTTCACCGACCAGACGCTGCTGATCCGGCAGTACGACCTGCATCCGATCGCCTTCCTGACCGAACGCCGCAATCCCGACTTCCCCGACGTGCCGACGATGCGGGAACAGGGCTACGACCTGGTCTATACGATCTGGTCCGGCCTCTATGTGCCGGCCGGCACGCCGGAGCCGGTGATGGCACGGCTGGAAGCGGCCTGCGATCGCACCATGCGCAACGCCGAGGTGGTCGCGGGGATGAACCGCGTGGCGCAGCCCATCCTCTACCGCAATCGCACGGAGTTCGCGGCCTTCTCGCGCAGCGAAGGCGAGAAGTTCCGCTCGCTGATCGAAGCCGCGGGATTGCGCTCGGCCGAATAGGTCAGGCGTCGGGCAGCGGGTCGGAGCCCTTGATCTCGAGGGCTTCGAGCACGCGGGAGACGCAGTTGTAGCCGGCGATGGTCGTCGTCAGTTCGACGAGTTGGCGTGGCGGGAAGAGGTCGCGCGCGGCCCTGGCGACATCTTCCGGCACGTGGACCTGCTTCGTCATGGCATCGCAATAGGCCAGTGCGGCGCGTTCCGTCGCGTCGAAGAGCAGACTGCCTTCCCAATCCGGCAGGTCGTCGAGCTGCGCCTGCGTCATGCCCTCCGCCAGCGCGATCGGCGCATGGGCGTTCCATTCGTAGGACGCGCCGTTGATGGCGGCGATGCGGCAGATCACCATCTCCCGCAGCTTGCCGGAGAGCGTGGAGTTCCAGCGCACGGCATCGAACATGCTGATCCAGCCCTGCGCGATGGGCGGTGCGTGCAGCAGCATGCGATGCAGGTGGCCGATCTTCTTGCGGGAAGCGCGGATGGTCTCTGCCGCCTCCCTCAGGTCCGGCTGCGCGGGATCGGCGTAGGGAATGCGGGCCATGGTTTCCTCCGTCGCGCCGAGTGTGGCGCGACGGGGGAAGCGCGTGAAGTCAGGCCGGACGGCGCCGCAGCAGATAACGCTGGCGGCCATCCATCACGAGTTCGCCCTTCTGGTTATGCACGGTGCTGCGCAGGCCGATCACGCCGGTCGTGCGCTGGGGCGTGACCTCGTCCACCTCCAGCGCGGCGTAGAGCGTGTCGCCCACGAAGACCGGATGGAGGAAGCTGGAGGACTGGTCGAGAAAGCCCTTGAGGCTCTCCTCCACCATGTGCGGGAACATCCCCGCCCCTGCCGCCGTCTGGATGACCACCTGGAAGCCGTGCGCCAGCATGTGCGGCATGCCATGCGCGCGGCAATACTCGACATCGTAGTGGACCGGGTGGTTGTCGCCGGATGCAGCCTGGAAGGCGAGGAAAATGGCATCCGTCATGGTGCGGCTGGGCAGGACGAAGCGCTCGCCGAGGGTGAAGTCCTCGAACCAGCGCTGCTGCGGCACCATGCGATGGGCGGTGGGATCGAAGGCGGTCATGCGTAGCCGAGTTCCTTGTCGCGTGCGACGTCGGCATGATCGCGCGCGGCCGGATCGCCGAAGCCGCCACCGCCTGACGTTTCCAGGCGCACGATATCGCCCCTCAGCAGGCGCACGCCATCCGACTTCGGCGCGATGGGCGTCTCGACGCCGTCGCGGATGCGCACGAGCCGCCCGAGGCTGCCCGGCCCGCCGCCGGCAAGGCCATAGGGCGGGAAGCGGAAGCGGTCCATGTTCGCGGTAAAGACACCGGCCGGACTGTCCAGCCGCCATTCGCGGAACAGGCCAAGGCCGCCGCGATGCTTCCCCGCCCCGCCGGACCCGGGCAGCAGGCCGTAGCGGGTGATCGTCAGCGGCATCTGGCTCTCGATCATCTCCGCCGGGATGTTGGCGTTGTTGTGCATGCCGAAGGACCAGGCGTTGACGCCATCCTTCACCGGGTTGGCGCCGGTGCCGCCGATCTCGATCTCGACCAGCACCTCGCGGCCGCCGTCCTCGGCCTCGGTCTGGAAGGTCGCGACGTAGGAACCGCCGTAGTAGGCGGCGGGCATGCGGTCCGGCAGCGCCTGGTGCAGGCAGCCGAACATCACGTTCGCCAGGCGGTGCGACACCGCGACGCGATGCGCGACCGAGGCCGGTGCGCGGCAGGAGGTGACGCTGCCCTCCCGGTGGGTGATGCGGATCGGGCGGTAGCAGCCGGCATTGGCCGGCATCGCGCCATCCGTCGCGGCGATGATGGAATAATAGACCGCGCAGTTCGACATCGCCGGCGTGCAGTTGATCGGCCCGCGCTGCTGGTCGGCGCAGCCGGTGAGATCGACCGCGATCTCGTCGCCCTTCACCGTCAGCACGGCGTGCAGGCGCACGGGCTCGCCGGAGACGCCGTCATCGTCGAGGAAATCCTCGAACTCGTAGCGCCCGTCCGGCATGGCGCGGATGGCGGCGCGCATGGCGGCCTCGCTCATGTCGAGGATGCGGGCGGTCGCCTCCAGCATTCCCGCCGCCCCATGGCGCTGCGCGAGGCGGCGGATCGACGCCGCGCCGACCTCGAGGCTCGCGAGCTGCGACTGAAGGTCGCCCAGCATCAGCGCCGGCTTGCGCACGTTCTGGCCGATCATCTCCCAGACCGCCCGGTTCAGGCGGCCGTTCTCGATCAGCTTGATCGGCGGGATGCGAAGGCCTTCCTGGAAGACCTCCGTCGCCGTGGCGGCATAGGAACCCGGCGCCATGCCGCCCATGTCGATGTGGTGGCAGAGCGCGCCGACATAGGCGACGCGCCTGCCCTCATGCATCACCGGCTTGAACACCAGCACGTCGTTCAGGTGCTGCGCGCCGCAATAGGGGTCGTTGGTGGCGACGACGTCGTCGGGCCCCCATTCCTCGGCGTTCACGAAGCGGTCGAGCAGCGTGCGCAGCGCGGCACCCATCGAGTTCAGGTGCTGCGGGATGCGCGCCGATTGCGCGACGTTGTTGCCCTCCGCATCGAAGACGGCGGTGGAGTAGTCCAGCAGCTCGCGCACGATGGTCGAGCGGCTGGTACGCCAGATGGTGATGTCCATCTCGGCGGCCGCGGCAGTCAATGCGTTGCGGATGACCTCGATCTCGATGGGTCCGAGCGTCATGGCGTCTCCCTCCGCGCCATCAGCGTGCCGGCGGGGCCGAGCCGCGCTGTCCAGCCGCGCGTGATCCAGTGGGTCGCGAAGGCCTCCTCGACCACGGCGGGACCCTCGATGGTGTCGGCGTCAGTCAAGGCCTCGCGGTCCCAGACTGCGATGTCGCGCCATGCCCCGGCCTCGAAGACGCGGCGCGCGCCCTTGCGCGCGGGGCGTTCGGCGGGTGGCGGGTCGCCGGGTTCGGGCTTGTCCAGCACGCCCGTCGCGACGGCGCGCAGCGTGACGACCTCCACCGGATCGCCCGGATTGGCGTAGGAGAACCGCTGCCGGTGCGTGGCGTGGAAGGCCTCGACGAGCGCGGCGATATCCTCGGCATCAGGCGTGGCGACCTCGCCCCATGGAATCAGCAGTTCGAAGGCCTGGCCGTGGTAGCGCATGTCGGCGGCCATGCTGATGCGGCGGCGCTCGGGCGCGATGCCGTCCTGCGCCAGGCGCGCGTCGGCCTCGGCGCGGAGGGCCGCGAGGGTTTCCACGATTCGCGGCAGGCTGGCGGCTTCCGCACGCATCACGCGGGAACGGGCGATGTCCTGCGTCAGGTCGGAGAACAGGATGCCATAGGCGGAGAGCGTGCCCGGCTCGCGCGGGAAGGCGACCTCGGAGATACCGAGTTCCGCCGCCACCTCCGTCGCATGCAGGCCACCGGCGCCGCCGAAGGACAGCAGACAGAAGTCGCGCGGATCCAACCCCTTCTCGAACAGCGACAGCCGGATCGCCGCGCCGAGATTGGCATTCGTGACGGTCAGGACCCCTTCCGCGGCCTGTTCCACGCCAAGGCCGAGCGGCTTGCCGACCTTCGCCTCCAGCGCGGCGCGCGTGCCCGGCATGTCGAGCTTCATCATGCCGCCGAGGAAGAATTCCGGATCGAGCCTGCCCAGCGCCAGGTTGGCGTCCGTGACCGTCGGTTCGCTCCCTCCGCGGCCGTAGGAAACCGGCCCCGGCCGCGCCCCCGCGCTGCGCGGCCCCACCGTCAATCGCCCGCCCGCATCCACCGAGGCGATGGACCCGCCGCCGGCGCCGATGGTGCGCATCTCGACCATGGGCAACCGCACCGGCAGGCGATCGATCTCGCCCTGGGTGATGACCGAGACGCGTCCATCCTGCACGACGGAGACGTCGAAGGACGTCCCGCCCATGTCCACCGCCACCAGGTTCGGCCGCGACAGCAGCGCCGAGAGCCGCCCAGCCGCCAAAGTGCCGCCGGACGGGCCGGACAGCAGCAGCCGCGCCGGCTGCTCCGCCGCCATGCGCAGGCTGCACACGCCGCCATTCGACTGCACGAGGAAGACGAGCGGCTGGAATCCGCCCTCCCCCAGCCGCGCATCCAGCCGGTCGAGATAGGCCTTCACCACCGGCACCAGCAGCGCGTTCAGCACCGTGGTGGAGGTGCGTTCGTATTCGCGGATCTCGGGCGAGATGTCCGAGGACAGCGACACCGGCAGGTCCGGCCGCGCGACGCGGATCATCGTCGCGAGGCGCTGCTCATGCGCCGGGTTGGCGTAGGCATGCAGCAAGGATACCGCCACGCAGTCCGCGCCCAATGCCGCGATGCGGTCCAGCAGCGCCGGGATCGCGGCCTCGTCGAGCGCGGTCTCCGTGGTGCCATCGGCACGCATGCGCTCCGGCACGCCGAGCCGCCGGTCGCGCGGGATCAGCGTCGGGAAGGGTTCCGGCGCCAGGCCATAGATGTCGCGGCGAACATGGCGGTTGATCTCGAGCACGTCCTCGAAGCCCGCGGTCGTCAGCAGGACGCCGCGCGCCAGTTTCCGCTCGAGCACCGCATTCGTCGCGATGGTGGTGCCGTGCAGCAGAAGCCCGACATCGGCCAGCGCGAAGCCGAAGCGTTCGGCGGCCTCGGTCACGCCGCGCATCAGGCCAATGGAGGGGTCCTCCGGCGTCGTCGGCGTCTTCCACGCGCGGGCGATGCCATTGCGGGCATCGAGGATCTGGAGGTCGGTGAAGGTGCCGCCGATATCGACCGCGATGCGGACGGGGCGGGCCGTGTCGGTGCTTGTCACGCAGCGTTTCCCGAATTGGTTCAGGACATGATGGCCGGCAGCCAGAGCGCGAGGCCGGGGAAGATCATGAGGATGGCGACAGCCAGAAGATAGACCCCGAGAAAGGGCATGACGCCCATGAAGACGTCGGTGATCGGGCCCGGCCGGCTGCGCATTCCCTGCAGCACGTACATCACCGTTCCGTCTGGCGGGCTGATCTGCGCGATCTCGACCAGCATGGTGACGATCACGCCGAACCAGATCGGGTCGTAGCCCAGCGCCACCACGATCGGGAACACCACCGGCACGGTGGTGATGATCATGGAGAAACCCTCCATGAAGGTCCCGAGCGCGACATAGAGCGCGATGATGCACAGCATGATGCCCCAGGGCGGGATCGGCAGCCCGGCGATCAGCCCGGCCAGCGCCTGCGGCACGTTGATGAGGGTCAGGATGTAGTTCAGCAGGTAGGCGCCGAAGAGGATCAGCCCGAGCAGCGCCGTGTTGCGCGCCGTCGCTTCCGCCGAGGCATTCAGCATGCGGAAGGTCAGCCGGCGTTCCAGCGCGGCGAAGACCGCCGCACCCACGACGCCGAGCGCGGCAGCCTCGGTCGGCGTGGCGAAGCCGCCATAGATCGATCCCAGCACCAGCAGGATCAACAGCAGCGTCGGCACCAGGTCCAGCAGGGCGCGCATCTTCACGCCCAGGGGCACCCGTTCGGGCTTCTCCATCGGGTGCTTCAGCCCATGGGCCAGGATCACCAGGATGAAGAGGCCCGTCACCAGCACCGAAGGAATGATCGCCGCGATGTAGAGCGCACCGACCGAGGTCTCGGTGATCAGCCCGTAGATGATGAAGGTGATGCCCGGCGGGATCAGGTTGCCGAGCGCCCCGCCCGCCGCCAGCGAACCCAGCACCATGCGCTGGCTGTACTTCGTGTCCTGGAAATAGGGCAGTGCCACCGAGCCCATCGTCGCCGCGGTCGCCACCGACGACCCCGAGATCGCCGAGAACACCGCGCAGGACACGATGTTGGTGTGCAGCAACCCGCCCGGCATGCGGTTCAGCCAGACGTTCAGCGCCTTGTAGAGCCGGTCCGACAGCCCCGCCCGCAGCAGGATCTCCCCCATCAGCAGGAAGAGCGGAACGGCCACCAGCACGAAGTTGGAGGACGGCCCCCACAACGTCTGCCCCAGGAAGGCCCACCACGGCCGGTCGGAGAACAGGAACCCGGTCAGCACGCCGAGCACGCCGAGCACGGCGGCGATGTACACCCCCGATCCGAAGAAGACGACGAAGACCGCCGTCAGCATCAGGATCTCGCCGACGGGCAGCGCCTGGCCGGTGGTGGCCGCGGCGAAGATGGTGACGGCCAGCAGGCCGAGCAGGAAGACGATGGCGATCACGGGCGCGGAGCCTCCTCGCCTTCATGCGCCATGGCCACGGCTTCCAATGCCTCCTCGGTCTCGTCCTCGAGCGTGCGGGATCCGAGCAGCCCGTCCAGCGAAGCCCCCCGCCCCGCCAGCAGCGCCAGCGACGCCTCCAGCAGCAGCACGAAGCAGGAGAGGACGAAGGCCGATATCCCGAAGGCCCAGATGCCCTGCGGCCAGACCATCTGGAACCGCAGCGCGGAATTGTCGTGCGCGTCGAACAGCGCGCTCTCGTCCACCAGTTCCCAGGCCGCCCAGGCGAACAGGACAGCGAGCGCCGACAGCAGCCCCAGCGCCAGGATGTGCAGCGGTGCCCGCACCTGGACGGGCAGCCGGTTCACGAAGACGTCCACGCGGATATGCGCCCGCTTGAACAGCGTATGCGCCAGCGCCCAGGCAATGCCGCCGGCCAGCAGGTAGCCGGTGACTTCCACCGTCGCCTGGGAGGAGAAGCCGAGGAAGGTGCGCGCCACGATGTCGAAGGTGATGAACAGCGCGCAGACGATGTAGGCCCAGCCCGCGACATAGGCCATCAGCGCCGCCACCGCGGCGGCCGCGCGCCGCAGCGCGCGGACCGCCCGCAGCGGAGCCGGGACCGGGCCGACCGCGCCGCTCACCCGCCGAAGCGCACGCCGGAGATCGGCGCGATCACCTCGTTGTAGACCTCCCCGCAGCGGGCGCCGCAGCGGCGCACCCAGCCGGGCAGCACGACCTCGCGGAAGATGCGGCGTGCCTCGGCCTTGTCGGCATCGGTCGCCGCCACTTCCGTCATCGGCCGGGCGGCAACGTTGTGGATGCGGCATTCGGCGGTGCGGCCGATGTTGCAGTCGATGCCGTCGCGCGTCGCGGCATTGCCGAGTTCCCACTGCTTGTCGCTGACTTCCTTCATGGTCGCTTCCATGAAGGCGCGCACCTGCGGGTCCAGCCGGTTCCACCAGTTGAGGTTGACGAGATACCCGGCGACGGCCCAGGAGACCGGAAGGTTGGAAATGTGCGTCGTCACCTCCGGCCAGCGCGCCGCGGCGCCGGACCCCGATCCTGTGATGGCGCAGTCCACCACGCCGCGCTCGAGCGCCGAATAGACCTCGGGGAAGCCGATGCTCACCGGCTGCGCGCCGAGTGTGGTGAAGAAATCCACCAGCGAATTGCCGAAGGTGCGGATGCGCCGGCCGCGCAGGTCGGACAGGCTGGTGAAGGCCTGGCGGCAGAACACCACCTGCGCCGGGAAGGGATAGAGCCCGACCAGCCGCGTGCCGAAACGCTCGAGGTCGCGATTGGCGGCGGGGATGATCGCCTCGGCGATGCGCTGCGCGTCGCGGATGTCGGGCGCGAGGCCTGCCAGGTCCACGCCGTCCAGGATCGGCACGTCACCGGATAGCGTCGTCAGCGTGCCCGCGCCGATCTCCACCTGACCGGAGCGGACCAGGCGCACGATCTCGTTGCCGGCGAGGTTGCGCTCGGCATGGGTGGACAGCGTCACCTGGATGCGGCCGTTGCTGCGCTGCGCGGTGGCATCGCGCAGCACGGGAACATCGACGCGCGTGTATTGCGGCTGGGTCGGCAGCGGCTGCGTGACCGCGGCGATTCGCACCGGCGGCCCGGCCGGCAGGCTCGGCACCTGCGCCAGGGCGGGGACAGAAACCGCTGCCGAGGCAAGAAGCCCGGCGATCACGCGTCGCAGCATCGCAAACTCCTCCTGTTGACCGGGGTCGGATCTTCCGTCCGCCCGCATGACGACACTCGACCACGCGTCGGGCGATGCGTCGAGGGGCGGCACCCGCGCCTTCGGGGCCCGCGCGCACGGCGATGCCCCGCCGGGCGGCAGAACGGCCCGTCGCTGCCTTCGGCGGCAGCAGGGCGGAGGAGGGGGTTTCGCAACCGCGAAGCCTGGCCCATGCTCGTGCCCTCGCTGGGAGAGCCCGCCATGACGCTCCGCCGCCGCGATCTGCTTGCCGCCGGCCTCGCGCTGCCCGCGGCGGCGCGCGCACAGGGTCCGGGCGGGTTCCCGAACCGCCCGATCCGTCTCATCGCGCCCTTCCCCCCCGGCGGCGGAGTCGACCTGACGGCGCGGCTGCTGGCCGAACCACTCTCGCGTGAACTGGGACAGACGGTGGTGGTGGAGAACCGCGGCGGCGCCGGTGGCGTGATCGGTGTCGAGGCGATGAGCCGCGCCGCGCCGGACGGCTACACCCTCTCGCTGACCGGCGCGGGCACGATCACCGCGGGACCGCACCTGCGGCGCCTGCCGTACGAGGCGCTCGGCCTCACGCACATCACGCGGCTGGTGCGCATGCCCTTCATCGTCGCGGTGCGCACCGATCTGCCGGCGAGCACGCTGACGGAATTCCTCGCCCTCGCGAAGGCCCGGGAACTGCGCTACGCCTCGGGTGGCGCGGGCACCAGCCAGCACCTGACGGGCGAGTTGTTCAACCAGATGGCCGGGCTGCGCATGATCCACGTGCCGTATCGCGGCACCGGGCCTGCGCTGAACGATCTCGCGGCACGCGTGGTGGACCTTTATTTCGGCGACCCGGCGACGCTCTCCGTCATCAATGCCGGAGGGGCGCGGGCGATGGCGGTGACCTCGCCGCAGCGCTGGCCGCTGCTGCCGGACGTGCCTGCGGTGGCCGAAGGCGTGCCGGGCTACGAAAGCGAAAACTGGTACGGCCTCGCTGCGCCGCCCGGCCTGCCGGTGGAGATCCGCGGCATCCTGCACGCCGCGGTGGTCAAGGTGATGCGCGATCCGGCGACCGTGCGCCGCTTCGACGAGGCCGGCCTGCATCCGGCCGTCATGGAACTCGCGGATTATGATGCCTTCCTGCGCGCGGATTCAACGCGCTGGGAAGGCGTGGTGAGAACGGGGAACATCAGCATCGATGGGTGACTCGCGCCTGGCCGTCGACATCGGCGGCACCTTCACGGACCTCGTGCTGCAGACGCCGCGCGGCACCCATGAGATGAAGCTGCTCACCACGCCCGAGGCGCCCGAGCGTGCCGTGCTGGAAGGTGCCAGCGCCATCCTCGCCGCCGCCGGCTGCGCGCCCGCGGAGGTCGGGCTGGTGGTCCACGGCACGACGCTCGCGACCAATGCGCTGATCGAGCGCAAGGGCGCGCCCACCGCCCTGCTGACGACGGAAGGCTTCCGCGATTCCGTCGAGATGGCCTACGAACACCGCTTCGAGCAATATGACCTGTCGATGCAGCGGCCCGAGCCGCTGGTGCCGCGCGACCTGCGCCTCGGCGTGAGGGAACGCGTCGCGGCGGATGGCTCGGTCCTGCTGCCGCTGGATGAGGACGCCGTGCGCGCCACGGCGCGGAGCCTGCGCGGGCGCGGCATCCAGGCGGTGGCGATCTGCTTCCTGCATTCCTTCACCAACCCGGCGCACGAACGTCGCGCGGCGGAGATCCTCGCCGAGGAGATGCCGGGCGCGTCCGTCACCATCTCCTCCGAGGTGGCGCCCGAGATCCGGGAATACGAACGCGCCTCCACCACCATCGCCAATGCCTATGTCCTGCCGCTGATGGGCCGCTACCTGGCGGCCCTGGAGGAGGGGCTGAAGGAGGCCGGGCTCGACTGCCCGCTGCTGCTGATGATGTCCTCGGGCGGCGTCACCACGGTCGAGACGGCCCGGCGCTATCCCGTCCGGCTGGTGGAAAGCGGGCCCGCGGGCGGGGCGATCCTTGCGCAGGCCGTCGCCGCCGAGAACGGGCTCGGGCAGGTGCTGGCCTTCGACATGGGCGGCACCACGGCGAAGCTGACGCTGATCGACGATCTCGAATTCCAGCGCTCGCGGTCCTTCGAGGTGGCGCGCGCCTACCGCTTCATCCAGGGCAGCGGCCTGCCGGTGCGCATCCCGGTGATCGAGCTGGTGGAGATCGGCGCCGGCGGCGGCTCGATCGCGCGCGTCGATGCGCTCGGGCGCATCCTGGTCGGGCCGGACAGCGCGGGCAGCGTGCCGGGCCCCGCCTGCTACGGGCGCGGCGGAACGGCGCCGACCGTCACCGATGCGGATGCGACGCTCGGCCGGCTCGATCCCGCGCGCTTCGCCGGCGGGTCGATCGCGCTCGACGTCGCGCGCGCCGAGGCCGTGGTGGGCGACAGTGTCGCCGCCCCGCTCGCCATGCCGCCGAGGCAGGGCGCCGTGGGCATCGCCGAAATCGTGGACGAGACCATGGCCAATGCCGCCCGCGTGCATGCCGTGGAGAACGGCAAGGATACGGCCGGCCGTGCCATGATCGCCTTCGGGGGCGCGGCGCCGCTGCATGCCGCGCGACTGGCGCAGAAGCTCGGCATCGCGCGGGTCGTGGTGCCGGTGGGCGCGGGGGTGGGTTCCGCGCACGGCTTCCTGCGCGCGCCGATCGCCTATGAGGTGGTGCGCAGCCGGCACATGCGCCTCGATGCCTTCGATGCGGCGGCGCTGAACCTGCTTTTCGCGGAGATGCGGGCGGAGGCCGAGGCGGTGGTCCGCATGGGCGCGCCCGCCGCCGCGCTGACGGAAACCCGCACCGGCTTCATGCGCTATCGCGGCCAGGGGCACGAGATCGCCGTGCCGCTGCCCGCCCGCGCCTTCGAGGCAACCGATGCGGCCGGCCTGCACCGCAGCTTCGAGGCCGCCTACACGACCCTCTTCGGCCGCGTCATCCCGCGGCTGGAGGTGGAGGCGATGACCTTCGCCCTCTCGCTGTCCGCCGCGCGGCCGCTGCCCGCGCGGGTGCCGGATCCGCCATCCCTGCCCGCCCCGCCGCCGCGCGGCAGCCGGGAGGTGACCGATCCGGCGACCGGCGCGACGGAAGCCGCGGCGCTGCACGAGCGCGCATCCCTCGCCCCCGGCATGACGCTCGCCGGCCCCGCGCTGATCGTCGAGGACGGCACCACGACCGTGGTCCCGCGCGGCACCACCGCGCGCATCAACGCCCTGCACCAGATCGTGCTGGAGACGGCCGCATGAACACCGACATCCGCTTCCAGGTCATGTGGAACCGCCTGCTCTCGGTGGTGGAGGAGCAGGCGCGCACGCTGGTGCGCACGGCGTTCTCCACCTCCGCGCGCGAGGCGGGAGACATCTCCGCCGGCGTCTTCGACCTCGACGGGCAGATGCTGGCCCAGGCCGTGACCGGCACGCCGGGGCACGTGAACTCCATGGCGCGCAGCGTCGTGCATTTCCTCAGGGAGTTCCCGGCACACACGATGAAGCCGGGCGACCATTACATCACCAACGATCCCTGGAAGGGGACCGGGCATCTCTACGACCTGGTGGTCACCTCGCCTGCCTTCCACAACGGGAAGCTCGTCGCGCTCTTCTCCTCGACGACGCATCTGGTGGACATCGGCGGCGTCGGCCAGTCGGCGGAAGGCAAGCAGGTCTTCCACGAAGGGCTGTTCATCCCGCTGATCCCGCTCGCGCGCGAAGGCGTGGTGGACGAGACGGTGATGCGCATCATCCGCGCCAATGTGCGCGAGCCGGTGCAGGTGGAAGGGGACGTCTTCGCGCTCATGGCCTGCAACGAGACGGGCGAGAGGCGCCTGTCCGCCATGCTCGCCGAGCACGGGCTCGCGGACCTCGACGCGCTCGGGGACTACATCATCACCCGCTCCCGCGCCGGCATGACGGCGGCGATCCGGAAGCTGCCGAAGGGCACGTGGAAATCCCACATGCGCATCGACGGCGTGAACGAGCCGATCGACCTGCACGCCACGGTCACGATCGCCGACGACCACATCGCCGTGGACTACGCCGGCACCTCGGCCGCGGTGCCCTTCGGCATCAACTGCCCGCTCTGCTACACGGAGGCCTACACCGCCTTCGGCGTGAAATGCGTGGTGGGCGCGGAGATCCCGAACAATGCCGGCACGCTGGACGCCGTGATCGTCACCGCGCCCGAGGGCTCGATCGTCAATGCACCCTTCCCCTTCCCGGTCACCGCGCGCTCGACCATGGGACACATGCTGCCCGACGTGGTCTACGGCGCGCTCGACCAGGCGATCCCTGGCCGCGTGCCGGCGGAGGGCACGTCCAACCTGTGGAACCTGAAGCTCGGCGCCGGGCCCGGCTACACGGGGCCAAAGGGGCCGGCCTTCATGATCACGTCCTTCCACTCGGGCGGAACGGGCGCGCGGCCGAACCTGGACGGGCTCTCGGCGACGCCCTTCCCCTCCGGCGTGCGCAACGTCCCGGTGGAAGTGACCGAGGCGATCACGCCGCTTGTCTTCTGGAAGAAGGAGTTGCGCGAGGGCTCCGGCGGGGCCGGGCGCCAGCGCGGCGGCCTCGGACAGGTGATCGAGGTCGGCCGCCGGGACGGCGAGCCCTTCGGCATCTTCGCCACCTTCGAGCGGGTGAAGCACCCGGCACGCGGCCGCGCGGGCGGGCAGGACGGCGCGCGCGGGCGGCTTTCCCTCGCTTCCGGCGAGGAACTCCGGCCCAAGGGCTTCCACGTCGTCCCCGCCGGCGACCGCATCGTGGTGGAGATGCCCGGCGGCGGTGGCTACGGCGACCCGGCCGAACGCGACGCGGAGGTCGCGGCGCGCGACCTCCGGCTCGGCTACGTCCGGGACTAGAACAGGCCCCGATCAGGTGGAATCACCCGATCGGATGAAGATGCCCGCGCAAACAAGCGCCTGGAGCGGTTGCCGTGCGCCGCTGCGAATGGAGGCCGCTCTATTCGGCCGCGCGGACCAGTTCCGCCACGAAGGGGATCCGCGCCTCGGGATCGGCGCGGATCAGCAGGGCGGCGACTTCCCGGTTGCCGGGCACCATCATGCGCGTCGCATGCGGGATGGTGCCGCCGTGCCCGTCCGACGGCCAGGACTGCACCAGGTAGGTGTGGCCATCCCCGTGCAGCAGCAGCACGGGCCGGCGGAAGGCGCGCGCGCCATCGGCAATGCGCCCCAGCACCATCCCGACATCATAGGGCAGGTCGCGCAGCGCCCGCGTCCCCGCCTCCCCGCCCGAGGCGACCGGCCGGGCGCGGCAATCCGGTGCCGCGACCATGTGGCAGGGGTGCCAGAGGTCGGCCTGGAAGGCGAGGACCACCGCCCGCGCCTGCTTCCGGCGGGCCTCGGCAAAGGTCTCATCGATCCAGACGGCGGCGGCGGCGGCCAGGCGGGGCAGGATGAGCAGCGCCTCCGGCTGGACCTGGCGCGCGCCGGGCAATTCGGGCCGCGGCACGCCCGGCAGGTTCAGCGTTGCGAAGAGGATGCGGGCGTGGGTCCAGCGCGCGTTCTCGGTTTCCTTCCCGAAGGGCCCGCCGCGCCCGCCCTGCCGCTCGAGGCGGATCGGCCGCCCGCCGAGGGAGGTCGGCCCGCCGAAGAAGGCCTCCCGCAGGCGTCCCAGCGCGTCGGCGGGCCCGCTTTCCCCGGGACCACGGGGCGCGCAATCAGTCCATTCATTGTCGCCAGGCGTGTAGATCACCGCCCGATCGAAGCGGGCAAAGACGCGCTGCGGGCGGGTGACGAGCATCTCCTCCGTGCAGGGCTCGCGAGAGGATTTCGTGTCGCCGAGGAACACGGTGAAGGCCGGCGCCCGCCGGTTCACCTCGGCGGTCAGGGTGAGGACGCGCGGTTCGTCCTCGGCGCGGTAGGGCATGTCGCCGAAGGCGGCGAAGCGCATGGGCTCGGCGCCGGCGGGCAATGCCCAGGCGAGCAGCAGGACAAGGATCGGCGGCAGGCAGAGGCGCAAGGCGGGGCTCCGGTGCTGGCGGCGGCACGCTAGCCGCCTCCGGCGAAGGTTGCACCGCCCGCCCGCGCGGGCTACCGCCCCGCCGTGCCCGCCGACCTGCCGCTTCTCCGCACCGCCGATTTCGATTTCGACCTGCCCGAGGACCTGATCGCCCAGGCCCCCGCGCGGCCGCGCGATGCCGCGCGGATGCTGGTGGTGCGCCGGGGCGGGCTGGACGATGCCGGCGTGCGGGACCTGCCCGGCCTGCTGCGCCCCGGCGACGTGATGGTGGTGAATGACACCCGCGTCATTCCGGCCCGCCTGCACGCCCGCCGCGGCGCCGCGCGGATCGAGGTGATGCTGAACCGTTCCGAGGGCGGCGGCGTCTGGCATGCCCTGGTCCGCAACGCGCGCCGCCTGCGCGACGGCGACACGATCGAGATCGAAGGCGCCGAGGGCTGCACCGCGAAGGTGCTCGGTGCGCCGGAGGGCGGGGCGGCGCTGCTCGATTTCGGTCCCGATCCGGCCGCGCTGGCGGCGGCGCTGGAACAGGCCGGGGAGATCCCGCTGCCCCCCTACATCGCCCGCCCCGAAGGCCCGCGGCCGGAAGACGCGACCGACTACCAGCCCATCTTCGCCGAACGCCCCGGCGCGGTGGCCGCGCCAACTGCCAGCCTGCACTTCACGGACGCCCTTCTCGAGGCCATATCCGCCTGCGGCGTGGCGCGGGCGACCGTCACGCTGCATGTCGGGGCCGGAACCTTTCTGCCTTTGCGCAGCGACGACCCGCGGGCGCATCGCCTGCATGCCGAATGGGGCGAGGTAAGCGATGAGGCTGCCGCCACGATCAACGCGGCCCGCGCGGCCGGCGGGCGGATCGTGGCGATCGGCACCACCGCGCTGCGCCTGCTGGAAAGCGCCGCGGCCGAGGACGGCACCATCCGCCCCTTCCGCGGCCTCACCGACCTCTTCCTGTTGCCCGGCCACCGCTTCCGGACCGCCGACCTGTTGATGACCAACTTCCATCTGCCGAAGAGCACGCTGTTCATGCTGGTCTGCGCCTTCGCCGGCACGGATCGGATGAAGGCCGCCTATGCGCATGCCGTGGCGCAGCGGTATCGCTTCTACTCCTACGGCGACGCCTCATTGTTGGAGCGCGCGGACGGCCGCGCAACGCTGGAGCGCGCGGCATGACGCTGCACTGGAAGCGGCTCGCCACCGACGGCGCCGCGCGCGCCGGCGTGCTGCACACCGCCCATGGCGAGGTGCCCACGCCGGTCTTCATGCCCGTCGGCACCGCCGGCACGGTGAAGGCCATGACCGCGGATGCGGTGCGCGCGACGGGCGCGCGCATGGTGCTCGGCAACACCTATCACCTGATGCTGCGGCCGGGGGCGGAGCGCGTCGGGCGGCTCGGCGGGCTGCATCGCATGATGGACTGGCACGGGCCGATCCTGACGGATTCCGGCGGGTTCCAGGTGATGTCCCTGTCCGGGCTGCGGAAGATGGACGAGCAGGGCGTCACCTTCCAGAGCCACATCGACGGATCGAAGCACCGCCTGACGCCGGAGCGCAGCGTCGAGATCCAGCGCCTGCTCGGCGCCGACGTGACGATGTGCCTCGATGAATGCACGCCATTCCCGGCGACCGAGAAGCAGGCGGCGGAGTCCATGCGGCTGTCCATGCGCTGGGCCGCGCGATGCCGCGACGCCTTCACCGAGCGCGAGGGCCACGGGCTGTTCGGTATCGTGCAGGGCAGCACCTATCCCGACCTGCGCGCGGAAAGCGTGGAAGCCCTGACCCGCATCGGCTTCGAGGGCTACGCCGTCGGCGGCCTCGCCGTCGGCGAGGGGCAGGAGATGATGTTCTCCGTCCTCGACACCACCGTGCCGCTGCTGCCGGGGGACAGCGCCCGCTACCTGATGGGCGTCGGCACGCCGTCCGACCTGGTGGGCGCGGTGCGGCGCGGCATCGACATGTTCGACTGCGTGATGCCGACGCGCTCGGGCCGCACGGGGCGGGCCTATACGCGGCGCGGCGTGCTGAACATCCGCAACGCGCGACATGCGGAGGATGACGGGCCGCTCGACCCCGATTGCTCCTGCCCGGCCTGCCGGCGGCATTCGCGCGCCTATCTCCATCACCTGTTCAAGGCGGGGGAGATGCTCGGGCCGATGCTGCTGACCTGGCATAATATCCAATACTACCAGGACCTGATGGCCGAACTGCGGGCCGCGATCCTGGAAGGCCATTTCGAGGAAACCGCCGCGCGCATCGAGGCCGGCTGGCGCGCGGGCGAGGAGGAGAAGGCGGCATGAGCGGCGGACCCGACCACGAGTATCACGGCCTGACGCAGCTCGGTCAGCCGACGCGCCTGCCCGCGAGCCCCGGGGAAGCGGTGCTGGAACGCGTGCACGCCCCGCACAAGAACCTGCGCTACTGCGTGCGCTTCACCGCGCCGGAATTCACCTCGCTCTGCCCGCTGACGGGCCAGCCGGATTTCGCGCACCTCGTCATCGACTACGTGCCCGGCGAATGGATCGTCGAGAGCAAGTCGCTCAAGAACTACCTCGCCTCCTTCCGCAACCACGGCGCCTTCCACGAGGCCTGCACGCTCGACATCGCGCAGCGGCTCGTGGGGCTGCTCGATCCGGTATGGCTGCGCATCGGCGGCTATTGGTATCCGCGCGGCGGCATGCCGATCGACGTGTTCTGGCAATCGGGGAGCCCGCCCGAGGGAGTGTGGATCCCCGCGCAGGAGGTCCAGCCCTATCGCGGCCGCGGCTAGAACAGTTTCCACCGATGCGGAAACCGCTCCAGCCATGTTTGAGCGAGCATCTTCACGCATACGGCTGATTCCAGCCGTATGCGATCTGTCCTGGCGTCCTGTTTCCGAAATCCTGCGGACTTCGTTCTCAGGCCACCAGCCTTTGGTTTCAGTGGCCTGCTTGTCCGCTTCGTTCGCTGGAAATCCAGCGAACTTCGCGGGCAGGACACTAGCCCGGCGCCCGCAGCCCCACCGTCCGCACCGCGAGTTGCACACGCTCGCGCTGTACCCCGATGACGGCGGCCAGTTCCGCGGGGCCGCCGAAGCGCGCGACGATCCCGGCCGCGCGCATCCGCTCGGCCACCGCAGGCAATGCCACGATCTCCGCCACCACTGCCGCGACGCGGTCACGCGCTGTCCCGGGCATGCCGCGCCAGCCGAAGAGCCCGGTGAAGGGGTCGTAGCGCTGGGCGGGGAAGCCGGCTTCCTCCATCGTCGGCACATCCGGCAGCGAGGGCGCGCGGCTACCGGAGGTGACGGCGACCGGCCGCACCTTCCCCTCCCGGATCGCGCCGAGCAACGGTGTCAGCGGCTGCATCCCCACCTGGATCCGCCCGGCCGCGAGGTCGAGGATGGCCGGCGGCGAGCCCGGATAGGCGACATAGGCGATCTCGACCCCCTGCTGGTGGAAGAACAGCCGCGTGTCGAGTTCCACATAGCCCGGCACCGAGTTCCAGTTCAGCGCCCCCGGCCGCGCCTTCGCATGCGCGACCAGTTCCGCCACCGACCGCACGGGCAGTTCCGCGTTGACGGCGAGGCAGAGGAACTCGCTCGCCGGGATGGCGACGGGCACGAGGTCCGCCTCAGGGTCGTAGGGCAGCCGCCCGTTGAAGGTGTAGGGCACGGTGGAAGCGACACCCGTCGCGGCCAGCAGCAGCGATTCCCCCGGCCGCGCCTGGGCATGGGCCTGTACCGCGAGCACCGACCCGCCGCCTGGCCGGTTCTCCACCGTCACCGGTTGGCCGAGGCGCTGCGCCAGCCCGTCCGACAGCAGCCGTGCCACCAGATCGATGCCGGAACCCGCCGCGCCGGAATTGATCAGGCGGAGGGGGCGGTCGGGCCAGGCCTGCTGCGCGCCCGCGGTGCGCGGGCCGGCGAGGATGAAGCCGGCACCGAGGCCGAAGGCGGCGCGGCGGCCGAGGCGGTGGCAGGTGTCTGGCATGGGGGGCTTTCCTCATTCCGCGCGCGCCGCGGCGGCCGACGGCCGGCACCGGGGCGGGCGTGGATCTCGTGGGCTTCGACCAGGCGCGTGAGCAGGCGGAGCAGCGTCTCGCCTTCGGCCTCGGTCAGCGGCGCCAGCATCCGCTGCGCGACGGCGCGCGCCGGCGTGGAGAGGTCCGCGCGCAGGGCCTGCCCCGCGGGCGTCAGGCTGAAGGCATTGGCGCGGCGGTCCGCGGGATTGGCGGCGCGGGCAACGAGGCCGCGCGCCTCGAGGGTGGCGAGCGCCTGCCCGGTCGAGGTCGGGTCGATGCCGATGGCGGCTGCCAGCCAGTTCCGGTCCTTGCCTGGCGTACCCTGGATCTGGGCCAGGAGGGCGACATGCCAGGGCACGACCCCGTAGGGGGCGAGCGCCTCGCTCTGGAACGTCGCCGCGATCTGCCAGAACCGCCGCGCAAGGTGCTGCGGGAAGGTCCGGTGCAGGGCTGGGACATTCCGGGTCGGTGTCGTTTCGTTCCGGCTTTGCATATGCGGAGATTACTTCGCATTCCCCGGCGAGCAAGAAGAATTCTTCGCATCATCGACGACGGCGTTCAGCGGGCGGCCAGTTGCGCTATGACCATCCTCCCCATGGACATGCGCGCCGAAATCCGCAGCAAGGCCCTCGCCCTCGGCTTCGACGCCGTGGGCTTCGCGCGCGCGCACCTGGCGCCCGAGACACGCGAGCGGCTGATGGCATTCCTCGCCGCCGGGATGCATGGCGAGATGGGCTGGATGGAGGATCGTGCGGAGCAGCGCTCGCATCCGCAGGCGTTGTGGCCGGGGGCCGTTTCGGTCGTCGCCCTCGGCGTGAACTACGGCCCGGAGGACGACCCTCTGGCGCCGCTGGCGCAGGCCGACCGCGCGACCATCAGCGCCTATGCCCGCAACCGCGACTACCACGATCTGGTGAAGAAGCGGCTGAAGGCGCTCGGGCGCTGGATGGCGGAACGCTGGCCGGGCAGCGAGCTCAAGGTCTTCGTGGACACCGCGCCGGTGATGGAGAAGCCGCTTGCGCAGCAGGCGGGCCTCGGCTGGCAGGGCAAGCACACCAACCTGGTCTCCCGCACGCACGGGTCCTGGCTGTTCCTGGGCGAGATCTACACCGCACTCGATCTCGGCGCCGATGCGGCCGAGACGGACCATTGTGGTTCCTGCCGCGCCTGCCTCGATGCCTGCCCGACGGCGGCCTTCCCCGCGCCCTACCGGCTCGAAGCGCGGCGCTGCATTTCCTACCTGACCATCGAGCATCGCGGGCCCATCGATCCTGAACTGCGCCCGCTGATGGGCAACCGCATCTATGGCTGCGACGACTGCCTCGCCGCCTGCCCCTGGAACAAGTTCGCCCGCGCGCACAGCGAGCCCGCCTTCGCGCCGCGCGCCGAACTGACCGCGCCACGCCTTGCCGATCTCGCCGCGCTGGACGATGCCGGCTTCCGCGCGCTGTTCTCGGGCAGCCCGGTCAAGCGCATCGGGCGCAACCGCTTCGTGCGCAACGTGCTGGTCGCGATCGGCAATTCGGGCGAGGCTTCCCTGCGGCCAGTCGCGCAATCTCTGGCCGAGGACCCCGACCCCGTGGTGGCGGACGCCGCCCGCTGGGCCGCGCAACGGCTGGAGAAGGCCCCATGAGGGACGACGCGGCTCTGGTGCTGTTCAGCGGCGGGCAGGACTCCGCCACCTGCCTCGCCTGGGCGCTGGACCGCTTCGCGCATGTCGAGACGCTCGGCTTCGACTACGGCCAGCGGCACAAGGTCGAACTCGACTGCCGCGCCGCCTTCCGCGCCGCCATCCCGGCCATCGACCCGGACTGGGCCGCGCGGCTCGGCCCCGACCACGTGCTGCACCTCGATGCGCTGGGCGCGATCTCCGACACCGCCCTGACCCGCGATGCCGAGATCCGCATGGGCGAGGAAGGCCTGCCCACCACCTTCGTCCCCGGCCGGAACATCGTCTTCCTCAGCTTCGCCGCCGCGCTCGCCTACCGGCGCGGCATCCGCCGCATCGTCGCCGGCATGTGCGAAACGGATTACTCCGGCTACCCGGACTGCCGCGACGACACCATCAAGGCACTGCAGGTGGCGCTGAACCTCGGCATGGAACGCCGCTTCGTGCTCGAGACCCCGCTGATGTGGCTGACCAAGGGGCGAACCTGGCGACTGGCGGAGACGCTCGGCGGGCGCGACCTCGTCGCGGCGGTGGTCGAGCATACCCATTCCTGCTATCTCGGCGACCGATCCCACCGCCACCACTGGGGCTTCGGCTGCGGCAAATGCCCGGCCTGCGACCTGCGCGCCAAGGGCTGGGCGGAGTACGTTTCGGAGAGACTATGAGGTCGTTGACCCCGCGCGCCGAGGGCGTGCTCGCGCTGATCGGCTTCGGCCTCTGCATCCCGGCGGCGAACTGGCTGATCGGGCATGCCGGGACGGTCTGCGTGCCCAATGGTCCCTGCCTGGTGCCGGTGGCGCCGGGTGTGATGGCGCCGTCCGGCGTGCTGATGATCGGGCTCGCCCTGGTGCTGCGGGACCTGGTGCAGCGGCGGCTCGGCGTGGGCTGGGCGGCGGGCGCGGTGCTGGCCGGGGCGGCGCTCTCGGCCCTGCTGGCGCCGCCGGCGCTGGTGGTGGCCTCGGCCGTCGCCTTCTTCCTCAGCGAGATGGCCGATCTCGGGGTCTATACCCCGTTGCAGAAGCGCGGGCTGGTGCTGGCCGTCGCCGCATCAGGCGCGGTCGGCCTCGTGGTGGACAGCATCGCCTTCCTCTGGCTCGCCTTCGGCAGCCTGGACTTCCTGGCCGGGCAGGTGATCGGCAAGGCGTGGATGGTGCTCCTCGCCCTGCCCTTCGTGCACCTGCTGCGCCGCCGCGACGAGCGGCGCGGCATCGTCCCGGCGTAGCGCCGCCCCGGCCTATTCGGGCTGAACCCCCGCCGCGCGCAACACTGCGGCGCTGCGGGCCATGTCCGCCCGCACGAAGGCCATCAGCGCCTCCGGCGTCGCATATTGCGGCTGGACCTCGACGCCCAGTTCGCCGAGGCGCGGCCGCAGCCGCTCCATGGCCGTGTTGAAGGCCGCGTTCAGCGCCGCGACCGCCGGCGCCGGGGTGCGCACCGGCACGAAGGCGGCGAACCAGGCGGCGTTGTCAAAGGCCGGCAGGCCGGCCTCGGTGGCGGATGGCACCTCCGCCAGGATGGCGGCCCGCGTCGGCCCGGCCACCGCGATCGCGCGCACCGTGCCGCCCCGGATGTGGCTGATGGCGGAGGCAACCGGGTCCACGGCCATGTGGGCGTCGCCGGAAATGACCGCCTGCATCGCCGGTCCGCCGCCGCGATACTGGACCATCTGCATCTCCACGCCCGGCACCGCGGCGCGGAAGACCTCGCTGGTCAGGTGGTTGGCGCTGCCGATCCCGGCGGAAGCGAAGTTGATCTTCCCCGAATTCGCCCGCAGCCAGGTGAGCAGCGACGCCAGGTCCGTCACCGGGAGGTTCCTGTTGACCACCAGCACCTGCGGCACGCGCCCGAGATGCGCCACCGCGGCGAAGTCCGCCGCCGGATCGTAGGGCATCCGCGCGACCAGGCTCGGCGTCACGACATGCGCGTTGGAATTCACCAGGATGGTGTGGCCGTCCGGGGCGGATTTCGCCACCGCATCGGTGCCGATCAGCCCGGCCGCACCGCCGGCGCGGTTCTCGACGACAAAGGGCTGGCCGAGCAGCGTGCCCGCCGTCTCGGCCACCACGCGCCCGATCACGTCGGTCGATCCGCCCGGCGCGAAGGGGATGATCATGCGCAGCGGCCGGTCCGGTCGCCAGCCCGCCTGGGCACGGGCGATGGCGGGCGCGACAAGGCCGGCCAGCAACAGCGGGCGCCGTTTGATGGTCATGTTGTTGTTTCCTCCCTGTATGTCAGGCCATTGCCCGGCGCGAGGCGCGCTCGCGCCGGGGGTGCGGCACCCCCGGGGGCGCCGTGCGAGGTGGTTCCCGGAACCCGCCTATTCCGGCTGGACGCCGGCCGCGCGCAGGATGGCCGTGTACTGATCGACGCCCTCGCGCACGAGCGTCATCACCTGGTCCGAGGTCTCGTAACCGGGGCGCGGCGCGACGCCCGCCATCTCGCTCAACTTGCCGGCGTTCTGCTGAATCGCGGCGCGGAAGGCGGCGCCGAGCGCGCTCAGCACGTTCGCCGGCGTGCCGGCGGGCGCGAGGATGGGGAAGAACTCCTCGAAGATGAAGCGCGGGATGCCGGCCTCGACCGCGCTCGGCACGTCCGGCAGCGCCGGGCTGCGCTGCGCGGCCGCGACGGCGAGCGCACGCACGCCCCCCTGCCGGACCTGCCCGATCGAAGAGGCCATGGTGGGCGTGCCGAACTGGGCCTCGCCGGACATCAGGGCCGCCACGGCGGGCCCGCCGCCGCGGTAGTGCACCATTTCCACCTGCACCTCGCTGGTGCTGCGGAAGAGCTCGCCGGCGAGGTGCACGCCGCTGCCGATGCCGGCCGAGGCGAAGTTGTAGCGGCCCGGATTGGCCTTCAGCAGCGCCACGAGCTCGCGCGCGTTCTGCACCGGCAGGCTGGGGTTCACCACCAGCACGTGCGGCGAGAATCCCGCCACCGCGACGCCCGCGAAGTCGTTGACGGCGTGATACGGCACGCGCGCGACGATCGCGGGAACGGTGGCATGCGCGCTGTTGATCAGCACCGTGTAGCCATCCGGCGCGGCGCGCGCGACCGCCTCGGTGCCGATCACGCTGCCGGCGCCGGCGCGATTCTCCACGACGACCGCCTGGCCGAGGATCTGGCCGACCGCCTCCGCCAGGATCCGCCCCACGATGTCGTTCGAACCGCTGGGGGCGAAGGGCACGATCAGGCGGATCGGCCGGGTGGGCCGCCATTCGGCGGCGGCCTGACCGCGCGCGAGCGTCGGCGCGAGGCCCCCGGCAAGGGCCAGGGCAAGCGTTGAACGGCGATTCGGCATCAGTGGACGACTCCCTCCGGCAGGGCTGCTCGTCGCCCCCGGCGGGCGACCGGCGCCATGCATCTTTCCGAAGACATAACGCGATTGTGGGCGGATGGCACGCCCGCCATGGATCACCGGCCGGACCCGCGCTATCGGGTGGGGCAAGCCAACAAGGAAACGTTGCCCGATGCCGACTGCCGCCGAGCGCCTCATCGACTTCCTCGCCGACCAGGGCGTGGACCGCGCCTTCTGCGTGCCGGGCGAATCCTACATCGCGCTGCTCGACGCCCTGCACGCGCATCCGAAGCTCGACCTCGTCACCTGCCGCAGCGAGGGCGGCGCCGGCTTCATGGCGGTCGCCGACGCGAAGATGACGGGGCGGCCCGGCGTGGTGCTGGTCTCGCGGGGCCCCGGCGCCTGCAACGCCTCGATCGCCGTGCACACGGCCGAGCAGGACGCGGTGCCGCTGATCCTGCTGGTCGGGCAGGTGGAGAAGCGCGACCTGCGCCGCAACGCCTTCCAGGAAATCGACTACACCCGCATGTTCGGCGGCATCGCCAAGTGGGTGGGCGAGGCGACCGAGCCGAACCAGGTCCCCGAACTGATCGCGCGCGCCTACGCCATGGCCATGCAGGGCGTGCCCGGCCCCGTGGTGCTTGCCCTGCCCGAGGACGTGCTCGCCGAGCCCTGCACGGCCCCCGTCCTGCCCGCCACCCTGCCCGCCCCGGCCATCCCCGCGCCCGCCGAGGTGGCCCGCCTCGCGGAGATGCTGCGCAAGGCGGAACGCCCGATCCTGCTCGCCGGCCATGCCTTCGACCGCCCCGGCGGGCGCGAGGCGCTGCGCGCCTTCGCCGAGGCCTGGAAGCTGCCGGTCGCCGTCTCCTTCCGCCGGCAGGACCTGTTTGCGAACGACCATGCGCTCTATGCGGGCGATCTCGGGCTGCGGAACCCGGACGCGCAGCGCGCCGCCTTCGCGGAGAGCGACCTCGTCCTGGCGCTCGGTACGCGGCTGACCGACATCACCACGCAGGGCTGGACCTGGCCCGCGCACGGCCAGCGCCTGGTGCATGTCTGCGCCGAGCCGCGCTTCCTCGGCTGGCTCTTCCCGGCGGAAATGGCGCTGGCGGCCGACGCGCTCGCCCTGGTCGCGGCCCTGGGCGCGGAGGCACCGGCCGCGCCCGCCTCCCGCGATGCCTGGAATGCGCGGCTGCGGGCCATCCATGTCGCGGATACCGGCGTGCGCCCCGGCAACCACAATGACGGCGTCGCCTTCGCCGACGTCGCGCGCCGCATCGGCGAACTCGCCGCGGCGGATGCGATCGTGACGCTCGATGCCGGCACCTTCGGCGCGCCCTTCTACCGCAAGGTGCCCTGGGTGCCGCCGCAGCGGCTGCTCGCGCCGGTCTCCGGCGCCATGGGCTTCGGCGTGCCGGCCGGCGTCGCCGCCGCGCTGCGCTACCCGAACCGGCAGGTGATCGCGGCGGTGGGCGACGGCGGCGCGCTGATGACGGCGGGCGAGTTCGCCGTTGCCGTCGCGCGTGACGTGCCGCTCAAGCTGCTGCTGTCGGACAATGGCACCTACGCTTCCATCCGCATCCACCAGGAACAGGCACATCCCGGGCGGGTCAGCGGCACCTCGCTGGAGAACCCTGATTTCGTCGCCTGGTGCGCGTCCTTCCGCGTGCCGGTAACGCGGATCGACAGCAACGCCGACCTGCCGGCACTCGCCGCGGCGCTTGCCGCGCCCGGGCCGGCGGCGATCGTGGTGCGCACCTCGCTGGCGGCGGTGCTGCCCGCGCCGGCGATGCGCGCGGCGGAATAGCCGGGAGATGGCCGATCTGCCGCCCGGCCTCGCGGCGAAACTGCCCGAGGCCGCGCTGCGGCAGCTTGCCGGCGACCCCGGCCCCGCCGCCCTGCT
>NZ_JAAEDM010000003.1 GCF_018129065.1 Neoroseomonas soli | reverse complement strand
ATCGTCACCCGCACCGCCAAAGGCCGAGTCGCCCGCCCCGGTGTAGCCCGCATTCAGTCCAGAACCCACATCGATGACGTCGTTGCCACCGCCGCCGTAGATCACGTCGTTCAGATTGCCCGACGTGATGACATCATCGCCCGAGCCCAGTTGCAGGAGCACCCGCTCAATGCCCTGTACCGTCACCCCGTTGGCGAGACGCTTGGTATCCTCATTGTTGACCCGCAGGTTCCATGTGATGCCCGTCGTCTGGGCTCGCCAATCAGCATACAGCGCGTCCTGTTCGCCGCCCCGCCCGAGCGCCGCCCCGCCATTGCCAGCCAAAACCAGAAGATCATTGTTCTGGTCGCTGCCGGTCAGATGGAATTCCTCGATGCCCGTGACGCGCACGGCGCCGTACCAGCCGTCATTCACAGCGTCCGGCGACCAAGTGATCAGATACTTCTCGGGACCGGCGTATTCCGCAAAGGCCCTGATATCCTCAAACGAGGAGGAGGCTTTCACCTCACGGCCGACCGACCCACCTGCGTAGCCACCTAGGCGCACCCTGCCGGGGTCGAGATCGTTGCTCAAAGACAGGCTGAGACGATCGAAACCCTCGCCTCCATCGACAAAGGCATACTGCCAATTTGGATATGTCGCGCTGCCTGGACTGGTGATCTTGATCCAATCGTCACCCGCACCGCCAAAGGCCGAGTCGCCCGCCCCGGTGTAGCCCGCATTCAGTCCAGAACCCACATCGATGACGTCGTTGCCACCGCCGCCGTAGATCGTGTCAAACCCACTACCGGTGATGATGATATCGTCACCGCTTAGACCGTTAACTTCGACACTGCGAACAGTGCCAACGATACTATCATTGCCTGTGGTGCCATTGAGGACGCCCATCGTTGCGTCCCCAACAATCAGCTCGGACGTCGCCGGAGAAGTCGGCTGTGGCGTTGCCGTCGTTGGGTCCCCTACAACAAAGTTCTGATCATACCGGCTGCTGAGTTGGCCTTCCGCCACGGCGAAGTTTGTCACCGGTATTGACATCGTGGCGATCTGGAATGCGAAGAGATCACCAGAGATGAGATCGCCGCTCAGGAATGGCGGCACGCCTACGTCGATAATGCCACCGATCGACGCGGAGGCCGCCCCCAGCGCGTAACTCAGTGCTCCATCAACGACCAGGTCGTAAGCGACCTCGAGTGTTCCCGACAGCGAGTAGGATATGTCAAAGGTGATGTCGCCGATCCCGCTCGCGGGCGCGGCGAAAGCGAACTGGTCACCCAGGATACCGTTAACCGTCTGCCCAGTGCTGCTGACGATGGTGACGCCAATATCACCAGCATCGAAGCGGACCCGCTGGCGCAGCCCGAGGCCAAACTCCGCGGCAAGATCAATCAGCCCGATCGAAAGCTCGGCCGCGCCACCGAGCGCCGATAGTTTCAGCCCTGACAATGGCTTCAGTGACGGGAAAAGAGTTCCGAGTGCTTTGTCGATATCCCCTGTCAGTGTCAGGAACGGGTCGGCGTCCGCGACAGCGGACATGTCGAGATCCTGCGAAGTCGACGCTCTTCCGAGACCCTGAAAGCTTTCCCAAGTCGACACGCCGTAGCTCAGGTATCCACCGATGGATCCGCCAAAACCGTCGTTTATGAGATCGCGGCGCTGCGTTCCTCCGGAGTCCAAGCCAAGGTCATCGATTGTAAAGTCGAGACTCCCCAACGTGCCGGACATATTAGTCGCGCCGAGCGTGTAGCTGAACTCGTAGCCGAGATCGATGTCACCGCTGGCCGGGCCGGTTACCGACATGACGCTGTCAGCGATGCGCCAGTCACTCGTGTCGATCGTTATGGAGCCGCCAGCGGTGACAAGGGAGGAGATCGACGGAGCAACCTGGATCTCGTAAGCGATGTCCGTCGCCCCGCCGCCGAAGGCCACCTCGTAAAAGAATGCACCATTGTAGGCGCCAAAAAGGTCGAAATCGAAGCCAGCCCAATCACCGCCGAGATCGAAGCTCTCGTTCCACGTGCCGTCGTGTTCGAGGAAAGTGTCGCTGAAGGTGAAGCCTGGCAGCGTTTGAATGCCGAGGGCTTCGAATCGGATAGTCCCGGCGCCAATGATTGGAGAAGGCTCGGTCGAGGACGACGGGGCGATGCCGCTCCAATCTCCATCGCCAAATCCACGCAGCGTAGCCGGCATGTTCGCGGCGACGTAATCATCGTCAATCCGTGAGACGAACACGCTGCCGAACGAACCTGCCGGAGCGAAGGCATCGACGATATTCTGCCAGGAGTGCTCGGTAATCTGGCCGTTCGACCAATTGTCCACCACCGTGACATCAGTCGCAGTGACCGACGTGACAATGAACGAATGCGCACCGTAGCCCCCGGCGAACTCCGTATCCTCACCGGTATTCCCCGCCGCGTAGACGCGCACGACGTCCCCCGGCTGGAGGACCGAAAGGAGGCTCGTCACATTCGGTGCCGACGAGACGGCCAGCCATCCGTCACCGCCCACATTGTCGGTTCCGCTAAAGAGGCCCGGCGAATGGGGAACGACATAGAAGTCGTCCTTCGGGGTGAATGGATCTCCGCCGAACGTCATGTCGCGAACGTCGAAGAAGGGCAGGCCGACGAGGTTGGTGACTCCCCACACGAAGGCGGCACAGCCGTCGACAGCCCAGGCGTCGCCTAACGCCGATCGCGCGATATCAACCACTTCATCTGCGGTTGCTCCAATTCTGAAGCCACTCGCAGTAAGAATGCCAGCACCGCTCATGTTTTTTCCCTGGATGCTGTTGCGATTCGCGACGATTCCAGCTCCGCCGCCCTGCGTTAGGCTTGCTGACGCTACGCAGCCTACCCATCGCGCCAAGCAAACGGCTACGATTCATGACTCATGAACTACTGTCTTCGATGTTGAGTGTTTCAAACCCAAACGGTCAATCAACCTAAGCGTGTATTTCTTCATCGCCCTTCCAGTCGCCGCAGCGTCCGCCCGCGACGCTACCCGGTCAGCTCCGCCTGCAGCGCCGCGATCTTCCGCTCCAGACGCGCCAAGCGGGCTTCGAGATCCGTCACAGGCGGCGCTACGATCAAAGATGGCTGTACGAAACCGCGCATCGCCAGCACCTCAATCGCCATCGCCCACGACGCCGGCCAGTCCTGGGGGCGCTTCCGAACCGGCCGCCAGTTGCGGTCGTAATGCGCATAGGCCTGCTGCGCCGCAGATGGGTCGACCGCTGGCAACGCCACCGGGTTCTTCCACACCAGCAGTCGCGCGAAAGCGCAGGCGAGCTCATCGCCGGCGGCCGACGCGAACACCCGCCGCTTCACGACCTGCACCGACAGCGGCGCCGCGGTGAGGTCCATCGTCGAGGCTCTGACGTTCCGCGCCGTGACCCGGACGCTGTTGTTGCTCCACACATGGCAGGCCAGCACGAAGGCGATACTGCTGGTTTCGAGCGAGGCATCGGTGAAGTCGCCGCGCCGTGCCCCAGGCACCGTGACGTCGACATTGGCCGTCGCGCCATCCCCACCACCGCCCTCGATCCGCCCCGCCGTGCGGCGTGACCAACGGGACGCGCATCGCCTATCGTCTGCGATGACGGGGACCCGGACCCAAAAGCGCGGGGACCGCCGGAGACGCCGCACGGCGGGGCGGATCGAGGGCGGTGGTGGGGATGGCGGCGAACCCGCTGGTGCCCATCAGGCCGGCCGACATAGGGCAGGCCGCATCATCAGCGATCGACCGTGCCTGCTGTCGCTCGGCGTCTTTAGCCTGGAGCGCTGGGCACGGTCGACGCGATGATGGTCAGCGACAGATCAAGCGATTGAACGCCCGATCTGCTGCCATCGCGTCCATCATGCGCGTCAGCGCCGGCGCGGTAGCGAGTTCCACAGCCGCCTGCCGCTGCAATTCAACTGGGAACTCCGATACCCGGGGACACGTCCGCTCAGAAATCTCCCCGCCGCAGCCGCTCAGCAGCACCATCGCGCTCAGCCTCACGAGCTGCCGCATCCGCCGCTCTCCTCGTCCTCTGTTCCTCGCGCGCAGCCTCCGCGTGCCGGGCATCACGGCCATCGCGGCGCCCCGCCAGATAGGCGGCGCCGAGCGCGGCCAGCGTCGCGCCGACGAGTGCCAGCCACCCCTGCACGCGCGCCCAGGCTGCCGCGATCACGTGGCGCGCTCCCGTCGCAGCAGGATGGTCACCGCCACCGCGGCGACGGCGACCACCAGCGCTACGCCAATCGACACGGGCACGCCCGCCAGCGCCTGCAGGGCGGGCGCGGCGGTGGCCGCCGCTGCGGCATAGCCGCCCAGCTTCGCCGCCTCGGCGCCTGCCGTGGGCGGCGCCGCGGGCGCGACATGCCGGCCGGCAACGAACTCCCCGCGCGCCCAGAGCCCGGCCTCGGCAGCGCGGCGGTTCACCAGCCCCGGTACGGTGACCAGGCGGCGATGCTGCCGCTGCTTGACGTAGAGCCCCATGCGCCGGATCGCGCCGTCGTAGTCCCCGCGGTTCAGCGTCGCCGCGATATTGGCCAATGGCTTCCCCGGCGCGGTGCTGTGCCCCAGGTTGAAGGCGAACGACACCAGCGCGCCGTGCTGGCCATCGGTCAGCGGCACGGTGATGCTGCGCGCGATCGCCGCCTCAACCGGCGCCAGATCCTCCAGCAGCAGCCGCTTCGCCTCAGCCTCGCTGATGCGCTGCCCAGGCCGCACGGTGCGGGTGTGGCCATAGCCGATGGTCAGCGTCCCGCGGACGGCATCGCCAGGCTGAATGAAGCGCGGCGGCCGCGCCGGATCGGCATCGTCATAGACGTGCAGGACGCAGCCCTCCCACCGCTTGAGCAGGTCGAGCGCCTCGGTGCTGATGCGGCGGGCGGTCATTCGCCACCTCCGAACCGCGCGGTCAGCAGCCGGTCGAGCTTGCCGTCGAGCTTGTCGAGCCGCGCGAGCACGCGGCCGACATCGGCGTGCAGGTCGGCCTTGGTCGCGTATTCGCGCGCCAGCTGCTCGCGCGTGCGGGAGAGGCAGAGCTCCATCTGCCGCAGACGGTCGAGCGAGGCCTTCAGGAAATAGGCCAGCGGCGCGATGGCGAGCGTCGTCACCACCTGCCAGAGCAGGGTCGGGGTGAGGTCCATGATGATCTCCGAAGAATAGGCCGGCCGGGGCGAGGCCTGGCGCCAATGGGGATTGACGATCGGCGGCGGCTGCAGCGGCGCCGTCAGGCGATGGTCACGCCTTTCCACACGGCGGCGCCGGCGCTGGCGTCGATGCAGAACCAGATCTTGTCGCCGACGGTATCGAGCCACTGCGAGCCGACGCTGTAGCCGACGGCGCTGTCATCCGCTCCGGTTGGCGCGGCGCTGGCGATGAGATTGTGCCGCGGCCCGAACTCGACGCCCGTGGCGGCGCCGTTTACCTGCAGCAGCTTCCCGGCTGCGCCGACGTAGGAGGCCGGGGTGTCGGTTAGCGCGAGCAGGGTCGGGTTTGCCGCATCGGCCGTCTCAACCACCTCGATGGCGAACTGCAGATCATTGGCGCCGCCGGTCCGCGTCGCCGAGGCGTAGGGCTGCAGCTCGAAGTAGTCGCCGGCGGTGACCGCCACCACGGCGGACCCGAAGCTGTAGTCGGCGTCGGTGTAGCCCGAGGCAGCCTTGAAATCGCCCTGACCGACGAAGGCGGCGCCATTCTTGTAGATGCGCGCGCCGTGATTCGCGGCGCCGCCGGTCCAGCGCAGCCGCGCCCAGAGCCGCACCTTGGTCACCCCGGCCGGCACGGTGAGCCGCGTGGGCACTGCCCCGCTCCAGAACCCGTCTGTGTCGTAGGTCGCGTCGGTGAAGGGCACGGCGGTCGGCGTGGTGGTGATGGACAGCGTGGTGGCCCGCCGCACCAGTGCCCCTTTGAACGGCAGCATCACCCGCGACAGGATGCCGGTGCCGAGCGGGCGCCAGGCCGCGCCGTCGAACTGCAGCAGGTCGCCGTTCAGGAACGGCCCGACCACATCGGCGAGGTCGCCGAGCGCGGCGGCGCCACCGACGCCATAGCAGTTCGTCCCGTTGCCCTGGACCAGCACGATGGCACCGTTGCCGACCGTGACCGAGGCGCCCGTTGCATAGCCCACCGTGATGTCGAGCGCGCCGCCAGTGCTGTTCTGGATGGCGAGGCGCCGCGCCTTGCTCGGGAGCGTCACCTTGCGCACGGCGGTGTTGCTGCCGGTCAGGGTCACCAGGCCGGCGCGCAGCGCCTGCGCGTCGGTCAGGGTGATGTTGGCATCGCCCATGGCGACGGCGATTGCCGCATTGGCGCTAGCGTC
Organism: Neoroseomonas soli; assembly: GCF_018129065.1. GTDB lineage: Bacteria > Pseudomonadota > Alphaproteobacteria > Acetobacterales > Acetobacteraceae > Neoroseomonas > Neoroseomonas soli. Next base: position 144,370 of record NZ_JAAEDM010000003.1, on the reverse strand, counting down.
GAGCGCCTCGAAGGCGGCATTGGCAGTGATCTCCTTCTGGTTCTGTGCCGCCTGAATGAAGGGAATGCCGAGATTGGTAGTGCCGCTCATGGGCTGCTCCTCACAGGGTGGCCTCGGCGGGCAGGCCGCGGCCGACCAGGGCGCTGATCTGCTGGAGGCGGACAAACACCTCGGCCTGGGCGGCGCCGAAGTCGGTCGTCTGGTTTGCCGCCGAGTAGGCCGCGGTGGGCGTGGTGACCGCGATCGTCCGGACCACGGCCAGGGCATAGGTGGCGGCCGCGATGTTGGGCCCGCCGACGGTGCGGTAGAGCTCGAACTCGGCGAGGCCGGTGTTGCCCCCGCCGCTGCCGGCAGCGACCACCAGGCGGAACTCGGTGCAGGAGGCGGGCGCGGCCAGGGTGAAGGTCCGCAGCTGGCCGTTGGTCCAGCCGGTCTCGGCGGCGCGGCTGTCGAGCACGACCCAGGCGGCGCCGTCCCAGCCCTCGAAGGTGAAGGTCCGGGGGCTGTCGCTGCTGGCGAAGGAGGCGCGAGCGCGGATGCCGTACTGGCGGACGGTCTGCGCCGAGGCGAAGGCGACGCGCAGCCAGCGCGGCAGGCCGCTGGAACCGACGATCCATTCGGTGGACGGACTGCCATCGAAGGCGTTCGCCGCGGTGCCGTTGTCGGCGGAATAGGTGCGGGCGACCGGTGGCGGGCCGTTGAGGATATCGACCTCATAGGCCTCCGAGGATTCCGACAGCGGCACGGTCCCGGTGCCGTCGAGCCACTCGCCGCCCAGGCGGGTGCGACGGATCCAGGCGATGGTCAGGTTCTGGCTGCCGTCCCGGCTCCCGGTGACCTGGCAGGGGGCGTAGGGGCGCTCCGCCCGCCCGCGGGTCGCGTTCGTCACCGTGCTGGCGGCGGTCTCCACCGTCTCGAACACCGTCACCGCGCGATGGTGGCGCGTCGCTGCGACTTCGCTGGCCTGCGCCTGGAACTGGAAGCGCGCGGCATCGAGCAGCACGAAGGTGTCGCCGGCTGCGCGGGAGGCGATCAGATCCTCGGTGCCCCGCCGCCCACGCAGCAGGCCGGTCAGGCGATAGCGCCCCGCCCCGAGGTCGGTGGCATCGCGGAACTGGATGATCTCGGCCCTCCCGTCCGGACCGACCAGCGCGGCGCGGTTGGCGCCGTTCAGCACCTCGAGCTCCGTCGCGCTGTCGAGCTCGCCGTCCGCCAGCTGCACCTCGACGGCGCTGGCCTCGTCCCAGATCCAGGGCGAGACGGACACGGCGGGGGCCACCTGGACGCTGCCCCAGGTGACCGGGGTGGTCACCGCCCCAAGGGCATCCCAGCCCGCCTGATCGGGGCTGCGGTGCACCACCACGCCGCGGAACCGCTGGCCGTCATAGGCACCGATCAGGGCGTATTCGCGCAGCCCCGCCTGACCGAGATCGTCGGCGTCATCGACCAGCGCCAGGTCGGGAAGCAGCAGGCGGGCGAAGTAGGGCGCCGGCATGCCCGGCTCGGCCCAGCCCGCGCCGCCCTCGGCCGGGGCGGTCAGGGCGTAGCTGGCGGCGTCCTCGGTCACCGCCTCGAGGCGCGTCACCCAGTTCGCCCCGAACTGCGTTGAGAGCACGCGGCAACGGATGGCGGCGCCGTCGCGGGTGGTCAGCGTGACGGGATCGGTCGGCACCAGCCGGGCATGCTTGGGGCCGACGGCGCAGGACAACCGCGTGCGCTCGCGCCAGGTGCCGGTGATCAGGCGGCGGGCGACGGCCTTGGCCTCGCCGGCGGTCAGCGGGATGGGCAGGTCGATCGCGGCGGAGGCATTGGCCCCGACCGTCGGTGTGGGGCTGGTCGGCCGGCGCCAGGACTGCGCGTTCTGCTCAAAGCCGCGCTCGACATCGAGAAAGCGCACGGTGAGCTCGCGCGGCAGGTCGGCGTCCTGCGCCCGCTGCTCCTGCAGCACCGAGGCGTCTGGATCCTCCCGCACCATCTCCGCATAGGGAATGCTGGCGACCACGGTCCCGCCGCGCTTGCGGAACAGCAGCACGTCGTCCTGCTCGACCGCGTCGAACTGGAAGGCACCGGCCAGCGGCGTGATGGCGTCGCGCGCGGAGGTCGGCCGCGGCAGGATATAGCCGCGCAGGCTATCGGTCAGCGCCGCCGTGTTCACGTCGCCGGTGGCGAGGCCGGCGCGCTGGCACAGCGCCGCCACTACCTGGCCCACGGTCAGGGTGTTGGCCGCGGCGCGGGAGAGGTAGCGCTTGGCGATCTCACGCACGCCCGCCCCGGCGCCGACCTGGCCGAGCACCGCCTGCTGCTCGTCGAGCCAGAACAGCGTCTTGAAGTTGTGGCCCGCCTGGTTGACCAGCACGTCGCCCGAGCCGGTCTGGAGCAGGAAATTGCCGCCCAATCCCCAGGTGGCGCCAAGGACGCGAGAGATCTGGCCGCGGCCGTCATGGAAGGCCGGCAGCACGTGGTCGACCACCTTCCACACCACGCCGCCGCCCGGGGCCCATTTGATGGTCGAGAAGCGCCCCCAGCCGCTCAGCGGCCCGCCGGTGCCGGACAGCGTGATGACCAGCGTGTCGTCGCTCTGATCCCAGAAGGCTGCCTGCAGCAGCGGCCGGACATTCAGCGGATCGATCTCCGCCTGGACGTCTATCGCGGGAAAATCGTCGCGAAAGATGCCCATGGCGGCGCCGCCGCCGAGACTGGCCGCGCCCGAGTAGTAGCGGAAGCGGGCGACATCGATGCGGAAGGGCGTGGCGAGCTCGGAGGCGCGCAGGTACCAGAGTTCGACGCCGCCATCGTCGCGGGTGCGGCCGGGGACGAGGATGACGGGGAAGGTCAGCGGGCTGATGCCGAGGCCGATCGGCACGGGCGGCGGCTCGATGGCGACGTCGCCGGCGCCCCAGACATATTCCATCCGGTCGGCGTCGATGGTCAGGGTCGCAGAATAGGAGCCCTGGACGACGACGAAGTTGCGCGGGCGCGCACCGAGCCGCGGCACCGACAGGCTGGTGATGGCCATCGGGTTGACCAGGCGGGTGCCGTTGTCGCCAAAGCCGAAGCCGTCCCCCAGCGGGTTCCCGAACACGCCGACCCCGCGCATGGCGTCCGGGTCGATCTTGAACAGCGGCACGCGGTTCGCGCTGCCGCCGGTGATGTAGAGGAAGCCGTCGACCCCGAGATGCATCAGCCCGGTGCCGGTGCTGTCCGGTCCCGGGTTGCTTCCGAGCGGGAACAGCGGGGCGAGGATACGGTCGAGCGTGTGCTCGCCCAGCGTCTGCAGGGTCACCAGGTCGTAGACCCGGATCATCTCGTTCGCGCCGCCACCGGAGGTGGAGGTGCGGACGCGGCCCTCGTAGATGCGGCCGCGGCGGTAATCGACGGCGACGTTGCAGGCCCAGTTGCCGATGTAGGTGCGCCCCGAGGGCGAGGACGGCCAGAGCGGCACCGCCGGCGGGATGGTGGCCACCTGCGGAAAGCTGCGGGCCGCATCGCCGGCGAGTTCCACGGTGACGTTCGGCATGCGGTTGCCGAAGCGCTCCAGCGGCACCTCGTCGAAGACGATGTACGCCAGGCCGCGATGCGCCGGCGCCTCGGTCGCGCCCAGGGTGGCGGCAAGCAGCGGGTCGGGCAGCTGGGTCTCACTGCCGGGGTGAAAGCGCCAGACCAGGCCGGGGATCTGCACCACTTCGCTGGCGCCGGTGGTGTCGTAGACCAGCTGGGCGTCGAGCCAGATGCGCAGCACCTGCGGGTTGGTGGGCGGGATCAGCCATTCGCACAGCCCGACCGCCCAGGAGAGGTAGTAGCTGTAGGTCGTGGTTTTCGCCCCACCGCCACCCTTGCCCTGGCGACGGGTGGTGGCGCGCTCGCGCAGGTCCGTTTTCCAGATGACGTTGCCGGCGAGTTTGACCCGGCAGACCGCCATGGGGATGGGTAGGCCGTAGCCGGAGGTCTGGACGGTGAGGTCGGAGAGGCGCGGGCCCTGGGTGTCCTGGCCCTTGGGCGGGAAGAGCAGCGCGCCGGCGGCGCCGCCGAGAGCCCAGCCGATCGAGGCGCCGAGCGGGTTGAACCCCGAGACCACGAAGCCGATGGCCGCGCCAGCGCCGGAGACGGCAAGCTGGGCCATGGCTCAGGTCTCCAGGGCCGGCAGGCGGAAGACACCGAGTAGGGCGGCGCGCAGTTCATCGTCCATCGGCTGCTCGACCACCTGGCGGCGCGGGGCATAGGCGTGCAGGCAGGCCGGCACGCCCCAGGCGGGGTGCACGGAGGCGATGCCGACATGGCCGCCATAGAGGCCGAGGCGGAACAGCAGCACATCGCCGGGCGCGGCCTCCGCCACCCGCCGGGCATGCCCCAGAATCCCCTCCAGCAGGCGGGTGCCTTGCGGCTCGCGCGCATAGGGCGCCGGGTCCGGCAGGTCCACGCCCGCCTCGCGGGCGGCGAGCAGCACGAGGCCGATGCAGTCGAGGCCGGTGCGGGCGCGGCCGAGATGGCGCCAGGGGACGCCGACGAAGCTGCGCGCGGCGGTGACGAAGTTGGCGGCGGCCACGCTGGCCTCCGCGCTCATGCCGGCGTCTCCAGCACGGCGAGCGCACCAGGGATGAAGGGTTCGCCGCGAAAGTTGAGGTAGTTGCCGAAAACCGTCTGGCAGGTCGCCTTGCGCTTGTCGCAGCCGGGCTGGATACGCAGCACGTCGCCGACCGTCGGCGCGAAAGGCGGCGGCGCGAAGAGCGACAGCACGCGCCCGCCCTGGTTCCAGGCCAGCACCTCGCGCGCGACACCGGCGTTGGTGCCGGACTGCCAGATGGCCACGCCGCCCTCGAAGTAGGCGTTGGCGAAGCCCGCGATGGCCACCGACATCACCAGCGTCACGCTGTCCGTCACAGTCTCCACCGTCGCCTGCTGCGTCCAGCCGGCGCCAAATGTCAGGTCAACCTTGCATCGGGCATCGCCGAGATCGGCGCGGCATTCCGGCTGGTAGATGGCGCCGATGGTCTGCTGCAGCGGCTGGGCCAGGCCGCGCAGCTCGGCGCGGAAGCTGCCATCGTCCTGGGCGATGACCTCGCCGAGCCGCCCGCGGCGGAGCTTGAGTTCCCCGTCCGCGAGGCTCGCCCAGTTCACCGCGAAGATCCGCACCTCGGCGTGGTCCCACAGCCCGGCGCGCAGCTCAGCGGGATCGATGGCGCTGCTGTCGAGCATGCCGAGCAATTCTGTTTCATCGACCGCGAGCTCGGCGCCGGCGCTGATCGCGGCGCGCTGGTAGCCAAGCGCACAGGCATAGGTTTCACCGCCATAGACGAGGTCGCGGTCGTGGTCGGTGAAGGTGAACACCGCGCCGTCGCGGCGGACGACGCGCCACAGCGTCGCCAGCGTGGTCGCCTCGCCGGCGAGGTGTGCGGCCAGCGGAGCGGAGACGTACTTCATTCACGGATCTCCACCACAGGGATGTCGGACCACTCGCCGATCTGGAAGGCGGTCAGGCGCAGCGGGAGCACGTCAGTGTCGAAGCGCGCCGGGACGTCGAACTCGCAGGCCGCCTCGATCGCCTGGCCGGTGGTGCCGGCGAGCGCGCTCCCAAGCGTGATGACGCCGGTGGCGAGGTTCACCTGGAACTGGCTGGGGCCGGTGCCGAGGCTGCGCTCTGTCCCGTTCACCCAGCAGCGCACCGTGCCGGCGACCGGGCGGGTGATGTTGCGCGTCACCGAGGTCGGGCCGGAGGTGTAGGTGCGCAGGATCTGCCAGGTGGCGTCGCCGCCGCCGGTGGTGCCGATGACCTGGCGGTCAAGCTGGTAGTCGGACCAATCCTTGAACCGGAAGGCGTGCAGCCGGCCCGCCCGCGCCCGGAAAAAGGCAATCAGCACGGCGAGGTCGTTGTCGTCCTGCAACCCAGTGGCGACGTTCCACCGGCCGCGGCCTGCAGACCAGTTTCCCTGGCGCTGCTCATGGCCGCCGGAGGAGACGATCACCGAGGTGGAGAACTCTGGGCCGCCCTCCGCTCCCTCGGCGATGCGGTCGGGGAAGCGGACGTCGTGGAAGGCCATGGGTCAGCGTCCGATGCAGAGCTGGGGAGGCGCCGCCCCGCCAAACCTCCCTGCCAGGTAGCAGTGCCACCTGGATCGCCGGCACTTGGTGCTGGGAAGGATGCGGGCGCCGTGGGCGAAGATCAGGAACACGGACGCGGCCGTTGCGCAGGGCGCGAAAGCGCCGATACGCTCACCGCGGCAGCAGGTTGCCCGATGATCGAGGAGCGGCGGTCCTCTGACGATGCCCCGCGTGCGACATAACTACAGCCGATCCGCTGCCGAGAGGCGCTTCGCGCGCGTTTACGAAACAGTGGAGGGCGATCGCTGCATCTACTGCGGTATGCCCAGCGATGGCGCCTACGACCATCAGCCGCCGGTATACGTGCTCCATAGATTCGCCAGCGGTCGGCTCGTCACAAAGAGGGAAATCCGCGAACGTTTCGGGCGGTGCGAGCTGGTCCCGTGTTGCACCATCTGCAACATGGGACTCGGCGCCTACCACGGCGAAAGCAACAACGATCGAAGACGAGAGATCGTGAACTGGTTTCTCTGCGACAGCGAGTTTCCGGAGGACAAGCTGATTCTTGATGTCGGGTATGGGTTGATTCAGAAATATCTAAGCGGACATCGAGAAAAGAATATCTATGTCTTTCCCGGCGTCGGGCGCGCCATTTACATCGAAGCGTTGCGTGGGTTTATCGACGGGAAATTCCGCAGCCCTGATGATTTCCCGGACTGGCTAAAGCTGACCCAATCCGAGCTCGCAGAGTGGCTTCGCGGCGCTCCGAAGCGAAAATCTCAGTACTTCCTGGATATGGCGAGCCTCCAAAGCTACGACCTCGTGCCTGACGCCCGCAGTGATCCTCGCGGTCAGTTCGAGTAGGGCGCGTCACCGCCGAGATCTCGATTGTAGCTAATGATCGGTTGGCGTTCGAAGGTGCAGCAAGGGATTTGAGGCTGGAACCTCACGCGTTGCGCATCGCGCGGGCGAGGTCGCGTCGCATGGCGCCGGCCATCTGCAGCCGGGTGCGATGGAAGGCGGCCGGGTCCTCGGCGCGGACGATGATGGTCTGCGACACGCTGGGCGTGGCCGCGCGGGCGACGGCCTGCTGCTGGCGGCGGTTCAGCACGACCTCGCCGCGGCGGAGGATGGCGGGGACCTCGTCGCTGGCGAAGGGTGTCCCGCCCGCAAAGCCGCCGCTGTGCAGTCGCGGTGCCCCATGGAAGAAGATCTCCGGGACCAGGCGGCGCGGGGTGGGGTCGGCGCCGACGACGCCGCCCTCGTGAAACAGTGGGGCGGCGGCGGTGACTAGGCCGGCGGCGCCCTCGATGCCTTTGGCGAGGCCCGTGCCGGCGACTTCCATGGTGCTGCTGCCGAACAACGAACCGACCATGCCTATGAGGCCGCCGCCGCTGCTCCCGCCGAATAGTCCAGAGGCGACGCGGCCGAGCATCTCTTCCAGCGGCTTGAGCAGCAGCGCGCGGGTGCCGAGATCCAGGAGAGCGCGCTCCATGTCGCGCAGTACGTCGCTGGCACGGCGGCCCTCGAAGGCGACGGCACGGAAGCCGCTGACCAGCACGCCGGCGGTCTCACGACCGCATCCCTCGATCTCCTTGAGCACGCGGACATCGTCCTGCGCGCGGGCGAGGTCGACGGCATTGGCGACGTACTGCCGCCCCGTCTCCGTATCGGCGCTGCCGGGCGACCGGCGTTCCAGTTCGGCACGGGCGCGGATGGCGGCGATCGCCTCCGCCCGGTCGCGCTCCCCGAGGCCAATGGTGCCCGCCTCGCCACGTATGAGCTCGATCTGTCGGCGCTGCTCATCCAGCGAGGCGGCGGTGATGCGGTCGGCCTGGGCGCGGGCGAGGCGGAGGTAGCGCTCAGTGAGCTCGGCGACCGCCGCCGCCTCCTGCTCCGTGCCGACGAGCCCGGCGCGGCGGACATCCTCCAGTGCTTTGGCCCGCGCCTCGGCCTCCTGCAGCGCGCCGGCGCCGCGGCCCAGCGTCTCATTGAGCCGACCCTCGGCGTCGATCTGGCGATCGACGTTGGCTGTGAGGTCGCGATACTGACCGGCGGCGCGCGCCAGCACCGCCTCGCGCACAGCGGCGCGTTCCTCGGCGGTGGGGTCGCGGCCCTGGGCGCGGGCGGCCTCATCCAAGCCCTGCATGGCCTGGGCGAGTTCGCGCGCGGCGCCCTCACTGGTCTCCGCGATCCTGGCCGCCTCGCGCTGGCCGCGGATGAACTGCTCGATCGGCCGTTCGGTGCCGGTGATACGGGCGCGGATCTGCTCGATGGCGTCGCCGAACTCGCGATACTCGGCGCTGTCAGGTGCTGCTTGGCGCTGGGCGCGCTGGAAGCGCTCGAGATCGCGCGTCAGCTCGGCGACGTCGCCAGTCGGCGTTCCGCGCCGGCGGACCTCGGACAGTGCGCTGTCGTAGAAGCGCTGCTCGGGCGTCGGCGTTGGTGGGCCGGCGACGGATGCGGGCTGCGGAATAGTAGCCGCAGGCGCCGGGGGAGAGGGTGTCGCGGGAACGGGCTGCACCGGCCCGGCAATGCCCGAGCCCGAATAGCCCGACCGGATGCCGCGCACATACCGCGCCGTCTCGTTCGGCAGTTCCGCCTGGCCGCCGAGCACGCGGTCCACCCGGCCCGGGCCGGCGTTGTAGTCGGCGAGCGCCAGGGCGACGTCGCCGCGGGTCTGCAGCCGCTCGCGCAGGTAGAGCGCGCCGGCCAGCATGTTGGCGCGGGGATCGTCGATCCCGCCCTCGATGCCGTAGCGCCGGGCCAGTTCCTGGAAGGTCCCGGGCATGACCTGCATCGGGCCGCGCGCGCCCGCGCTGCTGGTGCGCCAGCTGCCGTCCGGATTGCGGATCCCCTCGGCGCGCTGCACCCGCTCCAGCAGGGCGCGATCGACGCCAGAGACGCGGGCGGCCTCCTCCAAAAGGCCGGCGATATCCGCAGCCGGTGTCGGCCGGGCGGACTGGGCGCCCGGCGCGGAGGGACCGAGCATCTGCTGCAGCCGGAACGCTCCCTCAATCGGGAGGCCGCCCGGCAAGGCGCGCAGGATGGACAGACCGCCGATCTCGACCAGCGCGCGGGAGTTCCGCTCCGACCGGGCGAGCCACTCGATGAACGGACCACCGGCGCGGGCCAGCCCGTCGGTGATGCGGTTCCACAGACCCTCGAGCGATTTCTCGACGTTGTTGATCGCCCGCTCGAAGGCGGTACCGCCATTGGTCGCACCCTGCACCACGCTGGTCAGGCGCGCGATCACCTGCGCCGCGGCGCCGCTGGCATCACCGGCACGGACCATGAGCTCAATATGGCGGCGGAACTGCTCGTCGAAGCCGCGCACGCCCTGCTCGGCGAGTTCGCGCGCCACCTCCTCCGGCCGGCGCAGCGCACGGGCGACCCGCTCGGCGGCGGCAGCGAGGTCCTTGTCGAGGGTGCGGGAAAGGTCGAGCGCGAGCGCCACGTAGCGCTCGAGGTTCTCGCGATCCTCCGGCCGGACGACCTGGGCGATGCGCGCCTGGGCGGTGCGCACCTCGCTGCGACCCGCGCCGGGGGTCAGCAGGCTCTGCTCCCTGGCGCGGCGCTCCAGGTTGCGCGCCAGGCTCTCGTAGTCGGCGGCATAGCCGCGCAGCTCATTGCGCAACCGGGCGACGCGGCGCTCCGTGCCCTCGTAAGCCGCGAAGGTGCCGATCAGCGCCCCGCCGACGGCGAGCACGCCGACCCGGACGGGCGTGAAGAGCCCACTGATGGCGCGGAAGGTGTTGCCCACCCCGCCCATGGCCTGGGTGATCTGGCCGCCCTGCTGGGTCAGCACCTGGAAGGCGCTGGCGCCACCGAGCAGCGAGGTGATGACGTCGTTGATCTGCGGCGCCAGCTGCTGCGCCTGCCGCGCCGTGACGCCGAAGGCGTTGGCGGTCTGGTTGGCCGCGGCGGTCGCCGCCTGGTGGCGCTGCTGCAGCGGCACCAGCAGCCGCGCGTGGTCATCGAGGCTGATCAGCCCGAGTTTCAGGGCGCGATCGAGCTTGGCCTCGGCATCGACCAGCTCGACGGTCGCCTTGACGGCCGGATTGGTGCGCTGCGCCAGGGCGGCGACCTGACGAGCGGTCTGGTCCATCCCGCGTGTGATGCGTTCGTGCGTCCCCGCGACCTTGTCGCCCGAGGCGCGCAGGCGCTCATTCGCCCCGTCGACCTGCCGGGCGCCGGCGACATAGCCGGAGGCATCGAGCGAGGAGCGGATGATCGACAGCAGTTCGACGCCGCCAAGGCTGCCGCTCATCCGTCATCCTCCGGATCGATGTCCGCGGGACTGCGCGCTGCCAACCGCTCAGCCTCGACGGCGCGGCGCTCACCATCCAGCACCAGCACGGCGACGATCTCGGCCGGGTGCAGCGGGACGCGCATGGTGCGGCACCAGGCCTCGACGTCGCGGTGCTGTAGCGGCTGGGGGATGCCGCTCTCCGTGTGAAGCCGCTGGGCATCTAACTCGCTGAAGGCGCGCCACACCGCCTCGGAGCCGGGCGGGCGCGGCGGCCCAATCAACCCGGCCGGGGTGCGGCCGGTCTGCCGCTGCGCTGCCAAAAAATGCTGGCGGCGTGTACCGCCGTCCTTGAGGCGCTGGCTCAGCCAGAATGCGTGTCGGCCATGGGCGCGGAGGGCGCCGAGCCAGCCAAAGGGAAGAAGTTGCCGCTGACATTGAGGAAGGCAATCGCGGCGTTGCGCAGCCAGCGCAGGCCGGTGGCGTTGTAGGCGCCGGCCGCGAGGTCGAAGCTGCAGGGCGCGGCGATGGCGCGACCGTCGAGGCCGACCAGGTGCCAGGCGCGGGTCAGGCGGGCCAGCATCTGGCCCATATCCTCCCATTCCTCCTCAGCGGTGAACTCGCGACCGAGCTTGCGCTGGGCGTTGTCACGCGCGAGGCGATGCGCCTGGGCCTGCTCGCTCTCCCAGGAATAGAGCTCGATCCAGCCCTGCTCGCCGGCCTCGTCGGTGAGAGGCGCGCGCGTCACCGGGTGGATGAGCAGCAGGCGGGCGCTGCGATCGGTCGGCAGCGCCAGGGTGTCGAAGATGGCGGGCATGTTGTTTCCTTCCCGATGCTGGAACGGCACGATGGGATGACGGGATGGGGGCAGGCGCCGGCAGGCGCGGCGCCGAACGCGGGGAAAGACGATGGGGGAAGACAAGCACCGTCCAGGCTGGGTCTACCTGATGAGCAACGCCGCGCTGGCGCGGAACATCGTCAAGATCGGGCTCACCCAGGTGGACTGCATGACGCGCATGCAGTCGGTCGCCTCGGCGCACAGGATCCCAGGCGAATGGAGGCTCGAGTTCAGCGCGCCGGTGCGGGATGCGTTCAACGCCGAAAAGGCGCTGCACCGCGCGCTCGATGACCGGCGGCTGCGATGGGAGTTCTTCAAAATCCCCATCGAGACCGCCAAGGCGGAGCTACGGCGCATCACGCGCCCCTGGCGCTGCACGGCCGAGGAAGTGACGACCCCACCGACGCGGACCGGCACGAAGTACCAGGTGCTGGACAGGGCCACCAAGGCACGGAATGCCGCAGCTAAGGCTGTCACCACGCGGAAGCGCCGCGTCGCCGCCCGCAAGGCAGTGGCCACGCGCAACGCGAAGAAGGCCGCACCCGTGTCGGCCGCGGACGCCGAACCGGGCGCCACGTCATGAATCAGGTCGCCGCGGTATCCGTGCAACGCAGCGTGGTGCCGGTCATGCCAGCCGCACTGCCGAGGTATTCCAGCGCCTGGAACGGCACGTTCATGGTCTGCGAGCCCTCGCCCTGCACGTTCTCCTCGTCGCCGTTCAGCTTGAGCCGCGGCAGGTGGAAAGCCACTGCATCGGCTGACGCACCCCCCGCGGTCAGCATGAACAGCAGCTCGACCTCGAGCTCCTCCTCGAAGGCGACGCTGATCGCGTCGGTGTCGTCGACCAGCGCGGTGAAGTCGCCGGTGACGTCGGCAGTGCCGAGCAGCACGTCCGGCGGGAAGGCCTGGCCGAGCACCGCAGGCGCGTCCGCCGCCATGGCGAGGTTGAGGTTCAGCCCGGTGACGGTGCCGACCGTGCTGCCGGCGATGCGCAGGATGCCGTTAAGGCTGTTGCACACCTCGGTGGTGGTGGCGGCCGCCGGCGAGGTGAAGTAGGGCGCCGCCGCGCCGGTCAGCGTACGGCGGTTCCGCCCCATGACGTTGAGGCCGAAGGTGCTGTTGCCCTCGGCGGGGACGGCGAGGCGGTACCCCGTCACACGCAGCTCGGTATAGAGCCGGGCGCGGTCGAGATCCTCGTGGTAGCGCTCGATCGCCAGTTTGCGCCGGACATGGCCGGAGGCCGGGATGATCGACGACTTCCCCGGCGTGCTCAGCGTGAAGCTGGTGTCCGCCGCCATGGTGGTCGGCGCCGGAAAGACACTGACCTCGCGGTTGGAGGTGCCGCCGAAGCCGGTGACCAGGAAGCGCACGCCGTTGTTGCCAGCCGCGGACAAGCTGGCGAACTGCAGGATCGCCCCCTTGCGCAGGCCGAGCGCGACCGGATCGCCGCCCCCGAAGGTGAGCTTCGAGGTGGTGGCGTCCGCGGCAACGCTGGTGAGCTGCACCTCGGTCAGGCCTGAGGGCAGGATCGGTGCGGCGGTGTCGCGGTGCGCCGCCTCGATGAAGTCGAAGTAGCTGCCGGGGGAGAACTCGCCGTCCAGCGGTCCCTCGACCCGGCGCGAGGTGTGCCGCGAGCTGCGCACCTGGCGCGAGGGCAGGATCTCGGCCGAGCGGGTGGCGTTCTTGCGCAGGTTCAACCCGGCGCTGACGCGACGGAGGATGCGGCCGCCGGTGGCCCCCGGTGCGGTGGCGATGTCCGCCTCCGCGTTCGTGATCATGCTGCCGTCCGCGTAGAATTTGTACGCGAAGCGGGCCGCGCTGCCTTCGGCGAGGGGCATGGGAACTCTCCGATGGGAAGGAGGGAGGCGGCCGGATCAGCCGCGGAAGCGATAGACGAAGACGGCGATGCCGCTGCGTACCCACCAGGCGCCATCGGCCGAGGCGCCGGGCATCTCGATCACCGAGGTGCCAAGGAAGGACAGCGGTCCGTCGCGCCGGCTGCGGAACACGGCGAGGGCCTGGTCGAGCAAAGCCAGCTGCGTCGCCTCGCCGAGCCCACGCGCCGCCATGACACGGATCACCACGGAGCCATGCAGTTCCTTCTCATGGGCGCCGCGGCCGCCGCCGAAGGCGACGAGGCGCTCGCTGCTGTGCTCGACCGCCAGATGCAGCCAGTGCTGCGTGCTGACACGGGAGGGCACGGCATCGCTGCCATTGTGATGCCAGAGCACCGGCACCCCGGGCGGTGCCGGCCAGCCAGATGACCAGGCCGCGGCGATGGCCGCGACGCTGTCCGCATAGGGCGAGGCGGTCACGAACGGGCAGCCCGGATGGGGCGAATGACGATCGCCGGATAACGGACCTGGCTTTCCACATCCCGGCCACCCGCCACGCGGCGCTGGGAGCGCTCCGTCACGATCCCCCGCCGCCCGAAGCGACGGCGCCGGGTGGCCTCGACACTGAGCGCGAAAGCGTCCGGCACGTCGACATAGGTGAAGCGCGGTTCCCAGCCGAGCGGGCGGAGCGCCGGTCGCAGCGCGACCGCTGCCTGCTCGACGAAATGCATCGGCACCTGCAGCACGAAGGGCCCGCCGCTGTCGCGCTTGCCGACTTCGAGGCGTCGGGCGTAGTCGGCGCGCACCACCACCACCGCCTCCGTAGCGCTGGGTGGCAGCCGGGCGGTGCGCGGGACCGCCGCATCGTCGACGAAGGTGGTGATGCTGGCCTTCCAGCCGCCCTTTCGCTCCGGACCGTTCTCCTCGAGGTAGGTCACGGTGCGGATCACCGCCTCGGTGAGGTAGTGCCAGGCGATCAGGATGACGCCGTCGGGACGCACCAGTTCCGGCGCGGCGCCCACCCGCCCGTCCACCGTGGTGGTGTGGTCCGGCACCACGCCGCCGGAGCGGGCGGCCTGCTGGCGCTCGACCTCGGCGATGTGCGCGCGAGCCATGGCGGCGAGACGGCGGCTGGCAGCCGGACCCGTGAGGCCGCGCGTGCCGACCTCGAGCTCACGGGTGAAGTTGCGGAACTGGGCGCGGGTGAAGGCCATGTCAGCCGCCCCGCACTGCCAGGGTCCAGCCGATGCGGTCCGCCCCCTCCCACACAGGGGCGGCGAAGATCACGGTGAAGCTTTCCCCGCCGTCCAGCACCTCATCGGGCTCGCGCGGCGGCCAGGGAAAGCCGGCGGCGACCAGGTCGGCGTGCAGGATCTCGAGGCGACGGTCGCCTTGCACCAGCGGCGGGGCGAGATCGTCTGGCGCATAGTCGGCCGAGAAGCCGGTCACGGTGGCGCTGACGACGGTGCCGGGCGGGGTCACGAGACGACGCAGGGTCATCGGCCGACCGCGCCGCGCCAGGGCGCGACGACGGGCTCCGCGCAGAGCGCCCATCAGAGATGGAACCGCCGGTAGCGTTCAAGGGTGATCGGATTATCCGGCCGCAATGCTGGGGTCTGCCGCGGGCGTCGGAGATGCAGTCCTCGACGAACGCCACCGCCGCGCCGCCCGCCGAGGGAAAACGAAGTGTCGCCCGCGAGTAAACGCGCCTGAGCGACGCGGCTCCCAGGCGGGCCCGGACACCCCCGATCACACGCACCCAAACCATGTTCCCAATATTGGATCAGCATCTTCTCAAGAATCTTCCCGCCCCACAGCATATTCGGGAACCACGGCACGGACGGCCATGGTTAGGTTGCCGGCAGTCAAGGAGACCGCCATGCCCACGGAGATCGCCATGCACCGCTACTCCGGCGTCCTGCCTCTCAGCCTCCACGCCTCGGTTCGGCAGAATCAACGCGGAGTCCCCAGCGACGTCCTCGCCATGCTGCACGCCGAAGCTGATCAGGAAGCCGCACAGCCCGGCGGGCGAGTGCTGCGTTGGCTGTCACATGATCGACTCATCGAACTCCGCCTCGATGGCGTTCCGGGATCGCTTCTGGAGCGCGCTGCCGGCATCGCGCTCGTGGAGGCGCAGGACGGAATCATCCTCACGATCTTGAACCATCGGCTCATCAGCGCCGATCGTCGGAAGATCGCGCTCAGCCGACACGCCCGCGCACGGTTGAGCCGTCGTTGCAGGGGGCGCGGCTGAAGATGTCCACTTCGGACGACCGCGCCGCGCGTGCAAAGCGGCTGCGCCGCCAGCAGCAAGCCAAGAGGACTTCAGGCTCGTCAGACCAGGCTGCGCCCCGCGGAAGCCTTCCAGACGATGCAACTGATCCGATCTACCAAGAGAAGCTGCTCGAATCTCGGCTGCAAAGAGTGAACGAGGAGCTCGCACGATCTCCGCGCGCCTTGCTCGAACACGAGCGCGTGCGGGTGGCGCGCAATCTGTGGGACCTTCTTGAGGAACTCGAGCAGCGGTCGCCGCCCATCAAGAAGACGCGCGTACTTCAGGAAGCAGGCAAGTCGGCGCCGGGATCGCTTGATTCGACCAAGCATCTTCCACGCTACGCGCTGCGCCCTGAGCATGAGAACGTTGAACAACGCCGCAGGCGACTGACACAATCGCTCAAGCCCTACTGCGATATCGCCGCGGCCGCAGCCAAGTTGGCCGGGGAGAGGCGGCAGGATGCATACCTTCTTCGCCTCTTTGATGACACCAAATGGACCGCGCGCGGCACTGAGACCGACGATCTCCCGCCCTTGGACGTTCTCGATCGTATGTACCATTTGCTCAACCAAGCCGGCCAGGCAGTGATCAAGACGACGGGATTTGCTGACGCACTTCGCCAGGTCGAACGTGCCCCGCAATTGCTCGAACCTCGTGAGAAGGATCCGAGCCCACGGCCGGCCACGGAACGTGAAGCAGCACTGCTGGCCGTCCGAGAAGCGGCGGCGGCTACATTCTTGCCTTACGCACTTCCACTCCCGAGGACGCCGAGAATTTTTCTCGGCGAATTCGCGACGTCTGCGGTCCAGAAAGTTGTTGGACGCTTCGCATGGTGCCGCAGCGACTGGCATCCCGATCTCGAAGCGAAACTGCCCACTCATATCCGCGCGCTCACCAGGCGCCTGAATGCCTGGATGAAGGCTGCGCCGCCGATCGTATGCTGCACCCAGAAAGTCTGTCAGGTTTGGCTAAGCACTGGTCCGTATGGGCCGGACGGTGCCGCCGGGATGGGCCTGATCTTTGGGGAACGGCTACGTCTGTGGACCGAGTCACAATCCATTCCAACGCAGGTTGAGGCCGCACTCGCGCAAGTTCAGCCGCCGGCATCCTATTCCTTCTCGATTTTGTGGCACATCGTCCCGAACTTCGAGTTTCGGGATTCTTACGACGCGTTCTGGGGCGGTCGCGCCTGCACTCACATCACCAATCAGAGCCGACTGCGGATGACACTCAACGCGCTCTGGATGGGCGATGGCGATTGGGACGGAAGCAATTCCGACGACGCACGTTTCGACTCGCCGAATGCACTACCCTCGACGATCGGTGACCCGGACGTGGTCAGCCTGTTTGAGGCTGATTTTGTCGACGAGAACGGCAACGCGATCGATCTTAGTCAAGATTGGTTTGACGTGTGGGAGGTTCAGCCGCTGTCCGCCAAGACCCTGGGCAAGCTGGCGCATTCTCTTCCCGATTATCACCTGCCGCTTTTCGAGATCTATGGTGATAACAGACATGCGGGCGCGGACGATTGCCGGTTGGCGGCTGCGGAAACCTACGGACCTGCGGTCGCAACCAGCATCTCCGCAATGGACGCCCGGCGCATCGCTGCTGTCTGCGATGCGGCCTCGAACATCCCGATCGTTGAAGTGGCCAGGAACACGATGCTTGCGCAACTGCAGCGGGCATGTCTGAACGAGGAGCTTCGCGAACATAGCCTTCAGGCTGTCATCGAACGGGTTGTGCGCGAGTGGACCGAGCAGGTCCGCGCGAGGGCCCTGGAGGACGAAACGGTCTGGAGAAGGCACTTTGATGCAGCCCTCGCTGCTCTGAAGCAGAAAGGACAGTCGAGCGGCGGCTGATCAGAGATGGAACCGCCGATAGCGTTCGAGGGCCGCCAGCCGATCGGGCGGCAGCGGCAGCGTGTCGCCGCGGTGCTCGAAATAGCCGACCGCGCCGACGCCCTCGGTGGTCTCGTTGCGCACCGCCGGATCGCGCCCCTGGCCGTGGCACAGCCCAGCGAGCAGATCGAGGCAGGCGCGTTCCAATGCGGGCGGCGCGTCGTCCGGCAACACGAAGCCGGCCTGGTACTCCACGACCACCAACCGCGCCGTCCATGGCGCGCGGGCGCCCTCGCGCAGCCGGTAGAGCAGTACGCCGCCCCGCTCGTAGTCGGCCGCGGCCAGCGCGACGCCGTCCTCCGTGACGGCGGTGATCGTCACGCCGAGGTCGCGGTGGAGCACGATGACATCGACCGGGGACACCAGGCGTGCGGTCTGCCGCAGCATCTCGCGGCCGAAGCCCGAGCGATTACACCACTGCGCGACCAGGTCGGACGCCTGGCGGATCAGATCGGCGATCCGGGCGTCCTGTGCCGTGTCCATGACGCCGAGCTCGCGCTTGGCGGTCGCCAGCGTCGTGAGGTCGCTGGTGGCGGCCGGCGTGACGATCTCCAGCATCTGCCTTCCCCGTCAGGCTGGATCGCGAACGGGCGGACGGCGCCGTGCGGGTTGCTGCCGAGGCGAAGGATCCGCAACGACCGCCTCGGCATATCCCTCGGCGACCAGCCCCGCGGCGGCACCCGCGCGCAG
Organism: Neoroseomonas soli; assembly: GCF_018129065.1. GTDB lineage: Bacteria > Pseudomonadota > Alphaproteobacteria > Acetobacterales > Acetobacteraceae > Neoroseomonas > Neoroseomonas soli. Next base: position 126,549 of record NZ_JAAEDM010000003.1, on the reverse strand, counting down.
GCTGACCTCCTCGCCGGCGGCGACGGCGATCAGCCGCACGCCGTCCAGCGAGTAGGCGAACGCCCGCAGCACCCGGATCCGCCGCTGCCCCTCCGCCGTCATGCTCACACCGGCGGATTGGGCGTCGGCGCGTTGCGCGGATGGCCGAGCAACGCGATCGCCGCGAGGAAGATGTTCCCGGTGTTGTTCGCCGGCGTGACGGTCAGGCGGACATAGCGCTTGCCGCCGACATAGCCGATCTTGCGGGTCTTGTTGTCGTCGGCAAAGGACAGCCCCGCCTGCGCTTCGGTGCCGATCAGCTCCTTGTCGGGCACCGCCTCGGCGCCCGCCATGTTGGCGGCGTCGCTCGCCTCCACCAGCACGGTCAGCGTGGCGTCGGCGTCGGCGATGTCGCCGGCGGCGAGCAGGAAGGTCAGGCTCTCATAGCCCTTGGTGTCGACGATCTCCGACACGAAGGGCGTGTTGTCGGTCTTGGCCGCCGCCGGGCTGATCGCCCGCACGGGGTGGACGTTGTGGCACAGGTCACGAGTGGCCATGGCGGACACCTCGCCTTTCAGTTGCGTTGATGGAATGGTGAAGTGTGTGGATAACCGCAGCGGCGGCCCGCGCGGCCGATGCCGGCTACGCGGGCCCGGCGGTCATGCTGCGGCGCACTTCAACTTGCGCATGCTCTCGGCGAGCACGACCGCGCCGCCCATGCGCCGGCGGAACAGGAACCGCACATTGCCGCTGGTCGCCTGGGTGAAGGGATCGCGCAGCATCGTCATGGCGATGCGATCCACGATCACATAGCCGCGCCGGAAGTCGCCGAAGGCGATCGGGAAGGCGTCGGCACCCTCGTTCGGCATGTCGGGGCATTCGACATAGGGCGCGCCGAGGATGGTGTTCGGCACCCCGTTCGCCAGACCCGGCATCCAGACGTAGTTCTTGTCGGCGTCCTTGAGCTTGCGCACCGAGCCCAGCGTCACCCGGTTCAGCGTCCAGACCGCGTTCCGGGCGTAGGCCGTCTTGAGGGCATGGAAGAGCGTGATCAGCCCGTTCCCCTGGCCCTCGGCATCGGCGATGGTCGCCGCGGAGCCCGAGGGGGTGAAGGCGATGTCGGCATTGGTGAGGATGCCCTCCGCCTCGCCGACGCCGGAGCCGCCGACAAATTCCTGCCCCTCCTTGACCGCGAACTGCTCGACCGCCTCGGCGCGGATCTCGCTCTCGAGGTCGTAGGCGCTGTCCTCCAGGTTGTGCTGCGAGATGTCGACCAGCGCGTAGACCTCCGGCGCGGTGATCTCGATCATCCCGTAGGCCAGGCCGGGGGTCTCGGTACGCGTCCCCTGCTCGGAGACGCGCCGAGCGGCGAACTGGCCGGTGCGCTTCGGCAGCATGATCGACTTCGAGGAGGTCCCCCGCACCCGGGCCAAGGAGCGCACCGGGCTCATCTCGGTCACGCCCTTGATGATCTCGCGCACGTATTCGGACGGGGCGAGATAGCCGCCGGTGGTGTCGTCGGCGATCGACATCGCCTTGTGCTCGGCGGCGACGTCCGAGAGGGCCTTCTGCTGGTCGGCGGTGAGGTTCGGCACGCCGAGCGTGTGGGCATTGATCACTGCCCGGGCCCAGGTGTTCACCCTTGCCTTGAGCTCGGCCTGGCGGTCGCCCGAGCCCATGCCGGGGCGGTTCAGCCGGGTCTCGATCCGCTCCAGTGCCTCCTTCGAGCCATCGGCCGCTTCCCGGCCAGCCTTGGCCTCGAGCTCGGCCTTGGTCAGCCGCTGGTTCAGCGTCTCGAACTGGTCGAGGGCGGTGTTCACGCGCTGGAGCTTTTCCTCCAGCAGCACGTCGGCGCTGCCCTTGCGGGCGAGTTCGTCCAGGCGGTTGTCGTTGGTCGCCTTGAATTCCTCGAAGGCACGGCCGAGGCCGTCGAGGGCCTCCTTCACATCGGTGTCCATGGGGTATCCCGTCAGGATTGGAGGATCTGCTGCAGCCGGCGGATGCCGGCGAGCACATCGGCCGTTGCGTCCTCCTCCCGAGGGTCGGCACTGGCCTTGAAGCCGCGCGAGGCAATCGCCTTGGCGCGGTCACGCGAGAACCCTGCCTCCCGCAGGAAATCCTCGAAGTCTCGGATGGTCTGGATGCCCGCCACGCGGGCCTTGAAGTCGGTCACCACCGCGGCGGGGTTCACGCCATGGCCGCGCGGGGCCAGCGACACCTCGTCCAGCCAGATGGTCTTGAGGCGGCGCAGCTCGGCGGCGCGGTCGACCTCGAACAGCATGGCGGTGTAGCCGATGGACAGGTCCATCGCGCCGTCGCCGCGCAGGGTGCCGTAGGCCTTCTGGCCATCGGGATGGTCGAGAGCGAGCTGGCCCGCGCAATACAGGCCGCGCTCGTCCTCGCGGAATTCTGACCAGGCGCCGATCGCCTTGCCGGGGTCGTGGAACCACAGCATGCGGGGCGCGGTGCCGCGGCGGGCGTGTTCGGCGAGCGTCTCGGCGAAGGCGCCGGGGAGGATAACGTCGCGATAGGTGTCGACCACGTCGAACACGGCGCCGTAGCCCTCGAAGGCGCCGGTGTCGGCGGCGACCGACTTCACCTCGAAGCGGGCGCGGATATCGCCACGATGCCGCATCATGGGGTCTCCAGCTGGGAGAGGACCGTATCCAGCGCATCACGGGCGCCGCGGATGCGGGCCTCGTTGGCCGCCGACAGGATCCGGCCGATCTTCAATTCCAGGGCGGGGTCGTCGGCGCCGATGACGCGCGCCACCGCGGCGATCGCCGCCGCCTTGCCCTCGGCATCTGGTGAAGGAGCCGACGCAGGCGGCGCCTGCTTCGCCGCGAGGGCGGCCTTGGCCTCGGCCTGGGTCGCCAGGTTCAGCGGCCGCAGCGGTTCATCGAGGCCGGGCAGCGGGTTCAGCTCCTCCAGCGCGCGGGCCTCGTTGCGCGTCAGCACGCCGAGGGTGATCAGCGCGCTGTAGAAATCCGACCGGGTGCGGGCGTCGCCGCGCATCAGCGCCTGCAGCGAGAACTTCGCGTAGAGCCGGCGCTGCCGCTCTTCGCGCGTCATCAGGTCGACGCGGATCCGCTCTTCGAAGCGGCGAGTCCAGCGGCCGAGCGAGTAGACGACATTGGCGATGAAGAACTGCTCCGCCGAGGCATAGGTCGAGGCCTTGTCCGAATGGCCGACCATCGCCGGGTAGACCCCGAAAGCGCGGCAGATCTCCTCGATCTGGAAGCGCCGGGTCTCGATGTGCTGGGCATCGACGCCGGTCATGCCCATCGGCTCCCATCTCAGGCCGGAGGACAGCACCGCGGTGCGCATAGCGTTGGACAGCCCACCCTGGGTCTGCTGCCAGGCGGCGCGGAGTTCATCGACCTGCTCGCGGGTCAGCCGCTGCTCGGTGGTGAGGATGCCGCCGGGGCGGGCGCCATTGGCGTGCAGGCGCGCGTGAGCTTCCTCGGTGGCCAAGGCGAGGCCGATCGCCTCGCGGGCCAGCTTGGTGGCGTCGAGGCCGGAATAGGCATTCCACGACGGCGCCCGCAGGTGGAACACCTGCTCACGGCCGACCGTCAGGCTGCGACCGTCAGCGAGGACCAGGTGATAGGCGAGATCGTAGCCCTGGCGCTGCTCCACCGACACGCTGCCGGGTACCAGCGGGATCAGCTCACGGATCGGCCCCCTGGGGTTCGGGCGGTTGATGAAGGAGATGCCGTCGCCGCACAGCACGGCGTGCATCAGCGTGGTCTCGATCCACTCGGGCCAGGTCTGCCATTCGTTCGGCTGGCCGGCGAAGAACTCCCACAGCGGCTCGTCCGTCGCGACGTCGCGGCCGCCGCCCGCGCGCGGGCGGTAGATGTCGAGCGGCAGCATGGCGACGCCGCAGGCGATGGCCTGCACGCAGGCGAGCGCGGTGGTGCATTCCAGAGCGGAGGTGGCATTGACCGTGGCGCCGGACTTCGCGGGCGGGCGCAGCGCCTCCCAGAAGCGCGGCGCGAAGGTCGCGGCTTTCCGTTCCCGCCAGAGACGGGCGAGGCTGCCGAGTAGATTGGGCATCAGTGAGGGGTACGCGCGTCGGTGCCCGAGCCGGAATCAGTCCGGCAAAGTTCATGCGACATGCCATGCCCCATTTACGCGGTGACGTGAACGGCCAGTCCTGGCCGGGTAAGCCGCTCAGCAGGGGCCGCTTACGACCCAGAGCGGACTCCCAACCTCCGCCGTGCCGGCAGTTTCTGGTCCGTCGGGAGGTGCCGACGCTGGTGCCCCGCCCACAGGGGCGCGCGGTTCGAGATCGAGCGCGGCGCGAGGCGCGAGGCGCATGACCGTGCGCCGCTTCCCGAGGTACAGCGACACGACTCTGGACGACCTCGCCGTGCTGTGCCCTCTCTGCCACCGGAGGCCTCACCTAGCGGAGAAGGTCGCAGCCATCGCCGCTCACGGTCCAAAGACTTAACCCCTGGAGGGAAGGCGTCTGCCCGCTACCGTGTGCGGGCGTCGGCGGCCTGCTATTCTAAGCGTGCACACCGCCGTCCGAGATCGAAATGAGCCTCCTGCACGTAAACCAGATCAAGGGTTTCCTTCTCCGCAGCTACAAGGGCCTGATCGACCTTCGCGACGTGGCCAACCTGCAGGAAGCCGACCGCGAGAAGGTGCTGCTGTCGCGCGCCTTGGCGGCTTTCGCTGTCGCACAACTGGCTGGTCTCGAACCCGAGCACGCAGCGGCGGCAGTCACGGATGGGGCCGGGGACAACGGGGTGGACGCCCTGCACTACGACCGCGCCACCCGCACCCTCTACATCGTGCAGGCCAAATGGTTTGGCGACGGGCACGGGTCGCTCGACGTTGCCGACGCGTCGAAGCTCGTGCAGGGCTTCCGCGATCTAGTCGACCAGCGTGCTGAAAGCTTCAACGACAAAGCAAAGGCCAAAATGGCGATGGTCGAAGAGGCCATGCTCGCGGACAAAGCCAGCTACGTTCTCGTGCCCATCTATACGGGACAGGAGCCGCTCGCCCCCGAGCCGGAGCGGGTGCTTGATGAATGCCTCAGCAAGTTCAACGACTGGAAGGATGAGGCAGCAGAGGACCTCCTGTCCCTCAGAGTGCTGCGGCAGAGCGACATCTACGGGATGGTGGTGCAGGGCACGCGGGGCGAGCCCATCGCGTTGGAAGTTCTGCTCCACGAGTATGGGCAGGTGGAAGGGCCATTCGCTGTCTATGGGCAGGTAGAGGCCGAGCATGTCGCGGGCTGGTGGTCCAAGCATTACCCGCAGCTTGTCGAACCCAACATCCGGCGCTTCCTTGGGACAGACATGGACGTGAACTCTGGCCTGCTCAACACGCTGCTCAACGAGCCGGAACACTTCTGGCACTACAACAACGGCCTCACGGTCGTGTGCCAGCGCATCGAGCGGCGGCTCTCCGCGGGCGCAGGGAAAACCGTGTTCATCGTCTGCCACGGGGCGGCCATCGTTAACGGCGCCCAGACGGCCGGTTCCATCGCCACGGCTCACGGTAAGAACCCTGCAGCTGTGCAGAGGGCTCGGGTGCAGGCGCGCTTCATTTCGGTGGACGGGCCGGAGGGGCAGGCGCTTTCCGCTGCGATCACGAAAGCTACTAACACGCAGAACCAGATCACGCGGCGGGATTTCGTGGCCCTCGATCCCGAGCAGGAGCGGCTCCGCATGGAATTGGGGTTGGAGGGCGTCCTCTATCACTTCAAGTCGGGCGAGGCGGTGGTTAGGAACGCTACCACCTTCGATCTCGAGGAGGCGACCGTCGCCCTCGCATGTGCGAGCGCCGACCTCGCCATGTCCACGCAGGCGAAGCGCGAGATTGGAAGGCTGTGGGACAACACTGAGAAGGCGCCCTACAAGGCGCTGTTCAACGCGGGCACGTCGAGCACGCTGCTCTGGCGGCATGTTCGCGTGATGCGCATGATCGATTCCGCTCTACAGACCCTTCAATCGACCCTTGACGGCCGAGATCGAGGGTTCGCCGTCCACGGCAACCGCTTTATCGCACACCACGTGTATCGCTCACTTCCGCTGTCCTCTGGCGTGGGCGCGCCCTACCCGATCCCATCGGAACAGGACGTTTTCGCGCTCGTCGCGCGCGCCGTCGCGGCCACTGCAGAGGCTGCTAACAGATTGTATCCCGGCGCTTATCTGGCTCAATTGTTCAAGAACCAAGCGAAGCTGGCGGCGGTTAGCCGGGAGATGCCTTCGCCTTAGTGGGAGGGGACGGAGCACGGCGGCCTACCCGCCGTGCCGGCGCTGGGCTGCCCGACTTCGGATCCGGACGGTAGCCTTGCCGCTCAGGAGTTCGGGCAGCACAACCAAGTAGCGGGGATGACCCAGCTAAGACCGTTGCTGCGAGAGCAGCCGTACGCGACAGCAAACGCGGCGCGAACGTCGGCAGACCGCGCAAAGCGGTCTACCGCGATCAAATCACGAAGACGGCCGGCGCCGACCGCGCCTCCGGGTTCCGCGACATCAACTCCGCTGCATTGAACGCCGCCACCAGCGGGTCGATCTTCGCCTTGCCCGCCGCCTGCTTGGTGATGGTGATCGCGTTGCCGCGCGGCTCGACCCGCGCATTGCCGACGCACCACGCCATCAGCGCCTGGCCGGGATGCCACAGCGTCCCGTCGGCCAGCTTGCGCTCCAGCGTCTTGATCGCGCCACTGATCCGCCAGCCCTGTGGGATGCCGACGACCCGATCGCCCGTGATGTGCCGCTCGGCCATCGCATCGACGATGCCGCCGATGCCCACCGGGTCCAGACCCACGGCGTGCAGCAGCCCGGCGCGATCGATGTCGGCGACCAGGTCAGCGACTTCCTCCAAATCCTCGCCGAGGCGCCCAACGATGCGCAGGTCGCCGTCGCGGGCGAAGTCCGTCAGCCGGGCCGCCTCCGACTTCCGCCGCTCCAGCACCACCGGATGCGCCCAGGCGCGCGACCACAGCAGCCAGTCGCGCGTGATGGCATCGCGGCCGATCACCGACAGGCCGAGCAGGTCGTCCAGCCCGCCACCATCGATGCCAATGGTGACGACGTCGGCGCGGCGCAGCAGCTGATCCAGAGTCAAATCGGGATCCGCCTGCGGCTCCCAATGCTCGGCGCCGGCCCAGGCATCCGACAGCAGCGCGAGGCCGATCTCGACGTTGAGGTGCTGTGACGCCCAGCGTCGGAGCTCCTCCTCTCCGGCCTCGACCGCGGCGCGATAGTCGGGGATCAGGCGCGCGACGGTGATGGAGCGGCCATCATTCGGCGTGACCATCTTCCAATTGGCCGGGTCCCTCCATTCGACCTCGGGCGGGAACTCGTAGAGCACCGGCAGGATCGGCGCCTGCAGGATGCCGTCCCGCACCTTTCTGGCCTTCATCAGCTCGGCGCGAAACACGCCGGAGGGCGGGCGCTCCGACTGGGTGGTGATGGTGATCAGGAACCCCTCAGGCTGGGAGATCAGCCCGCCGCGGATCTGGCCGATGACCCGGTCAGCGTCCGGCGCCTCGGCAATGACATGCAGCTCATCGAGCAGGATCCCCGCCGGCTTGGTGCCGGTAACGATCTTCGGATCGAAGGACTTCACCTTGAGGAAGGCGTTGGTCGGCCGGTAGGTGATGCGCTTGAGGTGTTCCTGCACATGGAACTTCGCCGCCAGCACAGCGTCGGCCTCGATCATGCCGACCGCCTGGCGATAGGCGAGATCGGAGACGTCCTGCGTTGGCGCGACGATGATGAACTCGGCCCGCGGGCGGCGGTTCATTAGCAGGGCGGTCACCATGATCGCCGCGCCGGCGGTGGTCTTGGCGTTCTTCTTGGGAACCAGGGCGAAGATCTCGCGGATGTGCCGCTCGGTGCCGTCCCAGGAGCCGAACAGCGCGCGGACGATGTCGCGCTGCCAATCGCCACCGGCGGTGGATAGCGGCGGCCGGCCCGGCACATCCGGCAACCGCAGCCGATTGAAGATGGTGACCGCCCGCTCGGCCTCGCCCTTGAGCAGGGGCAGGTCAGGCACGAGCGTCCTGCCGGCCTGGATCCGTGCGATCCAATCGGGGCAGGCCAGCGACCAAGCCGTCACTGCAGCCGGATGCTCGCCGGTTCGAGCAGGCTCTCCCATGAGGTACCGCGCTCGGCGGTCTCCGCCTCGAGGGCGCGCTGCTCCTTCTTGCCGAGATCATCCGTGGCGGGACGCTCGCGCCAGCCGGCGCGGCACTTCAGCCAGAAGATCGCCGCCACCACTGCCTCGCGGCCGTCGCCGGTCGCCTTCTTGAACAGGGAGGCGGCGACCTTCGCGTTGGCCTCGACATGGCCGACCTCGAGCTCGGTCCAGAAGTGCTTGCGCAGCGTCTTGGGGTCGAGCGCGATCACGCGGGCGATCTCGTAGTCCGGGATGCCGAAGGCGGACATCGTCTTGACGGTGGCGCGGTCCTTCTCGGTGGGAACGTAGGCCGGGCGGCCGGGCTTGCGGGGCATGGGGTGCAGCGCCGCGATGCGCGGCTCCCTGGTGGCGTGGCGCCGCGGCGTCACGAGATGATCGGATCGCGCTGAACTGAGCAACATCATGAGCACGCGATTGGCTTGGCTCGGGCGCGGCTCAGCGCGAATGGTCCGTCACGCGACGCAGAGGACGGAGACCACGATGACCAAGCGCGAAGCCAACCAGCAGCGGAGCCTGGCTGCCTTCCTGGCGAAGAAGGCGGAGTTCGATGCCCTGCTCGCCGACCTGCAGCGCATGTCCGCCGACCACTTCGGCGCCGATCCCGAGGCGGTGCTCTGGGGCAAGGTCGGCGACCTCGAATTCTACACGGAGCAGATGCGCCGGGTGACCGACGCCTACTTCAAGCGCGGTGAGCACGCCGCATAGCGCGCGCCCCTCCCGCGCCGCCCCGCCCGGCAGGAGCCGGCGGGGCTCGGGCTGGTAGCACCCGGAGCCTCGGGTGCCGAACCAGGAGCCCGACGATGAAACTCTCCGACACCCAGCGCATCATCCTCAGCCAGGGGAGCCAGCGCGACGATCGGCTGGCCGTCCCGCCCGAGCGACTGCCGGCCGCGGCGCGGCAGACGGTGGCGAAGTCCCTGATCAAGCAGGGGCTGGTCCGCGACGAGCACGCGAGCGCCTACGCCGCGCGGGACGCCTGGCAGATCGACGGCCGGACCCGGCTGTTGCGCATCACCGACGCGGGACTGCGCGCGATCGGCGTCGAACCGGCGGGCGAGACGGAGGAAGTCGAGGACACCCGCCCGCGGGATGAGCGCAACGGGGTGGATCCCCGCCTCATCGACGGGGACGAGAACGGTGAGCCGGCCACGGTTGGCGACACGGCGCGGACGGGCGAAGAGGAGGCGCCCGCGCACGACACCCCCGCGGCGCCAGCCGACCCGGCCCAGGGCGCGCCCCTGGCGGAGGAGTTGGCCCTACTGGACCAGGCCCTCGCTACCCCGCGCCCGACGCCGAGCCCCACCCTGCGTGCCGCCGCGCAGCGCGTCCTCGATGCCTGGGATGACGACGCGAACATGCGCACCGACCTGCCGACCGCGATCGATGCCCTGCGCGCCGCCCTCGCCACGAAGCCGGGTCGTCCGCCACGGGAGCCGGGCGCGCTGCCCAAGCCGCGCGAGGGTACGAAGCAGGAGGCAGTGCTCGCCCTGCTGCGCCGCCCCGAGGGGGCGACGGTGGCGCAGGTCGCCGAGGCCACCGGCTGGGCGCAACACACGGTGCGCGGGTTCTTCGCCGGGCTGAAGAAGAAGGGCATCGAGGTCACGGTGCTGGAGCGGGTGCGCCAGGTCGGGCCGAACAAAGAAGGTGCCCGCGGGTCCTACAGCGTCTACGCGGTCACCGACTGACGTCGCGACCGGATCGCAGCAGAGCACCGCCGCCTGCCGGTGCAGGCGGCGGTGTCGCTGTGTCAGGGCTGCGCCAGCAGCTCGACGGTGCGCGGATCCGGCGCCCCACCGAAGTACTTCGCCAGGGCATCCGTGAAGACGGTGGCCGCCGGATCGGCCGCGGCAAACAGGGTCATCGACGAACGGAACTTCAGATCATCGGGACTGCCGAAGATCTCATGGACAGTGCGTCCGTCAACGGCCAGCACCAGCCTTGTGCAGTCCACCAGCCGTGGTCCGAGGAGCGGATGCGCCAGATAGGCCCGCGCCTCGGCAAGCGAGGCGATTCCATAGCGCTGCGCGGTCCCGCTCCGGCCGAGCGCACGCAACTGCGGAAACACGAACCACATCCAATGCGTTTGCTTATCGCCCGCAGCCAGCTCGCGCCTGACCGCGGGCATCACCTCTTCCTGCGCCTGGACGAAGCGTTCGAGATCGAAGGGGTCCACCATGTTCGTGAGGCTACCCCAGGGCCGCACTGCCTCCGAGCCCAAAGCGCGGGTCAGGCCACGTCGGCCGTGTGGCGTGCAGCGGCCATGTCCTTGAAGGTCCGATCCTCACCTGCGAGCACCGCCGCCTTGCCCGTCAGGGCCTGCCAGCGCAGCACGGCGACATCGACGTACCGAGGATCGATCTCCATCGCGTAGCAGCGCCGCGCGCTGGTCTCCGCGGCGATGATGGTGGTGCCCGATCCCGCGAAGGGTTCGTACACCGCATCGCCGACCGCGCTGTTGTTGACGACCGGCCGACGCATGCACTCGACCGGCTTCTGTGTGCCGTGGATGGTCTCGGCATCTTCGTCGCCGCCGAAGCCGATCGACCACAGCGTCGCCTGGTCGCGCGCCCCCTGCCAGTGGCCGGTGGCACCCTTGCGCACCGCGTAGAGGCAGGGCTCGTGCTGCCAGTGGTAGTCGCCGCGCCCCAGCACGAAGCGCGGCTTGGCCCAGATGATCTGGCTGCGGATCTGGAAGCCGGCGGCCCCGAGGCTGTCGATGACGGTGCGGGCGTGCACGCCGGCGTGCCAGACATAGGCGACGTCGCCCGGGAACAGCGCCCAGGCCTCCCGCCAGTCGGCGCGGTCGTCATTCGCGACCTTCCCCCTGCGCGCGGTGGACGACACACCGGCCTCGTTCCGCCAGGAGGGGTCGTACTCCACCCCATAAGGCGGATCGCTGACCATCAGATGCGGTTTCGCGCCGTCGAGCACCCGCGCGACGTCCTGCGCGTTGGTGGCATTACCGCACAGCAGCCGATGCCGGCCGAGGATCCACAGATCGCCGGGGCGTGACACGGGGAAGGATGGCGGCTCCGGCGCTGGCGCGTCGGGATCGGAACCGCCGGTCTCGTCCTCCGCGGGGCCGGCCAGCAGGCGATCCAGCGTTAAGGCATCGAAGCCGATCAGCCCAAGGTCGAACTCGGCGTCGAGCAGGCCGCGCAACTCACCGGCCAGCAGTCCCTCGTCCCAGGTGGAATTCAGCGCCAGCTGGTTGTCGGCCAGCCGATAGGCCTTGGCCTGCGCCTCGGTCAGATGCCCGAGCCGGATCGCAGGGATGGAGGAAAGCCCGAGCGCCTTCGCCGCAAGCACGCGGCCATGGCCGGCGATCAGCACGCTCGCATCATCGACCAGCACCGGCACGTTGAAGCCGAACTCGCGGATCGATGCGGCCAGCTGCTGCACCTGCGCCTCCGGGTGCTGCCGGGCATTCGCGGCATAGGGCGCCAGCAGCGCGGTCGGCAGCATCTCCACGCGCAGATCAGGCTGCACGGGCGGGCTCCTGCGCGGCAGCGCGCTCGGCGGCGACGGCGTCGTAGTCCCGGCCGTCCCCGTCCAGCGTGACCCTCAGCTCGGGGAACACCATCCGGTAGCGGGCGATGGCAAGGTCGACATAGGCCGGCGCGAGCTCGATCGCCCTGACCTTCCGCCCCGTGCGCTGCCCGGCCAGGATCGTGGTGCCGGAGCCAGCGAAGGGCTCGAACACCGCATCGCCCAGATTGGCGTAGCTCTGCAGCAGGAGCTCCGGTAGTGCCACCGGGAACACTGCCGGGTGCTCAGTCTCGATGCCCCGGCCCTTGTGGCGAGTGATGCGCAGCACGCTGTCCGGGATGCGCATCTCCTGCACCGGCAGGCCGGCATGAGTGTAGGCTTTCACCTCGCCATCCGCGGCGCGCAGCCCGCTGCCCTTGTTCTCCGTCCCCGCCCATTTGCAGGGGATGATCTTGTTCGGCTGGCGGGACTTTCGGTTGAAGTGGAACACCAGCTCGAAGGCCGGCGCCAGTCGGCCGTTCCAGTCTCCCGGCAGGCCTGGCCCCTGATCCCAGGCGTACAGCCCGAACCGCCGCCAGCCCTGCGCGCGCATCCATTCCACCCAGCCCTGCCAATAGGGCTGCCACTCCCCGTCGCGATGGATCAGGCCGAGGTTCACCAACGCCTGGCCGTCCTCGGCGAGGATGGCGGGGAGGTGCTGGAACACGCCCCGCATCAGCGCATCCCAATCCGAAATGCCCCCGGTGGTGTAGGCGCGCTGGTTGCCATAGGGCGGGCTGGTGAAGAGCAGCGCGGCGCGGTCCCCGCCCAGCACGCGGGCGACGCAGGCGGGGTCGGTGCTGTCGCCGCAGAGCAGGTGATGCTCGCCCAGCAGCCAGAGATCGCCGGGGCGAGCGACGGCCTGGCGCGGCGGCACCGGCTCGGCGTCGGCGGGATCCTCGTCCCCCTCGGCGTCACCACCAACTCCGATGCCGGAACCGCCGCCGGATGCGTCCCCCAACTCCCCCGTATCCGCGGCCGCGACATCCGCGAGATCGCCAAGCAGCCCCGCCACCTCGTCCGCGCCGAAGCCGATCAGCCCGAGGTCGAAGCCCTCTGAGCGCAGCTCGAACAGCTCCCCCTTGAGCAGGTCGGCATCCCAACCGGCATTGAGCGTCAGCTTGTTGTCCGCCAGCGCGTAGGCGCGCTTGTCGGCCTCGGACCAGCCGCGCGCCACCATCGCCGGCACGTCGAGCAGGCCGAGGGCCTTCGCCGCCAGCACACGGCCGTGGCCGGCGATCAGTTGCCCGGCCTCGTCCACCAGCACCGGCACGGTCCAGCCCCATTCGCGGATGGCGGCGGCGATCTGCGCCACCTGCGCCTCGCTGTGGGTGCGCGCATTGCGGGCGTAGGGCAGCAGCGAGGCCACCGGGCGCCGCTCGACCGCATCGGCCGGCCAGGCTCGCTGCATGCGTGAACTCCACCATTTTTAGGGAGGGAAAAATCCCCGCGTGTCCCCCGTCGCGGAGGGGCGCCCCAAGGCGCCAGAGATCCGATCCCCCCCTCCCCATCGGCAGCGGGCGCGGGGTCAGCGCGCCATGCGTGCGGCGCGGACGGCGACGGTCTTGGTCGTGTGGCAGGCACCGCACAGAGTCTGGCCGTTCGTCACGTCGAGCGCGGCACCACCGTCGCGCATTTCGACGATGTGGTCGGCGTAGAGCCGCACGCCGCGGCGACCGCAACGCTGGCAGGCGTGGCCGGCGCGGGTGAGTACGGCAGCGCGCCAGTCGCGATGCGCGGTGGAGGCGTAGTGCGGGTCAGGCTGCTTCGGAGGCGGCAGCGCGGTGCGGGTGTCGTGGCGGGCGATGCGCGTCGACAGCATGCGCAGCCTCGCCATCCCGCTCACCCCATCAACGCAAAGCGCCCGGGCTGTGGGCTCCGGGCGTCTGTCGTGCCGGGCTGCGCCCGCACTTCGTCATCGTGGGAAGAGTCTACGAGATGCGGATTCCGCGCCGCCAGACGGTGAATTGTAACAGCGATCCATAGCCGCTTGCGATGCCAGATCGGTTATCGCCTTTGAGCACCTGCAGGTCGGGGTTGCTGCCCTGACGCCGGCGCCGGCGCTTGCAGGGACCAGCGACACGCCTCGGCGACCGCCTGTGCAGCTTGTCGGAAGCCCTTGAGCGAGAACGTCATCTGGTGCTGCTGGTTGTTCTGCTCGACGACACGCAGCAGCAATTCCTCACCGTCTAGTAAGGCGCGGATCAACGGTATCGCATCTCGCCCCCACAAGCCCGTCGCGCGGCCCGACGTCGACGTCCCCCAGTTCACTGTGACTGGCGCCCGCTGATCGATGCGGTACGTCACCCGCACCGTGCGTCGCTGGTAGTCTGTCAGAAGGTACTTCTGCACATCGACGTAGAGCCGCGTCTCACCCTCGACGCAGGCGACCAACAACGCTCGTGCGTCGCGGTTCGTATAGAAATCCTCCAAGGCCTGCGTGCGACCATGCGCTTGCGGCGTATCGTCCATCCGGGATCGCGAGGAAAGGAATGCCCAGTCGTCCTCGACGCTGTAACCCAAGCTCTGGAGGGTGCGACGCTCTGCTGCCGGGAGCGCTCGGCTTCTCGGCGCGTCGGGCGCTCGATCGTCGGCTTCTGATGTGCCGGGGATATCTGCGGTAGGGGCGGATGCGGCGGGCTGAGTAGTGGAACCCCCGCCGCTCGCCGGTGGCGCCAAAGCGAATCCTTGTCGAGCCGAGACGGCTGCGAGTTCGGCGAGCGCCAACGCCTGCCTCTCTGTGGCGAGCGTTGTCAGGGCAAGTATGCCAATCATGCCCCCCGACTGGCTCGCCTGTGCCATGGCCGCAGCGACGCGCTCCCGAGCCGCCGCCACCTCGGCCTCAGCACGGGCGATTCGTGCAGGATCTGGGGCGGTCAGAACACCAGGCACGGACACTGCTGTCGCCGCCACTGCAGCACGATGCTCCAGCAGCGCCTCGGTCAAGCGGTAGACACCGATCCGGACGCGCGTCAGGTCGCCCAGCAGACCGCCCGGCGCCGACGTAAGATCCCGCTCGGCCTCAGCGATCTGCGTCCGAACAAGCGCGAGGTCCGCGGCGAATGTGTCGCTGAGCTCGGTGCCGACGGTCGGCCCAGGGCTGCCAGGTGCTTGGCTCCAGGCAGCGAGCGGTAGGCTTAGGAAACCTGCGAGTAGGATCGACGGAATGAAGCGATTCATGGCGTCCCGACCAAGTATGCCTCGCCGAGAGCGAGGTTCTTCAACCCGAGGTTAGGTCGTCAAGCTGACAGACGACAACATTATGCAGCCCTGCTCCTTGGCTTGAAGCCGTAGATCACCGCCAGCACGCCCAACGCTGCCACCAGCATCCCCTGCGCCTGGGCGTGCCCGACGCTGCGCCCACCCCAGCCCTGACGCTGCGCCCATTCGCGCACCGAGCACTCGAGGCCGACCACATGCCAGACGATCGAGCCCGCCGCGCTGTCGAAGCCACCCAGGGCGGTGACGGCATCGGCCGCCTCCATGCGCGCCTTGGCCTGCCGCTCAGTGAGCCGGTCCCCTGAGCCACCCGGCAGACGGAGCAGCGGCATGGCGCGCAGCTGATCGAGCGCTGCAACGCGGAACTGCCGGCGGAACACCGCGCCCGCATCGTGCATCTCCTGCGTGATGGTGCCGTTGGCCAGCATCTGGCCGAGGGTGTCGACCGTGCGGCGATGCACGACCGGCAGCCCGGTCTCGGGATCCGCCTCGCGCACGGGCTCGCCCACCGGGCCATGCTGCAGCCGCCACTTCGAAGGCTCCGACAGATCCTCACGCGGCGTCGCCGGGCGCTTCGTCCTCCGCTTAGCGGCCATGGCTGCTGCCTCCATCGCGCCGCCCCCAGCGGCGATTGGCCTCGTTGGTGATCGCCTGCCGCAGCCAGGGATCGGTGATCTCGTCGACCGGGATCGCGACGACGCCGAGCCGGTGCCAGGCCGCGGCCCGCATCGCGTTCACCTCCGCGTCGTTGGTTGGGCTGCGGGCGAGGTCGAGCGACGAGCGCGGCGGACGGGGAGCACCAGGCAGCCTCATGCGCCGGCCCTCCGCCGGATCGGGGTGTAGGCATGCGTGTCGCCCGTCTCGTGGCCGAACGGGATCGCGTCCCCGCGCGACCAGTCGAACTCGCCGCCGCGCGGCGTCAGGCGCAGCGCCTCGATGCGCGAGCCGGGGAAATGCTGGTGGATGGCATCGACCCAGTGCCGCCCCTCCCAGGCGCAGATGACGCGGCCCACCTCGTCGAGCGTCCACACCTCGCGGTCGCGGCCATCGCGCGCCAGCGCCTGCGCCTCGGGCAGGGTGCGGACGATGGCCAGCACGACGCCGTCCGGCATCCGCGTCTCCCAGACCTCCGGCGCCAGGGGCTGGTGGCCGGCGGCCAGCGCGGCGGTGTCCATGGCGGCCCAGGCGCGCCGCATCGCCTCGGAATGGGCGCGCACGGCATCGAGGTCCTGCGCGCCATAGGCCGCCTGCCACTTCGCCCATTGCCGATCGAACCGCTCGCGCAGCCCGTCCTCGACCAGCAGGCGCAGCCGGCCCACGCCCCACTTGCGCTCGATGGCGTCGGTCAACGCATCGACCGACTGCACCAGGCCCTGGACGGCCATAGCGGTGGCCGAGCGATCAGTAGCCCCTGACATCATGCCCTCGTCTCCGTGATGGTGTGCGCTGCTGCTGCGCCACTGGATGGCCGCCCGTGCTCTCCAAACTGCTGGGGATCTTGCGCCGCTGCCCCACCGGTCCGGGCTGCGCCACTGCGCCACTGCCCCATGCCCCCTAAGGGGCATGAGGGCATGGGCCAGGTCAGTGGCGCAGAGGCGCAGCCCTCCCCGGCAACCGGTCGCCGCGCCACTGCGCCAGTGCTGCGCCAGTGGCGCAGGGCAGTGGCGCAGATATCCGCGAGCGGCCTCATGCCTCTGCTCCCGCCAGCACCTTGACCCGGCGCTTGGGATCGCGGTGCTCCGCACAGCGGCGCCGATCGACGCGGACAGCACCTGCGCGACGTGGCGTGACGAGATCGAACGGCGCGCCGCAGTCGGTGCAGTGACCGAGCCAGCGCGTCAGCTCGATATGGCGGCCGTCGCGCGTGGTGTGCGGCCGGATTTCGACGCACTCAAAGCGCTGATGCTGAACAAAGGCGACCCCGCCGATGGTCGGCTGACCCGGCAGGCTGAGAGGCTTCCTCATGCGTCGTTTTCCTCCTGTGCGTGAAGCCGCATGCCGGCGACGGCCTGCGGGTCGTGTTCGAGCCCCTTGCGCGCCTTGCGCTGCTTCGGGCTCTGGTAGTCGACGATCCGAAGGGCCTGGCCTTTCAGGTAGCCAGCCAGGATCGTGCGGGCCTGCTCCTCGGTGCAGCCGACGACGCTGGTAATGAGGGTGCCCGCCCAGCGATCGCTGTCCTGCGGGCGCGCGGACCAGCGCTCACCATCATCGCGGGGGGAACCGAGCTGCTCGATCAGGTCGGCCGAGGCCGCGAGCGTGAGGTCCTTGAACACCGAGGCAGGGCGCCACCGCGCGACGGCCTGGACGTGGTCGCCGTTCGGCAGCGTGATCGAGCGCAGCTGCAGCCAGGTCGCGTCGAGCGGGCGCGGCGCGAGGTTCAGCTTGGCGTTATCGGCGCGGACGAAGAACCAGCGCTCGTCTTCGTCGATGCCGAAGCGCTCGGCTTCTTTCTCGTCCATGGCGCGCAGCGCGACCGCCGCGCGCGCCGCATCGACCAGCGCGGAGGCGCCGCGGAACGCATCGGCGTCACCGGCGATGCCCCCTTTCCGGAAGTGATGCACCAGCAGCACGGCGCAGCCGGCGGCGTCGGCAACGCGCGACCACAGCGTGGCGGCGAAGTCGACCTGGTCGTTGCGGTTCTCCTCGAGGCGATGCGACTTCACGAAGGGATCGACGACTAGCAGCCGCACCTGGCGGCGGGTGAGCTCGGCGATCAGCGCGTCCACCAGCGGCGTGGCGACGGTGCTGCCGTCCGGCAGACGGGTAGCGAGGATCAGCGGCTGCTCGCGGCCGCTGTCGAGGAACAGGCGCCCGGCGAGATCGCTCGGCGGGATGCGGTGCGCGATCAGGGCGGCCTGTACGCGACGGAGCAGTTCGTCGCGCGGGTCTTCCAGGTTGTAGATCCAGGCGCGGCCCGGGCTGTGCACCGGCTCCTCGACCAGGGGGCGGCCGAGCGCGACAGAGAGGGCGACGCCGATGGCGTAGGCGGTCTTGCCGGTGCCGCCCGGGGCGCCAAGGACGGAGACAAAGCGGCGGATCAGGAAATGGCCATAGACCCATTCGCGCGGCGCCAGGCTGGCGAACTCGGCGGGGTCGAAGGGCGTGGCGACGAGGTCCGCTGTGGTCGCGCCCTGGGCGCCGCGGGGCGTGGAGACCTGTGGCGCCGCGACGTCGCCCTCCCAATCCGCATGCGCGCCCTGTCCGGCGACCTGTCCGCCCACCTGCGGCGCCGAGGCGGGCGTGCGCGCTGCGACCAGCGACGGCTTGACCCAGAGCGGGTTCGCCAGCCGGGCGAGGCGATACAGCGAGGCAAAGCCGATTCGATCCGGCGGGCTGCGGAACCAGTGCTGCCAACGTTCGGCGCAGGCGGCGTCCTGATGCTTCGATGACTTCGCGGACCAGGCCGTCCAGGCGGCGAGGCCCGCGGCGCTGCCGCCCGAGGCACGCCACACCGCCATGCCGATGCGCGACCACTCGTCCCAGGGCAGGTCGGCATTGGGGATCTGCGCCAGTGCGGCGGCGATGTCGTCGGCCGAGGCGGCGGCGTCCGGATGCGAGCGCGGTGCGGGCGGGCCATCCGTGTGACCCACGGTGGCGGGGGATGCCGGCTGCGCCAGCAGCAGCAGGTCGGCGGCGACGTCGCAGATCGGCCGCAGCGCGTCGGGTGCCTCCCGCAGCAGGCGGCCGGAGACGGTGACGTAGCGCGGGCAGCGGTGAAAGATCTCGACGCTGCCACCCTCCGGCATGGCGACGCGGCGATGGATCGGGGCGCTCAGGCTCTCGTTCAGCCCGATGATGCGGAGCCCCCGTCCGGAGGGCGTGACCTCGGTGTAGCTGTCGGCCTCCTCCACCAGCCGTTGCGCCCAGTCCGTCAGCGCGCCGGTGACGGGATCGCGGCAGGCATCGAGATCGAGAAAGATGTGCGCCGCATCGTCGCGCAGCACATAGCCGGCGCCGTCCGCCTCGCCGGCGGCGACCGCGCCCATGGCAGCGGCGAAACTGTCCCAGGAGGCAGGCTCCTGGGTTGAGGCGTGGCGCCAGGGATCGCCGGCGCGAAACAGCGGCTTGTCGGGCTTGCGGCCGTCGGTCGGCTCGGTCCAGCGCCAGATCACCCAATGCGGCCGGGCGGCGAGCGCGCGCAGCGCGTCTGGCAGCGGGCAGATCAGCCCGTCGCCGTCGCGCTGCACCTGGCTCGCCGTCCCGTCCATCGGCTCAGAACTCGGTGTCGTGCGTCACCAGCGCGGGCGCCACCGTCACCGGCGGCGCCGCGACCGAGACCGGCGGCGGCACGTGCCGGGGCGGCGCTGCAGGGACAGATGCCGTTGGGGCGGGCGCAGCTGCGGCGGGCGAAGCCGCCGCGGTGGTGTCCTGCGCCCCGGGCAGCGCACCGATCGGCAGATCGGCCGGGCGCGCCACCCATTTCTCGATGCGGAACACCGGCGCATAGTTGGTGCTGCTGCCCTGCGGCCCCTTGCTCACCACCGGCGAGGTGCCTGCGAAGGTCACCACCGGCACCATCCCCTGGCCGCGCTCCGGCGCCGCCTCATAGGTGCTGTGCAGCGCGTCCATCGCCGCGATCACCACCTTGGCCGAGGAGGCGAATTCGCGCAGGCCGCCGAGCAGCTTCGGGGCGAACACCCGCACCCGAAAGCCCTGGCGGTGGTCCTTGCTCGGCTGCGGCGGCAGGGCCGCGCCGAAGGGCACCAGCCGCAGATCCGGGGTGCCGCCGGTATAGGACAGCCAGCCGATCTCGATCTGCGCGAGATCCATCAGGAACTGCGGCGGCGGACTGGTGATGTCGACCAGGGTGGTTTCCCACCGGCCGTCGGCGGCCTGGGCGCGGTCGGCGCGGAACATGCGGCCGGCGCGCGCGTCGTAGCGGATGTGGGGGACGAAGTCGGCACCGCTGGTGCTGGTGTTCAGGCCGAGGGCCATGGGCCTATCCTCTCGGTGGGGGTGACGCGCGCCAGGTGCGGCGGGCGCGCAGCGCCGGACGCGTCAGGCGATCAGCGACAGGACGAGCAGGGCGAGCGCCCACAGCCCGGCCCAGTGCAGCGTCGCCGCCAGCAACTCGAGCGGGATCAGGGACGGTCGCCAGCGCCGCCGCGGCGTGGGGCGGAGGTCAGTAGCCATAGACCTCCCTCCCCAGTGCGCGGGCCTCGGGGGCGGACCACCAGAAGCTCTCGAAGTCGGGGCAGAGCAGCCCAGCGAGTTCCTGCGGATCGCGCGACAGGCGCAGGAAGCGCTCGAGGCGGAGCGCGACCTCGCGCAGCACGGCGAGAGGCGCGGCCGGGTCCTGCAGCGCGTAGACCGCGACCTTCTTGGGCGTCGCGTAGCAGAAGCGCATCTCGCGGTTGGTGCCAGCGACATAGACCGCTCCCTGTCGCGCATGGGCGGGGCTGATCTCGGAGGCCAGGCGCAGCTGGGTCTTGAGGTCGAGGACGATGCCGTGCGCGTCCCAGACGAAGTCCTGGTAGCCGATCAGCGGCACCGGCACGTCCGGCAGGGTGACCTCGACGCGATGCTGGCGCTGCCCCTCCGGCGGTGGGGTTGGCGGGCCGTATTGGCGCAGCTCCACCAGCGCGGTGGCGACGATGCCGGGAATGGGCTCGCGCTCCTTGCCGCGGTTCGGATCGGCGGACAGCGCGGCGAGGCGGTCGAATTCGGCCAGCGCTGCCGCCTGGCAGTCCTCCATGGAGAGCGCGGGATCGAACAGGCCGAGGCTGACGCCATGCTCCGCCGCGATGCCGCGATACGCGGCGCAACCCACCGGCGCCCGCCGATGCAGCAGCTTTTCCACTACCCAAAGCGCCGGTTCGGCCGCGTAGAGGTTGAGGCTGGTGGCCGAGAGGTGATCGAGGCCGTGTTGTGCGAAGCCGTTCATGCCGCACGCTCCGCGATAGCGTCATGGGGACGGCCATGCTCGGCCGCCGCGCGGGCCTGCTGCCGCGGCGTGTCCGCGTCAGGCTCCTGCTGGATGCTGCCGGTGCCGCCCGCCGTACGGTTGATCAGGCCGAGCACCTCAAGCCAGACATGCATGGGGATGACGACGATCGGCGCCTGGCGGTCCTGCCAGAGGAACAGCGCGTCATGGGAGCCGAGCCAGCGCAGCAGCGTCTTGAAGCCGTTGCCGTCACCGCGCGCCTTGACCTCGGCGGTCAGCGGCGGCCCGGTCGCGCCGCGGGCGTAGATGTCGATGTCGGCGCCGTTGCCGCGATAGTGCGACGCGCCGGAGAGCGGGACGCGCTCGGCGGGGATGCCGCACTTCACGTGCAGTTCGACGATGGCGCGCTCGCGGCGCAGGCCCTTGTCGCGGGACGGCTTGCCCATCACGCGGCTTCCGCGATGGGGAGCGTCAGCCGCCGCGCGCGCCGCGCCGGCGACATGCGGCGCGCGATGGCGACATAGGCGTAGTCGTGCGTCCCGAGCCGGTGCTGCACCAGGCGGAGGTAGCCATCCTCGGCCAGGCGCAGGGCGAGACGGGCGGTCTCGGTCAGCGCCCGGCAGTCGCGCGGCCGCAGCCGACCCATCACCGGCCAGGCGTCGCGGGCGATATGGCCCTGCCAGTAGATGGCGCGATCGCCCGGCAGCGCATTGATCGCCCAGGCGATGAAGGGCGCCGCGCCGAGTGGGAGCACGGTGTCAGGCAGGGGCGCTGCAGCAGACGCTGCGGGATGCGTGAGGCGATCATGCATGGCGATACCTCCGGAGGGAGCCGAGTTCAGCGAGCAGGCGTTCATCGACCGGACGGCCACTGAAACGCGCCGCCTCGGCGACCGCGGCCCAGTAGCGGGCGGGGATCCCGCGGCGACGCCAGGCGCGGACGGTGACCGCCTCGACGTCGAGCAGGGCGGCGAGGTCGCTGGCGTTCGGCCAGAGGGCGATCACCTCGGCGAAGCTCTTGGGCGGCGGGAGCGCGGGCGACAGCGCCGGGCGTGCCGGTTCGGCGGGCCGTTTGCGGAGGGCGATGCGGTCGGGCATGCCGGACAGATACGCTCCGTCGCGGCACGCAAACAAGACTGTTTGTATATGCAGAAACCTGCTACACAATCGCGAAGAAAGCGCTACATATTGCAGCGCCATGGAATCCACCGCAGACCGCCTCCGCCGCTTTCGCGAAGCCAAGGGCATTGATTCAGGGGCCGAATTGGCCCGTCTCGCCGGCGTGCCGGAGGCGACCTACCGCGCCTATGAGAGTGGCCGTCGGCCGCTCACGGCGCGGGCGGCGCGCGAGCTCGCCGTGCCCCTCGGCATCACCTGGCAGATGCTGCTGTTCGGCAAGGAGGCCGGCGACGCGGGCATCGCCATCAACACCCCGGAGGAAGCCGCGGCGGTGCTCGGCCAGCGGGTGCGACGCAAGGCGACGCCGCCCCGGCCGCCCACCTCCTACACCGGCCCGGTCGGGGCCGAGGTGATCAGCATGGGCGGCGACAACTGGGCGCTGCTGCCCGTCTATGACGCCCGCGCCTCAGCCGGTCCTGGCCAGGAGATCGACCGGGAGGCGGTCGTCTATCGCATCGCCTTCCGGGAGGAGTGGGTCCGCACGGTCACCACCGCGCCGCTCGACCAGCTGGCGGTGATCTCGGTGGATGGGGACTCCATGGAGCCGACGCTTCGCACCGGCGACACGGTGCTGGTGGACTTCCGGCAGAACCAGCCGGGGGACAAGGACGGGATCTACGTCATCCGCACCGGCAACGGCCTGCAGGTGAAGCGGGTGCAGGTGGAACTGGGGCGGCCGCCGCGGCTCAGCGTGCTGTCGGACAACCCCGCCTATCAGCCGCAGCGCGGCCTGAGCGCTGAGGACGTCCATGTCATCGGGCGGGTGATTTGGCTCGGGCGGCAGGTCGGCGCTTAGGCCACGGCCGCTCCTGTGGACATCGGCGCCGCCGGTATCGTTGACTTAGTCCAAGCAGGCTCGATGCCGCCCAGGGGATTCCGGACGATCGATGAGGGTTAGCCGAAGGAGCCTTGTCGCCAGCCTGCCTGGCCTGCTCGCGGCGTGTGCGTCGTCCGAGGCGCCGCAGCCGTCGCGGCACCCGTCAGCGCCGCAGGCTGAGGCCGTCGCGCCGGAGCCGCCGCCCGCGGCCGTGCCGGCGGCTGAGCCCGACTACCGTCGGATCTACGGGGCGATCACCACCGACCGCTTTTGGATCCCCGCGGTGAACCTTCGGCGCATCGATCCGCGGTTCCTCCGTCGCGAGGTTGCCTATTCGCGCGACGACGAGCCGGGGACCATCGTCGTCGATACGGCCGCCCGCTACGCCTACCTGGCCCTCGAGGGCCGCCGCGCCATGCGCTACGGCATCGCCGTTGGCCGGGACGAGGCCTTCAACCTCACGGGCGAAGCCTATGTCGAGCGCAAGGCCGCCTGGCCGAATTGGCGCCCGACGCCCGACATGGTCCGGCGCGATCCGCAGCGTTACGGCCCGTTCCGCGACGGCGTGCCGGGCGGCGGCCGCAATCCCCTCGGCGCACGGGCGCTCTACCTCTACCAGGCCGGCGTCGACACCTATTACCGCCTGCACGGCACGGTCGAGCCCTGGACCATCGGCACCATGGCTTCGGCGGGCTGCGTCCGGCTGATCAACCAGGACATCATCGACCTCTACCAGCGCGTTCCGATCGGTGCACGGGTGGTGATCCTACCGCCGGATGTCTCGGTCGCCTGAGGCGGCTGGCCAGAGCGTGGCGTAGCGCTACAAATCAGCACTCCCCGCAGCGATCAACGATTCGTATTGTCACGCCATGCAGCGTGACGACCGTCCCATCAACGCCCATCTCCCGCCCCATCTCCGCGAGGTCTGCGACCTCCTTGCCCGCGGCCTGCTGCGGCTGAGGAGGCGCGCTGCCGAGGAAGTCGCGCCCGCGGCCGACGGTGAGAGCGTGGTTCGCCTACACTCCGTCCCCGGCCAGCGCCTTCGTGCGAACCCCAGGAGAAAGGGAGACGCATGACCCGCGCGAAGCCAAACAGCACCTCGACGACGATAGTAACCGCCATCCCGAAGCCGGACGTGCCGGCGCGCCTCGCCGCGCTGCCGGGCATGCCGATCGGCGAGTTGAAGGCCGAATGGCGCAGCCTCTTCGGGACCGAGCCGCCGCCCTATAATCGGCGCTTCCTGGAGAGCCGCCTCGCATACCGCATCCAGGAGCTCGCCTATGGCGGCCTGAAGCCTGAGACGCTGGCGCGGCTGGAGGCGTTGGGCGAGCAGTTTGACGGCCGGAATATCACCCTGCGCCGCATCCGCCACGAGCAGCGCCCGATCGCCGGCACGCGGCTGATCCGCGAGTACCAGGGCGTCGAGCACGTCGTCACCGTTACCCGCGACGGATACGAATGCCAGGGCCGTCCCTACCAGTCGCTCTCCGCCATCGCCCGCGCCATCACCGGCACGCGCTGGAACGGATGGGTGTTCTTTGGCTTGCGGAAGCCCGGCGCATGACCCGCCGCGACACCGCCATGCCGGCGAAGATCCGCAAGCTCCGCTGCGCCGTCTACACGCGGAAGTCCACTGACGAGGGGCTGGAGAAGGAGTTCAACTCGCTCGACGCGCAGCGGGCCGCGTGCGAGGCCTTCATCTCGTCGCAGCGCTCCGAGGGCTGGGTGCTGGTGCACGATCGCTACGATGATGGCGGCGTGTCGGGCGGCACGCTCGATCGCCCCGCATTGAAGCGATTGCTGGCCGATATTGAGGCCGGCCTGATTGACGTCATCGTCTGTTATAAAATTGATCGCCTGTCCCGCTCGCTGATGGACTTCGCCAAGCTGGTGCAGACCTTCGACGACAACGAGGTCACGTTTGTTGCTGTCACTCAGAGCTTTAATACCACCACCAGCATGGGCCGGCTCACGCTGAACATCCTGCTGAGCTTCGCGCAGTATGAAAGGGAGATCATCGGCGAGCGCGTACGCGACAAGATCGCCGCCTCGCGCGCGCGGGGCATGTGGATGGGCGGGCCGGTGCCGCTCGGCTATCGGGTCGAGAACCGCAAGCTGGTGGTGGACGAGGCCGGCGCCGCGACGGTGCGGCGGGTGTTCGAGGGCTTTGCCGAAATCGGATCCGCGACGCGGCTGCTGCCCGTCCTCCGCGCCGAGGGCCTCGTCACCAAGACCGGCCGGCCCTTCGACAAGGGGGCCGTCTACAAGCTGCTGGTGAACCGGACGTTTCTCGGCGAGGCGGTGCACAAGGGGACGTCCTATCCCGGTGAGCACGCCGCCATCATCTCGCGGGAGCTGTGGGACCGGGTGCACGCCATCATGGTCGAGAGCCCGCGCGCCCGCGCGGCGAAGAACCGCGCCACCGCGCCGGCACTGCTGCGCGGCCTGCTGTTCGGGCCAGACGGGCGGGCGATGTCGCCGACCCACACGCGGAAGAAGGGGCGGCTCTACCGGTACTACGTCAGCCAGGCGGTGCTGCAGGGCGGGGCGGACGACGCGCCGCTCCGGCGCCTGCCGGCCGGGGAGATCGAGGGGCTGGTGCTGGCGCAGGTCCGCGCGCTGCTGCGCCAGCCGGAGGTCATCGTCGGCACGTGGCGTGCGGCGCGGGAGGAGGCGCCCGATCTGACCGAGGCAGAGGTCCGTGACGCGCTCGAGCGGCTGGATCCGCTCTGGGACGAACTATTCCCCGGCGAGCAGGAGCGCATCGTGCGGCTGCTGGTCGAGCGCGTGATGGTCACCGAGGCGGGCGCCGAGATTCGGCTGAACCTGGAGGGGCTCGCCGGGCTGGCGCGGGACATGGCGGCGAAGCCGCCGCGGGAGGCGA
Source organism: Neoroseomonas soli (assembly GCF_018129065.1). Taxonomy (GTDB): domain Bacteria; phylum Pseudomonadota; class Alphaproteobacteria; order Acetobacterales; family Acetobacteraceae; genus Neoroseomonas; species Neoroseomonas soli. The sequence goes on along the minus strand of NZ_JAAEDM010000003.1, from coordinate 100,894 downwards.
TCGCAGCATGACCAGCGTTACGGTGGTGGTGCCGATGACCATCCGGCGCCGCGGCGGACGGAAGCAGATCTTCGGGCCGGACGGGGCGCCGGTGCGGGCCGGCCAGGACAGACCGGGCGTGGAGACCACCAGCGGCGACCCAGCCCTGCTGAAGGCGCTGGCGCGGGCGTTCCGGTGGCGGCGGATGCTGGAGGACGGGCGGTACGCGTCGATCCGCGAACTGGCCGCCGCCGAGGGGGTAGATCGGTCCTATGTCGCGCGCCTGCTGAAGCTGACCTTGCTGGCGCCGGACATCGTCGAGGCGGTGCTGGATGGGCGGCAGCCGGAGGGGTTGGGGCTGCCAACGCTGCTGGCCGGTTCGCCGACGGGGTGGGAACAGCGGCAGTCGGCCCTTTGCGCGCAACGCCAGCGGTAGTGCTCGAAGCGGCACGGGATGGAATGGCGTGCTTCGCTTCGCGGCCGAAAGGGATTATTCTGATTCTGCATCAATGGCTATGCGCCACATTCCTTCAATGCCGCATTCGACCCACCAGCCTTCGTAAATCAGCGACCCTGGAAAGGCGTGCAGGCTTGCCTCCCCGCCGTTCTGAGGGCAGCGGAGCCGCCAGTGACCCGGGCCGCGCTCGGCGCCCTGGTAAGCGACCTCCTGTCCATTGTGATCGGTGTAGATTACCTCCAGGCCATTCGTTGAGGGGTTGAGACGGACGTGGCATTCTTCCGTGAATGATGGTTCGCCGTCGGCCAGGTAAACCGTCATTCTGGCCGTACGGAGTTTGGGCTGCATCGATCCGTTCCTCGCGGCACGCTCGCAACATATGATCTCGGCCTCTGGGACCCGAGAAATGCCAGCGCCATGCAAAGGCCCGGGAATGGGGCCGGGCGCGGCACCACAACAATAATGTGACAGTCCGATGTCGGCTGGGCGAAACTCTCGCACTTTACCGATCGGGACAACATGCCAAGACGGGTGAACTCGTCATGCTGGGCGCGTTGACGCGTCCAGACCGCAAAGCCCCATTGTCTCTGCAAGCACGTCGAAGCCCCAGCCGTGGGGCGCAGCCGTTGCCGCGGTGACGAGATGCATGGTTCATCATACTATCAATTGTGCAGCGGTGGCGATCGGGGCAGCCGGCGCTGGGGGGGTGTGATGAACGCAGTTGAAATCGAAGAAGCCGTCTCTGCGCTGGCTGAGCAGCCCTTCGATCGGGCGGAGTTTCCCTATGCCTTCCTGGCGGCCTTCGGAAACAAGGACACCACGCTGAAGCGGCTCCGCAGCGGGGCATCGAACAAGTCCGACCTCGGCGGCGTCTTGCAGACCAACAACATCCACATCGCGACCTGCGACCCCGGCCAGGTCACGGCAACGCTGCAAGCCCTGAAGGCGAGCCCAGCGACGGCGCGCGGGAAGGCGAAGTTTATCCTCGCCACGGACGGCGACAGCTTCGAGGCCGAGGATCTGGCGAGCGGCGAGACGGTCGCCTGCACCTACCGCGAGTTCCCAGACCACTTCGGCTTCTTTCTCCCGCTGGCGGGCATCACGACCGTCAAGCAGATCCGGGAGAGCTCTTTCGACATCAAGGCAACGGGCCGTCTAAACCGGCTCTACGTGCAGCTGCTCAAGGAGAACCCGGAGTGGGGCACGGCGGCCCGGCGGCCGGACATGAATCACTTCATGGCACGGCTGATCTTCTGCTTCTTCGCGGAGGACACCGACATCTTCTGCCGGCCGCTGCTCTTCACCTCGACGGTGCAGACGATGAGCGCCTCGGACTCCTCGAACACGCATGAGGTGATCAGCACCATCTTCCGGGCGATGAACGTCAAGATCGCCGACCGGGCGGCAGCCGGCATTCCCCGTTGGGCGGATCAGTTCCCCTACGTGAATGGCGGCCTGTTCTCCGGCAGCCCGGACGTTCCACGCTTCAGCAGGATCGCGCGATCCTACCTGCTGCATATCGGCAGCCTGGACTGGAAGAGGATCAACCCGGACATCTTCGGGTCAATGATCCAGGCCGTCGCCGAGGATGAGGAGCGCGGCGCGCTCGGCATGCACTACACGAGCGTGCCGAACATCCTAAAGGTGCTGAACCCGCTGTTCCTCGACGATCTGCGGGAGAAGCTTGAAGAGGCGGGGGGGAACCCCCGCAAGCTGCTGAACCTGCGGAACCGCATGGCAAGGATCAGGGTCTTCGACCCCGCCTGCGGCTCGGGCAATTTCCTGGTGATCGCCTACAAAGAGATGCGGGCGATCGAGGCTGAGATCAACAAACGCCGCGGCGAGGCGGACCGGCGGACGGAAATCCCTGTCACCAACTTCCGAGGGATTGAGATCCGCGACTTCCCGGCCGAGATCGCACGCCTCGCGCTCATCATCGCCGAGTATCAGTGCGACGTGGTCTACCGCGGCCAGAAAGAGGCGCTACAGGATTTCCTTCCGTTGCGATCGGAGAACTGGATCACCTGCGGCAATGCGCTAACGCTAGACTGGCTAAGCATCTGCCCACCGACGGGGACTGGCGTGAAGCTGAAAGCGGACGACCTCTTCAGCACGCCGATGGACCAAGCCCAAATTGATTTCGACAATCAAGGTGGGGAGACGTACATCTGCGGAAACCCGCCTTATCTTGGCAGTAAATGGCAATCTACTGAACAGAAGGAGGAACTTGAGAAAATCTTCTCTCCGCGCACAAAAGGCTGGAAGTCAGTCGACTATGTTGCGGGCTGGATGATGAAGGCGGCCGAGTACGGGAGGCACACACGGGCGACATCAGCCTTCGTAACCACGAATTCGATATGCCAGGGACTCCAAGTGCCCATTTTATGGCCTGCGATATTCCAAACAGGCAGTGAGATAGCGTTTGCGCACACCTCCTTTCGGTGGGCGAACCTGGCCAGCAACAACGCCGGCGTGACCGTATGCATCGTAGGCATCTCGGCATCGCCCCCGCCGACCAGGAGATTGTTTTATACAGACGAGCTCGGAAATCAGATCGAACGAAAAGTAAATTACATTAATGCTTATCTGGTTGCAGGACCAAACATCATCATTGAACAGATGCGGCGCCCAATCTCAAGTGCTGCGCTGATGCTATTTGGCAATATGCCTCGGGACGGCGGAAACCTAATTCTCGGCGGAGATGAGCGCCGCCAAACTCTGATTGAGTACCCTGATGTCGCGGCTTACATCCGTCCTTACTATGGGTCCGAAGAAATGATCAATGGGAAGCTTAGGTGGTGCATCTGGATTGATGATGATGATGCAAAGCTAGCCGAGGAGCACCCTTTCCTTTCGGGCGTCTTGGAGCGAGTGAAGGAGAGCCGCCTAAAGAGTGACGCTCAGTCCACCCGCGAATTTGCGCAGAAACCGCATCGGTTTGTGCAAATTGCAGGACGCTCGACAGAGCATTGTATCGCGATCGCCAAGGTGTCTTCTGAACGTAGGCCATACATCCCGGTCGACCTTCTCAATGGTCGGGCAATACCGAGCGATCTCTTGTTCGCAATGTATGATGCGGAAATGTGGAACCTTGCACTCGTCGCATCCCGTTTGCACCTTGTGTGGGCAATGGCCGTTTGTGGGAAGCTCGAAACCCGGTTGCGCTACTCTAACACTTTGGGTTGGAACACCTTTCCCGTCCCGACTCTTACTGAGAAAAACAAGGTCGACCTTTCCGTCTGTGCCGAGGACATCCTTCTGGCCAGAGAGGCTCATTTCCCGGCGACCATCGCCGACCTCTACGACCCGGATGCCATGCCTGTCGACCTCCGCGCCGCCCACGATCGCAATGACGAGGTGCTGGAGCGCATCTACATCGGCCGTCGTTTCAAGAACGACACTGAGCGCCTGGAGAAGCTTTTCGAGCTCTACACCAAAATCACCAAGAAGGTGGCGGCCTGATATGTACGGCCGCATCGCCTATGACGCCCTGAACTCGCGTCAGAAGGAGAACTACAACTTTCAGAAGGTCGCTGCGCGGCTTGCTGACTACGGCTTCAATAGCATCCGCCTAACGGACGATTGGCAGGGGGCGGACTTCATCGCAATCCACATTGACGGCGAAACCTTCCTGAAGGTGCAGCTCAAAGGGCGACTGGTGATCGATCGCAAGTACCTCGGCAAAGGCGTCCACATCGCCTTCCTGCACGGCGACGACCTGTATCTGTACGACCACGACGGCCTGGTGACCCACCTTGAGCGGAGCGGCCTGATTGGGGCCGACAGCGTCACCTGGCATCAGCATGGTCAGCGAAGTTGGCCCAGCCCGCCCGCCTGGGCCATTACCTACCTCTCCGAATACAGGCTGCCTGCATGACGACATCCGTCCCGTCTGTCTCCGTCTCCTACAGCCGCAATGGAGGCTCGACCAAGGCCAATGCTCTCGGCATGCGTCCGATGCAGGAGCGCGCCTACGAGAAGCGGGGCGAACAGTACCTGCTGATCAAGTCGCCGCCCGCCTCGGGAAAGAGCCGCGCGCTGATGTTCATCGCCCTCGACAAGCTCAACAACCAGGGCCTCCGGCAGGCAATCATCGTGGTGCCTGAGAAGTCGATCGGGTCCAGCTTTGCCGATGAGCCGCTGACGAAGTTTGGCTTCTGGGCCGACTGGCAGGTCGCCCCGAAGTGGAACCTCTGCAACGCCCCGGGCACGGATGGCGGCAAGGTCAACTCGGTCGGTGCCTTCCTCCAGAGCACCGACAAGGTGCTGGTGTGCACGCATGCCACCTTTCGCTTTGCCGTCGAGCGGTTCGGCGTGGAGGCCTTCGACGATCGCCTGATCGCGGTGGACGAGTTCCACCACGTCTCCGCCAACCCCGACAACAAGCTCGGCCTGCATCTCGGCCAGTTCATCGTCCGCGACCGGGTCCACGTCGTGGCGATGACCGGCTCCTACTTTCGCGGCGACGCCGAAGCCGTGCTCGCGCCGCAGGACGAAGCCAAGTTCGAAACCGTCACCTACACCTACTATGAGCAGCTCAACGGCTATGAGCACCTGAAGAAGCTAGATATTGGCTACTTCTTCTACTCGGGCGCCTACAGCGACGACATCCTCAAGGTGCTAGACCCGGCCGAGAAGACCATCGTCCATATTCCGAACGTCAACTCGCGGGAGAGCACGAAGGACAAACACCGAGAGGTCGAGCACATCATCGAGGAGCTCGGGACGTGGGAGGGCCTGGACCCCACAACGGGCTTCCAGCTTGTGCGCACACCGGAAGGCCGCCTGCTGCGCATCGCCGACCTGGTGGATGACGAGCCGACGAAGCGGGACCGTGTCTCGGCTGCGCTGAAGGACCCCGCCCAGAAGAACAACCGCGATCATGTGGACATCATCATCGCGCTCGGTATGGCGAAGGAGGGGTTCGACTGGATCTGGTGTGAGCACGCCCTGACAGTCGGCTACCGATCGAGCCTGACTGAGATCGTCCAGATCATCGGCCGCGCCACACGGGACGCGCCCGGCAAGACCCGCGCTCGCTTCACCAACCTGATTGCGGAGCCGGATGCCTCCGAGCAGGCCGTGACAGAGGCGGTCAACGACACGCTGAAGGCGATCGCCGCGAGCCTGCTGATGGAGCAGGTCCTCGCCCCGCGTTTCGAGTTCAAGCCGAAGGCTGTCGATAGCGGCCCCACACCGGGCTTCGACTATGGCGAGGGCGGATACGACGCCAACAAGTGCAACGTCGGCTTCAACCAGGAACAGGGCAAGTTCGAGATCGAGATAAAGGGGCTGGCCGAGCCTAAGAGCGAGGAGGCCACCCGAATCTGCAAGCAGGACCTGAACGAGGTCATTGCGGCCTTCGTGCAGGACAAGACCGCAGTCGAGCGCGGCCTGTTTGACCCGGAGATGGTGCCTGAGGAGCTGACCCAAGTCCGCATGGGCAAGATCATCAAGGATCGCTACCCCGAGTTAGACGATGAGGACCAGGAAGCCGTGCGGCAGCACGCGATCGCCGCCCTCAACCTGACCCAGAAGGCGAAAGAGGTGGCCTCCGGCAGCAGCGACGATGACGGCGAAAAGACCGCCAACACGGCTTTCGTCGATGGCGTTCGGAAGTTCATTGCCATGAATGTCCGCGACCTCGACATCGACCTCATCGACAGCATCAACCCCTTCGGAGAGGCATACTCCATCCTCGCGAAGACCATGAGCGAGGAGAGCCTGAAGGAGGTCCAGGCCGTCATCAACGCGAAGCGGGTGACGATGACGCCGGAGGAGGCGCGCGACCTGGCGAAGCGGGCCCTGAAGTTCAAGCAGGAGCGCGGCCGCCTTCCGTCGATCACCTCGCCGGATGCGTGGGAAAAGCGAATGGCAGAAGGCGTGGCCTTCCTTGCCCGCATGAAGGCGGAGGCGGCGCGTGGCTAAGGCGTTTACCGACGAGGATGACGCCCTCCTGGAGGAGCTTGGCGTCGAGGTTGAGACGAAACGGCAGGGTACCCGTACCCCACGCGAGGAGCGGATCATCGCGGGTTTCGAAGAAATCCAGCGCTTCGTTGATGAGCATGGCCGCCCGCCGCAGCACGGGGATGACCGCGATATCTTCGAACGTATCTACGCCGTTCGCCTCGATCGGCTGCGGGGACTCCCGGAGGCGCTGGAGCTGCTCATCCCACTGGACCATCAGCAGTTGCTCTCGGGCGCCGCGCTCGCAGGGGTCGCTGGCTCGGACGAAGTCAACGATGATGAGCTGTTGGCGCAGCTTGGCGTCGATGCGCCGCCAGAAGGCGGCGTAAGGGAACTGCGGCATGTGCGGACAGCGACGGAACGGCGAGAGGCCGAAGAGATCGCGAACCGCGAGAAGTGCGAAGACTTCGCCACCTTCAAGCCCCTGTTTCAGCAGGTGCAGAAGGACCTCGAAGCCGGCATCCGACAAACACGTCCGTTCGAACTCAAGGCGGAGATCAGGGCAGGAGCGTGGTTCATCGTCGGCGGCCAGAAGGCCTATGTGGCCGAGGCAGGTGAGACTTACACGACCCCCCAGGGCCGGACCGATGCGCGCCTGCGTGTGATCTTCGACAATGGCACCCAGAGCAACATGCTGATGCGCTCGCTTCAACGCGCGCTCAACAAGGACGACGCGGGGCGCCGGATAACAGACCCCGTAGCTGGCCCGCTATTCTCTGGTGAACGGGAGCATGGCGATGAGGCCAGCGGTACGATCTACGTCCTGCGTAGCAAGTCGGATCACCCTCTTGTCGTGGCAAACCGCGAGGTGGTGCACAAGATTGGCGTGACGACGCTTGATGTCGCGCAGCGCATTGCGGGCGCCAGGCTGCAGCCGACGTTCCTCATGGCCGACGTCGAAGTCGTCGCCACTTACAAGTTGTTCAACATCAGTCAGACGAAGCTTGAGAACCTGATCCACCGCGTCTTCGGCCCCGCGCGGCTGGAGATCGAGATCAAGGATCGCTTCGGCAACCCGGTGACCCCACGTGAATGGTTCCTGGTACCCTTGTTCGCGATCGACGAAGCCGTGGAACGCATCAAGGACGGGACGATCACGGCCTATGTGTACGATCCAACCTCGGCCCGGTTGCGAATGCGATGAGACCGCACGGCAGTTGGTAGAAGCTAGGCATCAGAGACACGCGGATCACGATACAGACCCATGCAAACCAGCTACGCTACCATCTCGGACATTTTTGGTTTGCCTCGCAGATATACGGTGCCGCTGTTCCAGCGGCCATACGTCTGGACGGAGAAGGCGCAATGGGAGCCGCTCTGGGCCGACGTCTGCCGACTTGCAGATGCTGCCCGCGCGGGTGTCAGTCCGCCTCCGCACTTTCTTGGCTCGATCGTCCTGGAAAAGGTGCCGACCCAGTCGTATCCAGAACGCCGTGACGTGATTGATGGGCAGCAGCGACTCACGACGCTGCAGCTCCTGTTGAAGGCCGCCCAAGACAGCTTTACCGCGATCGGAGAACAGCAGCGCGCCCTCCAACTCGCTTCGATGCTGCGCAATCACGCGATTGGCGCCGTCGATGAGGAGCAGACGTTCAAGGTTCTGCCTACGAATGTCGACCGCGAGGCGTACCGACTTGTAATGCAGGCGGCATCACCCGCCGATTTGACTGGCGTCGGAGGCCTGCTGCCAGACGCCTACCGCTACTTCTACGCGCAACTCTCATCGTGGCTGGCAGCCCATGCACCCTCGCCGGGCCAGGCACGGGACGCACTCTTCGTGACGCTCAATCAGCGACTGAAGTGCGTCGTCCTCGACCTGGACCAGACCGACGAGGCGCAGGTCATCTTTGAAACGCTGAATGCGCGTGGCACGCCTCTGCTGCCCGCCGACCTTGTGAAGAACTGGCTGCTTCGCGAGGTAGAGAGACGCGGCCTGCATGGCAACATCGAACAGCTCTACGCTTCGACGTGGCATGCGTTCGATAGCGACCACATTTATTGGCGGAAGGAGGCTGGGCGTGGCCATGCCGCGCGCGCGCGCATCGATACCTACCTCGCCAACTACCTGACGCTCCATCTTCGGCGGCCAGTATCGGCGACTCACCTCTATTCAGAATTCCTCGATCTACAAGCACGTGAGGACCTGCCTCCAATTGGTGCTGCCGATGGGTTGACCACCAATCCCGTTGCCCGGCTGGAGGATATCCGGAAGCATGCAGCCGGGTTCCGCCGCGTCGACGAGGCGGATGAGCCCGGGCGCATTGGGACTTCTCTTCGGCGCTTGAAGGCGATGGACGTCGTCTCGCTGACGCCGTTCTTCCTCTGGCTCTTTGGACGGCCAGTCACCAATGACGGTGACACCACGGCCGTCGTCGAAGCACTTGAATCTTTCCTTGTTCGCCGAATGGTGTGTGATCTTGATACGCGCGCGTATACGACGTTCTTCGTGGACCTGCTTGCGGCCGCAGCGCAGACGCCGAATTCTGATCCTGTTGCTCCCGTCGTACGGCAGTTCCTCGGGAAGTCGCAGGCTGAGGGTTCGCGCTGGCCCGGAGACGCGGAATTCAAGAAGGCTTGGTTGTCTGAGCCGCTCTACAGGCGGCTGACCCGTCCACGCCTTCGCATGATGCTTCTCGCGATTGAGGCGCGCCTACACTCGCAATTCAGCGAGGCAGTCACCCTGACCGACGAGAAGTTGCAAATCGAACATGTAATGCCGCAGTCGTGGGAAGACCACTGGCCGCTGCCGCCTGCCCAGGATCTAATTTCTGCGAAGGATCGTCGTAATGCACTTCTGCACACGATTGGCAATCTGACTCTCGTCACTAAGAAACTGAATCCGTCCCTTTCGAATGCACCGTGGCTTGCGACATCTCCCGCCGGAAAGTCGAAGCGGGCGGGGCTGCATAGCCACAGCATATTGCGTCTCAATTACAATCTTGTTCACGATAACGAGGACGGTTGGAACGAGGAGAAGATCGAGGCCCGAGGAACGTGCCTTCTCCAGCATGCCATCGCTATCTGGCCACCTCCTTCGACATAGACTGAGCGGAGGCATGCTGGCCAAGAGTAAGCTGGCCCAGAGTAAATCCCTTGCGCTCGGCCGAGTAGGGCCGGTGGGTTGGACTGGTTGTGGTTTCGGGGGATTGCTGAAGCACCGAGCGCAGGGGCATGCGTCGCTCCAACTCCGCCGCGTTTCTGCCTCAGAAGCCCCAGGATTTTCTTGGTATTCAGTCTGGCTGGGTCATCGCCCAAGTCGCCAGGTTTGGAGAGAAACGGCCCGGAGAGGGGTCTATCCAGCCCGCGTTCCGCCCTCGCGTCCTCCAGCCGGTCCACGAAAACCGCGGGCTATCTGCGCCGTACGGCGAGGCGATCCGGCCAAGAGCATGGTTGGGAGAAGTGGAAGTGGCGTCCCCGGCGAGATTCGAACTCACGGCCCCAGGATTAGGAATCCTGTGCTCTATCCTGCTGAGCTACGGGGACCCACCGCCGCCCCTATAACACGCGTTCAGCGCCGCCGGAACCGCTCCACCGCCGAGACCAACGCCGTCCGCACCCCCGGCTCCAGCGCCGAATGCCCGGCATCCGGCACCACGGTCAGCCGAGCGCCCGGCCAGGCGGCGGCCAGCTCGAAGGCGGTCTCGGGCGGGCAGACCATGTCGTAGCGGCCCTGCACGATCTCCGCCGGGATATTGGCGACGCGGCCGATGTGACCCAGCAGCCCTTCCGGCGGCAGGAACAGGTCATGGGCGAAATAGTGTGCCTCGATCCGCGCCAGCCCCAGTGCCGAACGGTCCTGCGCGAAGGATGCCACCGTCTCGGGGGAGGGCAGCAGGGTCGAGCACGACCCCTCGTACTGGCTCCAGGCGCGCGCCGCCGGCAGGTGCACCGCCGGGTCGGGATGGCAAAGCCGCTTCAGATAGGCGCCGAGCAGGTCGTCCCGTTCCGATTCCGGCACGTGCTCGGCGAAGGCTGCCCAGGCATCGGGGAAGACGCGGCGTAGGCCGGCGAGGAACCACTCCACCTCCGCCCTGCGGCCGAGGAAGACGCCGCGCAGCACGCAGCCCGTCACCCGTTCCGGATGCTCCTGCGCATAGGCCAGCGCCAGCGTGGACCCCCAGGACCCGCCGAAGAGCAGCCAGCGCTCGATGCCGAGGAAGCGGCGCAGCGCCTCGATGTCGGACACCAGGTGCGGCGTGGTGTTCTCCCGCAATTCGCCGAGCGGACGGGACCGCCCTGCGCCGCGCTGGTCGAAGATCACGACGCGCCAATGGCCGGGGTCGAAGAAGCGGCGATGCACCGCCCCCGCCCCCGCGCCCGGCCCCCCGTGCAGGAACAGCACCGGCTGGCCGCGCGGGTTGCCGACCTGCTCCCAATACATGACGTGGCCGCCCGAGAGCGGCAGCAGGCCGGTCTCGTAGGGCGCTATATCGGGAAAGAGATCTCCGCGCGGCATGGCCGCACATGTGCCCAACCCGGCGCGGCGGTGCAATGGCCCAACGCCGCTTCGGGATGTCGGATTCCGGCGCCGGCGTTTCTCGTCTAGGATGACGCTTCCATGGCCGAGACGCCCTCCACCTCTCCTCGTTCCGCCGCCGCCGGGCTGGTCACCTGCGGCGTCTGCGGGCGCGAGAGCCGCCAGGCCCCGTTCCGCCCGCCGCCGCCCGAACAGGCACCGGACCTCGACCTGCGGCCGGGCGAGCCGGTGCGCTCGACCATGGCGCGCTGGCTGCAGCAGTGCCCGCATTGCGGCTACGCGGCGCCGTCCATCGCCAAGGCGCATCCGGCCGCGGCGGCGGCCGTCTCGGCGGCGCCCTTCCGCGCGCTGCTGCAGGATTCGTCCCATCCGGCGCTCGCCCGCCGCTTCCTCGCCTGGGCCCTCGTGCTCGAGGAGACCGGCGCGCTGCACGCCGCGGCCGAGGCGACGCTGCAGGCCGCCTGGGTCGCCGACGACGGCGGCCGGGCCGACCTCTCGCGCGCCTGGCGGCAGGAAGCGGTGGCGCTGTGGCGCAGCGGCCCGCCGCTCGATGCCGAGCAGACCGTGCGCGTGGTGGACGCGCTGCGCCGCGCCGAGGCCTGGGAGGATGCGGAGGCGACCGCGGCCGAACTCGCCGCCCTCTCGCCGCCCGAGGCGGTGGGCCAGGTCATCGCCCTCGAGCGTCGGCTGGTCGCGGCGCGGGATCTCGGCCGGCACACGGTCGCGAGCGCCCTGCCGCCGCCCTCCCGCCGGCCGCATGTGACGCACCAGCGCAAGGACCCGCCGGGCTGGGGGATGTTGGGCTGGCTCCGGCGGCTCTTCGGCCGGGGCTAGTGTCCTGCCCGCTTCGCTCGCTGGATTTCCAGCGAACGAAGCGAACAAGCAGGCCACTCAAGACAAAGGCTAGTGGCCTGAGAATGAAGTCCGCAGGATTTCGGAATCGGGACACTGGGGCCGGTCGCATGCGGCTGGAACCAGCCGCTGGCGTGGCAGGCGTGGCGAGGGCAGGTCCTGCCCACCAGGAAGCCGCGCGCGTGTCTTGCGCGCGAAGTCCGCGGCGAGAACGGAGCGGGTCGGCAGGCCGCCGAATGCCAAGGCCCCGCCCCGGTCAGCATGCAGCACCCGATGCGACGACGATGCGCGCGGCACCAACCGCCCGGGGCGGCTGCGACGAGCCGGGCGAATGGCAGAGGCTCCACGCCGGTCGGCTTGCGGCGCCGGAAGGATGGCGATATCGGTATAGTATAACATTCCAAGGACACGGCCCGTGAACCGTCGCCCGCTCCTCGCCCTGCCGGCGCTTCTCCTGGCCGGCCACGCCGCCGCCGAGGCGAATGACCGCCTGTCCGTCGTCGCATCCTTCTCGATCCTGGGCGACATGGTGGGGCGGATCGGCGGCGAGCGGATCGCGCTGCGCACCATCGCCGGGCCGGATGTCGATGCCCATGCCTTCCAGCCGCGCCCCTCCGATGCCGTGGCGCTGCGCGGTGCGCGGCTGGTCGTGCGCAACGGCCTCGGCTTCGATGCCTGGATCGACCGGCTGCTGCGCTCGGCCGGCGGCGCCGGCACGGTCGTTACCGCGACCGACGGCATCGCTCCGCGCAGCATGGAAGCGCATCGGCACGAACACGGCCCCGCCGCGCGCCGCCAGCAGTCCGGCGCCGGTCCGCGCCTGGTGCCCGACCCGCATGCCTGGCAGGACCTTCGCCATGGCCAAGCCTATCTCCGTACCATTGCCGCGGCACTGATCACGGCCGACCCGGCGGGGGAGGAGACGTACCGGCGCAATGCCGAGACCCAGCTCGCGCGCCTCGCCGCGCTGGATTCCTGGGTCCGCGCGCAGATCGCGACGGTGCCGGAGGCGCAGCGCAAGGTCGTCACCAGCCATGACGCCTTCGGCTACTTCGCAGCTGCCTACGGCGTCACCTTTCTCGCGCCGCAGGGCGTCTCGACCGAGGGCGAGCCCTCGGCCGCCGAGGTCGGACGGCTGATCCGCCAGATCCGCGAACAGCGCATCACCGCCGTCTTCCTCGAGAACATGGCCAATCCCGCCACGCTGCGCCGCCTGGCCGCGGAGGCCGGGGTCCAGGTGGGCGGCCGGCTCTTCGCCGATGCCCTCTCGCCCCCGGGTGGACCGGCGCCCGACTACGAGGCGATGTTCCGCCACAATGTCGGCCTGCTGGTCCCGGCCATGCGGGGTGCCGCGTGAGGGCAGGGCTGCGCGCCGCGCTGCCCTGCCGTCAGCGCCGGTTCTGAGCGGCGGCGGCGCGTGTCACTCTGCCCCATGGTCCCGGACGTTCCGCACTACTGGCTTCACCCGCGCGACATCCCCGAAGCCCGCGCCGCACAGGCGGAGATGGCAGCGCGGCTCGTGGCGGAGGACGACCTGCCGCCCCGCATCGCGCGGCTCGGCGGCGCGGATGTCAGCAACACGCGCTTCGACCCGGCGAAGATGGTCCATGCCGCGCTGGTGGCGCTGGATGCCTCCGCCGATGCGGTGCTGGCGACGGCGACGGAATCGCGCCGTGCGGATTTCCCCTATGTGCCTGGCTATCTCGCCTTCCGGGAGGTGCCGCCGCTGCTCGCCTGCTGGTCGCGCCTGGCGGTCAGGCCGGAGGTGATCCTGGTGGACGGCCATGGGGTGGCGCATCCGCGCGGCTTCGGCGTTGCCTGTCATCTTGGCCTGGTGTTCGGCGTGCCGACCATCGGCGTCGCGAAGTCGCTGCTGGTCGGGGAGGGCGAGCCCGGACCCGAGCCCGGCGACACCGTGCCGTTGATGTGGAAGGGCGCGCGCATCGGCACGGCGCTGCGCACGCGGCGCGGGGCGCGGCCGGTCTATGTCTCGACCGGCCATCGCGTGTCGCTGGAGACCGCCGTGGCCATCGTGCTCGGCGCCACGCGCGGCCGGCGCCTGCCCACCGCGATCCGCGCCGCGCACGACGCGGCCAATGTCGCCCGCCTCCGCACCTGACGCACGGCGCCCATCGACAAGGAAGGGAGGGGGCTCGGGGGAGGTTCTCCTCCCCCGACCTGCCCCTGCTTGTCCCCCCGCCCGAACCCAATAGACTGCCCGGCAAGCCACAACGAACACATCCGGGGAAACGCCCATGACGACCCAGACTGCGCGCGCGCGCGCCTTGTCCCGCCGCGTGGCGCTCGCGCTTGCCGGCGCGCTTCCTTTCGCCGCGCGCGGTGCGAAGGCGCAGGAATGGCCGACGCGCCCGCTGCGCATCATCGTGCCCTACACGCCCGGCGGCACCACCGACATCGCGACGCGCCTGGTGGCGGAGCCGCTCTCGCGCGTGCTCGGCCAGCCGGTGGTGGTGGAGAACCGTCCCGGCGCCAACAGCATCGTCGGCGCCGCCGCCGCCGCGTCGTCGCCGGCCGACGGCTACACCCTGGTGATGGTGCTGCCCGCCCATGCCGCCAACGCGACGCTGCAGGCGGGCAAGATGCCCTTCGACGCGCTGGCTTCCTTCGCGCCGGTCAGCCTGGTGGTGCAGGCGCCGCTGGTGCTCGCCGGCAGCAAGCACGTGCCGGCCGAGAACCTGCGCGGCTTCATGGACCATATCCGCGCGCGGCCGGGCCGCGTGAACTACGGGTCGAGCGGAATCGGGGCTACGGCGCATCTCGCGATGGAGCAGCTGCAACTGCGCACCGGGCTGCGCATGGAGCACGTGCCCTATCGCGGCACGCAGCCCGCGCTGCAGGACCTGATGGCCGGCAATATCGGCCTGATGTTCGACACCTACTCGACGCTGAAGCCGCAGTTCGAGGCGGGGACTGTGCGCCCCCTCGGCATCGCCACCGCGACGCGTCCCGACTTCGCGCCGGACCTGCCGACGGTGATCGAGGCCGGGCTGCCGGATTTCGTTGCCAGTTCCTGGTGCATGCTGCTCGCGCCCGCGCGCACGCCGGACGCCATCACCGAGCGCATCGCGCGCGAGGTCCACGCCATCGTGCGCGAACCCACGATGACGCGGCGGTTGCAGGATCTCGGCTTCGTGGTGGAAGGCCGCCCGCCCGCCGCGACCGGCGCGTTCCTGCGCGCCGAGGTCGAGCGCTGGGGCGAGGTGATCCGCACGGCCAACGTACGGGTGGAGTGACGAAGGTCGGGGGGAGTGAACTCCCCCCGAATCCCCCCTCCTTTTTTGGATACTTCGCGCATCGCCATCGGCGATGCGCCCTGACAAAGAAGGGAGGGGGCTCGGGGGAGGTTCTCCTCCCACGACCTTACTTCGCCCTTTTCAACCCTTCCTCGACCGCATCCGCCAGCGTGCGGATCACCTTCACCCGCGCGTGCAGCTTGTTGTCCGCCTCCACCAGCGTCCATGGCGCCATGTGGGTGGAGGTGCGTTCCACCATCTCGCAGACCGCCGCCTCGTAGGCGTCCCACTTCTCGCGGTTGCGCCAGTCTTCCTCGGTGATCTTGTGCTGCTTGAAGGCGGTCGCCTCGCGGTCCTTGAAGCGGCGGTGCTGCTCGTCCTTGCTGATGGCGAGCCAGAACTTCGCCACCACGGCGCCGTGGGTGACGAGCTGTTCCTCGAAATCGTTGATCTCGCCATAGGCGCGGCGCCAGTCGGGTTCGGCGGCAAAGCCCTCCACCCGTTCCACCAGCACGCGGCCGTACCAGGAGCGGTCGAAGATGGTCACGCGCCCCGGCCGCGGAACATGGCGCCAGAAGCGCCAGAGATAGGGCTGGGCGCGTTCCTCCTCCGTCGGCGCGGCGACCGGCACGATGCGGTAGGCGCGCGGGTCGAGCGCCGCGGCGAGCCGGCGCACCGCGCCGCCCTTGCCCGCGGCGTCATTGCCCTCGAACACCCCGATGACGCTGATATCGCCGTAGCGCTTGTGCCGCGTGGCGCGCGCGAGGCGGCCCTGCGCCTCGGCGAGTTCCTTCTCGTAGTCCTCGCGCGACATCTCCTGCTTCAGCGTCAGCGCGCGGATGACGTTGATCTGGCCGGGCGCAGCGGGCGCCGATTCCGCGGGCTTCGCCGGCGCGGCGGGGGCAGGCGCATCCAAGCGCGCCCGCAGCGCCCCCAGCAGGTGCCGGCCGACGAAGAGCGCGCGATACCGCTCATCCGCCCCCGGCACCACGGTCCAGGGCGCCTCGCCGGTCGAGGTCTCGCGGATGAAGGGTTCGCAGACCTCGATGAAATCGTCGTAGTGCTCGAACAGCTTGCGGTCGTAGCGGGTGACCTTCCAGGAGGTCTCCTTGTCCTTCTCCAGCGCCTTGATGCGCTTCTTCTGCGCGCCTTTCGACAGGTGGAACCAGTATTTCAGCAGCAGCACGCCTTCCTGCGCGAGCATGCGCTCGAGGCGCATGATCTCCTCCATCCGCGCGGCGAAGTCCCCGGCGGAGAGGTTGCCCATCACGCGCTGCAGGATCGGCAAGGTGTGCCAGGCGCCGAAGAAGACGCCGATGCGCCCCTTGGGCGGCAGGGCGCGCCAGAAGCGCCACATGGGCGGATGCGCCGCCTCTTCCTCTGTGGGCAGGCCGAAGCCGTTCACCTCGATGAAGCGCGGGTCCAGCCATTCGTTCAGCAGGTGGACGGTCTCGCTCTTGCCCGCCCCCTCGACGCCGGCGATCAGGGCCAGCACCGGGAAGCGGCGCTGGCTGCCGAGGTCGCGCTGCGCCTGGAGCAGCGCGCGGCGGAGTTCCGGTTCCTCCTTCGCGTAGTCCTGCTTGCTGACCTTGTGGTCGAGTTCGGCCGCTTCGAACATGAGATTCCATCCGGCCGCGCGCCTCGCTGCGGACGCTTCACGGCGCGGCCATGATGCATGACGCGGCAGGCAGGCGGTAGCGCGCGATGCGTCAGCCCGCGCGCGGATGCGCCTTCTTCCAGGTCGCGAGCAGCCCCGCCGCATCCACCGCCGTGTAGCGCTGGGTGGTCGACAGGCTCGCATGCCCCAGCAGTTCCTGGATGGCGCGCAGGTCCGCCCCGCCGCCGAGCAGGTGCGTCGCGAAGGAATGTCGCAGCGCATGCGGCGTCGCGTGCTCGGGCAGGCCGGCGAGACGACGGAACTCCCGCAATGACCGCTGCGCCACCGCGGGATCGAGCCGCTTGCCGCGCGCCCCGATGAAGAGCGGTTCCGCTGGCGCGCCCCGGCCGCGATGCTTCAGGTAGTCCGCGACCGCCGCGCGCACCGCCGGCAGCACCGGCACCAGGCGCTCCTTGCTGCCCTTGCCCATGACGCGCAGCGCCGCCTCCCGGCCTGGCAGCGGGGCGTCGGCGAGGTTCAGCGCCAGGGCTTCCGAAATGCGGAGCCCGGCGCCGTAGAGCAGGCTGAACAGCGCCACGTCGCGCGCCGCCTGAAGGGGCGCGCGTTCGTGGCGCCCGGGGTCGTAGATGTCGCCCGCCTCGGTGACGATGCTGCGCGCGGCTTCCGCCGTCAGGGCGCGTGGTATGGGCGCCTTTGGCCGCGGCCCCCGCAGGGCCCCGAGGGGCAGCGCCGCCATGCCGTGCCGCCGCGTCAGGAAGCGCAGGAAGCCGCGGATGGCGGCCAGCCGCCGCGCGCGCGTCGCGGTGGAATCCCCCTTCGCCGCCCGCTCGGCGAGGAAGGCGCGCAGATCCGCCGGGCGAAGTTCGCCGAGCGCCGCGAGGTCCGGCTCCCCGCCCAGGTGTCGCGTGAGGAAGCCCAGGAACTCCGCCGCATCGTGGCCATAGGCTTCGAGGGTGTTGGGGCTCGCCCGCCGCTCCCGCGCCAGCCAATCGAGCCAGGCGGCGCGCGCCTGATCGCCGGTCATCTCAGCGCGACAGGGCGGCCGCGACCGCGCGGCCAAGGAAGGCCAGCACCGGGACGGTCTGCCGGGCGGGCAGGGCGGCCGGGTCCCGCGCGCCGAGGGCGATCAGCATCGGCGGGCCGGCGGGCAGCGGCACGCGGGCCAGCGCGTCCCGCACCACCAGGGGCGCGGCCTCGGCATGCAGCATCTCGGTGTCGGTGGGGTGGGACCGCACCACCGCGTCGCGTCCACGGCCGATCAGCCGGGCGATGGCGCCCGAGGGCAGGGGCAGCACGCCGGGCGGGCGGCTGGAGAACAGGGGGGCGCAGAGCGGCTCGGAGGCCAGGGTGCAGGTCTCGACGCCGAGCAGGGCCGGGACCTCCTGCGTGACCGCCTCCAGCACGTCATGCGCGCGCATCAGCGCGAGGACGGCGAGGCGGACGCGCATGTTCAGCCCCGACCCGGCGCGTCCGGCCTCTGCCGCCGCGCGCATCTCGGCCTCGAGCGTGCGGGCGCGGTTGCGCTCGGCATCGAGCATCGCGGCCATGTGGTCGGCCAGGCGCTCCCCGTGCAGCCGGCGCGGCGGCACGAGGGCGCGGTAGAGGTCCGGGCGTTCCGCGAGGAAGCCCGGATGGGCGAGCAGGAAGGCTTCGACCTCCTCCGCCGGGAGGTCCGCAAGGACGTCCGGGGCGGGGAGGTGATCGTTCACAGGATGGATTGCCCCGTCTTCTTCCAGTCGGCCAGGAAGGCCTCCAGGCCGCGGTCGGTGAGCGGGTGCTTCAGCAGCATCCGGATCACGTTCGGCGGAAGGGTGGCGACATGGGCGCCCATCTTCGCCGCCTCGATCAGGTGGATCGGATGGCGGACGGAGGCGACCAGCACCTCGGTCTTCAGGTTCGGGTAATTGCGGTAGATCTGGACGATGTCCGCGATCAGCCGCATGCCGTCGGTCGAGATGTCGTCGAGCCGGCCCACGAAGGGGGAGATGAAGGTCGCGCCCGCCTTGGCAGCCAGCAGCGCCTGCGCCGGGCTGAAGCAGAGGGTGACGTTGACCATCGCGCCCTCGTTCGCCAGGGTCCGGCACGCGACCAGGCCCGCTTCCGTCAGCGGCACCTTCACCGCCACGTTCGGCGCGATGGTCCGCAGCACCTTGCCCTCGGCGATCATGCCGGCGGCATCGGTGGCGGTGACCTCGGCGCTGACGGGACCGGGGGTGATGGCGCAGATCTCCGCGATGACCTCCTTGAAGTCGCGGCCTGACTTGGCGACCAGGGAGGGGTTGGTGGTGACGCCGTCCACGAGGCCGGCCTCGGCAAGGGAGCGTATCTCGGCGACCTCGGCGGTATCGACGAAGAATTTCATGGTGGGAAACCTTCCAGCAGCAACCTGCGGCCGGAAGCGCTTCCGGACCGTGATCCAGGTGACGCTATAGACGATGGCCGAGGGGAAAAGAACGCGCTTGTGCGCCGCAGCAGGGTCTGTTGCGCCGCTGCCACGACTTCGCGTTCTGCTGCCGCTGCCTTTGGCAAGTGCCTATGATTATCGCATCCCGGAAGGGCTCGCGGTGACGCCGGGCGCCTTCGTCGCGGTGCCGCTCGGCGGGCGGGAGGTGGTCGGCGTCGCCTGGGACGGGGACACGGACCCCGGCCTGCCCGAGAAGCGGCTGCGCAACGTGATCGCGGTGCTCGACGCGCCGCCGATGACGCCGGTGCTGCGCCGCTTCGTGGACTGGGTCGCCGCCTATACGCTGAGCCCGCCCGGCGCCGTGCTGCGGATGGCCATGAGCGCGCCCTCGGCGCTCGAGGCGCCGGCGCCGCAATCCGGCTGGCGCAAGGCCGCGGCACCGCCGGAAGGCGTGCGCATCACGCCGATGCGCCGACGGGTGCTGGATGTGCTGGCCGACGGCGCCGCCCGCGCCGGCGGGGAACTGGCCGAAGCGGCCGGCGTCGCCCCCGCCGTGCTGCGCGGCATGGCCGATGCCGGGCTGATCGAGCCCGCCCTGCTGCCGCGCCGCCCGCGCTTCGCCCCGCCCGACGCGGACCGCCCCGGCCCCGAACTGCGCCCGGAACAGCAGGAGGCGGCGGATGCGCTGAAGGCTTCCGTCGCCCGCCGCGCCTTCGCCACCACGCTGCTGACCGGCGTGACCGGCTCCGGCAAGACCGAGGTCTATTACGAGGCCATCGCCGAAGCCTTGCGCCAGGGCCGCCAGGCGCTGGTGCTGCTGCCGGAGATCGCGCTCTCCTCGCAATGGCTGGAGCGCTTCCGCACCCGTTTCGGCGCCGCCCCGGCGCTGTGGCATTCGGAACTGACGTCCCGCACGCGGCGGGAGACCTGGCGCGCCGTCGCGGAAGGGGAGGCGCCGGTGGTGGTCGGCGCCCGATCCGCGCTGTTCCTGCCCTTCCCGGACCTCGGCGTGATCGTGGTGGACGAGGAGCACGAGACCGCCTTCAAGCAGGAGGAAGGCGTCGTCTACCACGCGCGCGACATGGCGGTGGTGCGCGCGCGGCTGTCGCAGGCGGCCTGCGTGCTGGTCAGCGCCACACCCTCGCTGGAAAGCGCGACCAATGCGCAGACCGGGCGCTATGCCGCGCTGCATTTGCCGGCGCGCCACGGCGGGGCCGAGCTACCGGCGGTGGAGGCGGTGGACCTGCGCCGGGACCCGCCCGAGCGCGGCCGCTTCCTCTCGCCGCCGCTCGTCGCGGCGGTCACGGAAACCCTGGCGCGCGGGGAACAGGCGATGCTGTTCCTCAATCGTCGCGGCTATGCGCCGATGACGCTCTGCCGCGCCTGCGGCCATCGCCTGCGCTGCCCCAACTGCACCGCATGGCTGGTCGAGCACCGCGCCGCCCGCCGCCTGCAATGCCACCATTGCGGCCATGTCGAAGCGATCCCGGAATCCTGCCCGGAATGCGGCGCGGCGCATTCGACCGTGCCGATCGGCCCAGGCGTCGAGCGCGTGCTGGAGGAGGCCAAGGACCTCTGGCCCGATGCGCGGCTGCTGGTGATGGCGAGCGACAGCATCCCCGGACCCGCCGCCGCGGCGGCCGCGGCGCAGGCGATCCAGGACCGGCAGGTGGATCTCATCATCGGAACGCAGATCGTCGCCAAGGGTTGGCACTTCCCGCACCTGACGCTGGTCGGCGTGGTGGATGCGGATCTCGGGTTGGCGGGCGGCGACCTGCGCGCGTCCGAGCGCACCGTGCAACTGCTGCACCAGGTCGCCGGCCGCGCGGGGCGGGAGGAACGCCCCGGCCGCGTGCTGCTGCAGACCTTCACGCCCGAGCATCCGGTGATGCAGGCGCTGGTCTCCAACGACCTCGACGCCTTCATGGCGGCCGAGGCCGACGGCCGCCGCCCCGGCCACTGGCCGCCCTTCGGGCGCCTCGCCGCGCTGATCGTCAGTTCCGAGGATGAGCGCGCCGCCGATCGCGCCGCGCGGGACCTCGGCCTCGCCGCGCCGGGCGGGGAGGGGGTGGAGGTGCTCGGCCCCGCCCCGGCGCCGCTCGCCATCCTGCGCGGGCGGCACCGGCGGCGGCTGCTGCTGAAGACGCGACGGGACATCGCGGTGCAGCCGCTGCTCGAGGAATGGCTCGCGAAGGTGGAGGTGCCGAACAACGTCCGGGTGCAGGTGGACGTGGACCCGGTGGGGTTCCTCTGAGCCGCCGGTTCGGAATGCGGCGGTTCGGTGCATTCCGAAGGCCGGCATCGGCATTTCCGAACCGTCCCTGAGCACGGAGGCGTGATCGGTGCGAGACCCCTTCGGTGGCTAGGGTGAGGAACGGATGGTCTCGCGTCCCGTGGGCGCCTGACACCGGAGGATCGGAAAGGAACTGCAAGCGATGAGCATGCTCGGCCGCATATTCTCCCGCATCCTGGGGCGCCCTGCCGAGGCCGCGGAAGCGGCAGAGGCTTCGAAGGCCGGTGCCGCCGCGCCGGCCGCGACGGGGGGCGCGGCGGCTCCGGCCTCCGCCGCCCCCGCGGCGGCCGCGATGAACCAGGTCGACCTCGAGAAGGTCATGAACGAGCGTGCCGCCGCGGCAGGCCAGAAGCTCAACTGGCGCACCTCGATCGTGGACCTGATGAAGCTTCTCGACCTCGACAGCGGCCTGGCCGCGCGGAAGGAACTGGCGACGGAGCTCGGCTATACGGGCGACACGAGTGATTCCGCGACGATGAACGTGTGGCTGCACAAGCAGGTCATGCGGAAGGTCGCGGAGAATGGCGGCATCGTGCCCGCCGATCTGAAGGACTGATCCGACAGGGGGCGAGGGGATGGCAGGTGCCGTCCCCTCGCTCGCCGATCAACGCGCCGGCCGCACGCCCATCGCGATCGTCCGCTCGTCCATCCGCGGGTCGTGCGTCAGGCCGCGCCGCACCGCCCAGGTGTTCACGTACTGCACGAGCTGGATCAGCGGCTCCTGCTCGGCATAGAGCGCCGTCGCCTCGTGCCAGATCGCCTCGCGCCGCTCGTCGTCGAGCGTGGCGGAGCCGCGCGCGGCGAGATCGTCGAAGGCCGGGCCCGAGAAGCGCGCATTGTTGTTCGCCCCGGTCAGCCGCTGGCGGTTGTTGGTGGCCACCGTGTTGACGAGGAAGTTCGAGGCCTCCCCGGTGCTGCTGCCCCAGGCGCCGATCTGCATCGCGTATTCGATCCGCGCGCGGCGCGGCACGAAGGCCGTCCAGGGTGCCGCATCCACCTGCGTGCGCACGCCGATGCGCGTCCACATCTGCGCCACCGCCTGCGCGAGGCGGGAATCATTCGGCCAGCGGTCGTTCGGCGTGTTCAGCGTGATGCGGAAGCCGTCCGGATAGCCCGCTTCCGCGAGCAGCCGCTTCGCGCCATCCGGGTCGTAGGCGCGCGGGCGGACGCGCGGGTTGTAGCCGAAGGCGCCTTCGGGCAGCCATTGCGCGGTGGCGGTGGCGGCACCTTCCATCACGCGCTCGACCAGCGCGTCGCGGTTGATCGCCATCGACAGCGCGCGGCGCACGCGCGCGTCCTTGAACGGGTTCACCGGCAGCGGCTGGCCGGCATTGTCGGTGACGAGCGGCGTGTTGCCGTCCCGCGAATAGTCCGGCGCCATGTAGACGGTGCGCAGCGACGGGATCTCGGTGACGGTGATGCGTGGGTCGCGCCGCAGCCGCGCGAGGTCGGAGGTCGGCACCTGCTCGATCAGGTCGAGGTCGCCGGCGAGCAGCGCCGCCGTGCGCGCGCCGTCATTGTTGACGATGCGGTAGTTCACCCGCGCCCAGGGCTCGGCGCCGCCGAAATACGCGTCGTTGCGCGCCATCTCGATGCGGTCGCCGGAACGGTAGGCGACCAGGCGATACGGCCCGGTGCCCACCGCGGCGCGGCCGGTGTTGAAGTCCTCCGTCCCCATGCCTTCCGCGGCATGGCGCGCGATGATCGAGACCGAGGCGAGGTCGAGCGGCATCAGCGGATGCGGCGCGCGCGTGTGCAGCCGGATGGTGTGCGGGTCCACCACCTCCACCCGCTCGATCGCGCGCAGGAAGCCCTGGAACCCGCCCGGGCTGTTCGCCACGTTCGGCACGCGGGAGAAGGTGAAGACCACGTCGTCGGCGGTGAAGGGCTTGCCGTCGTGCCAGGTGACGCCCCGGCGCAGCTTGAACTCCCACACCGTGTCGGAGACGACGCGCCAGGATTCCGCCAGCGAGGGATGCGGCCGCGCCCGCGCGTCGCGTTCCACCAGCCGGTCGAAGATGTGCATGGTCAGCGCGTTGTTCGGCCCGACATTGTGGAAATGCGGGTCGATCGTGGTGACCGGGGCGCCCGAGCCGATGGTCAGCGTCTGGGCGAGTGCCGGCGCCGCCAGGAGGCTCGCCACCGCCACGAGGCCTGCAATGGCGTGGGCTGGTCGGCGGGCGCGGGGCGTCGTGCGGGGCATGGGGGTTCTCCTCGGCGTTTCCTGGGGTCGGCGTCTTGCGGCCGGATGGGCTCATGCTGGCACAGAAGGCGCCGGGTGCATCCCCCGGAATGGCGCGCCGAGGCAATCAATCCGTCGCCGGAATCCCCGGCGCCGGGCGCAGCAGCAGCAATCCGGCCAGGGCGGCGTCCTGCGCCCCGGCGGTCAGGCCGATCTCGAGCGCCGCTGCGTCCGGCGGAACATCCAGCGTGACCTCGCGCGCCGTGTCCACCACGCCGGCCAACAGGGGCGCCGCCAGGCCGGGCAGGCGTGCGACGAAGCCGCAGCGGGGCCGCGCTTCCCCCGGCACGGGCACGAAGCACAGGCGCCAGCGGCCCGGCGCCGGGCGTTCGATCCGCCCGGTCGCGGCCGGCTCGGCCCGGCCCGGCCCGGCCGCGATCCAGGCTGCGGCGACGCCGGATGGCATGATGCGCGGCATGCCCCGCGGCATGGCGAAGTCCATCACGTCCGGGTCGAGGACATGCGCTTCCTGCCCTGCCAGCCGCGCCGCCTGGGCCTGCATGTGCGGCAGCCGCAGGGCGCGGCCGGGGAGAGGGGCGGGGGTCCAGACCTCGCCCTCGGGCAGCGCCTCCCGCTGCCAGGCGGTGCGGCGGCGGTAGCCGGTCTTGGGCGAGCCCGCCGTGTGCAGCATCCAGCCGCAGCGCCAGTCCGCGAGGTGCCGCCCGCCGGCGATCAGGTTGAATTCCGGTGTCAGCCGGTGAAGCGGAATGCCGAGCCGCTGGCGCAGCGCGACCAGCGTATCCTGTTCCGCCAGCAGCCCGGCGACGGTCCCGCGCCCCAGCGCCGCGACCAATTCGAGATGCGCGCGGGAGAACACCATCACGCCGGCATTGAAGTAGTCGCGCGGCGTGAGGGGCGGGACGTGGTGCATCGCCATCGCCGCCTCGATCATCGGGCTGCGGTTGAAGTGCAGGCCCTCGGGATAGGCGCCGACCGCCTCGGGCGGGACCATGGCGAAGAGATCCGGGCAATGCGGCCGGACCAGGATGTCGGCATCCATCAGCATGAAGCGGTCGCAGTCCCGCGCCACGTCGAGCGCGACCGACTTCAGGCTGTTGGTGGGCAGGCCGCGGCCGTCGCGCAGCACGTGCAGTTCGGCCCCGATCGAGGCCGCGTAGGCAGTGACGGAAGGGCCGGTGATCTCCCATTCCGCCTCCGTCTGGTCGCCCACCACCAGCACGATGATGGCGTGGCGGCCCGGTGGGCGCGGCGCCGGGGGCGGTGGCGGGCGGCGTGGGCGCAGGACGGTCAGGCCCGGGCCGCGTTCGAGCACCTGATAGGCCGGGAGCAGGATGGCGGGGTCCTCGCCTGCCGGCAGGTGGGAGAGCAGCACCACGCCCTCCGGCGCCAGGACGCCGAGCGCCGCGCGCGCGCCGATCAGCCGGCCGGGCCCGGGCAGCAGGACCACATCGGCGCGCAGGCCGTGGCGGGCCGGGCGCTGGAGCGGATGCGACCGGTCGGGCGGCGGCGGCTCCAGCGGCGGATGCGCGCGCAGGTGCAGGCAGGGATCGGCGGGGAGAAGCGGGAGGAGGGACTCGAGGGCGGCCTCGCTCGCCTCGATGCCCATGACCCAGTCGGGCCGGCCGCGCCGGGCGGCCTGCAGCAGATGGGCGACGGAGGCGCCCGCCTGCCAGGAGAGAAACCGACGCGCGCCAGGTGCGTGGCGCGCGACAAGCCCGGCGATCTCCGCCGGGTCGGGCGATGGCGGATCGTCCGTCACCGCCGCGGCGCCAGGGTCAGCCCTGGCGCTCGACCATCAGCTTCTTGATCTCGCCGATCGCCTGCGCCGGGTTCAGCCCCTTCGGGCAGGTCCGGGTGCAGTTCATGATCGTGTGGCAGCGATAGAGCTTGAACGGATCCTCGAGCGCATCGAGCCGCTCGCCCGTCGCTTCGTCGCGGCTGTCCGAGATCCAGCGATAGGCCTGGAGCAGCACTGCCGGGCCGAGGTAGCGGTCGCCGTTCCACCAGTAGGACGGGCAGGCGGTCGAGCAGCAGAAGCACAGGATGCACTCCCACAGCCCGTCGAGCTTCGCGCGTTCTTCCTTCGACTGCAGGCGCTCGCCATCGGGCGGCGGCGGCGTCTCGGACTTCAGCCAGGGCTCGATCGAACGCAGCTGCGCGTAGATCTGCGACAGGTCCGGCACCAGGTCCTTCACCACCGGCATGTGCGGCAGCGGGGAGATGCGGACGTCGCCCTTCACTTCCTCGATCGGCTTGAGGCAGGCGAGGTGATTCAGCCCGTCGATGTTCATCGCGCAGGACCCGCAGATGCCCTCGCGGCAGGACCGCCGGAAGGTCAGCGTGGTGTCCACCTCGTTCTTGATCTTGATCAGCGCGTCCAGGACCATCGGGCCGCACTGGTCGAGGTCGATCTCGTAGGTGTCGGTGCGCGGATTGGCGCCCGCATCCGGGTCCCAGCGGTAGATCTTGAACGACTTGACGTTCTTCGCGCCGGCCGGGGCGCGATAGGTCTTGCCCTCGCCGATCGTGGAGTTCTTCGGAAGCGTGAAGGTGGCCATCTCGATATCCCTTTCGGCCGGCCGATTCACGCCTCCGGGGCCTTCGCCCCTCCAGCGATCGGACGGCCCGGTTCCTCAGTACACGCGCGGCTTCGGCGGGAAGACCTGCACTTCGTTGGTCAGAGTGCGCATCTTCACGTCGCGGTAGTCGAGGCTGACGGCGTAGTTGTCGTCCACGCGCGCCAGGGTGTGCTTCATCCAGTTCTGGTCGTCGCGCTCGGGGTAGTCCTCCTGCGCGTGGGCGCCGCGGGATTCCTTGCGCGCCTCGGCACCATGGATGGTCGTCAGCGCGTTGCCGAGCAGGTTGTCCAGTTCCAGCGCCTCCATAAGGTCGCTGTTCCAGACCAGCGAGCGGTCGGCGATCTTGATGCCGCTGTAACCGGCGGCGACCTTGTCCATCTTCTCCACGCCCTCGCGCAGCAGTTCGGAGGTGCGGAACACCGCGGCGTGCGTCTGCATGGTGCGCTGCATGTTCAGCCGCAGTTCGGAGACCGAAGTATCGCCCTTCGCGTTGCGTACGCGGTCGAAGCGGTCGAGCGACGCCTCGCCGGCCTTGGGCGGCAACGGCGCCTGGGTCGCGCCGGGCTTGACCGTCTCGGCGGCGCGAAGCGCGGCGGCGCGGCCGAACACCACGAGGTCGAGCAGCGAGTTGGTGCCGAGGCGGTTGGCGCCGTGCACGGACACGCAGGCGGCCTCGCCCACGGCCATCAGGCCCGGGACGACCCTGTCCTGGTCCTGGGCGGTCGGGTTCAGCACCTCGGTGTGGATGTTCGTCGGGATGCCGCCCATGTTGTAGTGGACGGTCGGGAGCATCGGGATCGGCTCCTTCGTCACGTCCACGCCGGCGAAGATCTTCACTGTCTCGGAAATGCCCGGCAGCCGCTCATGCAGGATGTCGGCGCCGAGATGCTCGAGATGCAGGTGGATGTGGTCCTTGTGCGGACCCACGCCGCGCCCTTCGCGGATCTCCATCGACATCGCGCGGGAGACGACGTCGCGCGACGCCAGGTCCTTCGCTGTCGGCGCGTAGCGCTCCATGAAGCGCTCGCCCTCGGAGTTGGTGAGGTATCCGCCCTCGCCGCGGGCGCCTTCGGTGACGAGGCAGCCCGAGCCATAGATGCCGGTCGGGTGGAACTGCACGAACTCGTTGTCCTGCAGCGGCAGGCCGGCGCGCAGGACCATCCCGCCGCCATCGCCCGTGCAGGTATGCGCCGAGGTGCAGGAGAAATAGGCGCGGCCATAGCCGCCCGTCGCGAGCACCGTCGTCTGCGCGCGGAAGCGATGGATCGAGCCATCTTCCAGGCACCACGCCATCACGCCGCGGCACGCACCCTCATCGTCCATGATGAGGTCGAGGGCGAAATACTCGACGAAGAACTCGCAGTTATGCTTCAGCGACTGCTGGTACAGCGTGTGCAGCATCGCATGGCCGGTGCGGTCGGCGGCGGCGCAGGCGCGCATCGCCGGCTCCTTGCCGTAATGCTTCATATGGCCGCCGAAGGGGCGCTGGTAGATCTTGCCGTCCTCGGTCCGGCTGAACGGCATGCCGTAGTGTTCCAGCTCGAGGATCGACGGAACGGCCTCGCGGCACATGTATTCGATGGCGTCCTGGTCGCCCAGCCAGTCCGACCCCTTCACGGTGTCGTACATGTGCCAGCGCCAATCATCCTCGCCCATGTTGCCGAGCGCGGCGCTGACGCCGCCCTGCGCGGCGACGGTGTGGGACCGCGTGGGGAAGACCTTGGTGATGCAGGCGGTCTTGAGGCCGGCCGCACCCATGCCGAAGGTGGCGCGCAGCCCCGCACCGCCCGCGCCGACCACCACCACGTCATAGGTGTGATCGACGATGCGGTAGGCGCCGTTGGAAGGCTTGCTGATCGCGTTCATCGCTTCCGTCTCGTTCTTTCCGCGCGGCGGGGAATATGCCCTCCGGCCCGCGATGTCCTCAGTCCAGCCGCGTCGCGTCAGATCGCGATGCGCAGCACCGCCAGCGTCGAGGCGATCCACAGCAGCGCGCAGACGCCCTTCACCGCGAGCAGCGTGCCGACGCGCGCCATCTCGCCGCGGACGTAGTCCTCGATCACTTCCTGCAAGCCGTTCGCCGCGTGGTGGAAGGCGGCGGCGAGGAAGGCCAGCAGCAGCACGGCGTTGAACGGCCGGCCGATCCAGGCCGTCGCCTCCTGCCAGGTGCTGTCCGGCATGCGTGCCAGCGAGAAGATCAGCCAGATCGTCAGCGGCAGCAGCGCGATGGAGGTGACGCGCTGCATCCACCAGTGATGCGTGCCGCCCTTGGCGGACCCGAGGCCGCGAACGCGGCCGAGCGGGGAACGGAGGGTACGGATCGTGGGCTCGGCCATGGTCTCAGATCCAGGTGATCAGCATGATCAGCCAGGTCAGCGCGGTCAGCGCCGCGGTGCCGATCAGCACCGCCCGGCCGGTGAGGTAGGTCGTCGGCAGGTCGTAGCCGCGCCCCGAATCCCAGTAGAGGTGCCGGATGCCCGCCAGCGTGTGGTACCAGGCCGCGGCCGTCAGGCCCATCAGCCCGATGACGCCGAGGAAGGACCCCAGCACCCACTGCACCGCGTTGAAGGCCGATTCGCCGGCGGCGGCCGCACACAGCCACCAGACCAGGAACACCAGGCCGATCGACCAGACCGTGCCGGTGATGCGGTGCGTGATGGAGAGCGCGCTCGTCATCTGCATCATGTCGTAGGCCTGCAGATGCGGCGAGAGCGGGCGGCGGACGAGGGTGCCGTCCGACCGGCGGCCGACCATCACGGCCTCCCGCGCGTCGGTGATCTTGGACATGGGTCCGAAACTCCAGACGGCCGTTTGCCCCATCCCGGACGGGGGCCGGCCTTTGCGTGGCTCTATGTATGGCGCCGCGCGGCGGAGCGTCAAATTTCCGCGTGGCGGTTGCGAAGGCGGCCCGGCCGGCTCCCGGCGTCCGGGGACATCAGGCACCGCGGCGCGCAGCGCGGAGGCCGCGACGGCGGCCCGCCGGAAGTCCGGCGAAGCCAAGCCGGCCGGATGGCCGGCGCCCGGCGTTGGAGGGCGAGAAACTACGTGCTCATGGCCGCCGCGTTGACGATGCCGACCGCGATCGACACCCCGGCCTTCATGATCGAGCCTGCCACCTCGGCGCGCCGTTCCATCGCCTCCCGCCAGCCGGGTCCGAGCAGGCGCGTCACGACGAAGAAGCAGATGAGCTGCGCCAGCAGCGCCACCACGCCCCACACCGCCGCGTCCAGCAGGTTCGCCGAATTGGACACCGAGGCACCCACCGGGATCGCCAGCCCGATCACCGCCCCGGCCAGCGCGATGGCGGCCGCGGTGTTGCCTTGGCGGATCAGCCCGACCTCGTCCTGCGGCGTGATCCGGCAGTAGATCCAGGCACCGAGCCAGACCAACGCGATGCCGGCGATGAAATGCGTCAGGAAGCCGGGCAGGGTGGCGAGGCTGGTCATACGGTGTCCCCCTCAGTCGAAGAGATGCGGCACGAAGCGGCTCGAATCGCGCGTCACCGGCGTCGCGTCTTCCCGGATGCCGAGGCCGCGCGCCTCCCCGGCGATGATCCAGGACCCGAGCACCGGATAGCGCCCGCCGAAGACCGGCAGTTCCGCATATTCCTGCCAGACCCGCGGCTGGTCGCCGTAGGGCCCGTCGGTCTCGATTCCGGGGGCGGAGATGTTCGACCCCTCCCGCCCCCAGAGCGGCTTGGCGATCTCGGGCTTGCCGGTCTTCCCGGGCTCCAGATGCGCCGCGAGCAGGTTCGGGTGGTCCGGGAACAGGTGCCAGAGCAGCGAGAGGAAGGCCTTGCTCGCCGGGATCAGCCGCCAGGCGGGCTCGATCCAGCGCGTCGATGCCTTCGGGATGTTCGCCCCGAACTGTTCCCGCAGCAGCCAGTCCCAGGGGTAGAGCTTGAACATTGCCGCGATCGGCTGCTCGTCGAGGTCGGTGAACTCCCGCCCGTTCCAGCCGATCTCCTCCATGGCCAGGAAGGGCGCATCGAGCCCGGCCTGCATCGCGGTGTCGCGCAGGTAGTCCACCGTGCCGTGGTCCTCGATGCTCGCGGCGTCGCAGCAGAAATGCACCCGGGGCGGCAGGCGGAGGCCGCGCCAGGCCTCGATCAGCGCCTCGTGCAGCCCGTTGAACTGGTCGTGCAGTTCCGGCCCGCGCCCGTCATCGAGGCATTGCAGCCATTCCCACTGCACCACCGCGGCCTCGAACAGCGCGGTGGGCGTGTCGGCATTGTATTCCAGCAGCTTCGGCGCGCCGGTCCCGTCCCAGCGCAGGTCCAGCCGGCCATAGAGGGAAGGCTCCCGCGCCTCCCAGGATTTCGTGACGATTCGCCAGGCGCCATCCGGGATACCGAGCGGGCCGTTCAGCCCGTTGCGCACCGCGTGGTCCACGGCCTCGCGGCTGATCCGTTCGATCTCGGCGGTGGCGGCTTCCAGCGTGTCCACTTCCGCCTCGGTGAAGCGGTAGAAGGCGCTTTCGTCCCAATAGGGTTCGCCCTCGATCTCGGCGAAGGCGAAGCCCATGCGGTGCGCGCGCTCCTGCCGGTCGGCCCGCGGTTCCAGCCTTCGCCGTTCCACCCGCTCAGGACCCCGAGGAGGAGAAGAAGCCGCGCGAGGTCGAGCCGAAGCCCCCGCGCGAGGAGGCGCCGGGGCTGGCGCGGAAGCCACTCGCCCCCGCCAGAGCCACGCCGGTCCGCATGCCGCTGCTGCCGCCCGTCCGCCCGAAGAACCAGGACCCGCCGCCCGAGCGGTAGGAGGATGACCGTGCCGCGGCGCAGATCTGCTCCGCATCCGGGCGGTTGGCTGCGCGCGCTTCCTGGCATTCGCGGGCCCGCGCACCGGACCCGCCGCCGAGCATCGACGCGCCGCCCAGGACGACGCCCCCTCCCAGCAGCACCAGCGTGACGGTCCGCGCCATTCTCATGAAGGTGATGTTAGGCATGCCCGCCGTTGACGCGGAAGCGCCCTGCGCGCAGCGTTGTGAGGTGTTTCGCAAGAGTGCCGAGATGAGCGCCGACCCCACCCCCGGCACCGGCCAGGACGCCCGGATCATCACCCTTATCGGGACAGGGCACTTCCTGTCCCATTTCTACATGCTGTGCCTGCCGCCGCTCTTCCTGTTCTGGCAGGAGGAATTCGGCGCCTCCTTCGCCGAACTCGGCCTGGCCGTCGCGCTGATGTCCGGCACTACGGCCTTGCTGCAGACGCCGGTGGGCTTCTGGGTGGACAGGCACGGCGCGCGGCCCTTCCTGGTCGGCGGCACGCTGCTGATGGCGCTCTCGATCTCCGCCATGGCGGCCGCACCCGGCATCTGGGCGATCTGGGCCCTGGCGGTGCTGTCCGGCGTCGGCAATTCGGTGATCCACCCGGCGGACTACGCGATCCTCGCCGGGTCCATCGACAAGACCCGCATGGGGCGCGCCTTCGCGCTGCACACCTTCACCGGCAACCTCGGCTTCGCGCTGGCGCCGCCGATGATCGCGCTGCTCGCGGGGCTGATGGGCTGGCGCTCCGCGCTGCTGCTGGTCGGCCTGCTCGGCGTGCCGGTGGTCGCCGCGATCCTGGTGCAGAGCCGCATCCTGCGCGACCAGGCCAAGCCGAAGAAGACCGGCGACGAGCCATCCGGGCGCGAGATCCTGCTCTCCCGCCCCATCCTGCTGTTCTTCGGCTTCTTCCTGCTGTCCTCCATGGCGGGGTCGGGCATCCAGGCCTTCGTCATCACGGTGCTGGGCAAGCTGTGGGGCACGCCGGTCGCCGTCGCCTCCATGGTGCTGACCGGCTACATGGTGGGCGCGACCGGCGGCACGCTGGTGGGCGGCTGGGTGGCGGATTCGACCAAGCGCAACCTCATCGGCTTCGTGGTGGTGCTGACCTTCTTCGCGATGGGGATGATCCTCGCGCTTGGGCTGCTGCCGCTGCCGGAATTCGTACTGCCTGTCGTGGCGCTACTGGGCGGGCTGGCCATGGGCGCCTCCCGCTCCCCGCGCGACGTGATGCTGAAGGACGCCTCGCCACCCGGGCAGATCGGCAAGGTGTTCGGCTTCGTCTCCTCCGGCTTGCCGCTGGGTGGGGCAATCACGCCCGTGCCGCTCGGCTTCCTGATCGACATGGGGCATCCGGAACTGGTGCTGCCGGTGGTGGCGGGGCTGCTCGGGCTGTCGCTGCTCTGCGCCGGGTCGGCCCAGGCAGAGGCGCGCAGCCGCCGGGCCTCGGCCGTGGCGGCGGAGTGACGGTGGTTGCGTCGGGAGGGCGCCGCCCTCCCGAACCCTCCCGCCAAGGGCTTGAGACCCCTGCGCCCCCCGAACCGGGCGGGGCCGGATCCGGCACCTGCGCCGGGCGCGGGAGGGGCGCCAGGCTGGAATTGCGGTGAGCCAGCCCGTCCTCGCCATTCTGCTGACGCTCGGTGCGGCGGCGCTCTACACGCTGGGCTACGCGTTGGCGAAGCTGCTCTCGGCCACGCTCGACCCGGTGCAGATCACCTTCCTGCGCTCGGCGATCGTGTTGGGCGGCGCGGTGCTGTGGCTGCCGCGGCTGCCGGATGCGGGCGGCGCGGTGCGGCGCCTGCTCTCCCCGCCGCGCGCCAGGGATCAGCGGTTGGCGGCGGTGGCGCTGATCGTCTCCACCACCGTCGCGGTCGTCGGCTATGCGCTGGTGCCGGTGACGGAGGCATCGGCGCTCGGCTTCACCGCGCCGGTCATCCTGGTGGTGCTGGGCGCGCTGGTGCTGCGGGAGGAAGTGAGCGCCCGCCGCTGGACCGCCGTGGCGCTCGGCTTCGCCGGCATGCTGCTGGTGGTGCGGCCGGGTGGTGAATTATTCACCTGGGTCGCCGCGGTGCCCGTGACCTCGGCGCTGATCTACGCGCTGTATCAGGTGCTGACGCGCCGCATCCGCGACGTCGCCACCGAGCGCGATGTGACGCTCCAGGGCGCGCTGGTGGGCGTGGTCATGCTGGGGCCGGCGATGCCCTTCCTGTGGCGCGCGCCCGATGCGGCAGCGCTGGCGCTGGTGCTGCTCTACACTGCGGTGCAGACGGTGGCGCTGCTGTGCCTCGCCGGGGCGGTGCGGCGGGCGGAGGTCTCGGGCCTCGCGCCCTGGCACTATTCCCGGATCGTCTTCGCGCTGGGGCTGGATGCGCTGCTGTTTGCGCGATTTCCCGGCGGGTGGGCACTGGCGGGGTGCGCGTTGATCGCGGCGGCGGGGCTGGTGCTGGCCTGGCCGAGAAGGAAGAGGCCGGGGAGTGAACCCCGATAAACGGGCCGTCCAGCGCCGCTACATGAGCCTTGAGACGCTCGCCCCCTCGGCGATTTAACCAACATCAGCCTGCCTGCCGTGGCAGACTGGCCGCGGCTGATACCGCATCGGGAGCCAAGGGCGCTCCTGTACGTCGCGATGGGACGCGACCTTGGTGCGCAACGGGCCCTTGATTCGAGATCAATACTCATTTCCGCGCCTGGCATGCAGACTGACTTAAATGGGAGGTCTTCATGGAGCAAACCACGGCAGGGACCTACCGCGGCAATGACAGATTGCTGTACGGCATCATCCTCGGCGTGCTGGCATTCTGGCTATTCGCCCAGACGACTCTGAATATCGCGCCCACCATGGCCGACGACCTGCGGGTCGATCAGTCATTCATGAATATAGCCGTATCGATCACGGCTCTGTTCTCGGGCATCTTCATCGTCGTCATCGGCGGTCTTGCCGACAGGGTCGGCCGCGTCAGGATGCTGCAACTGGGATTTGGTTTTTCGATCATCGGCTCGCTGCTGGTCGGGCTGGCCCCCTCGGGCGAAATGGGCGGCACGTTCCTGATGCTGGGCCGCATCTTTCAGGGCCTGTCCGGGGCATTCGTCATGCCGTCCTCGCTGGCGCTGGTGAAGGCCTATTGGGACGGCGCGGAGCGCCAGCGCGCGATCTCCCTGTGGTCGATGGGGTCGTGGGGCGGCTCGGGTTTTGCGGCGCTGTTCGGCGGGCTCATGGCCCAGAATGTCGGCTGGCGCTGGATCTTCATCATCGGTGCCGTCGTGTCGCTGATCGGCATGCTGATGGTGCGCGGCACCCCGGAAAGCAAGGCGCCCCCGAAGGAAGGCTACAAGTTCGACCTCCTGGGCGTCCTGACATTCATGGTGACCATGGTCGCGCTGCAGATCTTCGCGACCCAGGGCGCGAAATTCGGCTGGACGAGCCCCGCCTCGCTCGGCTTGCTGGCCGTGGCCGTGATCTTCGGCGTCTGGTTCTACAAGATTGAAAGCGGCAACCCCAACGCCTTCGTCCAGTTCCGCCTGTTCCGGAACCTGACCTATACCGGCGCCACGATCTCGAACCTGCTCCTGAACGCAACGGCGGGGATCATCATGGTCGCCATGCTGCTGCTGCAGCAGGGCGGGTCGATGACGGCGCAAATGGCCGGCCTGCTGACCATCGGCTACGCCGTTACCATCCTGGCGTTCATCCGCGTCGGCGAGAAACTGCTGCAGCGCTTCGGGCCGCGCAAACCGATGCTCTGGGGCAGCTATATCGTCGGCCTGTCGATCGTGCTGCTGATGCCGAGCAACCTGATGCTGGGCACCTATACGGTGCTGGCCGTGATCGCCTTCTCGCTCTTCGGGCTTGGCCTGGCGTTCTACGCCACGCCCTCGACCGACGCGGCGCTGTCGAACCTGCCCGAAGACCAGGCCGGCGCCGGTGCGGGCATCTACAAGATGGCCTCGTCGTTGGGCGCGTCCTTCGGCGTGGCGATCTCTTCCACGATCTACACCGCGATTGCCGGCCAGAATGAGGGCGTGCGCTGGATCGAGGGCGTGATCACATTCGTCGGCAATCAGCAGAACCTGGCCGCGCGCGAGGCGGCCTTTTTCGCGCTGCTGGCCAATCTGGTGATGCTGGTCGCGGCGATCTTTTCGATCCTGATCACCGTGCCCGAGGGCAAGTCTGCCGGTCGCGGCTGACCCTGCCTCCGGCCGGGCGGTGACGACATCGGCTGCGTTCGGCCCTCAAAGCAGGAGACCTGACATGAACGCGCTCGTCAAAGAACTCGAGAAAGACAGCGCCGCGATGAAGGAATGGCTCGAGCACATGCATCGCAATCCTGAATTGTCGATGCACGAAGCCAGGACCGCCGAGTATATCGCGCAACAGCTGCGGGGCTTCGGCGCTTATGAGATCGCGACCGGCGTCGGCAAATACGGGATCGTGGCCACGCTGAAGGTCGGCGACGGCAACAAGGCGATCGGGCTGCGCGCCGATTTCGACGCACTGCCAATTCAGGAAAGCAACGATTTCCCCTATAAATCGACCGTCGAGGGCGTATCACATCTTTGCGGCCATGACGGCCATACCGCCATGCTGTTGGGTGCCGCCAAGTACCTGGCGAGGACCAGGAACTTCAATGGCACGGTCCGGCTGATCTTCCAGCCCGGCGAAGAAACCATGGAAGGCGGCCCGGCCATGATCAATGATGGGCTGTTCGAGCGTTTCCCCGTCGATGCCGTCTTTGGCATGCACAACATCCCCGGCCTCGAGGAAGGCAAATTCTACTTCCACCCGGGCGAGACGATGTCAGCCGTCGACAACTGGGAGGTCGAGATCATCGGCAGGGGCGGGCACGGCGGCATCCCCGAACTGACGATCGACCCGGTCGTAGCCGGCTCGTCCATCGTCATGGCAATCCAGAGCATCGTGTCGCGCAACGTGGCGCCGGCGCATCGTGCAGTGGTGACCATCGGGGCGTTCCTGGCCGGCAAGGCGGGCAACGTCGTGGCCAACAACGCCATCCTGCGCTTTTCGGTCCGCACCACCACGCCCGAGGACCGCGAGATGGTCCTGAACAACATTCGCCGCATCGTCGCCCACCAGGCGGAGTCTTTCGGCTGCACTTCGGAAATCCGCGCGGGCATTCCCGGCGCGGTACTCGTCAACGACGCGGGCGAAACCGAAAAGGCCGCCCGGATCGCGCAGGCGGCGTTCGGCGAGGACCAGGTGATCTATCCCGGCCCGTCCTTCCTTGCATCGGAAGACTTTGCCTTCATGCTGCAGAAGCGGAAGGGCACCTATTGTTTCCTGGGCAACGGCTCGGGAAAAATGGTCCACCACCCCGAATATTTCTTCAACCAGAATGTCCTGCCGGTCGGCGCGGCCTATTGGGTGGCGTTGACTGAAGGCTATTTGCGCTGACCGCTTGGCGCAGTTCGAAATTCGCCAGCCGGTCGTGCCGGGTCCGCAGCCCGAGCCTGCTGCTCCCGGCGAGGACCGCCTTGGGACTGTAGCGACTGCGGCCATTGGCTCGCCCGTCCGCCTCGCCTTCGTCGCGACGATGGTCGAGTTCGGCACTCGGACCCCGTTCGGCCAGCGCCTTCTTCAGGCTGCCGAACAGGCCGCCATGCGCCATGGCCTGCCGTGGATACGCGCCAGCCAGCCACCGGTCCGAAACATCGGACGGGATCGAGGCGGCGTTGCGTCGCGCACTGCGATGCCTCCCTCGGCTTCAGTGAGGGGCCGCGACACGAATTCTCGAACAGTCCCGGGGAGGTTCACCCTCCCCCGGCCTTCAGCACGCCGTTCCGATGCACTTCCTCCGCGATCTGCACCGCGTTCAGCGCCGCGCCCTTGCGCAGGTTGTCCGCCACGCACCAGAAGGCCAGCCCGTTCGGCACCGTAGGATCGCGCCGGATGCGGGACACGAACACCGCATCCTCCCCCGCGATCTCGAGCGGCGTCGCGTATCCCCCATCGTCGCGGGTATCGAGCACGGTGATCCCCGGCGCGTCGCGCAGCGCCTCGCGCGCCTGGCGTTCGGTGATCGGGCGCTCGAACTCTACATGCACTGCCTCCGCGTGGCCAATCATCACCGGCACGCGCACGCAGGTCGCCACCACCTGGATGTCGGGGTCGAGGATCTTCCGCGTCTCGACCGCCATCTTCCATTCCTCCTTCGTCGCGCCGTCATCCATGAAGCGGTCGATATGCGGGATGACGTTGAAGGCGATGGGCTTGGTGAACTGCTCGACCACCGGCGGGTCGTTGACGAAGACGGCGCGTGTCTGGGACCAGAGCTCGTCCATCGCCTCCTTCCCCGCGCCCGAGACCGCCTGGTAGGTGGCCACGACCACGCGCTTCACCTTCGCGATGTCGTGCAGCGGGTGCAGCGCGACGACCATCTGGATGGTCGAGCAGTTGGGATTGGCGATGATCCCCTTCTTCGGCCGCTTCGCGATGGCGTGCGGGTTCACCTCCGGCACCACCAGCGGCACGCCCGGCTCCATGCGGAACTGCGACGTGTTGTCGATGACGAGGCAGCCCGCCGCCGCCGCCCGCGGCGCATGGATTGCAGACACCGCCGCCCCCGGCGAGAACAGCGCGACATCGACGCCCGTGAAGTCGAAGCGTTCCAGGTCACGCACCTTGAGGACGGTTTTCTCGCCGAAGGAGATCTCCGCCCCGGCGGAGCGGCCTGAGGCCAGCGCCACCACCTCGCTCACCGGGAAGTCCCGTTCGGCGAGGGTCTTCAGTATTTCCCGCCCCACCGCGCCGGTGGCGCCGACGACCGCGACCCGGTAGCCCATGCCTTGCTCCTGACCCTCCGCGCGGCCGCAGCGCCGCCCGGAGGGGGTCTAGAGCAGATCCCGATCAGGTGGAATCACCTGATCGGGTGAAGATGCTCGTTAAAACAAAGGTCTGGAGACGTTGCCGTGAGCCAGGGCGAACGGGAGCGTCTCCAGAGCAGAGCGCGTACGACTGGAATCAGCCGTATGCGTGAAGATGCCCGCCCAAACATGGCGGGAGCGGTTTCCACCGGTGTGGAAACCGCTCCCGGGCATGGCGGCCGTGGCGGGAACGCCCGCGATCAGGCGACCCGCACGGCGCGCAGGAAGCCGTCCGCCCGCGCCCGCAGCGTCTCCGCATCGCCGGACAGCGCGCCCGAGGCCTGCAACACCGCCCCGGCCGACCCGCCGGTGGAATCGGCGGCCGCCCGGATGCCCTCGATCTTGCGGGCCACCGTGTCGGTGGCCTGCGCGACCTGGGAGGCGCTGCGCGCGATCTCCCGGGTCGTCGCACCCTGTTCCTCGACCGCCGCGGCGATGGCGGTGGCGATGTCGCTGGTGCGGTCCACCGTGGTGCCGATGGCGCGGATCGCGTCCACCGCCTGGGTGGTGGCGGCCTGCATCTCGGCGATCTGGCGGCCGATCTCCTCGGTCGCCTTGGCGGTCTGGCCGGCGAGGTTCTTCACCTCGCTCGCCACCACGGCGAAGCCCTTGCCGGCCTCGCCCGCGCGCGCCGCCTCGATGGTGGCATTGAGCGCCAGCAGGTTGGTCTGCCCCGCGATCTCGCCGATCAGGCGGACCACGTCGCCGATGCGCGATGCCGCTTCCGCGAGGCCACGCACGGTGGTGTCGGTCGCCTTGGCCTCGGCCACCGCGCGGCGCGCCACCTCGGCGGCCTCGGAGACGCGGCGTGTGATTTCCTCGACCGAGGCCGCCATCTCCTCCGCCGCCGCGGCCACCGCCTGCACGTCGGCATTGGCCTGGGCGCCGGCCTCGGAAACCGCGACGGCCTCGCGCCCCGCCTCGGCCGCCGAATCCGTCAGCGTGCTCGCCGCCTGCTGGAGCTGCGCCGCCGCGGCGGCGACGGAATTCACCACTGCGCCGACCTCCTCCTCGAAGGTGTCGGCAAGGCGCGCCTGCTCCGTCACCCGCGCCCAGGCAAGCATCGCGCCCGCATAGCCGCCGGCCGAGTCACGCAGCGCGGAGACGTTGAGGTCCAGCACCTCGCTGCCCAGCCGCACCCGCGCCTTGTGCGGCAGGTTCGCCGGGTCGGCGAGCAGGCCGCGCACCCGCGCCGGATTCTTGTGGAAGATGTCGATGCTCTGCCCGACGACGTCGTCCGACCGCACCTGGGTGGTCGCCTCCATCCCGCGCACGAGTTCCTTCGAATAGGCGTTCGCATAGGTGATGCGGAACTCGTCATGCGGGTCGGCCACCATGACGCCGATCGGCATCTGCTCGATCATCTGGCTGCGGCTGAAAGCGTCCGCCACCTTGCCGCGCAGGCCTTCCAGCGCCTCGGCGATGCGGCCGATCTCGTCGCGCCGGCCGCGGTCGGGCACCTCGATCCCGCTGCGCCCTTCCGAGATCGCGGCGATCGCCTCGGCGAGGCGGCGCAGCGGCGTGCCGATCGCCCGCGCCATGGCCCAGGCGGAGAGCAGCAGCACCAGCGCGATGCCGCCCGCCACGCTGAAGACGATGGTGGATTGCTGGTCGAGCGCGCGGGACATCGCGGAGGAGGCAGCGCCGTCGAGTTCCCCGAGCCGCCCGTTGGCGGTGGCGACCGCAGCGCCGAAGCCCTCGCGTGCCGGGCGCTCGGTTTCCTCGGCGAAGCGGCGCAGCGCCGTGCCGGTCTCGATGGCGGCGATGGCGCCCTCGCCGGCCTGGTCGGCGAGGCGGGCGATGCGTTCCAGCTCCTCCTTGACGCGGGCATTGGCCTGCGCGGCGGAGACGGCGCCGCGCACATGCACCCGCGCCTGGGACATGCTGCGCCGCGCCCGCTGCGCCTGCCGGTCGTCCCCGGTGGCGAGGTAGCGCAGCGCCGAGGCGCGCATGTCGTTCACGCCCTGGTGGAAGGCGATGAAGCGGTTGCGCACGTCCTCCTGCACCGGGCCGGAGAGGTCGAACTCGATGGTCGCGTTGGCGCCCTCGAAGGCCTGGTCGTATTCCGAGGCGCGCTGGAGGAAGACCTCGTCGCGCGCGCGCAGGATGGCGAGGCGCTGCTGCGCGAGCTCGGTGACGGCCGTGCCGTAGGCCTCGGCGCGCGTGCCGACCTCGGTCATCAGGCGCGCGGCCTGCTCCTCCCCGATCGCGCCGGCGGCCTCCCGCGCGAGGCGGGCGGCGGTCTCGAGCGCGGCGATCGCGGCGGTGCGGGCAGCCTCGACCTCCTCGGCCTGGTTGGCGGCGCGCAGCGCCTGGGCATGGAGCGGCGCCTCCCCGGCGGCGGCGGAGGCCGTGGTCAGCAGCACGCCTGCCTCGGTGATGCGCTGCTGCTCGGATGTCTGCTCCTGCACCGCATTGCCGGTGAAGAGGATGGCGCCGATGATGCCACCAAGCATGAGCAGGGCGACGAGCCCCGAAGTGGCCAGCTTCAGGCCGACAGGAAGGTTCAGGAAGGCGCGCATGGGACCCCCGGCTGTAGATCGGAAGACCCGATCCTGACGGGCAGGCCCTTAAGCCGCCGTGAAGCCCACGCTCGCCCGTTCCTGCCAGGCGCGCCCGGCGAAGACCGCCGCCACCACCACGAGCAGCGTCGTCCCGCCATGCCAGGCGAGCACCATGAGCGCCGCGTCGAGGTGGTGGAACAGCGACAGCCCGACCGCGCTGATCGCCGCGCCGGCGAGCCCGCCCAGCACCGCGACCGGCACCGGCCGGATCGGTCCCGCATGGCGCAGCATCCACACCAGGGAAAGCGCCAGCGGCACGCCCATCAGCAGGATGAAGCGGAAGCAGCCCCAGGAGGTGCCGAGCACCAGCGCCTGCGGCCCCATCCGCGCGACATCCGCGAGGCATCCCATGCCGAGGCTCCCTACCCAGGCCGCCGCCGCCGGCAACGGCAGCAGCACCCAGCGGGAGGATCGGTCGGGCAGGGAGAGTTCGAAGGCCGCGACCGCCGCCAGCACGCCGGTCGCCAGGGCGAAGAGCAGTTGTGCCACCTCATGCGGGCGTTCGAGCCGCTCCATCAGGTCGTGGCGCGGGCCGAACCAGGCGACGCAGGCGGCGACCGCCAGCAGCGCGAAACCCAGCCAGGTCGCCGCCCGCCGCAAGGGATGCGGCAGCCGCCGGACGGGGCGGAGTTCGGCGGCGAGGCGGCCGATCAGGTCCTCGGTGTCCACGGTCAGTCCTCCACCCCGAAACGTCGCCGCAGGGTCTTGAGCGCGCGGTGCGTCGCCACCTTGAGCGCGCCGATCGACAGGCCGGACCGGGCGGCGGCCTCGGCCAGCGGCAGGTCCTCGAGCTTGGCGAGGCGCAGCGCGGTGCGCTGGCTTTCGGGCAGGTCGGCCACGGCCTCGCGGAGCTGGCGGGCGGCGACGCGGTCTTCCCCGGTCGCCCCGGGCGGGGCGGCGAGGCTCTCGGCATGGTCATCGATCGACGCCTCCCGCCCGGCGCCGCGGCCGCGCCGGCGCAGTCGGTCCACGCAGCGCCGCTCGGCGATGGCGGCGATCCAGGGGCGGGCAGGGCGGGTGGGGTCGTACGTGGCGAGCATGCGGTGGATGGTCAGCAGCGTGTCCTGGACGGCGTCCTCGGCCTCGTGCCGGTCGGCGATGCGGCGGCGTGCGATGGCGCGCAGCAGGGGCAGGCAATCGCGCAGCAACAGGTCGTAGGCGCGCGCATCGCCGGCCTGCGCCGCCGCCATCCAGGCTTCCCACCGCCCATCCTGCCCTGCTGCCACGGCGCGCCCGCCCGATTGCGCGGGCATCCTAGGCTGACACGGTGCGGCGATGGAACGGCGCGGCGGCCCGACCGGCCAGGTCGAGGCGCTCATGGCCGCGCCGGCGCGGGCGCGAGGCGCCGCCGCTCCATCGCCAGGCCGCAGGCGACCAGCACCGCGATGCCGCCGAGCGTCAGCACCGGATCGACCCACCACACGCCCGGCGCCAGGCGGAAGGCCGCCGTCACCCCCCAGGAGAGGAAGAGCCCGACGCAAAAGACATTGAGGCTGTGCCGCCCCACCGCCGTCAGGGCCTGGGCCGGGGCGGCGCGCATCCAGGCCGCCTCCCGCGGGACCAGCACCGCGACGAGGTAGGCGAGCGCCAGCCCGTGCGCGAGCGCGAGTGGCCCGAGATGCGTCTTGCCCGCCAGCACCCAGGCCAGTTCCGCGTCGAGCGCGAAGCCGCCCGCGACATGTTCCGCGACGCGCTGGAACAGGCCGAGGCCGAGGATCGCGAAGGCCAGCGCGATGCCCCAGCCGCGCCGCTCCATCGCCGCCCCGCGCAGCAGCGCCTGCCGCCCGAACCAGGCGCCGAGCATGAAGACGAACTGCCAGGCGAGCGGGTCGAGCCCGGTCGGTAGCCAGGACCAGTAGTGCCATAGCCCGGCCTGCACGCCGGCCCAGAGCAGCCCCGGCACCAACAGCGCCACCGCACCCAGCCGCCCGGCCAGCCACAGGAAGCCGGGCAGGGCCAGCATGGCGAGAATGAAGACCGGCAGGATGTCGATGTAGTTCGGCAGGTAGACCAGCAGCGCGGCCCCCGGCAGCGCCGCCCAGGGGGCGTCGGCCAGGGTCCGCCAGGCCAGCCGGTCCACCTCCCCCGGCAGGGGCAGGGCCATTTCCGCCCACAGGATCATCGCGCCGAACATGCAGAACAGCACGAGGTGCGTCAGCCAGAGCCGCCCCGCCCGCTGCCAGATGTCCCGCCCCGCCGCGCCCGCCCCGTCGCGCCGCTCCTTCAGCGTATGAACCGAGCCGAGCACGAAGCCGGAGAGGAAGAGGAACTGCTCCGAACTGTCCGACAGCCCCCAGGCGGCATGGATTCCCCAGGCGCCGAAGGCCGATCCCACCGCATGGGCGCCGAAGATCGAGATCTGCAGCCAGCCGCGCACGATGTCGAGCCGCGTGTCGCGCGCCGGGCGCGTCAGGCGGGGGCGGTCTCCGGCGGCGGTGTCGGGGCGGGCCATGCGGTGGTCTCCGGCGCCGTCCTGGCGCGCTGATCCCTGGTTTCGCGCCGGCCGGGACGGGGGTTACGCGCCGTCGCGACGGATAGGTCTTGCCGACTCGCCCCCATGCGCGACATGCAGGGGCCGTGCTGCACCTCATCAAGCTCTCCGTCGGGCCCAAGGACGTCGCCGCGCTGGCTGCGATCCAGAAGGAGCGCCTGCGCACCGACCCGCCGCTGCGCGCCTGGACGCGCATGTTCCCCAAGCGGA
Organism: Neoroseomonas soli; assembly: GCF_018129065.1. Lineage (GTDB taxonomy): Bacteria > Pseudomonadota > Alphaproteobacteria > Acetobacterales > Acetobacteraceae > Neoroseomonas > Neoroseomonas soli. The sequence continues at coordinate 57,905 of NZ_JAAEDM010000003.1, read as the reverse complement.
TCGGGGAGATCACCGACGGCGGCTCCATCTACTGGGTGGTGGCCGGCTTCGTGCGCGTGCGCCAGCGCATCCTGGAGATCCGCGAGGAGGACTGGGACGACGGCACGCGCTGCGCCGCCCTGGTGCTCGACCCCACCCTGGTCCTGGTGGAGGCGCGCCCGACCAAGCCCTTCCAGGGCTGGCGCTACCTGAAGCCCGAAGAAGCCCCGCCCGACGTGTCCCAGGAACGCCCCGCCGCGCGCGGGCTGGACCTGCTGCCGCCGAAGCTGCGGCGGGATCTCGCGGAACTCTGCCTGATCTGAGGTGCCCGGCATCGTTGCCCGGCGTATCCGCCCGCGGGCCGGTGGGGCCGCCGCGTGCAGGAAGATGGGGTTACGAACGGCAGCGACCCTCGGCCACGAGGCCGCGATCGTTGACGCCCGCATGAACCGCGGCCCGGCGGGCGGCGTGCCCCGCCGTGGCCGCCCCCCCCCGGCGGCGACCGGGCCCCTACAGCCATTAGTTGCGGGAGTTTAAGGACCTTGCCACGACCCCGAGAGGCGACGGCTGCCAAGTTGCCCTCGTCACGGTGGCTTATTCCCGGCAGGCCACCGCTTGGCTGGTCTCTCCTCGGAGGGGCTTTCGGGCCGGTCGGAGCAATCCGGCCGGCCCAATTTTATTTGGGGGCCGGCGCCGCCTCGGCCTCCAGCAGCGCCAGCAGCCCTTCCAGCAACTGTTCGGGGGAGGGGGGGCAGCCCGGGATCAGCAGATCGACCGGCAGAACCGCGCCGACGCCGCCTTCCACGGCGTAGGACCCCTTGAAGACGCCGCCATCCACCGCGCAGTCGCCCACCGCCACCACCCATTTCGGGTCGGGCGTGCAGTCGAGCGCGCGCTGCATCGCCTCGGTCATGTTGCGGCAGGCGGGGCCGGTCACCAGCAGCACGTCGGCGTGCTTCGGCGAGGCCACGAAACGCAGGCCGAAGCGTTCGAGGTCATAGGCGACGTTCTGCAGCGCGGTCACCTCCAGTTCGCAGCCGTTGCAGGAACCGGAATCCACCTCGCGGATCGACAGGCTCCGGCCGAGCCGCGTGCGCGCGGCCGCCGCCAGGCGCTCGCCCAGGGCGGCCACCGTCTCCTGCGGCACCGGCGGCGCCGGGTCCGTCAGCGGCTTGCCGAGCAGCGCGCGGGCGAGGCGGGGCCACAGCATCAGAGGTCCACCCCCGAATAGGAGCAGTTGAAGGATTTGTTGCAGATCGGGAAGTCGGCGACGATGTTGCCCTCGATCGCGGCTTCGAGCAGCGGCCATTGCAGCCAGGACGGGTCGCGCAGGAAGACGGCGCGGATCAGCCCGCCCTCGTCGAGCCGCAGCCAGGCCAGGCACTCCCCGCGGAAGCCTTCGATCAGCGCGCTGCCTTCGCCGGCCTGCGCGGGCAGCGGCACCAGCGTCTCGCCCTCCGGCAGCGTCATCAGCAGGCGCCGCACCAGGGAGATGGAAGTGCCGAGCTCGGCCACCCGCACCCGCACCCGTGCGTCGACGTCGCCACCCGCTTCGACCGCGAGCGCCGGCACCATGGCGTCATAGGGCGCGTAGCCGGGCGTGCGCCGCGCATCGAAGCGGCGGGCGGAACCGCGCCCGACGAAGCCGCCGGCGGCGAAGCGCGCCGCCAGCACGGGGTCGAGGAAGCCCGTGCCCACCACGCGGTCCTGCAGGCTGGCATGGCTCTCGTAGATGCGCATCAGCGCGGGGGTTTCACGCTCCACCGCTTCCAGCGCGGCGAGGATCGCCTCAGCCCCGCCCGGCGCGATGTCGGGCGCGATCCCACCGGGCAGCACGCGGTCCATCATCAGCCGGTGGCCGAAGGCGGCCGCGCAGGCGCGCAGCACGCCTTCCCGCAGCCAGCCGCAGCGCGCGTGCGGATAGGCGAAGGCGGCGTCGTTGCAGACGAAGCCCCAGTCGTTGAGGTGGTTGTGGATGCGCTCCAGCTCGCCCATCACCGCGCGCAGGGCCACCGCGCGCGGCGGCACCGCCACGCCGAGCGCCGCTTCCGCCGCCGCGGCGAAGGCCCAGCCATGCGCCACCGTCGAATCGCCGGACAGCCGCGCCGCGAAGGCCGCCGCCGCGCGCGCCGGCTTGCCGAGCATCAGCGACAGCGTGCCCTTGTGCGTGTAGCCGAACCTTTGCTCCAGCCGGACCACCAACTCGCCCTGGACGTGGAAGCGGAAATGGCCTGGCTCGATGACTCCGGCATGGATCGGGCCGACCGGGATCTGGTGGATGCCCTCGCCCTCGGCGGGGAGGAATTCGGGCTGCGGCGGCTCCCCGCCCAGGATGGCAGCCGGGCGGCCGGACAGCGGGCCTTCCAGGCCCCAGCGGCCATGATCGAGCCAGGGGCGTAGGTCCACCGCGCCCTCGGCGGTCAGCGCCCAGAGATCGCGGATCATGCGCTCGAAGCGGATGGCGCCGGGGCGGGCGGGGGAGAGCGCGGCGTAGCGGCCGGACTCCGCGGGGGCGGAGGCGAGCAGCACGGCGTTCGCGCCTTCCTCGAGGAAGGCGGCATGGACCATGCCAGGTTCGGCCCACATGCCGAGGAACGCGAGGGAAGGATCGGCGGTCAGCGCCGCCGGCAGGCCGGCCCAGGTTCCGGCGGCCAGCAGGAAGCGCTCGAAGGGGTGCGCGCCCTGGGGGGCGCCGGTGCGGATGAGGGCGGCGGCGGTCATGGCGGTGAAAAGGTCGGGGGGAAGGGAACTCCCCCCCGAACCCCCCAACCTTCCTTGTCATTTGGAGACTGACTGCCGAGGCCAGCGCCAAGAATCCAAAGAAGGGAGGGGGCTCGGGGGAGGTTCTCCTCCCCCGACCTTCCTTTCGCATCCCGCCTCATCCGATCACCCTCGCCGCTTCCGCGAGCATCGCCGCCAAGACGCCCGGCATGGCGAGCCCCAGCCCCATGGCCACCGCCAGGTGCAGCCAGAGCGGCGCTGCCGCCGCGTTTTCCCGCCAGCCGTTCGGCGCCGTCGCCGCATCCGGTGTCGGCACCCCGAAGCAGAGCGCCTGCAGCACCGTGATGAGAGCCGCGAGCGCCGTGACCATCCCGAGCGCCAATGCCAGGGCGAGCCAGGGTGCCTCTCCCGCCGCCGTGGCCAAGAGCCGGAACTCGGAGGCGAAGAGCAGGAAGGGCGGCATCCCCGCGATCGCCGCGATGGACAGCGCCAGCCCCCAGCCGAGCGCCGGGTGCGTCGCCACCAGCCCGCCGATATCGGCGATCTTCTGGCTGCCCTTGGCCTGCGCCGCGCGGCCGACGCCGAAGAACACGGCGCTCTTCACCAGCGAATGCCCGAGCAGGTGCAGCAGCCCCGCGAGGTTCGCCGCCGCGCCGCCGAGCCCGAAGGCGAAGGCCGCGATCCCCATGTGCTCGATGCTCGACCACCCGAAGAAGCGCCGCGCGTCCCGCCGCCGCCAGAGCGACACCGACGCCAGCAGCACGGACGCAAGGCCGAGCGCGAGCAGGAACGGCCCCGGCGCGATCGCCTCCGGATGCGCGCCGACGATGGACTTCGCCCGCAGCACCGCGAGCATCGCCGCATTCAGCAGCAGCCCCGAGAGCACGGCCGAGATCGGCACCGGCCCTTCCGCATGGGCATCCGGCAGCCAGGAATGCAGCGGCACGAGTCCTGCCTTGGTGCCGTAGCCCAGCAGCAGGAAGGCGAAGGCGAGGTTCAGCGTGCCCGGATCGCATTGCGCCGCCACGCCCATCAGCGCGGCCCAGGACAGGCCCGTCTCCTCGTTCAGCAGCGGCTGCGCCGCGAGGTAGAGGACGACGGTGCCGAAGAAGGCCAGCGCGATGCCGACGCCGCAGAGGATGAAGAACTTCCACGCCGCCTCGAAGGCCGCCGGCGTGCGGTGGACCGCGACCATGGAGACGGTGGCGAGCGTCGCGATCTCCACCGCCACCCACATCACGCCGAGATTGTCCGCGAGCAGCGCCAGCGTCTGCGCCCCCATGAACACCTGGTAGGCGGCGTGGTAGGCGCGGATGCGCCAGTGGTCGAAGCCTTCCTGGTCGAGCGTCGCCGCCGAGAAGACCGAGGTGGTCAGCCCGACGAAGGCGGACAGCAGGATGAAGGGCAGGTTCAGCGCGTCGGTGCGCGTCCAGCCATGTTCCGCGAAAGGCTGCGCGGCGAGCATCAGCGCCAGCAGGAAGGACCCCGCACTGACCGCGATGTTCGCCAGCGTCGCCTGCCGCAAGTTGGGGATCGCCGCCAGCACCACGGCGCCGCCCCAGGCGAAGAAGACGATGACCCATTGCAGGGGCATCAGCGCCGCTCCCCGCGATGTTCTTCGAGGTGATGCGTGTCGAGCGTGTCGAACCGCTCGCGGATCTGGAAGGCGAAGACGGCGGCGACCACCGCGACCATCAGCACCAGCGCGGCGGTCGAGAGTTCCACCACCAGCGGCATCCCCGCCACGCCGATGGCGGCGAGGATCAGCCCGTTCTCCAGGCTCAGCAGCCCGATCACCTGGCTGATCGCGTTGCGCCGCGAGATCATCATCAGCATGCCCAGCAGCACGACGGAAAGCGCCAGCGCCAGGTCCTCGCGCGCCAGCGCCCGCGCGCCCTCGGTCGCCGGCAGCACCACCAGGATCGCCAGCCCCACCAGCCCGACGCCGGCCACCAGCGACGGCCCGATGCCGAGCGCCGTTTCCACCGTGCGATGCAGGTCGAGCCGCCGGACGATCGCATGCAGCGCGAGCGGTATGAGCACCCCCTTGGCCGCGAGCGCCAGCACCGCGGTCAGGTAGAGCCCCGGCGCCCCCTGCACATACCCTTGCCACGCCGCGGCCAGCGCCAGCAGCGTGCCCTGCATCGCGAAGGCGTTGATCACCGCCCCGATGCGCCGCTGGTAGAGCAGCACGAAGGACAGCAGCAGCACCCCGCCGCCGAGCAGATGCGCCACGTCGTAGGGAAGATGCCCGAAACTCACGACAGCCCCGTCGAGACGAACAGATAGACCGCGCCAAGCAACCCCAGCAGCAGCGCCGCGCCGAGGAATTCCGGCACGCGGAAGACGCGCATCTTGGCGATGGCGCTCTCGAAACCGGCCAGCGCCAGCGCCAGCCCGCCCATCTTCACCACCCAGGCGAGCAGCCCCACCACCCAGACATGCGGCGCCGAGCCGGACGGCGCCTGGCCGAACGGCAGGAAGACCGCCGCCAGCAGCGCGAGCCACAGGGTCAGCCGCAGCATCGCCGCATAATCCCACAGCGCGAGGTGGCGGCCCGAGGCTTCCAGGATCATCGCCTCATGCACCATGGTCAGTTCCAGGTGCGTCGCCGGATTGTCCACCGGGATGCGGGCATTCTCCGCGACCGCCACCGCCAGCAGCGCCACCAGCGCGAGGCCGAGCGAGACCCGCAGCCCCAGCCCGCCCTCCCGGAACGCCCCCGCAATCGCATCGAGGTTCGTCGTCCCCGCCAGGATCGCGAGCGTCAGCGCCGCGATCACCAGCGCCGGTTCGGCGATTGCGGCGAAGGACATCTCCCGCGCCGCGCCGAGCCCGCCGAATTGCGTGCCCACATCCATCCCCGCCAGCGCCATCGCCACCCGCCCGACGGCGAGCAGCCCCGCGACCAGGATCAGATCCGCCAGCGGCGCGAAAACCATGCCCCGCGCGAAGGATGGCACCAGCGCCGCCGCCGCCATCGCCGCGCCCACCGCGACATACGGCGCGGCGCGCGAGATTGCGGAGGCGTTCTCCGCCAGCACCGGCCGCTTGCGCAGCAGCTTCGTCAGGTCGCGCACCGGCTGCAACGGATGCGGCCCGCGCCGTCCCATCATCCGCGCCTTCAGCCAGCGCACCACGCCGGTCAGCAGCGGCGCCGCGGCAAGGATCAGCGCGATGTGCAGCAGTTGCGCGAGCACGGACCAGATGGCGGCCATCTCAGCGCCCCTCCAGCCAGGCGAGCAGCGCCAGCATCAGCACCACCGCCCCGAAGGTCAGCCCGAGGCATTGCCGGATCGACAGGTCGCGCAGCTTCTCCGCCTGCGTCGCCAAGGCCTCCCGCCAGCGGGGCAGGGGTCCTTCCAGCGCGGCGAGCGCCGGGTCGTGGAAGCCCGATTCCAGCACTGCCGGCCGGGTGTCGCCCGGCGGGGGCATCGCCACTCCCTCCCGCGCCGCGAGCAGGCTCTCGCCCAGCATCCGCCGCAGCGGCTGGCCGAAGCCCGCGGCGCTGGGTTGGGTCGCCGGGTCGCCGAAGGGCAGGTGGTGCGGCGGGGCCATGAAGCCGCAATCCCAGGCCGGGCCGCGCGCCACGCCCGCCGGCGCCCGGCGCCGGACCAGCCAGACCACGAGCCCGATCGCCGCCGCGACCAGCGCGGCGACCAGGATCGGCCAGTAGCGCGCCCCGCCCTCGGCCGCGCCGACGGCCAGCAGGTCCGCTCGCGGCGCGGCGGCCCCCGCCATCAGCCGCAGCGCGGGCTCCGCGAGGTCCAGCATCAGCCCCGGCACCAGCCCCAGCAGCACGGTCAGCACGGCCGGGACCACCAGCGCGATCCGCACCGCGCCGCCCGATTCCTCCGCCCCCGCCGCGCGCGGCGTGCGCGGACGGCCGAGGAACACCAGCCCCCAGAACCGCACCATCGCCGCCGCCGCCAGGGCCGTCGCGAGCGCCGCAAGCGCCGTCGCCGCCGCGGCCCCCATCTGGAAGGCGAGGTCCCCCACCCTCCAGGCCGAGAGCAGCGCCTGCAGCAGCAGCCATTCCGAGGCGAACCCCGAAAGCGGCGGCAGCGCGGCCGCCGCCGCCACCCCCGCCAGCGCCGCCCAGGCGGTCCAGGGCATGCGATGGATCAGCCCGCCCAGCCGGTCGATCCGGCGGGAGAGCGCGCCGTGCAGCACCTCGCCCGCCGCCAGGAACAGCAGCGTCTTGAACACCGCATGGTTCAGCACGTGCAGCAGCGCCGCCCCGGCGGCGAGCGCGGCCAGCGCCGGCAGGTCCGCCCCGCGGAAGGCCAGCGCCAGCCCCAGCCCGATGGCGATCAGCCCGACATTCTCGATGGTCGAGCAGGCCAGCAGGGTCTTGGTGTCTTCCTCCAGATTCGCCCGCAGCGCCCCGATCACGGCGGAGGCGGCCCCCAGCGCGATCAGCGGCGCCCCCAGCCAGAAGGGCTGCGCCGGCCCCATCAGGTCGAAGACGAAGCGCGCCAGGACATAGAGCGCCACCTTGGTCATCGCCCCCGACATCACCGCCGAGACATGGCTCGGCGCGGCCGGATGCGCGAGCGGCAGCCACACATGCAGCGGCGCCAGCCCCGCCTTGGACCCAGCCCCCGCCAGCACCAGCGCCAGCACCGCCGCCGCGCGCCAGCCTTCCGGCGGCGCGTCGCGGAAGGCCGCGAAGGCGACATCCCCCGCCCCGCCCGCCATGAGCCCACAGGCCAGGATCAGCGCCAGCCCACCGAAGCCCGCGAAGACCAGGTAGATCCGCGCCGCCCGCCGGTTCTCCGCCTGCGCGTGGTCATGCGCGACCAACACCCAGGAGGCGAGGGACATCGCCTCGAACCCCAGCAGCAGGGTGAAGCCGTCGGCGGCGAGCAGCGTCAGCGCCATGCCCGCGACGAAGAGCGGCCAGGGCACGAGTTCCCGCGCCGGCACCGCCCCATGCACGCCCCCCAGCGCGAAGAGAGAGGCGCAGGCGACCGCGATCCCGAGCGGCAGCAGGAACCACGACGACAGCGCATCGAGCGCGAGCCGCGCCGGCCCCCAGGGCGGGCCGAAGGGCAGTTCGAGCGCCGCCGGCCCGCCGAGCAGCCCCGCCAGCCCGCCCGCCGCCAGCACCACCCCCGCCGCGACGCAGCCGGCATGGACGAGCCTTGCCCCCGCCGCACTCCGCGCGAGCGGCATCGCGGCGCCGCCGAGCGCAGCCAGGGCTCCCACCAGCAGGACGAGGACCGTCAGCATGGACGGCGGAAGGGCCGAGTCACCCGGGCAGGATAGGCGCCCGCCCGCCGCAACGACAAACATATGCCGCCGTTTGCATTGGTTCGCTGCCGGGTCTAGGAGAATCGACCGCCAGTCGGGGGGCACGGACACGTACGGGGGACCGCGCGGAATGCGCCGGAATCGGGGGCCGCTGCGCGGCCGGGTCAGGGGATAGATGCGCGCGCTGCTCGCCTTCAGCCGCGCCGTGGACTGGGTGACTGGCGGCTTCGGCCGGATCGCCGACTGGATGGTGCTTGCCGCCTGCGCGATCAGCGCCGGCAACGCCGTCGTCCGCTACGGCTTCTCGATGTCCTCCAACGCCTGGCTCGAGGTGCAGTGGTACCTCTTCGCCGGCACGGTGATGCTCGGCGCGGCCTATACGCTGAACCGCAACGAGCATGTGCGGGTGGACCTGGTCTATGGCAGCGTCTCCGCGCGGGCGCGGCTCTGGATCGACGTCTTCGGCATCATCTTCTTCCTGTTGCCGGCCATGATGCTGCTGGCCTGGATGACGCTGCCCTTCTTCTGGGATTCCCTCGTCCGGGGCGAAGGCTCGCCCAATGCCGGCGGGCTGATCCGCTGGCCGGTCAAGATCATGATGCCGCTCGGCTTCGCGCTGGTCTCCCTGCAGGGGCTGTCGGAACTCGTGAAGCGGATCGCGGCGCTGCGCGGCATCGATCCCGCGACGGCCCACCTCGCCGAATACCAGCGGCCGGAGCAGTGAGCGGATGCTGAGCCTCGAGATCATGCCGCCGCTGATGTTCGGCGGCCTGGTGGTGTTCCTGCTGATGGGCTTCCCGGTGGCGTTCTCGCTGTCGGCGGTCGGGCTGTTCTTCGGCTTCCTGTCGATCGAGATGGGCTTCTTCACCACCGCCTACCTCGGCAACCTGCCGCTGCGCGTCTTCGGCATCCTGTCGAACGACCTGCTGCTCGCGATCCCGTTCTTCACGCTGATGGGCGCGATCCTGGAACGATGCGGGCTGGCGGAAGACCTGCTCGAAGGCACCGGCCAGTTGTTCGGCAAGGTGCCCGGCGGCCTCGCCTACGCCGTCATCCTGGTGGGCGCGGTGCTGGGGGCCATCACCGGCACGGTCGCGGCCTCGGTCATCGCCATGGGCATGATCTCCCTGCCGATCATGATGCGCTACGGCTACGACATGCGGATCGCGACGGGCGTGATCGCGGCCTCGGGCACCATCACGCAGGTCATCCCGCCGTCGCTGGTGCTGATCGTGCTGGGCGACCAGCTCGGCAAGTCGGTCGGCGACATGTACGCGGGCGCGATCGGACCGTCCTTCCTGCAGGTCTTCCTGTTCATCGCCTTCATCGCCGGCGTGTCGATCTTCGCCCCGCACAAGGTGCCCCCCCTGCCGCCCGAGGCGCTGGTGCCGCGCGGCTGGTCGCTGTGGTGGCGCGTGCTCAAGGGCATGGTGCCTTCGGTCGTGCTGATCTTCCTCGTGCTCGGCACGATCTTCCTCGGGCTCGCCACGCCGACGGAAGCCGGTGCGATGGGCGCGGTCGGGGCCGTCGCGCTGGCCGTGATGAATGGCCGCTTCTCCTGGAAGCTGCTGCGCGAGGCGATGTCGAACACCATGCGCATCACCGCCATGGTGATCTTCATCCTGATCGGCGCGACGGTCTTCAGCCTGGTGTTCCAGGGCGTGGACGGGTCGCACTGGATCGAATACCTGCTGTCCCACCTGCCGGGCGGCCAGACGGGCTTCCTGGTCTTCGTCAATGTCTTCATCTTCTTCCTGGCGTTCTTCCTCGACTTCTTCGAGATCGCCTTCATCGTCATCCCGCTGCTGGCGCCCGTCGCGGCCAAGCTCGACATCGACCTGGTGTGGTTCGGGGTGCTGCTGTGCATCAACATGCAGACGTCGTTCATGCACCCGCCCTTCGGCTTCGCGCTGTTCTACCTGCGCGGCATCGCGCCCAAGGAAGTGCTGAGCCGCGACATCTACTGGGGCGCCGTGCCGTGGCTGTGCCTGCAATTGCTGTTGGTGGCGATCGTCATCGTCTGGCCGGAGAGCGTGACCTACTGGCTCGACAAGGGCACGGGCGTAGACCCGTCCACCGTGCGGATCGAAGTGCCGCTGCCGGACCAGTCGGACGACAACGCGGTGCCGGTGTTCCGGTAGGGGCGCGCGGTGCGGCGGGAGGGCAGGGCCCTCCCCGCCGCGCTACAGCATCGCGAGCCCGCGCTTGCGCGCCGGCGGCGCGAAGGCGGCATCGAGCGTCGCCAGGTCTTCCGCCGTCAGCCTGATCTCCCTTGCCGCGGCGTTCTGCCGCACATGCGCAGGGTCGGCCGACTTCGGGATGCTGATCACGTTCGGGTCGCGCAGCGTCCAGGCGAGCGCCGCCTGCGCCGGCGTGACGGAGTGTCGCGCCGCGACCTCGCCCAGCGCGCGCGTCCGCAGCAGCCGCCCGCCCTGGCCGATCGGCGAATAGGCCATCACCGGCATGCGGTGCCGCGCGCAGAAGGGCAGCAGGTCGAATTCCACCCCGCGATGCTCCAGGCTGTAGAGCACCTGGTCCGTCGCGCAGTCCGCCAGCGCGGGGCCGAGTTCCTCCAGGTCGTCCACGTCGCAGTTGGACACGCCCCAGTGGCGGATCTTGCCGGCGCGCCGCAGCGCCTCGAAGCCCTCCACGGTTTCCGCCAGCGGCACCGATCCCCGCCAATGGAGCAGATAGAGGTCGATGGTCTCGACGCGCATCCGCTTCAGGCTGCGCTCGCAGGCGGCGACGGCGCCGCGGCGGGACGCATTGTGCGGATAGACCTTGGAGACGAGGAACACGCCGTCCCGCCGCCCGGCGATGGCGTCGCCGACCACGTCCTCCGCGCCGCCCTCGCCATACATCTCGGCGGTGTCGATCAGCGTCAGCCCGAGGTCGAGCCCGAGGCGCAGCGCATCGGCCTCCGCCTTTCGCGCCCGCGCATCCTCCCCCATGTGCCAGGTTCCCTGGCCGAGGGCAGGCACCCTGGTGCCATCGGGCAGCGTGGGCATGAAGGCGTCTCCTGAACCTTGCCGCGCAAGCCTACTCCCGCACCAGGAAGGCGACGAAGCGCCGAGCCGGCCGGCCGTGGAGCGGGCCGCCGATCACCACCTCGTGACATATGCGGGAGCATGCAATACTTCGCGCGAATCGCGCGTCGCGTCCAAGCGTGCCGGCGCATCGGGGGCCAGACTGCGCATGGGCGATGTCGTGCATTTCCGCCGCTCCGCCATGCCATGGCCGGATCGGGCGAAGGAGCTTGATCGGACGGCGGAGTTCGTCCTCAGGCGCGGCCTGCGGCCATGGGTCAACGCGATGCGTTGCGGGGTGGATCCCCTGCCGGAGGTGCGTGCCACCATCGCCGAGGCCGGCGGGCCGGCTGATGTGGCGCTTTCCGTCAATGCCCTGATGTACGGCGTTGCGATGCAGTCCCTGCGCGAGGTCGTCATCGGCTGCCCGCATTGCGAGCGGCTCTCGCCGGACGAGGCGCTGCTGCTCTACGCCATTGCCGAGGCCGCCGCCGGCGCCGATCGGCCCGCCGAGGCGCTCGCGCCCTTCATGCGCGCCGTGGCGCTGACCTGGCTCGATTTTCCGCTCATCGACCTGAGCCGCGGGCTCGGCGCCGCGGGCTGGCGCTTCCGCCGCCGCGCATTGCCTGGGCCCGCCGAGCCGCCGCGCGACGCATGACGCGCGGGGCCGTCGGGGCGAAGGCGCGCAGGACCAGGCTGCGGATACCAGGCGGGCAAGGGTTCATCCCTTGCGCGTCCGGCAGGACGCGGCGCAGGGGATGCCTCCCGCTGCGCGGCGCCCTGCCTGCCATCAGGCGTCGGCGACTTCCACCATCACCAGTTCCGCATCCTCGGTCGCGGTGATGGAGATGTCCTTCTCCTCCCGCACCGCGATGCCGTCGCGCGCGGCGGCGGCCACGCCGTTCACCGTGACGGTGCCCTTCGCCGACACGATGTAGGCGGCGCGCCCCTCTGCGAGCGGCTGCACCAGCGTCTGGCCCTTCTTCAGCGTCGCGGCCATCACCGCGCCATCGACGTTGATCGGCAGCGCGCCGTTGCCGGCATCCTGCGCCCGGCCGGAGGCCAGCACCTCGAAGGACGCGTCCCGCTTCTCCTTGGGGAACTGCTTCGCGCCCCAGGCGGGCTTCACGCCGCGGCGGTCGGGCATGATCCAGATCTGGAAGATGCGCGTCGTCGTGGGCTCGAGGTTGTATTCCGCATGCACCACCCCGGTGCCGGCCGACATGATCTGCACGTCGCCGGCCTCGGTGCGGCCCTCGTTGCCCATGTTGTCCTTGTGGGTGATGGCACCCTCGCGGACGTAGGTGATGATCTCCATGTCGCGGTGCGGGTGCGGGTCGAAGCCCGTGCCGGCGGCGATCTCGTCGTCGTTCCACACGCGCAGCCGGCCCCAGTTCATCCGGGACTGGTCCATGTAGTTGCCGAAGGAGAAGTGGTGGTTGGCATTGAGCCAGCCGAAATTCGCCTTGCCCAGGCTCGCGAAGGGGCGGATCTCGATCATCGTGGCGCTCCGTCTGCTGTGCCCGCGGTGCGGGCTTCCGTTCGCAAGCGGAGATAGGCGCCCTGCCGGGGGCCCGCCACGCGCGGGCCCTGATCGCGGCCATTCAGTATGGTGATGATGCCGCGGTCAGCGGCACATCAGCACGGGGATCTCGGCATTCTCCAGCACATGGCGCGTCACGCCGCCCAGGATCAGCTGGCGCAGGCGGGAATGGGAATAGGCGCCCATGGTCAGCAGGTCGGCGCCGAAATCCCGCGCCGCGCCGAGCAGCCCGGCGCCGACTTCGCGCGTCTGCGGCTTGAAGGGGATGATCTCGGCATCGATGGAATGCCAGCGCAGATAGGCCTGGATGCCCTCGGCCTTCGGGCCGCGCCGCTGGTATTCGTCGGAGCAGAGGATGCGCACCGCGCTCGCCTTGTGCAGCCAGGGCAGCGCGGCGGCGACGGCGGCCGCGCTCTCGGCGGTGCCGTTCCAGGCGACGCAGACGCGCGTGCCGATATCCGGTGGCGCGACGCGCGGGGCGATCAGCACCGGGCGGCCGGAATCGAACAGGATGGCGTGCAGCGCGTCGGAGGAGGACACGTCCTCGCCCGCCTCCGGATGCGGCACCACCGCCATGTCGTACAGGCGCGACTGCTGGGCGACGATGTCCTCCTCCCGCCCCGCGATGGATTCGAAGGACAGGGTCGGGCCGCCGCTCTTGGCCGCGGTGTCGGGGTTGTCCGCCAGGGTCACGCCGCCGAGGCCGGAGGTGAACTTGTCGAACAGCGTGCGCACGCGCTCGGCGCGCTCGCCGCTCTCGCGCTCGGTCGCGGCCATCATCTCCTCGATCATGGCGCCCGAGAGCCCTTCGCCGGCGAGCGGCGCAACGTCGCGCGCGTCGACCCGGACATGCAGGCAATGGACATGCGCGCCCCAGACGCGCGCGGCGATCAGGGCGGTGGCGAGCGCTGCCTCACCGGCGGTGGTTCCGGTCAGCGGCAGCAGCAGGCGGCGATAGGCCATGTGGAGAAGCTCCCTTCCTCGCCCTTCTAGTTACCAGGAGCGAAAGCCTAGCACATGGAATGCGTATTCATGCCAATGCGCTCAGCGAGGCGATGACGGCACCCTCGTCGGCCGCCACGCGGTGCCATGCCATCGGGCCGGGATCGACGGCGGCGGCGCGCAGCAGCACCGCCTCCGTCGCGTCCGAGGCATCCCCGGTCCGGGCGGCGAGGCGCGCGCGCAGCACCTCGAGCGGCGCCTCCAGCCAGATGCCGTCGAATCGAAGCCCCGCCGCACGCGCCACCGCCTCGGCCTGCCCGCGATGGGCGGGGTCGAGGAAGACGGCATCCAGCGCCACGGCCTGGCCGGCGGCGAGCGCGCTTGCCGCCATGGCGAACATCTCCCCATGGACCGCGGCGCTGACGCCTTCCGCATAGGCTTCGGGCGGCAGCCGTTCCTCCGGCGCGACACCGAAGCGGCGCTTGCGGATCTCATCCGTGCGCAGCACCAGCGCGCCGGGGGCGCGGCCGAGGTGCGGGGCGATCGCCCGCGCAAGCGTGGACTTCCCCGTGCCCTGCAAGCCACCCACCGCGACCAGGCGCGCGGGGGCCGGAACGAGGTGCGCCTCGGCCGCCGCGAACAGTGCCTGCCAGTCCCGCCCGCGCGTCGCCTCCACATGGGTGCGGATCATGGCGCGCAGGGACAGCCACAGCGGCAGCCCGGCGAGCAGCCCCGTGTCGCCCGTCCGCGCGACGTAGCGATTGAGCACTCGGTTCGCCGCCCCGCGGCCCAGCCGCAGGTCGAGGTCCATCAGCAGGAACGCCAGGTCGTAGCCGACGTCGATGCGCGCCAGCGCCTCGTCGAATTCCAGCGCGTCGAAGGGCGTCGGGCGGCCTTCGAGGAGGCAGAGGTTCCCGAGGTGCAGGTCGCCATGGCAGCGGCGGACGAAGCCCGCGGCCCCGCGGGCGGCGAGCACGGGCGCGACGCGCGCGAGTTCCACCCGCGCCGCGGCCGCCCAGGCCTCCACCCGCGCGGAATCGAGGCCCGCCTGCCGGGCGGAGGGAATGTTCCCCTCCAGGATCGATGACGTCACCGCGGGCGGATCGGTCTCCGCGCGCGGCGCGCATGCGTGCATCGCGGCAACGGCATCGGCCATGGCGTCGAGCAGCGGCGGCGCGAGGCCTTCGCGCGCCGCGACGGCGTCCAGGAAATCCCCCGCGGGCACGGGCGCCATGCGCAAGGCCCATTCCACCGCCGGACCGTCGCCGCCCTCGCGCAAGGCCCCGTCCGGCCCGCGGGTGAGGGGCACCACGTCGCGGTAGAGTTCCGGCGCATGCGGCCTGTTGAGTTCCAGTTCCCGCCGGCAGAAATGCTCCCGCGCCGCGAGTGTCGTGAAGTCGAGGAAGTCGAGCGCGACCGCCTTCTTCATCTTCCAGGCGGTGTCGCGGCCGACGAAAACGGCGGAGACGTGCGTCTCGACCGGCTCGGCCCCGGAGAGGCGGGCAAGCAGTGCCGCCGCCTCGCGCTGGTCCGGGGGGATCATGGCGGCGACAAGGCCGGGGGAGGGGAACCTCCCCCGAACCCCCTCCCTTCCTTGGTCACTTGGCACCGGCGGCCGCGGTCAGTGCCAGGTATCCAGAGAAGGAGGGGGGATCGGGGGGAGTTCCCTCCCCCCGACCGTCCTGCATGCGCGGCCATCAGGGATACAGCGTTTCCATCCGCCAACCTTTCCCCTCGCGGTGGAAGACGCGGCGCTCGTGCAGGCGGAAGGGCATGTCCCGCCACAGCTCGACCCGCTTCGGCAGCACGCGGAAGCCGGACCAGTGCGCCGGGCGCGGGATCTCGCCGATCGCGTATCGCAGCCCGTATTCCGCCACCGCCTTCTCCAGCGCGAAGCGCGATTCGAGGGGCCGGGACTGCTTCGACGCCCAGGCGCCGAGGCGCGAGGTCCGTGCCCGGCTGGCATAGTAGGAGTCGGCCTCCTCCTCGCTCACGAGCTCGACCGGCCCTTCGACGCGCACGCTGCGGGCCAGCGTCTTCCAGTGGAAGCAGAGCGCCGCATGGGGGTTGCGGGCCAGTTCCCCGCCCTTGCGGCTCTCGAGGTTGGTGTAGAAGACGAAGCCCCGCTCATCGACGCCCTTGAGCAGCACCATGCGGGCCGATGGCAGGCCCTCGGGCGTCGCGGTGGCCAGGCAGACGGCGTTGGGGTCGCTCGGCTCGCTCGTCGCGGCCTCCGCCAACCAGGCCTCGAAGGTAGCGATGGGGTCGTCGGTGGTGGGCATGGGGTGCTCCTCGTGCCCGCCTGTATCGGTGCGCCGGCCGTGGCGGCAAGGGGCGGCGGGGGATGCGGCCCTGCGCGGGCGGCGGCGGGGACCGGAACCTCTTGCCCGGCGCCCCCCGCCATGGCACCACCCCCGCATGACTGCAACCTCTCGGGTCTCCTGAACGTGATGAATGACGCCGCGCCGGAGCCCAGCATCGCCACGGGCAGCCTCATGAAAGGCAAGCGCGGGTTGATCATGGGCGTGGCGAACGACCGCTCCATTGCCTGGGGCATCGCCCGCGCCGTCGCCGCCCAGGGCGGCGAGGTCGCCTTCACCTACCAGGGGGAGGCGCTGGAAAAGCGCGTCCGCCCGCTGGCCGAGAGCGTCGGCTCCTCCATCATGCTGCCCTGCGACGTCGCCGACGACGCCAGCATGGACGCGGCCTTCGACGCGGTGGGCAAGGCGTGGGGGAAGCTCGACTTCCTCGTCCATGCCATCGGCTATGCCGACAAGCAGTTCCTGCGCGGCCGCTACCTGGATACGCCGCGGGAGGCCTTCCTGCAGGCGATGGACATCTCCTGCTTCTCCTTCGTCGCCGCCGGGCAGCGGGCGGCGGCGCTGATGTCCGAGGGCGGGTCGCTGCTGACGCTGACCTACCTGGGCGCCGAGCGCGTGCAGCCGCACTACAACGTCATGGGCGTGGCCAAGGCGGCGCTGGAAGCCAGCGTGCGCTACATGGCGGCCGACCTCGGCGACCGCGGCATCCGCGTGAACGCGATCTCCGCCGGGCCGATCAAGACGCTGGCGGCGAGCGGCATCGGCGACTTCCGCTACATCCTGAAGTGGAACCAGTACAATTCGCCGCTGCGCCGGAACGTGACGATCGAGGAAGTGGGCGGCTCGGGCCTCTACCTGCTTTCGGACCTGGCGCAGGGCGTGACGGGCGAGGTCCACCACGTCGATTCCGGCTACCACATCGTGGGGATGAAGAACCCGGACGCGCCGGACCTAACGATCGAGAAGAGCTGATCGCCCGGGACAAGGGGCAATGAGCCACAACACCTTCGGCCACCTCTTCCGCTTCACCACCTGGGGCGAATCCCACGGGCCAGCGATCGGCTGCGTCGTGGACGGCGTGCCGCCGCGCCTCGCGCTGACCGAGGCCGACATCCAGCCCTTCCTCGACCGCCGCCGCCCCGGCCAGTCGAAGTTCGTCACCCAGCGCCAGGAACCGGACCAGGTCCGCATCCTCTCCGGCGTGTTCGAGGGCCTGACCACCGGCACGCCCATCGCGCTGCACATCGAGAACACCGACCAGCGATCCAAGGACTATTCCGAGATCGCCGAGCGCTTCCGCCCCGGCCATGCCGACATCACCTACGAACTGAAATACGGCATCCGCGACTATCGCGGCGGCGGCCGGTCCTCCGCGCGCGAGACGGCGATGCGCGTCGCCGCCGGCGCGGTGGCGCGCAAGGTGCTCGGCCCCGAGGTCCGCATCCGCGGCGCACTGGTGGCGATGGGTGGCGACTGGGTGGATCCCGCCGCCTGGGACTGGGCGGCGGTGGAGGAGAACGCCTTCTTCTGCCCCGACCGCGCCGCCGCCGTGCGGTGGGAAGAACGCCTGCTGGACCTGCGCAAATCCGGCAATTCCGTCGGTGCCGTCATCGAGGTGGTGGCCGAGGGCGTGCCCCCCGGCCTCGGCGCGCCGATCTACGGCAAGCTCGATGCGGACCTCGCCGCCGCGCTGATGTCGATCAACGCGGTAAAGGGCGTCGAGATCGGCGACGGCTTCGGCGCCGCCGCGCTGACCGGCGAGGAGAACGCCGACGAGATGCGCATGAACGCCGACGGCACGGTGGCCTACCAGGCCAACCATGCCGGCGGGATCCTGGGCGGCATCAGCACCGGCCAGCCGATCGTCGCGCGCTTCGCGGTCAAGCCGACGTCTTCGATCCTGACGCCGCGCGCCTCGGTGGACCGCCAGGGGCAGGAGGTCGAGGTGCAGACCAAGGGCCGCCACGACCCCTGCGTCGGCATCCGCGCGGTTCCGGTGGGCGAGGCGATGCTGGCGATCGTGCTGGCGGACCACCTGCTGCGGCACCGGGCGCAGAATCCGGATGCGCCTTCGGTCGCGCGGCTGCCGAGGAACTGAGACCGGCCTTCCATTCCGCTGCCTGGTATCAAAGCCTTTCGTCCTGCGCACGGCCGCTCCGCGACATGCCGCCGAGCCTTGGAGATGAAGGCGCCGGCCTGGCTCGGTTCATGAGATGGGCTCCGCGAAGGAGCGAGTTCTGCGGAGATTGCGCCGGCCGTTCGACCTCGCGTGCCGCTGCACTGGCCGCCATGGCGAGACGCCTGTCGCGTGGCATGAGGGCGAGGCTCCACCACGCGCTCCGCCTGGGGCCGCCGAACCTCCGCCGAGGGTTGCAACTGGCGCCTCGGTGCGGGACAATATTCTCATCAACACCGACAGCCACGTCCCGGATATGCTGTCGGACCCCGGCCTAAAGCGTTTTCCGTTCGCCTCGGCTCACGAGCACCGCTCCAGGCCTTTGTTTTTACGAGCATCTTCACCCGATCAGGTGACTCCACCAGATCGGGACCTGCTCTAAAGGGCTAAAGCACCTAAAGTCCTAAAACCTTAAAAATCCCGGTTTCCAAAGGCCTTTCGGCCTTTGGCGGGGTGGTGTGGAGGTGCGGCGCCCCTCCACGACGACTACTGCGTCTTCTTCGACCGTTCGGCTTCGCGCAGGTAGTCTTCCGTCGTCTTCACCGCCGGCCGTTCCGCCCCCGCATAGGGATCGAGCCCGCCCATCGTCGCCTCGGTGATGCGGCAGTCCTCGCAGAGTTCCAGCAGTGCGAGCTTCTTCGGGTCGCCGAACATCCAGTGCGCCGAGAGTTTCGCCTTCACCCGCGCGATGGAGGCCTTGGTGCCGAACAGCTTGCCGCAGCGCGGGCAGGCGGCGGGTTCTTCCTCCTTCACCACGCGGGGCACCGCGGCGGCCTCGCTGAAGTTCAGCCGCGGCTCGAGGGTGATGACCTTCTCCGGGCAGGTCGCGGCGCAGAGGCCGCACTGCACGCAGGCATCCTCGAGGAAGCGGAGTTGCGGCGTCTCCGGGTTCGCGGAAAAGGCCGAGGTCGGGCAGACGCTGGTGCAGGCGAGGCACAGCGTGCATCCCGCCGCGTTCACATGCGCGACGCCGAAGGGCGCGAGGGCCGGCATCGGCACGATCTCGACGCGGGCATTCGCGGCCGTGCGCAGGGCGCGGAGGGCCTGCAGCGCCATCTCCCGCGGCGCGCCGATCGCCTGGTGGGTGGAGGGCGCGAAGGCGAAGGGCGCGCGGGGCAGGGCGGCGAGCGTCTCGCCGAGGGTGAAGGGATCGTCCGTCTCGATCGCCGCGGCGCGCGCGGTGG
The DNA here is from genome assembly GCF_018129065.1 of Neoroseomonas soli. Classification (GTDB taxonomy): domain Bacteria; phylum Pseudomonadota; class Alphaproteobacteria; order Acetobacterales; family Acetobacteraceae; genus Neoroseomonas; species Neoroseomonas soli. Next base: position 38,757 of record NZ_JAAEDM010000003.1, on the reverse strand, counting down.
CGTGGCCGAGGCCGAGTCCGTCAAGCGCGGCGTTGACGTAGTCGATGTTGCGGAACACGCCCTCGGCGCCGTGCCTGCGCTTGCCTGGCAGCAGCACGCGCACGGCGGAAGCGCCCCAGGCGAGGGCGCCGGCGAGCAGCGAAAGATCCAGCGCCGTCGGTTCGTTCACGAGCAGCGGCAGCACGCGGGCGGGCAGGCCGTCGCCGTGGCGGCCGAGGGCGTCGAGCATCGGTTCGCCCTGCGCCTCGTCGTGCAGCAGCAGCACGGGTGCCTCGCCGCCGGCTTCCCGGTACGCGAGCAGCAACGTGCGGATGCGGCGCGCGAGCGCGGCCGCGGGCGGCAGGGTATAGGTCGCGGCCCCGGTCGGGCAGACGGCGGCGCAGGCGCCGCAGCCGGCGCAGATCTCCGCGCTGATGACGACCTGGTCCTTCTGCGGACCGATGCCCGGCGTGATCGCGCCGGTGGGACAGAGGTCGAGGCAGCGCGTGCAGCCCGTCCGCCTGTTGCGCGAATGCGCGCAGAGCGCGGCGTCGAAGGTGATGAAGCGCGGCTTGTCGAAGGTGCCGAGGAGATCCGCGGCGGCGGCGATGGCGCGCTCCACGGCGAGCGCGTCGGCCGGGTCCGCGCGCAGGTAGCCCTGGCGGACCTCGTGCGTCGGGAACAGCGGCGGGTTGCCGGTCAGGTCCAGCACCACATCGGCGTGGCTGGTCGCGCCGTCCTTGCCAGGCCCCCATTCGTAGCGCGCGCGGGAGGACGGGCGCGGCATCGCCGCACCGTCCACCGTCACCTCGAAGGCGCCGAGGTATCCGGTGGCGGCGCGGGCGTGGCCCTTCATCACCGGGAAAGGCACGGCACGGGGCGGGGTGACGTCCTCGGTGCCGGTCAGCAGGACGGTCAGGTCCAACCTGTCCTGCAGCCGCGCAGCGACGTCCAGCGCCACCGCGTCGCGGCCGAGCACGAGGGTGACGCCGCCGCTTTCCAGCGGCACGAGGGGCGTCGCGGGCATCGGCTCGGCGGCGGCGGCGATCAGCGCGGCCATCTTGGCGCCGGCCGCCTTGCCCTCGGCCGACCAGCCGGCGTGCTCGCGGACATTGACGAAGGTGGGCGTCGCGGCCTGCGCCTGCTCCGCTTCCTGGCCAAAGAGCGGCGCCTGGGCGGTGCAGGCGACCGTCAGCGGACGCCCGGTGGCGAGCGCTGCCATGAAGCGGTCGAGCTGCTTCATGCAAAGCTGCTCCGCGGTGCGCAGCTCCGCTCCGCAGCCGCGGGCGATGGCCTTCTCGTCGAGGCGCATCGTGTCCTCGCAACTGCACACCAAGGCGATGCGACCGTCCGTTCCGCTCATCGACCGAACAAACCTCCCGACCTGCCCCGCTGGGAAGTCCGGGGCTGCGGGCATATATGCCCCAGTTGACGGAGTTGCGAGGGAGCGAGGTGTCCGAGGGCCTGCCCGACCTGCCGAGCGTGTTCACGCCCATCGTCGCCCTGCGCGAAGGCGGCGACGCGGTGGAACGCGCGGTCGCGATGGCGCCGCAGCATGGCGCGGGCACACTCGTCTGGGTGCGGTCCTGGGCGCGGGTCGAAGTCGCCGTGGTGCTCGAGCCGGAGCAGACTCTGGCTGCCGCGCGCCCCGCGCTGCTCGCGGCGATGAGCGCCTTCGCCGATGCCGCCGGCACCCACGGCCCGCCCGAGGTGCCACTGACCTTCGACTGGCCCGCGGGCATCCGCGTCAATGGCGGCGTCGTCGGCGCCGCGCGCCTGATCGCGCCGCCCGGCTGCACGGAAGATTCGGTGCCGGACTGGATCGTCGTCGGCATCGAGGCCCGCTTCGCCGACTCCGCGGATGGCGACCCCGGCCGCGACCCGGGCCGCACCACGCTGTTCGAGGAAGGCTATGCCGACGTCACGCCCGCCGAGCTCACCGCATCCTGGGCGCGCCACCTGATGGCGACGCTCGCGGACTGGCAGGGGCGCGGCGTGCGGACGGTGGCGGATCGCTACCTGGCGCGGCTCGACCCCGCGGTGGGGGAGGGCGGGCGGCGCGGCATCGACCCGGCCACGGGCGACCTCGTCATCGAGCGCGACGGGCAGCGCGAGCGGCGGCCGCTCGCCGAGGCGGTGGCGGCATGACGCGGCTGCTGCGCACGGTGCGGCTCGACCCTTCCGACGCGCTGGTCTTCCCGCGCGCGGCCGAACCGGGCGAATGGGCCGTGCCCGGCGGCTTCTGCTTCTGGGACGAGGACCCGGCAAGGATGGAGGGCAGGCGTCGCCAGGCCTTCCGCGCGGGGTTCCTCGGCCTGTCCTCCTTCGGGTGGTCCACGCTGGTCGAGGTGGCGGAGGCAGGCCCGGCGGAACGCGCCGCCGCGGTGGCGGCACTCGCCGCGCATCTGCGCGCGGCCTTCGGCGCGCCGGACGAGGCCACCGCCCGCGCTGCTGCGGAGGAGGAGATCGCCTTCGCGGAATCCCTCTGCGAGCACCCGCCTGGCACACTGGTCGCGCTGGCGCGCAGCGCGGAGGGTGGCGAGCAGCGCGAACGCTTCCGCACCCTGCACGAACGTCCGCGCGAGCACCGCGCCTTCGAGACGCTGCCCGTCTTCGCGACCGTCAGCGTCGAAGGCGAGGAGGAGGACCCGATCCGTCCCGACCTCGCGCGCATGGCAAGGACGAACCGATGAGCGGGCTGCTCTCCCCCGGCGATTTCTGGGTCGCCTCCGGCCATCATCTCTGCGACGAGATGGAACATGGCCGGCTTGGCGCGACGCCGGATTTGTGGCGCGCCTTCCTTGCGCGGCCGGAACTCGTGCCGCCGGAGGAAGCCTGCGACGCGGAGCGCACGCTGCACGCGGCCTTGATGGAGGATCCGCGGCAGGCGGTGGAACCCACGCGCATCGCGGCGCTGGCCGATGCCGATGCGCGGGACAACTTCACGCATTTCCTGCGCTTTCGTGATCGCGTCGCGGCGCAGCCCTCGCTGGAAGCGGCGTGGCTCGCGCTGTACCGCGAGGGGGTCACGGGCATCCCGCCGATCCTGCTGCAGATGCTCACGCATCTCGTCGCGCGGGCGGCGCTGGAAGGGGAGGGCGATCCCTTCGCGCTGCGCGCCGGGGAATTGCTCTACCGTCCGCAGCGCGCCGCCATCCACCAGGGCGCGCTGCTGCTCGCCGACGAGGAGGTGGTCGAGATGCGCGGCCGCGACGGCGGCTTCGGCGCGATCGGGCAGTTGCTGACCGAGGCCGGCGCGCCGCCGCGCGAGGTGGAACTCGACGTGCTGACCGAGGCGAACGGCCCGCTCTATGCCGGGCGTTCGGACGCGCACGACTTCGCCCTCGACATCGCCGAGGGCCGCGACGGGCAGCGCGGCCTGGCGCGCGCGCTGGAACGCTTCATCCGCCACATCTTCGCGGAGGAGGTCGCGATCCGCCCCGTGCCGGTCATCGAGGATTCCAACTGGACCTGGCATGTCGGCCTCGACGCCGAGGCGACGGCGATCGCCAACGATCTCTGGCAGGGCAAGAAGGTGAAGCAGGAACGGCTGGCGCGCATCCTCTGGCTCGGCGTGATGGAATTCGGCGATGCCTCGCGCGTGCTGCCGCGCGTCGCGGGGCGGCCGGTCTATCTCGCGCTGGCGATGGATGCGGCGAACCGGGTGCGGATGAAGCCGCAGAACCTGGTCTCCGGCCTGCCGCTGGTGGCGAAGGAGGAAGCCGCATGACGCTCGAGGTTCCCGGCACGATCCGCATCCCCGTCGGCGTGGTCGTGGAACGCCGCCCCGGCGTCACGCCCTGGGCCGAGCACGTCTGGGCGGCGCGCGAGGTGCTGGAGGACGCGCCGCCGGTCCCGCCCTGGAGCGTGCTGCGCGAGGACGGCGGCCGCACGCTGTTCTTCGCCGGCAATGCCGAGGTCGCGATCTACCCGACCGACACCGACAACTACATCCACAACCTGCAGCAGGATCCGCCACGCATCTGGGTGGTCCTGCGCCCGGTCGAGGCGGCGCCCGGCTTCGCCCTGCACACCGCGACGGTCGATGCGGGGGAGGCGGAACTCTACGCGGATTCCGGCTCCGACCTGCTCGAGGCGCTGCCGATGCCGCCCAGCCTGCGCCTGTTGCTCGAACGCTTCGTCGCCGAGCACCACAAGGTGCGCGAATTCCACAAGCGCAAGCGCGACCGCGCGGACACCCAGGGACTCGGCCGCCGCACGCGGGTGGAGGAAACATGAGCGACGAGGGCTTCCTCTCACGCTGGTCGCGCCGCAAGCGTGCGGCCGAGGCAGGGCAGCCGGCGCCGGAGCCGGCTGTCGTTCCCCTGTCCGAAGCGCCCGCGCCAGCACCCGCCGCGCCGGAGGAACCCGCCTTCGATCCCGCCAGCCTGCCCCCGGTCGACTCGCTGACGATCGAGAGCGACTTCGCCGCCTTCCTCCGCAAGGAAGTGCCGGAGGCGCTGAAGCGGGCGGCGCTGCGGAAGGCCTGGGCGCTCGACCCCGCGATCCGCGACTTCGTCGGCCCTGCCGACTACGCGTGGGATTACAACGCCCCGGACGGCGTGCCGGGCTTCTCACTCGAACTCGGCGGCGACGTGAAGCAGTTGCTGGCCCAGGCCATCGGCCTCGAACGCGACGAGGAAGCGGCCGAGGCAGCGCGCGAGGCCGCGGCAAGGGCCGCCGCGGTGGAGGAGGACGTCGCCGCCGCCCCGTCGGCACCCGAGCCCGAGCCCGAGCCCGAGCCCGCGGCGCCGGTCGTCGCGGAGGAAACCGGCAGTGGCGCGGCCGTGACGGCCGAGGCCCCATTGGCGCCGCGGCGGCACGGCTCGGCCCTTCCCTGTTGAGGGACGCTCCCACGACAGCCATGCGCGCCACCCGGGACTTGCGCCCCTTAGCCACGAAAAGGACGACGACTTGCAGGAATTGTCCCGTTTCGGATTTTCGGAGTATAATAGTCGGAAATCGGGGGAGAGGGAGGCCAGTCACGGCATGTCCACGGAGGCCACCGCCGACATAGCGCGGGACGCGCTGACGACCGAGCGGGCGAGGCTCTTCGCGCTCCTCGGGCGACTCCTGGTGGCCGCTCCGGATGCGGGACTGCTCGCCGCCCTGCAAGGCCTGCGCGGGGACCGCACCCCGCTCGGCGAAACCTATGGCGCGCTGGCCGAGGCCGCCGCCGCCACCGACCCCGTGACCGTCGAGCGCGAGTTCCATGACCTTTTCATCGGCCTCGGGCGCGGCGAGCTGCTGCCCTTCGCCTCCTACTACCTGACCGGATTCCTGCATGAGCGGCCGCTGGCCGAGCTGCGCGGCGACCTCGTCCGGCTCGGGCTCGAGCGCGCCGCTGGCGTTTCCGAGCCGGAAGACCACGTCGGCTCGGAGTGCGAAGTCTATGCCGGGCTGCTCTCGGGCAGCTTCGAGGGCGGCGCGGCGGAAGCCGAGGCGTTCTTCGGGAAGCACCTGCGGCCCTGGGCCGGCAGGTTCTTCGCCGATCTCGAGAAGGCCGAGGCGGGGCGGTTCTACCGCGCCGTCGGGCAGCTCGGGCGCGTGGCAGTGGAGATCGAGCAGGCGGCCCTTGGGCTGCCGGCTTAGGAACTGGACCGGGGAGAGCCGCGAGATGAGCACGAGAGACAAGGAAGTGGCCGAACGTCGTGGGTTCCTGAAGGCGCTGGGCTTGGCCGCGGGCGGCGCCGCCGCCGCGGGTGTCGCGGAAGCCGCCGGCCCCCAGCGGGCCGACGCCGTGCCCGCCGGCACCGCGCGCAAGGAGAGTGAGGCCGACCGCCTCAAGGCGCGCTACCAGCCGAACAGCGCCCACATCCAGGCCTATTACCGCACCAACCGCTACGGCGGCTGAGCCGAGAAGAGGGAGCGAAACCCCATGCTGATCAAGCGTTCCGAGGCTCGCGCCGGAAAGCAGCGTCTCGCCGCGGCCTATGCCGGGCTGTCCGCGGGCGGGCTCGACCGCCGCGCCTTCCTGAAGCAGGCCGGGCTGACCGGCGTCGGGCTGTCCGCGCTCGGCGCCATTCCGCTGACCACGGTGCGGCCGGCGGCGGCCGGGCCAACCAATTTCGCCCAGCCGATCACGCGCATCAAGAACATCTGCACGCATTGCTCCGTCGGCTGCACGGTGACGGCCGAGGTGCAGAACGGTGTCTGGGTCGGCCAGGAGCCGTCCTGGGACAGCCCGATCAACCGCGGCACGCATTGCGCGAAGGGTGCCGCGATCCGCGAGCTGGTGCACGGCGACCGGCGCCTCAAGTACCCGATGAAGAAGGTCAACGGGCAGTGGCAGCGGATCGACTGGGACACCGCGCTGAATGAGATCGCCGACAAGCTGATGGCGATCCGCCAGGCGAGCGGGCCGGATGCGGTCTTCTGGCTCGGCAGCGCCAAGCAGTCGAACGAGGGCGCCTACCTGATGCGGAAGTTCGCCGCCTTCTGGGGGACGAACAACGTCGACCACCAGGCGCGCATCTGCCATTCGACGACCGTCGCCGGCGTAGCCAACACCTGGGGCTACGGCGCGATGACGAACAGCTACAACGACATCCGCACTTCCAAGACGATGATCATCATGGGCGGCAACCCCGCCGAGGCGCATCCGGTCTCGCTCCAGCACCTGCTGTCGGGCAAGGAGATGAACCGCGCCAACATGATCGTCATCGACCCGCGCTTCACGCGCACGGCGGCGCACGCGACCGAATACGTGCGCATCCGGCCGGGCACCGACATCCCCGTGATCTGGGGCATGCTCTGGCACATCTTCCAGAACGGCTGGGAGGACAAGGACTTCATCCGCCAGCGCGTCTACGGCATGGACGACGTCCGCACCGAGGTCGCGAAGTGGAACCCGCAGGAGGTCGAGCGGGTCACCGGCGTGCCGGAGGCGCAGCTGCGCAAGGTCGCGGAGACCTTCGCGAAGGAGAAGCCGGCGACGCTCATCTGGTGCATGGGCGCGACCCAGCACTCGGTAGGCACCGCCAACGTGCGCGCCTTCTGCACGCTGCTGCTGGCGACCGGCAATGTCGGCGGCAACGGCAACGGCGCCAACATCTTCCGCGGCCACTGCAACGTGCAGGGCGCCACCGATGTCGGGCTCGATGTCGTGACCCTGCCGCACTACTACGGCCTCGACGCGAATGCCTGGCGGCACTGGTCGCGCGTGTGGGAAGTCTCCTACGAAAGCATGATGGCGCGCTTCGACAGCCCGCAGATGGCCGAGACGCCGGGCATCCCGTCGACGCGCTACTTCGATGCCGTGCTGCTGCCGAAGGACCAGGTGCAGCAGCGCGACAACCTGAAGGGCATGGTGGTGTTCGGCCATGGCGGCAACACCGTCACCCGCATGCCGGAAGTGGCCCGCGGGCTCGAGAAGCTCGACCTGCTGGTGGTGGCCGACCCGGTGCCGACCACCTTCGCCGTGCTCGCGAACCGGCAGGACAACACCTATCTCCTGCCGATCTGCACCCAGCTCGAATGCACGGGCAGCAGGACGGCGTCGAACCGTTCGCTCCAGTGGGGCGAGCAGATCGTCAAGCCGATCTTCGAATCGAAGAACGACTACGAGGCGATGTATCGCTTCGCCGGCGCGCTCGACCGCGCGGCGGAACGGCGCAACATGGCCTTCCGCCTCCAGGCGGAATGCTTCAAGACCTACGAGATCGGGCCTGAAGGCCCGACCTCGGAAAGCATCCTGAAGGAGATGAACCGCGGCGCGCTCAGCACCGGCTATTCCGGCCAGTCGCCGGAGCGGCTGAAGCTGCACATGGCGAACCAGGAGCATTTCGACCTGGTGACCCTGCGCGGCAAGGAAGGCACGCCGGTCGCCGGCGAATTCTACGGCCTGCCCTGGCCCTGCTGGGGCACGCCGGAGATGAAGCATCCCGGCACGCATATCCTCTACAACACCAACCTGCACGTGAAGGAAGGCGGCGGCACCTTCCGCGCGCGCTTCGGCGTGGAGCGCAACGGCGTCTCGCTGCTCGCCGAGGGGTCCTATTCCAAGGGCTCGGAACTGACGGACGGCTATCCCGAATTCACCACGGCCGTCCTGCAGCGCCTCGGCTGGTACGACCAGCTGACCGAAGCGGAGAAGGCGCAGATCGCGCGGCAGGGCGGCACGGCATCCTGGGCCACCGACCTGTCCGCCGGCATCATCCGCGTCGCCATGGAGCATGGCTGCGTGCCCTACGGCAACGCCAAGGCCCGCGCCAATGCCTGGAACCTGCCCGACCCCGTGCCGGTGCACCGCGAGCCGATCTACACGCCGCGCACCGACCTGATCGCGCAATACCCGACGCTGCCGGACCGGCGGGCCTTCCGCCTGCCGCATCTCGGCCAGTCCCTGCAGAACCGCATGCCGCAGGTGGCGCCGAACTTCCCGATCATCCTCTCCTCCGGCCGGCTGGTGGAGTACGAGGGCGGCGGCGAGGAGACGCGCTCCAACAAGTGGCTTGCCGAACTGCAGCAGGACATGTTCGTCGAGATCAACCCGCGCGACGCCGCGGCGCGGAACATCCGCGACGGCGCCTGGGTGCTCGTGCAGGGGCCGGAGATGCCGCGCGACAAGCAGGTGCGCGTCAAGGCGCTGGTGACCGAGCGCGTGGGCCCGGGCGTCGCCTGGATGCCCTTCCACTTCGCCGGATGGTTCATGCAGGAGGACCAGCGCAGCCGCTACCCGCAGGGGTCGGACCCCTACGTCCTTGGCGAAAGCGTGAACACCGTGACGACCTACGGCTACGACCCGGTGACCTTCATGCAGGAGACGAAGGTCACGCTCTGCCAGATCCGCGCGGCGTAAGGGAGGACCACGAAGATGGCCCGCATGAAGTTCCTTCTCGACGCCGAGCGCTGCATCGAGTGCAACGCCTGCGTCACCGCATGCAAGAACGAGAACGAGGTGCCCTGGGGCATCAACCGCCGGCGCGTCGTCACCATCAATGACGGCAAGCCGGGGGAACGCTCGATCTCGATGGCCTGCATGCACTGCACCGACGCGCCCTGCGCGGCGGTCTGCCCGGTGTCGTGCTTCTACACGACCGCGGATGCGATCGTGCTGCACGACAAGGACCTGTGCATCGGCTGCGGCTACTGCTTCTACGCCTGCCCCTTCGGCGCGCCGCAATATCCGCGCGTCGGCAACTTCGGCAGCCGCGGCAAGATGGACAAGTGCACCTATTGCGCCGGCGGCCCGCAGGCCGACAACACGGAAGCCGAGTACATCCAGTACGGCGCCAACCGCATCGCGGAGGGCAAGCTGCCGCTCTGCGCGGAGATGTGCTCGACCAAGGCGCTGCTCGCCGGCGACGGGGAGATCATTGCCCAGATCTACCGCGAGCGCGTGCAGAAGCGCGGCTACGGGTCGGGCGCCTGGGGCTGGCGCACGGCGTACCGCGAAACGGTCGCGATCTGAGGGAGGGCAGCAAGATGAAGATCCGCATCCTCGCCCTGCTCGCCGCGCTGTTCATCGGCGCGGCGGGGCTGCCGGCCCTCGCGCAGGGGACGGCGCAGCAGGCGCCGTCGCTGGCCGACGAGATGGCGATCCAGGCTCTCCTGCGCGGCGAGACCGTGCATGGCCGCATCACCATCCCGGACCAGCGCGCGGCCAACCTGATCCAGCCCCAGGGCCGCGAATGGCGTGAGTTCCACAACGTGACGCTCGCCTGGGTGGGCGGCATCGCGGTGCTGGGCATGCTGGCCATCCTGGTCGTGTTCCGCCTCGCCAAGGGGCGCATCCCGATCGAGGGCGGCCCGTCCGGCCGCACCATCCAGCGCTTCAATGGGTTTGAGCGCGCGAACCACTGGATGGTGGCGTCCTGCTTCATCATCCTCGCGCTGTCGGGGCTGAACCTCACCTTCGGACGGCACGTGCTGCTGCCGGTGGTAGGGCCGGAGGCGTTCACCGCGGTCAGCCAATGGGGCAAGTACGCCCACAACTTCCTGGCCTTCCCGTTCACCCTCGGCCTCGTGCTGATGCTGCTGGTCTGGATCAAGGACAACATCCCGAACGGGACCGACATCCGCTGGGTGAAGGCGGGCGGCGGCCTCATCGGCAACGCGCATCCGGACAGCGGGCGGTTCAACGCGGGGCAGAAGGGGATCTTCTGGATCACCGTGCTCGGCGGCGCGGCGGTGGCCGTCACCGGCTACATGCTGGTCTTCCCCTTCTTCTTCACCGACATCGCCGGCATGCAGCTCAGCCACATGATCCACAGCATCATCGCAGCGCTGATGATCGCCGTGATGCTGGCCCACATCTACATCGGCACGGTGGGCATGGAGGGTGCGATCGATGCCATGAGCACCGGCCAGGTGGATCTCAACTGGGCGAAGCAGCACCACAACCTGTGGGTCGAGCAGGAACTGGCGAAGGGCCGCACCGCGACTCCGCCCCCCGCCGCGAGGCCGGCCGGCGCGGACTGACCGCGCCGCCCATCGCTGCCATGACACGCGGGCGCATGGCGAAGGCCGTGCGCCCGTCGCTTTTGAGGGGATCGCACACGTGACGCGCATCATCGGCCTCGCGGGCTGGAGCGGGGCCGGCAAGACCACGCTGATGGTCAAGCTGCTGCCCTGCCTGATCGGGCGGGGCGTTTCCGTCTCCACGCTCAAGCACGCGCATCATCGCTTCGACGTGGACGTGCCGGGCAAGGATTCCTACGAGCACCGCAAGGCCGGCGCGCGGCAGGTGATGGTCGCTTCCGGCGCGCGCTGGGCGCTGATGACGGAACTCCGCACCGCGCGGGAGCCGAGCCTGCCGGAACTGGTCGCGCGGATGGACCCGGTGGACCTCATCATCGTCGAGGGCTTCAAGCGCGACGCCCACCCGAAGATCGAGATCCACCGCGCGGCCAACGAGAAGCCGTGGATGCGGCCGGACATGCCGGGCATCGTCGCCGTCGCCTCCGACGTGCCGCCGCCCTACGACCTGCCGCGGGCCGGGCTCGACGACGTGGAGGCCATCGCGGAGCTGGTGCTGGCGCATGCCGTGCCCCTTGCGTCGATCGCCTGGGCGACGCGGCAGGAGGGCTGAATGGCGCAGCTCAGCGACGACTGCTTCGCCTTCGGCGGCGCACTGATGCCGGTGGAGGAGGCGCAGGCGCTGATCGCCGCGCGCATTCCCGCTCCCGAGGGCGAGGAGGAGGTGCCGCTCATGGCCGCGCGCGGCCGCGTGCTGGCGCGGGACCTCGTCGCCCCGATGCCGCTGCCGCCCTTCTTCAATGCCGCGGTGGACGGATGGGCCTTTCGCCATGTCGACCTGGTGGAAGGCGCGCCGACGCGCTTCATCGAGGCCGGGCGGATCGCCGCCGGCCACCTGAACGCGCGCCCGGTGGGGCCGGGGGAGGCGGTGCGCGTCTTCACCGGAGCACCCATGCCCCCCGGCACGGATACCTGCGTGATGCAGGAGGATGTGCGGCGCGAGGGCGGCGCCATCCTTGTCCCTCCCGGGCTGAAGCGCGGCGCCAATGCCCGCCCGGCCGGGGAGGACGTGGCGCGCGGGGCGGTGGCGCTCGTCGCCGGGACCATCCTCGGCGCGGCGGAACTCGGGCTGGCCGCGGCACTCGGCCAGCGGGCGCTTCCCGTTCGGCCGCTGCCGCGCGTGGGGGTCTTTTCCACCGGCGACGAACTGGCCGAGCCGGGCGTGCCGCTCGGTCCGGCGCAGACCTACGACAGCAACCGCTTCACCCTGCTCGCGATGCTCGCGGGCCTGCCCTGCGTGGCGACCGATCTCGGCATCCTGCCCGACGATGCGGAACGCACTTCCGCGGCGCTGGCCGAGGCCGCGCGCGACCATGACCTGCTGCTGACCAGCGGCGGCGTCTCGACGGGGGAGGAGGACCATGTCCGCGCCGCCATCGAGACGGGCGGCCGGCTGGTGTTCTGGCGGCTCGCGGTGAAGCCGGGCCGGCCGGCGGCGATGGGCGTCCTGCCGAAGTCGGGCGGCGATTTCGCCGCGGGCGGTACGCCGGTGGTGGGATTGCCGGGCAACCCGGTCGCGGCGGTGGTCTGCTTCCTGCACCTGGCCCGGCCGCTGGTGCTGCGCCTCGCCGGCGCGGCGGGGGAAGCGCCGGCGCGCTTCGTCGCCACCGCGGATTTCGCCTATCGCAAGAAGGCCGGGCGGCGCGAATACGTGCGGGTCACGCTGGTTACGGCGGATGGCGTGACGAGGGCGCGGAAATTCCCGCGCGAGGGGGCAGGGCTCCTCTCCTCCCTGACGCAGTCGGACGGCTTTGCCGAACTGCCGGAGGAGGTGACCGAGGTGGCTCCCGGGGACCGCGTGATGGTGATGCCCTTCACCGGCCTGCTTTGACAGGGGGCTACGGTCACTTTCTCTGCGGCCTCGGCATGATGTTCCAGCAGCCGGACCTGCGGAGCCTGGTGCGGCGGTTTGGCTGGGAGCGGGCGCAGGGCGTCGTCACCCGGCGGACGGGGATCGGCGATATCGCAAGCGTGGACCATGCCCTGCCGAATGGGGAAGCGGCTAGAGCAGATCCCGATCAGGTGGAATCACCTGATCGGGTGAAGATGCTCGAAAAAACAAAGGCCTGGAGCGGTGTTCGTGAGCTGAGGCGAACGGAAACCGCTCTAGCGTCCCGGTGAACCGGGCCCCCAGCGGAAGTCCCGCGAGCGCGCCCATGCGGGTGGTTGTGCCGCATGATCCGCGTGCGCCGCGCACGGCCTTCGATGTCTGCGGCCTACTCCGGTTCCGGCTGCCCTGGGGCGTCGTGCCGATCGCCCTCGTTATCCGCGAGGGCTGGGGCTGAGACCTACAGCCGCGCGCCGGATGTGGTGAAGGCAACCTCGGCGGTCTGCTGCACCTTGGTGTCGAGCACATAGGCTGCGCCCACCGCGACAATGACCGCGATGACGATGCCGGTGATGATGGCCTTCATGTCTGGCGCTCCCCGCAAGCGTGATCGGTATTGTCTATGGCGTTGCCACCGGCCGATTGCAACAGCGGCAGGAGGGCCTGGGCGGCCTCGAGTTCCGCGGGCGAATTGGCGTTGAAGAAGGGGTCCACGGGGCTGTCCGGCCAGTCGGCATGGGCGCAGCCGTGGCGGGCGGTCCAGCGGTCGATCTTGCGTTCCCCGCCGGTCAGGGCGGCGCGCAGGTCCTCCCGCAGCGCGACGGGCCAGAGGCCGACCGGCGGATGCGCCTGGCCGGCGGAACGCGCGCAGGCGAGCGGCACGCCCGCCTCCTCCCGCGCCGCATGCAGCCGCGCCACGAGGTCCAGGGGGATGAAAGGGGAATCGCCGGGCACGGACGCCACCCAGGGCAGGTCCGGCCGCTTCGCCGCGGCCCAGTCCAGCGCGGCGAGGATGCCCGCGAGGGGCCCCGGATAGTCCGGCAGCCCATCCGCCACCACCGGCAGGCCGTAGCCCGCGAAGCGCGCAGGGTCGCCGTTCGCGTTGATCACCATCGCCGCCACCTGCGGCGAGAGCCGATCCAGCGCGTGGTCCAGCATCGGCTTTCCGCCGAGCAGCCGCAGCGGCTTGTCCCCGCCGCCCATCCGCCGCGCGAGACCGCCCGCGAGCACGCAACCGAGCGTCCCGCGCGCCTGCTGCGCGATGCCCTGCGTGTCAGCCCGCATCGTCGGTCGCCGCCATCGCCTCGGCGCTGTTCTTGCGCCAGTGCTTCGCGGATTCCTCCTCGACGTAGGTCAGGTCGGCGTCGAAGACGATGCGCTCCTGCCCCGAGAGTGCGACGAAGCGCTTGCCCTTGCAGCGGCCGATCAGCGTCAGCCCCGCCTCGCGCGCCAGTTCCACGCCCCAGGCGGTGAAGCCCGAGCGCGAGACCAGGATCGGGATGCCCATGCGCACGGTCTTGATGACCATCTCCGAGGTCAGGCGCCCGGTCGTGTAGAAGATCTTGTCGCCGGGCGCCTCGTGGTTGCGGAACATCCAGCCCGCGATCTTGTCCACCGCGTTGTGGCGGCCGACATCCTCCATGTAGACGACCGGCTGGTCCTGCCAGCACAGCGCGCAGCCGTGGATCGCGCCGGCTTCCAGATACAGCGTCGGCAGCGTGTTGATGCGGTGGAGCAGGCGGTAGAGCCAGGTCGTGCGCAACTCCGTCCTCGGCAGGCGGACCTGCGCGAAGCCCTCCATCAGGTCGCCGAAGGCGGTGCCCTGCGCGCAGCCGGAGGTGAGCGTCTTCTTGCGCAGCTTCGCCTCGAAGTCGGTGCGCTCCGGCGTGCGCACAACCACCACGCCGAGGTCGTCGTCGTAGTCCACGCCCGTCACCACGGCATCCGGCTTCAGCATGCCCTGGTTCAGCAGGTAGCCGATCGCGAGGTCCTCCGGCCGGTCGCCGATCGTCATCATCGTGACGATCTCCTGGCCATTGAGGAACAGCGTCAGCGGGCGCTCCACGGTGACGCTGGTCTCGATCGGGGCACCGGTGTGATCCACGCCGGCAACGCGGCGCGTCAGGCGCGGATCGGTGGGGTCGGGCTTGACGCGGAGGAGGTCATCCATACGAGGCAGATGGGCGATCGCGCGATGCGAAGCAAGCGGAGGGGCGCCGCCCCTCCGCGCCACCCTGCCGAGGGCCGAAAGGCCCTCGGAGCCCGTTACCGGGAGCAGCGGGCGTCGGTCTGCGTCGATACCAGGTGATGGTTCGCAAAGGCCTTTCGGCCTTTGCCGGGGAGGTCCGGAGGGGCAGCGCCCCTCCGGCAATCACCCCGGAAGCCAGATCCCACGCCCCGCATAGAAGCGCGCGAAATCCGCCACCGGCAGGCGTGTATCCGCTTGTGCTGCCGGCGAGTGGCCCGAGGGGTTGTGAAAGCGCAGCACGTCGCCCGCGGCCGCGAAGACCAGCACGAGATGCCCCCCGCGCGAGGGCGGTTCGCGTTCCTGCCAGCGCACCCAGGGATGCACTGAGGCGACGAACATCCCGCCCTTCGCCACCAGGGCCGGGATCGCCTCGGCCGGCATGTCCACGCGGACCTCGGCGGCGATGCCGTGCGCCTCGGCCAGCCAGGAAGCGGCCGGCGCGTAGATCAGCCCGCGGATGAAGCCGTCCGGCTGCACGACGTAGCCGCCGCGCGTGGTCAGTTCGCGTGCGAGGTCGAAGGCGCGCGGCGGCGCGATGCCGCGTGCGCCGAGCGCCATGCGCAGGCACGCCACGCCGCAGAGATGGTCCGCCCACTCCGCGTATTCCGCTGCGTCGCGCGCGCCGGATCGAGGCCAGAGCGGATCATCCTCCGCGCGCAGCGCGCCCGAGAGGATGTCGCCGATCCGCTCGGCGGATTCCCACTGCCCGAAGAAGGGCGGGATCACCGCGGCCCCTGGGCCCGCCCGCGCCGCCACACATCGTCGGGCTTCGACCAGTTGGCCGGGTCACGCAGTTCGCGCGCCAGGCCGGCGGCCATCGCCTCGAAGATGGCCTTGCCCTTTTCCGGCGTCGCGGCGCGCGCATCGCCGCGCACGCCGGTCACCGGCGCACGTTCGGAGAAGGACCAGAAGCGCGTGACGGCCTGGCTGGATGCGTCGAAGTTCCCGGGCGAGACGGAATTCGCGATCTCCGCCGTCCGCACCTGGTTCGGGTCGAGATGCATCCAGAGGCTCGTCTCGCCCTCGCAGGCGTGATGGATGCCGGGCTGCGCGGTGAGGGCTGCCGCGATCTCCTTCGGCGCGACGCGCGTGATGGCAGTGGTCAGCACCGGGATGCCGAACTCATGCGCCAGTTCGCGCGTGGCCACCGCAAGCGGGTCTGCATTGCCGCCATGGCTGTTGAAGAACATCACCTTCGAGAAGCCATCCGCCAGCAGCGAGCGCACGATGCAGCGCAGGATGCCGGCGAAGGTCGCGTAGTCCACGCTGATCGTGCCGCCGAAGGGGAAGTGGTGCTCGGACAGGCCGAGCCACATCGGCGGCAGCACCACCGCCGGCAGGTCTTCGCAAAGTTCCGCCGCGCGGATGCTGACCGAATGGCCGATGAAGCTGTCGGTCCAGACCGGCAGGTGTGGGCCGTGCTGCTCGATGCTCGCGACCGGCACCACCACCACGGCGTCGCGTTCGGCGAGCGCGCGCAGTTCCGGCGCCGTCAGGCGTTCCCAGCGGACCTCGGTCATCTCAGCCCCTCCCCATCGCGTAGAACTCGTCGTTCGGGCGCAGGCTGGTCACGTTCGCCAGCCGGTTGGACATGCCGAAGAAGGCGGCGATGGCGGCGATGTCCCAGATCGCCTCATCGTTGAAGCCGGCCTTGCGCAGCGCCTCGTGGTCGGCCTCGTTCACCTCGTTGGCGCGGTCGTTCACCTTCATGGCGAATTCCAGCATCGCCTTCTGCTTGTCGGTGATGTCGGCCTTGCGCCAGTTGGCGGTGACCTGGTCGGCGATCAGCGGGTTCTTGGCGCGGATACGCAGAATGGCCCCGTGCGCCACCACGCAGTACTGGCATTGGTTCCGCGACGACACCGCGACGACGATCATCTCGCGCTCCGCCTTGGTCACGCCTTCCGACTTGTCCATCAGCGTGTCGTGGTAGGCCATGAAGGCGCGGAACTCTTCCGGCCGATGCGCGAGCATCAGGAAGACGTTCGGGATGAAGCCCGACTTCTCCTGCACCTTCAGGATCCGGGTGCGGATGTCATCCGGCAGGGTGTTCAGGTCGGGGATGGGCGTGCGGGCGATCGGGCGGGTCTTGGGCATGGCCTGGTCCTGGAGTTCCTGCCCCGAGGATGTCGCGCCACCCGCCGCCCCTGGCAAGGGGTGGGCGGTCAGCGGGGCGGCGCCGCGCCCCGCAGCGCGGCCATCACGTCCTCCGGCGTCTCGCGCACGGCGACGTCGGTGTTGAAGCGCAGCCCGACCATCACGATAGCCGCGCGCGCCCCGGCGGCGTGGCGTTCCTGCGATTCCCGGACCAGCACGACGCGGTCGGCGGCGATGTAGATGCGCTGGCCGTTGAGGTCGGTCAGCGGGATGAGCCGCTGTCCGGTCGCGGCGACCCGCTGCGCGATGGCTTCCAATGGCTCGACCGTGCGCTGCTGCACCCAGGCGGTGGTGTCCACCACCGTGTAGCCCTCGGCACGGCCGATCCGCACCACCTGGCTTGCCGCGATCAGCACGGGCCGGGTGCCGAGGCCGGGCGAGATCTCGATGAAGTCCCCGCCCGCCTGCGCGGTGAGGACGGGCAGCGCGGCCAGCAGAAAGGCTCGCCGGCCGCCGCGCGGGATCATTCGAGCCCGAGCAGCCCGCGCGCGTAGTCCCTTGCCTCGAAGGGCCGCAGGTCCTCGGCCTTCTCGCCAACGCCGACCACGTGCACCGGCAGGCCGAATTCCTGCGCCAGCGCGACGACGACGCCGCCCTTGGCCGAGCCGTCGAGCTTCGTAACCGCAAGGCCGGAGACGTCCACCATCTCCTTGAACACCTTCACCTGCTGGACGGCGTTCTGGCCGGTGGTGGCGTCCAGCACGAGCAGGACGGAATGCGGCGCGGTCTCGTCCACGCGGCGGATGACGCGGATGACCTTCCGCAGTTCCTCCATCAGCGCGGACTTGTTGTGCAGGCGGCCGGCGGTATCGACCAGCAGCACGTCGAGGCCCTCCGCCCGCGCCGTGCCCAGCGCGTCGAAGGCGAGGCCGGCGGCGTCCGCGCCGGGCTTTGCGGGCGGGAAGAAGCGAGCCCCGGTGCGGTCAGCCCAGACCTGCAACTGCTCGACGGCCGCGGCGCGGAAGGTGTCGCCGGCGACGAAGCCGGTCTTCAGCCCGGCCTCGCGGTACTGCCGGCCGAGCTTGGCGATGGTCGTCGTCTTGCCGGTGCCGTTCACGCCGACCACCAGCACGACATGCGGCGCGCGGGCGGGCTCGATCACCAGCGGCTGCGCGACCGGGGCGAGGATGGCGGCGATCTCCTCGGCCAGCGTCGCCTTCACTTCCTCATCCGTCACTTCCTTGCCGAAGCGCGTCTTGCGGAAGCCCTCGACGATGCGGCGGGAGGCGGCGACGCCGAGGTCGGCGGCGATCAGCGTTTCCTCGAGTTCCTCCAGCGCTTCCTCATCGAGGCGGCGCTTGCGAAATAGGGTGGTGACGCTGTCGGTCAGCTTCGCGGTGGAACGCGCCAGGCCGGCCTTGAGGCGGGAGAACCAGCCCTGGCGCGGCTCCGTGCCTGGCTGCGGCGCGGGGGCAGCCGCAGTCGTGTCGGCAGAGGTCGCGGTGTGGCCGGCCGGTAGCGGGGCCGTGGTTGCGACGGCGGCGGGCTCGCTCGGCGAGGCGGCCGGAAGGGCCGCGGGGGCAGGCGCCGAGGGCGCGAGCGGCGGGCGAGGCGGGGCTTCCGCGAGAGGTGCGTAGAATGCGGTCCCGGACGCGGCCTCGGCGGCTGGTGCGACCTCCGGACGTGGCAGCGTTTCCACGAGGGGCGCGGACCATGCGGCCTCGGCGGCAGGCACGGGCGGCGCAGCCCTGGCGGTCGCCGGCTGGCGCGTGGCGTCGGAGGGACGCCCGGCATCGGCGACCGGCGCGGGCGGGGTGGCGATGCTTGCCGGTGCCCAGGCCTCGACGACGGGCGCACCCCCGCTGGGTGGCGGGATCTCGACCGGCATCGGCTCCGGCGACGGGTCGGGGATGAAGGGCGGCGTCTCGGCGGGGCCGGGTTCAGGCGTCTCGGGGCCGGAGGGCGGGGCCTCCGGCGGGCCGGGGATGGGGAGTTCCGGCGGGCGCTGGGGATCGGAGGGAGCCTCCTCCCCGCGGGAGCGGAAACGGCTGAAGAGGGATTTGAGGACCATCAGGCGGCCTCCGCCAGCAGGGCGTCAGGGGTCGCGCCGGTCACGCGCAGGCGGCGGATCTCGCCGGGGGTGGCGGTGCCGCGCGCGAGGCGCAGGGGCGCGAAGTGTTCCGTGTGGCCACGGTCGGCGTGTTCGAACAGCACTGCCTCCTCCTGGCCGATGCGGGCGTTGAACAGCCGCGCGGCGGCGCGGGCGCCGGCTTCGCGCAGCCTGGCTGCGCGTTCCTTGCGTAAGGGCACGGGCAGTTGCGGCATGCGCGCGGCGGGCGTGTCGGGACGCTCGGAATACGGGAAGACGTGCAGGAAGCTCAGGCCGCAATCCTCGACCAGGGCGAGGGTATCGGCGAAGTGTTCTTCCGTCTCGGTCGGGAAGCCGGCGATCAGGTCGGCGCCGAAGACCATGCCGGGGCGCAGGCGGCGGGCGCGCTCGGCCAGCGCGATGGCGTCCGCGCGCAGGTGGCGGCGCTTCATGCGCTTGAGGATCAGGTCCGCGCCATGCTGCAAGGAAAGATGCAGGTGCGGCATCAGCCGCGGTTCCTCGGCGATCAGGCGCCAGAGATCCTCGTCCACCTCGACCGGATCCAGCGAGGACAGCCGCAGCCGCGGCAGTTCCGGCACCAGCGCGAGCAGCCGCCGCACCATCTGGCCGAGGCTCGGCCTGCCCGGCAGGTCGGGGCCGTAGGAGGTGATGTCCACCCCGGTCAGCACGACCTCGCGATAGCCGGCCTGCACCAGCGCGCGCACCTGCTCCACCACCGCGCCGATCGGCACCGAGCGCGACGGCCCGCGGCCGAAGGGGATGACGCAGAAGGTGCAGCGGTGGTCGCAGCCCTGCTGGACCTGCACGAAGGCCCGCGCGCGTCCGGCGAATTCGGTGACGAGATGCGCCGCCGTCTCGGTCGCCGCCATGATGTCGCTGACCGGGGCAGGGGGGGCGTCCAGCGCGGCCCAGGTCTCGGGCTTCAGCTTGTCGGCATTGCCGATCACGCGATCGACGCCGGGCAGGGCGGACCACTTCTCCGGCGCGATCTGCGCGGCGCAGCCGGTGACGATGATGCGGGCGCCGGGATTGTCGCGGTGTGCCTTGCGGATGGCCTGGCGGGCCTGGCGCTCGGCCTCGGCGGTGACGGCGCAGGTGTTCACGACGATGGCGCCCGTCTGCCCGGCCTTGGTGGCGTCGCCCGCGAGGGCGCGGGACGCAAGGTCGCGCATCGCCTCGGATTCATAGGTGTTGAGGCGGCATCCGAAGGTGAGGACCTCGACCGTCATGCGCCGTAGGCCCCGAGGTCCAGCGTGCCGGAAAATGCGGTGGCGACCGGGCCGGTCATCAGCACGTGGCCGTCGGCTTCACGCCATTCGATCACAAGGTCGCCGCCGGGCAGGGACACGGTCGCGCGCCGCCCGGTCAGGCCGCGGCGCGCGGCGTTCACCACCGTCGCGCAGGCGCCCGAGCCGCAGGCGAGCGTCAGCCCCGCGCCGCGTTCCCAGATCACCAGCCGGATATGCGCGGGCGAGAGCACCTGCGCGAAGCCGATATTGGCGCGGTCCGGGAAGATCGGATCGCGTTCGAGCTTCGGGCCGAGTTCGGCCACCGGGATGGCGTCGAGGTCCTCCACGAAGAAGGTCGCGTGCGGATTGCCCATGGAGCAGGCCGCGGGGCCCGACACCGGCCCGAGGGAGAGCGGCACGTGCAGCGTATCCACCTTGCGGGCCAGCGGCACGTCGTCCCAGCGCAGCCGGGCGGGGCCCATGTCGGCGCGCCAGAGGCCACCCGGCAGGCGCTCCACCGGCAGGTCGCCGGCGATGGTGCGGACCACCACGCGGTCCTTGCCGGCCTCCTCCGCCACCAGGGAGGCGATGCAGCGCGTGGCATTGCCGCAGGCGCCGGCCTCGGAGCCGTCCGGGTTGCGGATGCGCATGAAGACGTCGGCGCCGGGCGGCGGCTTCTCCATGATGATGAACTGGTCGCAGCCGATGCCGAAATGGCGGTCGGCGATGGCGGCGGCGCGGGCGGGGGTGACCGGCAGGGCGCCGGCGCGCGCGTCCAGCACGACGAAGTCGTTGCCCAGGCCGTGCATCTTGCGGAAGGGGACCATCACGGGGTCGATATGCCCCGCCGGGCCTCGCGATCCAAGGGCTTAGCGCGCGGGACTGCCACGCGCGGCGTTCAGCCGTTCAGCAACCGGTCGATCTCGGCCTGGGCGAGGTCCGGGCCGGCGGTGGCGGGGTCGGCGATGGTGGGTGCGGCGCCGTGGACCTCGAGCCGTGGGGCATCGGCCGGCACGAGGCCCGGCACCAGGCCGTCCAGGATGGTTTCCACCTGCTGCAACTGGCGGATGGCGCGGCGGATGCGCTGGCCCGTCAGGTCCTGGAAGGAGCACGCCTGGAAGATGGCGTTCACCCGTTCGGTCAGCACGGCGAGCGAGGCGGCATCCTGTGGGGCATCGTCCAGCCAGGACTGGATCGCCTCGGCGGCTTCGAGGATGGTCTCGGCCGCGGTTTCGGTGGCCTGGACCACGGCTTCGAGCTCCAGGCCGGAATTGCGGGCGCCGGAGGCCGGGATGGCGATCAGCCGGGCGATCTGGGCCTGGACCTCCGTGATGCGGGCGGCGAGGTTCTCCTCGCTCATCCCCAGCAACTGGACGGAGGCAGCGACCTCCGCGCTGAGTTCCGCGATGCGGCGGTCCATGAAGGCGCGCAGCGCGGCGAAGTCGGGGGCGAGGGCGGTGCGGATCGTCTCGGCGGTCTCGGGCGGCAAGGGGCTGGCCTCGGGAAAGGGGGCGCACCCATCAGACACCTCGGAAGATAAAGGCTCCGTTGCGGGGGGGGGCAGGGTTGCGGCAGTCGGCGCCGGGGTCTATACGCCCGCCTCCCGCGTCGTGGCCCCATGGACATGCCCGGCCGGGAACACGCGTCCCCGCCGCATGGTGCGGCCCCGGCCTGCCGGGAGCGAAGCGGGACGTGCCGACCCCACAGGAGGGCCAAATGTCCAAGATGAAGACGAAGTCGAGCGTGAAGAAGCGCTTCCGACTGACCGCCACGGGCAAGGTCAAGGCCGGCGCCGGCAACAAGCGCCACATGCTGACAGCCAAGACCAACAAGATGAAGCGCCAGAATCGCGGCATGTACGTCCTGGACAAGCAGGATGGCGATACCGTGAAGCAGTGGCTGCCCTACGGGCTGGATCGGTAAGGAAGGGGACGCACCATGGCTCGTGTAAAGCGCGGCGTCACCAAGCACGCCCGTCACAAGAAGGTTCTCAAGCTCGCCGAGGGTTATGTCGGCCGGTCCTCGACCGCCTACCGCCCCGCGCTCGAGCGCGTCGAGAAGGCGCTGCAGTACGCCTATCGCGACCGCCGCAACCGGAAGCGCGAGTTCCGCGGCCTGTGGATCCAGCGCATCAACGCCGCGGTCCGTGAGCACGGCCTGACCTATTCCCGCTTCATCGCCGGCATCAAGGCGGCGGGGATCGAGATGGACCGCAAGGTGATGGCGGCGCTGGCCTTCGACGAACCGGCGGCCTTCGCGGCGCTGGTCGAGAAGGCGAAGGCGAAGCTGGCTTGATGGTGCGCGCGCGCACCGCGCGCGCCCCTCAGGCGCCGGGCGGCGGCCATCCGGCCGCCTTGGCCTCGCGGCACTAGCCGCGGGCCGCATTCGCGGCCTCGGCTCGCCGATCGGCGAGCCGCAGGTTTCGCGAAACCGGCTCAGGCGTGTCTCGTCATCCGGGGGTTCCCCCGGGCCTCCTCAGCGTTTAGCAAAGGGCCGCTTCCCGGCGACGGGGCGCGGCCCTTCGTGCTTTCCGGACATGGTGCCAATGACCGACGACCTTGCTTCCCTGCAGGCCGAGACCGAGGCCGCACTCGCGGCCGCCGCCGACCTCCGTGCGCTCGATGCCGTGCGCGTGGGGGTGATGGGCAAGTCCGGCAGCCTGACCGCGCTGCTCAAGGGGCTGGGCGCCGTCCCCGCCGACCAGCGCAAGGAGCGCGGCGCCGCGCTGAACCGGCTGAAGACAGCGATCGAGGCGGCGATCGACGCCCGCCGCTTGGTGCTGGATGCCGCGGCGCTGGACGCGCGCCTCGCCGCCGAGCGCATGGACGTGACGCTGCCGCCGCGCCCCTTCGCAGCCGGCACTGCATCCGATGGCGGCATCCACCCCATCGCGCGGACCATGGAGGAACTGACCGCCCTGTTCGGCGCCATGGGCTTCAAGGTCGCCGAGGGGCCGGACATCGAGGGCGACTGGTACAATTTCGGCGCGCTCAACATCCCCGACCACCACCCGGCGCGGCAGGATCACGACACCTTCTACCTGCCGGAAGCGGACGGGAAGCGCCCGGTGCTGCGCACCCACACATCCCCGGTGCAGATCCGCACCATGATCGCGCAGGAACCGCCGATCCGCGTCATCGTTCCCGGCCGCACCTACCGCGCCGACCATGACGCGACGCATTCGCCGATGTTCCACCAGGTCGAGGGGCTGGTGATCGACCGCGGCATCACGCTCGGGCATCTCAAGGGCTGCCTGATCGACTTCCTGCGCGCCTTCTTCGGCATCGCCGACCTGCCGGTGCGGTTCCGGTCGTCCTACTTCCCGTTCACCGAGCCCTCCATGGAGGTGGACATCGGCTGGAGCCGGAAGACCGGCGAACTCGGCAAGGGCGGCGACTGGCTGGAGATCCTGGGCTCCGGCATGGTCCACCCGAAGGTGCTGGCGAATTGCGGCATCGACCCGCGCGAGTGGCAGGGCTTCGCCTTCGGCATGGGGATCGAGCGCATCACCATGCTCAAGCACGGCATCCCGGACCTGCGGCCGTTCTATGAGGCCGATATCCGCTGGCTGCGGCATTACGGCGCGGATCCGCTGGCGCCGGCGACGCTGCATGAAGGGGTGTGACGTGCGAGGGGGCGCCGCCCCCTCGCGCTCCCCCGCCGAGGGCCGAAAGGCCCTCGGAACCCGATACCGCGCCACCCTCGGCGGTGGGGCGCCATGTGATGGTTTCCAAAGGCCTTTCGGCCTTTGGTGGGGTGGTCTGGAGGGGCAAGGCCCCTCCAGGAAGACGAGGCTGACCCGATGAAGTTTACTCTCTCCTGGCTGCGCGACCACCTCGACACCGAGGCCGGCATCGACGAGATCGCCCGCACGCTCAACGCCATCGGCCTCGAGGTCGAAGGCATCGAGGATCGCGGCGCCGCGCTCGCCACCTTCCGCATCGCCCGCGTCATCGAGGCGGTGCAGCACCCGAATGCCGACCGGCTGCGCCACCTGCGCGTCGATATCGGCGACGGCGTCGAGCGTTCCGTCGTCTGCGGCGCGCCGAATGCGCGCACGGGCATGATGGGCGTCGCCGCGCTGCCGGGCGAATACGTCCCCGGCACTGGCGTCACGCTGAAGGTCGGCGAGATCCGCGGCGTGAAGTCGGAAGCGATGATGCTCTCGGCCCGCGAGATGGGCCTCGGCGACGATCACTCCGGCATCGTGGACCTGCCGGCCGATGCGCCGCTCGGCGAATCCTACGTGAAGTGGGCGGGGCTCGATGATCCGATCATCGAGATCAGCGTCACGCCGAACCGTGGCGATGCACTGTCCGTGCGCGGCGTCGCGCGGGACCTGGCGGCGGCGGGTCTCGGCACGCTGAAGCCGTGGTCGGCTCCGGCGGCGGCGCCGGCCTACAAGTCGCCGCTGAACTGGAAGATCGAGGATCCGCGCGCCTGCCTCTGGGTGCTCGGTCGCGCCGTTCGTGGCGTGAAGAACGGGCCTTCGCCGAAGTGGCTGCAGGACCGCCTGACCGCGATCGGCCTGCGCCCGATTTCCGCGCTGGTGGACATCACCAACTTCTTCACCTTCGACCTCGGCCGCCCGCTGCATGTCTTCGACGTGGCGAAGGTGAAGGGCACCGACCTGACCATGCGCATGGCGCGGGACGGCGAGACGCTGACCGCGCTGAACGGCAAGGAATACGCGCTGACGGCCGAGGATGGCGTGATCGCGGACGCGGCTGGTGCGGAAGCCCTCGGCGGCGTCATCGGCGGCGAGCATTCGGGCTGCGACGAGACGACGACCGAATGCTTCATCGAATGCGCGCTGTTCGATCCGGTGCGCATCGCGCTGTCCGGCCGTCGCCATGATGTCCGCACCGACGCCCGCGCGCGCTTCGAGCGCGGCCTCGACCCGGCCTTCCTGCCCGATGCGCTGGAAGCGGCGACGCGCATGATCATCGAGCTTTGCGGCGGCGAGGCGAGCGAAGTGTCTGAAGCGGGCGCGCAGCCGTCCTGGAAGCGTTCCGCCACGCTGCGCTTCGACCGCGTGCGCGACTACGGCGGCCTCGACCTGCCGGCGGATGAATCCGTCGCGCGCCTGCAGCGCCTCGGCTTCGCCGTGCAGGCGCGGGATGCGGCGAGCGTCACCGTCGCGGTGCCGTCCTGGCGCAACGACGTGGCCTCCGACCTCTCCTCCTACCGTGCTGGGGGCGGTGCCCTGGCGCAGTTCGCGGGCCTCGACCCGGCCCGCGCCGCCAAGGCCGCCGAGGGCTGCGCCGCCATCGAGCCGGAATGCGACCTGGTCGAGGAAGTGCTGCGCCTCGGCGGTCTCGATGCCGTGCCGGCGGTCTCGCTGCCGGCGCTCGCCGTCATCCCGCCGCCGGCCTTCACGCCGAAGCAGGCGCGCGCCGCGCTCGCCCGCCGCGTGCTGGCTGCGCGCGGCATGCAGGAAAGCGTCACCTTTGCCTTCATGGAGGCGAAGACCGCCGCCCTGTTCGGCGCCACGCCCGAGGCCCTGCGGCTGGTCAACCCGATCGCCGCCGATCTCGACCAGATGCGGCCGACGCCGGTCGCCTCCCTGCTGCTCGCGGCATCCCGCAATGCGGCGCGCGGCTTCGCGGATGTGGCGCTGTGCGAGCTCGGCGCCGCCTATCGCGACGTCACGCCGGACGGTCAGGCCTCGGTGGCGGCGGGCGTACGTCACGGCTCCACGCCGCGCCACTGGGCGGAAGCGTCGCGCGGCGTCGATGCGCTGGACGCGAAGGGCGACGCGCTGGCGGTGCTCACCGCGCTCGGCGTGCCGATGGCGGCGCTGCAGGTGACGACGGACGCGCCGGGCTTCTACCATCCCGGCCGTTCCGGCGTGGTCCGCCAGGGGCCGAAGACGGTGCTCGCCACCTTCGGCGAGATCCACCCGAAGGTGCTCGCCGCCCTCGACCTGCCGGGTCCGGCGGTGGCCTTCGAGGTCTTTCTCGACGCCGTCCCCGAGCCGAAGCGTCGCAAGAAGGGTGCCCCCGACCTGCCGGCCTTCCAGCCGCTGCGGCGCGACTTCGCCTTCATCGTGGAGGACAAGGTCGCCGCCGAAGCCGTGCTGCGCGCCGCGCGCGGGGCGGACAAGGCGCTGATCGCCGAGGTCTCGCTGTTCGACGTCTACCAGGGCAAGGGCGTGCCGGAGGGGTCGAAGAGCCTCGCCGTCCAGGTCACGATCCAGCCGCGGGAAGCCACGCTGACCGACGCGCAGATCGAATCCGTCGCGGACCGCGTGGTGGCGGCGGTTGCCAAGGCCACCGGGGCGGTGCTCCGCGCATGACCGCCGCCGCGGACGGCAAGCGCCTGAACCTGGCGCTGCTGGCCGCGGCGATCGTGCTGGTGCTGTCGGTCTGGTTCGCCGGGACGGTCGCGGTGCCGTCGCTGATCGGGCAGGGGCTCATCTCGCCGGGCCGGGCGGCCTGGCTGACGGCCTGCGTGCAACTCGGCTTCGTCGCCGGAACGCTGGTCAGCGCGGTGCTGTCGCTGGCCGACCGGATGGACGCACGGCGGCTGTTCCTTGGTTGCGCGCTGCTCGCCGCGGTCGCGACGCTGGCGCAGACGCAGGCGGCGCCGGCGGGCGGGGCGGCCTTCGCCCTGCGCTTCGTGGCCGGTGCGGCCATGGCCGGCGTCTATCCCGTGGGCATGAAGCTGGCGGCGTCCTGGGCGAAGGGCGATCTCGGGCTGCTGATCGGCATCGTGGTCGGGGCGGTCACGCTGGGTTCCGGATTGCCGCATCTGCTGCCGGAGGTTGCAGGCAGCCTCGACTGGCGCACCGCCTATGCCGGGGCCGGGGTGCTGGCGGCGGCGGGCGGGGCGCTGATCCTGCCATTCCGGGCGGGGCCGCTGCTCGGCGCCCGCCCGCCCTTCCACCCGGCGCAGGTGCTGGAGGCTTGGCGCAACCGGGGATTGCGCCTCGCGAACCTCGGCTACCTCGGGCACATGTGGGAACTCTATGCCATGTGGGCCTGGATCGGGGTGTTCCTGGCCTCGATGTTGGGGCGGCCGTATGTCGGGACCTGGGTGTTCGGCGTGCTGGCGGCGGGCGCCGCTGGCTGCGTGCTGGCGGGACTGGTGGCGGACCGGTGGAACCGGGCGAGGGTCGCCGCGCTCTGCATGGTGGCGTCGGGATCCTGCGCGGTGCTGATCGGGCCGGCTTCGGCCTGGCCCGCGCTGGCGCTGGGTCTGGCGTTCCTCTGGGGGTTCACGGTGGTGGCGGATTCGGCGCAATTCTCGGCCTGCATCGTCAGCCTGTCCCCGCCGGATTACGTCGGGACCATGCTGACGGTGCAGACCTCCCTGGGCTTCCTGCTGACGGCGGGGACCATCGCGCTGCTGCCTGTCGCCATGGCGGAGCTCGGGCCGGGTTGGGGCTTCGCGCTGCTGGGCATCGGGCCGCTGCTCGGGGCGGTGGCGATGTGGCGGCTGGCGCCGATGCTGCCGCGCCCGGCCGCCGGGTAGGTCCGAACCCGCACCGAATGGCGCCGGAAAGGTTGGACTCGCGGCACTTCTGCCTTATCTCCCCGCGCAGACGGCCGAGCGTCACCCGGCGCCGGCCCTTCCTCGGATTCCCATGACCGACACGCCGCTCGAACTGATCCGCAACTTCTCCATCATCGCCCATATCGATCATGGGAAGTCCACGCTCGCCGACCGTCTGATCCAGCAGACCGGCGCGCTGACCCAGCGCGAGATGAAGGAGCAGATACTCGACAACATGGACATCGAGCGCGAGCGCGGCATCACCATCAAGGCGCAGACCGTGCGCCTGACCTATCCGGCGAAGGACGGCAAGACCTACGTCCTGAACCTGATGGACACGCCGGGCCATGTGGACTTCGCCTATGAGGTGAGCCGCTCGCTCGCGGCCTGCGAGGGGTCCCTGCTGGTGGTCGATGCCTCCCAGGGGGTCGAGGCGCAGACGCTCGCCAACGTCTATCAGGCGATCGATGCGGGGCACGAGATCGTGCCGGTCCTGAACAAGATCGACCTCCCGGCGGCCGAGCCCGACCGCGTGAAGCAGCAGATCGAGGATGTGATCGGCCTCGACACCTCCGACGCGGTGATGATCAGCGCCAAGACCGGCCTGAACATCGAGGGCGTGCTCGAGGCCATCGTGCAGCGCCTGCCGCCGCCGAAGGGCGACGCCAGCACCACCACCAAGGCGCTGCTCGTCGATTCCTGGTACGACGCCTATCTCGGCGTGGTGATCCTGGTGCGGGTGAAGGACGGGCACCTGAAGAAGGGCCAGCGCATCCGCATGATGTCGAACGGCGCGGTGCACACCATCGAGCAGGTCGGCGTCTTCAAGCCGAAGCTGACGCCGATGGACAGCCTCGGGCCGGGCGAGGTGGGCTACGTCACCGCCGCCATCAAGACGGTGGCCGACACCAATGTCGGCGACACCATCACCGACGACCGCAGTCCCGCGGACGAGCCGCTGCCGGGCTTCAAGCCCTCCATTCCCGTGGTGTGGTGCGGCCTCTATCCGGTGGATGCGGACGACTTCGAGAAGCTGCGTGAGTCGCTGGCGAAGCTGCGGCTCAACGACGCCTCCTTCCACTTCGAGATGGAAACCTCTGCCGCGCTCGGCTTCGGCTTCCGCTGCGGATTCCTCGGCCTGCTGCACCTGGAAATCATCCAGGAACGCCTGTCGCGCGAGTTCGACCTCGACCTGATCGCGACGGCGCCCTCGGTCGTCTACAAGGTGCACAAGACCAGCGGCGAGATGTACGAGTTGCACAACCCGGCCGACATGCCGGATGGCAGCCTGCTCGACCACATCGAGGAGCCGTGGATCAAGGCGACCATCATGCTGCCGGACGACTACCTCGGCCCGGTGCTCGCGCTGTGCAACGAACGCCGGGGCCAGCAGGTGGAACTGACCTATGTCGGCGCGCGCGCCATGCTGGTCTATCGCCTGCCGTTGAATGAGGTGGTGTTCGACTTCTACGACCGGCTGAAGTCGGTCAGCCGCGGCTACGCTTCCTTCGACTACCAGATGGACGGCTATGCCGAGGGCGACCTCGTGAAGATCTCCATCCTCGTGAACAACGAGCCGGTGGATGCGCTGTCGTTCATGGCGCACCGCAGCCAGTCGGAACGCCGCGGCCGGCAGATCTGCGAGAAGCTGAAGGAACTGATCCCCCGCCAGCTCTTCAAGATCCCGATCCAGGCGGCGATCGGCGGGCGCGTCATCGCGCGCGAAACGATTTCCGCCCTGTCGAAGGACGTCACCGCGAAGTGCTATGGCGGCGACATCAGCCGCAAGCGCAAGCTCCTCGAGAAGCAGAAGGAGGGCAAGAAGCGCATGCGGCAGTTCGGCAAGGTCGAGATCCCGCAGAGCGCCTTCATCGCCGCGCTGAAGATGGACGCCTGAGCCGTCGCCTCCCGGTCGCCTGGCATCGGGTTGATCGGGGGGCGAGACCGGCGACGGATCGGCGCCACCCGCCCGTGTGACTTGACGCCGGGTGGCTGAGTACCCATTGACGAATCAAAGAACAATCACGGGCCACGCAAGCCCGTCGCCGAGGAGACATCATGCTTCATCTCTCACGCCGCGGCCTGGCCGCGCTCGCCATTACGGCGTCCGGCGCGCTCGCCGCACCGGCCCTGGCCCAGCAGGCCTTCCCGTCCCGTCCGGTCACGATGGTGATCCCCTTCGCGGCCGGCGGCCCGACGGACACGGTCGGCCGGCTGATCGCGCAGGCCATGAGCGCCGAGCTCGGCCAGCCGGTGGTGGTGGAGAATGTCGGCGGCGCCGGCGGCACGCTCGGCGCGCAGCGCGTCGCGCAGGCGCGGCCGGATGGCCATACCGTCCTGCTGCATCACATCGGCATGGCGACGATCCCGACGCTCTACCGCCGCCTCTCCTACGACCCGGTGGGCGGCTTCGAGACTCTCGGCCTGGTGACCGAGGTGCCGATGACGCTAATCGCCCGCCGCAACATCGAGGCGAACAGCCTGGCCGAGCTGGTCGCGTTGATCCGCCGGCGCGGTGAGGGATTGAACTACGCCAATGCCGGCATCGGCGCCGCGAGCCACCTCTGTGGCCTGCTGCTGATGAAGGCGGTCGATACGCGCATGACGACCGTGCCCTATCGCGGCACGGGCCCGGCAATGAACGACCTGGTCGCCGGCACGGTGGATATCATGTGCGACCAGACCACCAACACGACCGAGCAGATCCGCGCCGGCACGGTGCGCGCCTTCGCGGTGACGACGCCCGAGCGAATCGCCGCGCTGCCTGATCTGCCGACCTCCGCGCAGGGCGGCCTGCCGGGCTTCGAGGTGAGCGTGTGGCATGGCCTCTATGCGCCGAAGGGCACGCCGGCGCCGATCGTCGCGCGGTTGAACCAGGCGCTGGTGAAGGCGCTGCAGGATGAAGGGATTGCGCGGCGTTTCGCCGATCTCGGCACGGCGCCGGTGCCTGTGGCGCGGGCGACGCCGCAGATCCACCGCGAGTTCTGGCAGGCGGATATCGCCAAGTGGCGGCCGCTGATCCAGGCGGCGGGGCAGTTCGCAGATTGATGTGAAAAGGCTGCGGTTGGTGGGTTGCCCTGCGGCCGCAGCCTGATTATGTTCCGCGCCCTCCGGACAGGTGGCCGAGCGGTCGAAGGCGCGCGCCTGGAAAGTGCGTATACGTCAAAAGCGTATCGAGGGTTCGAATCCCTCCCTGTCCGCCAGTTCCTATGAGTGCCGCGCTCTCCACCTGACCAACCACCGCGCCAGGTGGCAGGTTTTGACCATGGCCCCGGGAGTGCCATCCGCCGCGGCATCGACTGCGGCGGGGTCGGGATAATCCTCGCCCCTCGGAACCGTGCCGGTCTCCGCACTGCGTTGCATCCGCCGCGAGGAAACGCGTCAGCGGACGGCCGTGCCGCCCACCGTCAGCCCGGCCATCTTGAGCGTCGGCTGCCCCACGCCTACCGGCACCCCCTGGCCTTGCTTGCCGCAGGTGCCGATGCCGGGGTCGAGCGCCATGTCGTTGGCCACCATCGTCACCTTGGTCAGCGCATCCGGTCCGTTGCCGATCAGCGTCGCGCCCTTCACCGGCGCGCCGATCCTGCCGTTCTCGATCAGATAGGCCTCGGATGCGCTGAACACGAACTTGCCGCTGGTGATGTCCACCTGCCCGCCGCCGAAGTTCACGGCGTAGAGGCCGCGCTTCACGCTCGCCAGAACGTCCTGCGGAGTATGGGCGCCGCCGAGCATCACCGTGTTGGTCATGCGCGGCATCGGGATATGCGCGTGGGACTGGCGGCGGCCGTTGCCGGTCGGCGCCACGCCCATCAGCCGCGCATTCTGCCGGTCCTGCAGGAAGCCGGTCAGGATGCCGTCCTCGATCAGCACGGTGCGGCCGGAGGGGGTGCCCTCGTCATCCACCGTGATCGAACCGCGCCGGTCGGGGAGGGTGCCGTCATCGACCACCGTCACGCCGGGGGAAGCGATGCGCTGGCCGAGCAACCCGGCGAAGGCGGAGGTCTTCTTGCGGTTGAAGTCGCCCTCCAGCCCGTGGCCGATCGCCTCGTGCAGCAGGATGCCGGGCCAGCCGGGGCCGAGCACCACCTCCATCTCGCCCGCCGGGGCGGGGACGCTGTCGAGGTTCACCAGTGCCTGGCGCAAGGCTTCCTCCACCGCGGCCTTCCACTGCGCCTCCGAGAGGATGCGGCCGTAGTCGAAGCGGCCGCCGGTGCCGAAGGATCCGGTCTCGCGCCGCCCGTTGGCCTCCACCACGACCGAGACGTTCATGCGCACCAGCGGGCGCAGGTCCGCCACGCGCTGGCCGTCCGGACGCAGGATCTGCACCGCCTGCCATTCCCCGGAGATCGAGGCCATCACCTGCACCACCCGCGGGTCGCGCGCGCGGGCGAAGGCGTCGATCTCCTGCAGCAGCGTGGTCTTGGCGGCGAAATCCATCGCCGGAAGCGGATTGGCGTCGGAATAGAGGCGGGCATTGGTCGCGCGCGGCCCGGTCTCCAGCGTGCCGGAGCGGCCCTGGCGCACTGTCCTCACCGTCTCCGCCGCGCGGGCGAGCGCGGCGTCGGAGAGTTCGCCGGCATGGGCGTAGCCCGCCGCCTCACCCGCCACGGCGCGCAGGCCGAAGCCGCGCGTCGCGTCGTAGGAGGCGGAGCGGATGCGCCCGTCCTCGAGCGAGATCGCCTCGCTCTCGCGGTATTCCAGGAAGAGCTCGCCGTCCTCGCAGCCCGCCGTCGCCTCGCGCAGGCGGCGCTCGGCCGCATCGCGGTCGAGCATGCCGAAGAACAGGGCATCGGTGGTGGCAAGGGCGCTCATGTCGTCTCCTGGGTCGCGGCTGTCGGGGAGATGGTGATCCCCGGCGGCAGGCGAAGGGTGGCGGTGGTGCCGTGGCCGGGGGCGCTCTCCAGGTTGAGGGTCGCGCCCATGGCTTCTGCCAGCACCTGCGACAGATGCAGGCCGAGGCCGGATCCGGCG
The DNA here is from genome assembly GCF_018129065.1 of Neoroseomonas soli. Taxonomy (GTDB): domain Bacteria; phylum Pseudomonadota; class Alphaproteobacteria; order Acetobacterales; family Acetobacteraceae; genus Neoroseomonas; species Neoroseomonas soli. The sequence continues at coordinate 6,319 of NZ_JAAEDM010000003.1, read as the reverse complement.
AAGCGCCGCGCATGGGAGGATTCGAGCTGGGTGAACGGCTCGAAGGCGCGCGGGATCTGCTCGGGCGGCATGCCGATGCCGGTGTCCGTGATTCGGAAGGCGAGGCCGCCCCCTTCCTCCGGTGTCACCGTGATGCTGGCCCGCCCGCCTGGCGGGGTGAATTTCACCGCGTTGTCGAGCAGGGCGAGCAGGATGCGGCGCAGCCGCCGCTCGTCGCAGACGGCATGCGGCAGGTCCGGCGTGGCCTCGACGTCGAGCGTGAGGTGCGCCTCCGTTGCCGCGCTCCGCATCGCCTCGCGGAGCGAGGCGGCGAGCGCGACGACATCGACCGGCATCCGGGCCGCCGCGTCCTGCGGGCCGGCGGCGCGGGCGACGTCGAGGATGTCCTCGATCAGCGAGAGCAATTGCCGCCCGGCGTCGCGCACCGCTTCGGCGTATTCGGCGACCTGCTCCGGTGCCGGGTCGGCCAGGAGGGTCTCGGCGAAGCCGATGACGGCCGAGAGGGGGGTGCGCAACTCGTGGCTCATGGTCGCGAGGAAGCGGGACTTCGCCTGGCTGGCCGCCTCGGCCGCGATGCGGGCGCTTTCGAGTTCGTCGCGGATGCGCCAGTCCTCCGTGACGTCGCTGTAGGTGCGCACGTAGCCGCCATCGGGCGTGCGGTCGGTCGTCACCTCAACGATGAGGCCGTTGGCGCGGCGACGGATATACCGGTCCGGGGCGCGCAGCGGGTCCGCCAGGCGCTCGCCGAGGACCACCTCCATGTCCCTGTTCGAGACGTATTCGCCCGCGCGGATCTGATCCTGCCGCAGTTCGAAGACGGTCCGGCCGGGGCGGAAGGCCTCCGGCTGCAGGCCGGTCATGGCGGCGGCCAGGGCATTGGCCATGACCACCCGCCCCTCGGCGTCGAAAAGGCAGATGCCGTGACGGATGTTGTCGAGCATCACCTGCAGGATGCCGGCGCGGCGCTCGGCCTCCGCCTGCGCCGTGGCGAGCGCGGTGATGTCGACATGGGTGACGACGAAGCCGCCATCGGGCGTCGGGTCGGAGGAGACCTCGAGCACGCGCCCCTCGGGCGTCTTCCGCACGCCGCGATAGGGTTTGCTGCGGTCGAGTTCCAGCGCCGCGCGCGCCAGCCGGTCGCCATCCGGCCCGAGACGTCCCGTGACGTGAAGCAGCGTGACCAGGTCGTCGACGCTCCGCCCCGGGCGGATCTCGCCGGGCTCGTGCCCGGCCAGCGCGCCGGCGAGCGCATTCGCGGTGATCACCTTCCGGTCGGGGCCGTAGACGATGAGGCCGTGCCGCATGGAGGCCATCGCGGTTTCCAGCACCGCGGCGCGCCGGCGCGCCTCCTCCTCGGCCCGCCAGACGGCGGTGATGTCGGTGATGACGGAGACGTGCCCGCCATCGGGCAGCGGTGCGGTGCGGACGTCGAGCGTGGTGCCGTTGGGGCGCAGGCGTCGCCGTTCCTGCGGGCGGGAGGTGTCGCGCGCAATCTCCCGCGCATAGACCTCCGCCGCCTCGCCCGGTCCGTATTCGCAGGCTTCGGCGCGACGGCGGATGACATCCTGCAGCGTGTCGCCGACCCACAGCGGCGCGCCTTCCATCAGCCGGACATAGGCGGTGTTGAACCGCGCCACGCGCCGGTCGTGCGTCCAGACGCAGATGCCGTGGGGCAGCGCCTCGAGCACGCCGTCGATGAGGGCGGCGCGGCGGCGGGCCTCGTCCTCGGTGCGGCGCAGTTCGGTGACGTCGTCGGCCTCGATCAGGAAGCCGCCATCGGACTGCGGCGAACTTGCGAAGCGCACGATCAAGCCATCCGCGCGCTCGCGCTCGGCGACGCGCGGCTTGCGGCGGTCGGCGGAGACGCCGGTGGCGAAATGTTCGCGACCTTCGCTGGTGAGGAACTCGCCGGCTTTTGCCAGGCCTTCCATGATCTCGCGCAGGGTCGGGTGGCCGGCCAGGAGCTCCGGCGTGGCGCCCGAATGGCGTCGATAGGCGGGGTTGTGCAGGACCAGGCGCTGCGCCTTGTCGAACAGGGCGACGCCGCCGCGCTGGGCTCCGAGCACGCGTTCCAGCAGCGCCGCTGTGGCGCGCGCATGGCCCTCGGCGCGCTGCAGGGTGGTGATGTCGATCGAGCAGAGCACGAAGCCGCCGCCGGGCAGCGGCAGGGTCGTGACCTCCGCGAGGCGCGCGCCGTCGGCGCTGCACTTGTGCCAGACACGCGCGGTGCTGCGGTCCTGCGCCAGCGCTTCGGCCGCCAGCGCGGCGGGGTCGCCCGGGCCGAGCAGCCCGCGGAAGGCGAGGAGACTAAGGATGTCACGCAGCGGCGTACCGGCAGGGAAGCGGGCGGGATCGGCGCCGACCTCCCGCCACAGCGCGCCATTGGCCAGGATCAGCCGATCCTCGCCATCCATCACGAGGACTGGGTGTGGCAGGGCCCCGAGGGCCCGCAGCGCGGCGTTTTCCGCCGTCACCCGGAGGGGACCGTCGCCGCCGGGCGGCGAAGCGCGTGCATGGCCAGGATGGCGCCGGTCAGCACCAGCACGGCGACGGCCTGGTGCAGCGTGCCGAGCCAGACCGGCACCACGGCGAGCAGCGTGGCAACGCCGAGCGAGTATTGCAGCACGATGGCGATCCCGAGGCCCGTCACCGCGCCGCGGACGCGCCCGCGCGGCAGGCTGCGCCAAGCCAGCAGCGCGGCCCACGCGGAAGCGGCAAGCGCCGCCGTCGCGAGCAGCCGGTGGTTGAACTGCACCGCCGCGATATTGGTCGCGAGGTTTGTCCACGCCGGTTCCAGGCGCCAATAGCCTTCGGGCACCAGGCGTCCCTCCATCAATGGGAAGGTATTGTAGTCGAAACCGGCCCGGATGCCTGCAACGAAGCCGCCCGCCAGCATGGCGAGCAGCGCGAGCCCAGCCGCAGCATGCGCCCAGCGGCGCAGCGCGGGCGGGGCGGGGTTGGGCTCGGGCGCGGGTCGCACAAGGGTCAAGGCGGTCCAGAGGAGCACGGCATAAAGCAGCAGCGCCATGCCGAGATGGATCACCAGGCGATATGGGGAAACTGCGGTGCGGTCGGCCTCGAAGCCCGAGGCGACCATGAACCAGCCCACCGCCCCTTGCAGGCCGCCGAGCGCCAGCAGCAGCAGCAGCCGCGGCTTAAGCTCCGCCGGCACCCGTCCGCGCAGCCAGAACCACGCCAACCCCGCCACATAGGCGATGCCGATCAGCCGTCCCCAGAAGCGGTGGATCCATTCCAGCCAGAAGATTTCCTTGAACCCTTCCAACCCGAAGCCCTGGTTCATGAGCTGATACTGCGGAATGGTCCGGTACAGATCGTAAAGGCGGTTCCATTCCGCGTCCGAGAGCGGCGGCAGGAAGCCCGTGATCGGCGCCCATTCCATGATGGACAGGCCGGAACCGGTCAGCCGCGTGGCCCCACCGATCGCGATCATGATCCAGACCAACCCCGCAACGAAGAGGAGCCAGCGCGCCACGGCGCGGCGACGGTCGGCGGAATCCTCGGCGGAAGGGAGGGTCTGGCTGCGGGGATCGAAGGGCATGCCGCGCGATATAGGGGAGGCGCCGGCCCGACGCACGGGGGGTGCCCCGTTCGTCCGGGCTGCTTGCGGGGGCGGGGCCGGGCTGCTACCGCCCGCCGCATGGTTCCCGCGCCCAGCGCCGGTTCCGTGCCCGCCGAGGCGGCGCCGGATATCGTCGCGCCCCCTCTGCTGTCCGTCGTCATCCCCGTCCGCAACGAGGCGCCCAACATCGCGCCCCTGGTGGCCGAGATCGAGGCCGCGCTCGGGCCAGTTCCGCATGAGATCGTCTATGTCGACGACGGATCGACCGACGGCACGCCCGATGCGTTGCGCGAGGCACGGGCCGCCGGCGCGCCGGTGCGCGCGATCCGCCACCGCGACTCCTGCGGCCAGTCCGCCGCCGTCGTGACCGGGGTGAAGGCCGCGCGCGGCCGCTGGATCGCAACCCTGGACGGGGACGGGCAGAACGACCCCGCCGACATCCCCCGCCTGCTCGCCCGCGCCGAGGCCGAGGCCGCCGCAGGGCGCCGCACCCTGGTCGCCGGCCACCGGGTGAACCGGCGGGACAGCGGGATGAAGCGCTACACCAGCCGCATCGCCAACGCCGTGCGGTCGCGCCTGCTGAAGGACGCGACGCCGGATACCGGCTGCGGGCTGAAGGTCTTCCCGCGGGACCTGTTCCTCGAATTCCCGCAGTTCGACCACATGCACCGCTACCTGCCGGCGCTCACCCTGCGCGCCGGCGGCACCGTGGTCAGCGAGCCGGTGAATCACCGGCCGCGCGTGCGCGGCGCGTCCAACTACGGCACGCTGGACCGGCTGATGGTCGGCCTGTTCGACCTGGTCGGCGTGGCCTGGCTGCAGCGGCGCGGCCGCCGGCCGGTGATCGAGCGCGACGAGGGGCCATGACCGCCCTGGCGGCGGCGGCCCGGCGCCGCGCGGCGCTGCTGAAACTGGCCACCCTCGCGGCCGGGCTGGTGGCGGCGGGGTTCCTGTTGCGCGGCATCGGCCTGGCGCCGGGCACGGACTGGGTGGACCGCTGGGTGCTCGGGCAGGGGCTGCTCGGGGACCTGGTCTTCATCGCGATCGGGGCTGCCGTCACCGCCGCCGGCGCGCCGCGCCAGGGGGTGGCGTTCCTCGCGGGCTACGCTTTCGGGGCGGTGGAGGGCACGCTGCTTTCGCTGATCGCGCAGGTGGCGGGCTGCGGCCTGTCCTATGGCTGGGCGAGGGCGGTCGGGCGGGGCTGGGCGGAACGCCGGCTGGCCGGCCGCTACGGACACCGGCTGCGGCCGCTGCGGGACGTGCTGGCGGGCAGCCCCTTCAACGCGACGCTGGCGCTGCGGCTGCTGCCGATCGGCAACAACCTCGCGCTGAACCTGCTGGCGGGGATGGCGGCGATCAGCGCCTGGCCCTTCCTGGCGGCCTCGGCCATCGGGTACCTGCCGCAGACGGTGGTCTTCGCGTTGCTCGGCAAGGGCGTCCGGGTGGATGGGGCGTGGCAGCTTGCGCTGGCGGCGGGGCTTTTCGTGGTGTCGGCGGCGCTCGGTTTCGCGCTGCTGCGACGGCACCGCGCCGGGCAGGCGATGGACGAGGACGAGTAGGGCCAAGGCGCCGGTTGCGCTGGATCATGGACGGCGCGGGCCGTCCGGGGGGATGGGACGGCATGGACACGGATGTCGCGATCATCGGGGCGGGGCCGGCGGGGCTGGCGCTGGCCTGCGCGCTCGAGGGCAGCGGGCTCAAGGTCACGCTGCTGGAACGGGCGCCGGAGGCCGCGATCGCCGACCCCGCCTTCGACGGGCGTGAGATCGCGCTGACCCACCGTTCCCAGGCCATCCTGCGCGACGTCGGTGCCTGGGAGCGCATCCCGGCCGCCGAGACGGCGCCATTGCGCGAGGCGAAGGTGATCAATGGCGCCTCCCCGCTGGCGCTGCACTTCGCGCCGGGGGCGGATGGCGAGCCGCTGGGCCGGCTGGTGCCGAACCACCTGATCCGCCGCGCGCTATTCGATTGCGCCGCGGCCGGACAGGACGCGCGGCTGGTGGCCGGGCGGTCCGTCACCGGGCTGGCGCTGCTGCCGAAGGAGGCGCGCGTGACGCTCGACGGCGGGCAGGAGGTGCGGGCGCGCCTCGTCGTCGCCGCCGATTCCCGCTTTTCGGAATCGCGCCGGCGGGCGGGCATCGGCGCCGCCATGCTCGATTTCGGGCGCACCATGATCGTCGCGCGGGTGTCGCACGAACAGCCGCACGAGGGCATCGCGACGGAATGGTTCGGCCACGGGCAGACCATCGCCATGCTGCCGCTGAACGGGGAGGTCTCCTCTGTCGTGCTGACCCTGCCGCCGCACAAGGCGGAACGGCTGATGGCGATGACGCCGGAGGAGTTCGGCGCCGAGGTGACGAAGCGCTACGAGGCGCGGCTCGGGCAGATGCGCCTGGTGGCGACGCGGCATGCCTATCCGCTGGTGGCAGTCTATGCGCACCGCTTCGCCGGACGGCGCTTCGCGCTGCTGGGGGATGCCGCGGTGGGCATGCATCCCGTCACGGCGCACGGGTTCAATTTCGGGCTTTCGGGGGCGGAGGTGCTGGCGGCGCGAATCCGCCGGGCCGCCGATCCGGGCGAGGCCGGGGTGCTGGCCGGTTACGCCTCGGCCCACCGGCGGGCGACGCTGCCGATGTTCCTGGGGACCAACGCGATCGCCCGGCTCTACACGGACGACCGGGCGCCGGCGCGGCTGGCGCGGGCGGCGCTGATCGGCGCGGGCGCGGCGCTGGCGCCGGT
>NZ_JAAEDM010000002.1 GCF_018129065.1 Neoroseomonas soli | reverse complement strand
CCGGAAGCAACGGCAAGCCCCACCGCGCCACCGCCAAATCCGCCGCCGGCCCGCGCGCGGCCGCGAAGCGCCGCGCCGCGACGCGCCCCACCGAACCCGCCGCCCTGCCGAGCAAGGCCGAACTGCGCGCCTTCCTCGCCGAGGCCACCGGCCGCGTCACCAAGTCCGACATCGCCTGCGCCTTCGGGCTTGCCTCCGACCAGCGCCCTGCCCTGCGCGCGCTGATGCGGGACCTGGCGGCGGAGGGCGGCAGCACCCCGGCCGGCAAACGCGCCATCGTCGCTCCCTCTCGCCTGCCGGAGATCGCGCCGATCGAGGTCACCGGCACCGACCCTGACGGCGACCCCATCGCCCGCCCCGTCGGCTGGCAGGGCGAGGGCCGCCCGCCGGTCATCTACATGCGCCCCGAGCCCAAGGGCCGCCCCGCCCTGACCGCCGGCGAGCGCGTGCTGGCCCGGCTCAAGCCGATCGGCCCCGGCAAGTATGAGGGCCGCACCTTCAAGCGCATCGGCGGCGCGCCGCCCGCGCGCATCCTCGGCGTCTTCGAGGATGGCCGGATCATCCCGACCGATCGGCGCCAGAAGGGCATCTGGGAGGTCCCGCGCGGCGAGGAGAACGGCGCGAAGCCCGGCGAGATCGTCTTCGCCGAGCCCCTGCCCTCAACCCGCCACCTCGGCCCCAAGCCCGCGCGCATCACCGAACGCCTCGGCGTGATGGGGGAACCGCGCTCAGTCTCGCTCGTCTGCATCCACGCCCACGGCATCCCCGACATCTTCCCTGCCGAGGCCGTGCAGCAGGCCGAGCGCGCGCGCGGCGTCGCGGTCCACGGCCGCACCGACCTGCGCGACATCCCGCTGGTCACGATCGACGGCGAGGACGCCCGCGACTTCGACGACGCCGTCTTCGCGGAACCCGAAGGCGAGGGCTGGCGCGTGCTGGTGGCCATCGCCGATGTCGCCCACTACGTCACGCCGGGCAGCCACCTGGACCGCGAGGCTTGGGCGCGCGGCAATTCCGTCTATTTCCCCGACCGCGTCGTGCCGATGCTGCCCGAGGCGCTGTCGAACGGCTGGTGCAGCCTGCGGCCGGACGAGGACCGCGGCTGCCTCTTCGTCGAGATGCGCTTCGACGCGCATGGCCGGAAGCACGGCCATGCCTTCGGCCGCGGCATCATGCGCAGCGCCGCCCGCCTGACCTACGAGCAGGTGCAGGAAGCCGCCCATGCCGGCACCACCCCCGGTGCCCTGCCGGAGGGCCACGTCGCCCGTCTCTACGGCGCCTTCCGGGCCTTGCTCACGGCGCGGGAGAAGCGCGGGACCCTCGAACTCGACCTGCCCGAGCGCCGGGTCATGCTGGACGCCCATGGCCGCGTCACCGGCGTCGAGCCGCGCGCGCGGCTCGATTCGCACCGGCTGATCGAGGAATTCATGGTCGCCGCCAATGTCTGCGCGGCAGAGGAGCTGGAACGCCTGACCCAGCCTTGCATGTACCGCGTGCACGACCGGCCATCCGACCAGAAGCTGGAGGGGCTGCGGCAGTTCCTCGCCACCTTCGACATCTCCCTGCCGCCCTCGGACCGGTTGCACCCGCGCGACTTCGCCCGCGTGCTGGAAAAGGTGAAGGACAGCCCGCACGAGCGCCTGGTGAACGAGGCCGTGCTGCGCGGCCAGTCCCAGGCCGCCTATGCGCCGGACAATCTCGGGCATTTCGGTCTCGCGCTGTCGCGCTACGCGCATTTCACCTCGCCCATTCGCCGCTACGCGGACCTGCTGGTGCATCGCGCGCTGATCCGTGGCCTGAAGCTCGGCAAGGACGGGCTGGAGGAAAGCGAGGCCGCGCGTTTCCCCGACACCGGGGAACACATCACCAGCACCGAACGGCGCGCCGCGGCGGCCGAGCGCGATGCGGTGGACCGCTACCTCGCGGCCTTTATGGCACAACGAGTCGGAGAGTGCTTCGAGGCACGAATTTCCGGGGTGACTCGCTTCGGTCTCTTCGTCACCCTTGAAGAGAATGGAGCGAGCGGAATCGTCCCGCTCGGTTCTCTGCCGGACGACAGATGGGACTTGGACGAGGCCACGCAGACGCTGGCCGGTCGCAGGACGAGACTGACCTTCAGCCTGGGCCAGGCAGTCGAGGCCCGGCTGGCGGAAGCGACGCCGCGCACGGGAGGCATGGTCTTTCACCTCATGCAGGGACTGCCGACGCGTGGACGCGGCCGCCCCGCCCCCAAGGGACGCCAGCGCGAACGGCGCCGCTGATCCTGTTCCTGCTGCTGCTGCTGCCCGGCGTCGCCGCAGCGCAGGAAGCGGCCCGCAACGCCCCCTATCCGCGCGAGGAGATGCGCCTGGTGCTGGGCGCCGGCTTCGCCGCCGTCCTCGAACGCCATCTCGAGGCTGCGACGCCGGCCGACCTGCTGACCTGGGCCCTATCGGCGCTGACCGAACTCGACCCCGCGCTCACGGTGCGGCGGACCGCGCGCGACGTGCGCCTGAGCGCCGGGGAACACACCCTGCTCACGCGCCCCGCACCGCCCGGCATCGGCCGCGAAGGCCCTGGCAGCGCAGGGGGCGTGGCGGCTGATACTCTCACGCTGTTCCAGCAGGCGGCCTGGGCGGCATCGCCGACGTTGCGCAGCGCAGGCGCGCCGCGGCTCATCGGCGAAACCTTCGAGGCAGTCTTCAACCACCTCGACCCCTTCAGCCGCTACGTGACCCCGGAGGAGGCGCAGGCCGCGCGCGAACGCCGCACCGGCGAGGCGGGACTCGGCCTGCGGCTCGCACCCGGGCGCGGGATCGGCGCACTGATCGCCGCCCTGACGCCGCGCGGGCCGGCGGCGGAGGCCGGGCTGCGCGTGGGCGACCGCGTGCTCGCCATCGACGGCCGGCCGCTGCGCACGCGTGACGCCGGCACGGCCGCGGGGCTGCTGGAAGGGCCCGCCGGATCCGAGGTCCGGCTGCTGGTGGAACAACGGAACCGGCGCCGCCGGGAAGTGACCCTGCTGCGGACGCTGAGGGTCGGCACGCCCGTCACGGCCGACCGGCAGGACGAGGTCCTGGTCATCCGCCTGCCCGGCTTCTCCGCGCATACCGACCAGCAGGTCGCGGCCGCCCTGCTCGCGGCACAGGCCCAGGGCCCGCTGCGCGCCGTGCTGCTGGACCTGCGCGGCAATCGCGGGGGGCTGCTTTCCCAGGCGGCGGCGGTGGCCGATATCTTCCTCGGCGACGGGGAGGCCTTCCGCACCGTCGGCCGCCATCCCGAGGCCGGCCGCATCTACGTCACCGCCCTGCCCGATCTCTCGGAGGGCGTGCCGCTGGTGGTGCTGGTGGACGGGCGCACCGCCTCCTCGGCCGAGATCGTGGCGGCAAGCCTTGGCGACCGGGGCCGGGCGGCGGTGGTCGGCACCGTCACCACCGGCAAGGGGCTGGTCCAGCTCGTGATCCCGCTGCCCGATGGCGGCGAACTGCTGATGTCCTGGTCACGCCTGGTCATGCCGGCTGGCTGGCCGCTGCAGGGCATCGGCGTGCTGCCGGGGCTTTGCACCTCCGGCGGGCCGGAACAGGCGGCACGCAACCTGGCGGCGCTGCGGGCCGGCGCGCGGCCGATGGGCCCGGCCCAGGCCAGCCTGCGCGCACTCCGCCACCCCGTCCCGGCGGGGACGGCCGAGGCGCTCCGGGCCGCCTGCCCGCCGGGCGACGGGCAGGAGACGGACCTCCCCATCGCACGGGCCCTGGTACTCGATCCGCTCGCCCTGGCGGCGGCCATGTCCCGCTGATCGGGGGCCGGCTGGCCGGCCTTCGCACGGGGAATCGCGCTTTCGCTTGACGCGGCCGCCGCGGACGCTAGTTTCCGGCCTCTCGCGCCCGGGGCCCACTCGCCCACGGGCCATGGAGTCGTGACATGGCCAAGTCGAACACCATCCTGATTCGCCTCGTGAGCAGCGCCGACACCGGCTACTTCTACGTGACGAAGAAGAACACCCGGACGATGACCTCCAAGATGGAGAAGCGGAAGTACGATCCGGTTGCGCGCAAGCACGTCGTCTTCCGCGAAGCCAAGATCAAGTAGCACCGCAGTCGCGGTGCCCGGCCGCGCGGCCTCGGCCCGCGGCCCTTCCCGAACGATTCCGGGCCCGGAGCACGGGCCGCGCCACGTCAGGCCGAGGCACGGCTTGCGTGCTGCGGCTCCGTGCGGCCGGGCCTTTGCGCACCGGCCTGCCGGCGCGCCCCTGCCCTATTCCGCCACCGCGCCCCAATCCTCGGCGGTCGCCATCTCGGCGCGGTTCCGGCCGTGCTCCTTGGCGCGGTAGAGCGCCGCATCGGCGGTGGCAATGAGCCTGTCGGCATCCGGTTCCCCGCGCGCGACGGCACATCCGATGCTGACCGTGACGGGCAGGACCAGCCCCCCCGCTTCGACCGGGCGGTCGGCGATGGCGGCGCGCAGGCGCTCGGCGACAGCGGCCGCTTCCTCTTCCCCGGCACCGGCCATGACCACCAGGAATTCCTCGCCGCCATAACGGGCGACGACGTCGACGGCGCGGAGGTGCTCCCGCAGCCGGGCGGCGACCTCCTTCAGCGCGACGTCGCCCGCGGCGTGGCCGTGGCGGTCGTTCAGCGGCTTGAAGCGGTCCACGTCGAGCAGCAGCACCGCCGCCGCCGCGCCGGAGCGCAGCAGCGAATCGAGATGGCGCCGCACGTAGCGCCGGTTCCGCAGCCCGGTCAGCGGGTCCGTGACAGCCAGTTCGAGCGAGCGGTCGAGGCTTTCCCGCAGCAGTTCCTGGAATCGCCGGCGGCGCAGCTGGTTGCGCACGCGCGCGCGCAGTTCCGGCGGATCGACCGGACGCATGACATGGTCGCTGGCGCCGAGGTCGAAGGCGCGCAGCACCGCCTGCCGCTGGTCCTCGGCCGCCAGCAGCACCAGCGGCATGTCGCGGCTCTCGGGCCGCGCCCGCAGGCGGGAGGCGAGGCGCAACGCATCCCCGCCGGCCAGCGGCAGGCTCAGCAGCATCAGGTCGTGGTTCTCGTCCTGCAGCCTCTCCCAGGCGCCGGCCTCGTCCGGTGCGTGCTCGACCAGCAGGCCGTCGGCAGCGAGCGCCTCGGTCACCGCGCCGGCCTCGAGCGCATGGCCGCCGGCCAGCAGCACGCGTGAGCCGACGAAGGCATCGTCCGGCGCATCCCCGGCATCGAAGCCGAATTCCCGCGCGGTCTCCGCCCGCAGGCGCCACGCGTCGAGCACCTGCTTGACGCGCAGCAGCGCTCGCAGCCGGGCGAAGAGCAGCGCGGTGTCCACCGGCTTGGAAATGAAGTCGTCCGCCCCGGCCTCGAGCCCACGGACCCGTTCGGCCTGTTCGGTGAGGGCGGTGACCATGACGACCGGGATATGGGACGTGGCGTGCTGCGCCTTGAGCCTCTGGCAGACCTCGTAGCCACCCATGCCCGGCATCATGACGTCGAGCAGCACGATATCGGGCGACCAGGCGGCACTGAGGGCGAGCGCCTCCGGACCCGAGGCGGCGAGCGCGACCTCGAAATACTCGGCCCGGAGTTTCGCCTCGAGCAGGCGGAGATTGGCCGGCACGTCGTCAACCACCAGCACGCGCGCGGTCACTGCGACAGCCCCCGCATCGCGCCACGGAACGGTAACTGGCCCGACCCGCCCACGCCACCTATCACGCGGGCAATGACAAGCCTTTGAATTGTCAGAAAATTGTCACGGAGCACCGCATGTCCGGCATCACCCTCGGAGATCGTCCCGCCCCGCGTCCGGCGGGAGGCTTCGGCCTCTTCCTCCGTCGCTGGGCGGCCAACCCGCTGCAGATGGGCTCGGTGGTCCCGTCTTCCCCGGCACTGGGGCGGCGGATCGCCGCGCTGATCGACCGGCAGGGCGACGAGGTGGTGGTCGAGCTCGGCGCCGGCACCGGCGCGATCTCCCGCGAGTTGCTCGCCGCCGGGCTGCCGCCGGAACGGCTGGTGGTGGTCGAGATCGTGCCGGAGATGGCCCGCCACCTCGCGCGCAGCCTGCCCGGCGTGACGGTAGTCGAGGGCGATGCCTTCGCCCTGTCCGAGGCGCTGCCACGGGCATTGCACGGCAGGATCGGCACCGCGATCTGCGGCATCCCGCTGGTGCTGCTGCCGGCCGAGCAGCAGCGGCGCTTCGTCGATGCCGTCGAGTCGGTCGCGCCGGGGCGCGGCTTCCTGCTCTACTCCTATTGCGTGACCTCCCCGCTGCCGTACCGGAAGCTCGGCCTGACGGCGCGGCGGGAAGCCTGGACGCCGCTCAACCTGCCGCCCGCGAGCGTGTGGCGGTATCGACCCGCCGGATAGTTGCCGCATCCGATCCCTCACGCGCCTCGGAGTCGAGCGCCGTCGCGCAATCCTACACGCAGAGCCTCGCCAACAGATGAAAACCGCACCGCCACCCCGGATCACGCGCTGGTCAGGGTGACCTCGCGCCCGTCGCGGTGGCGGAGATGGACGATCAGCCGTGGATGCGGGCTCTGGCGCACCTTCACCGCGTCGCCAAGGCCCCGCACGGTGAGCGAGGAGCGCAGCGAGGCGGCGTCCGGGTGCTCGGCCTCCAGCGCCGCGAGGCGCCAACCCGAATCCTTGATGTGCTTCGCCGCCCGCTCCCCGTTCCACTGGATCAGCGGGGGGATGAGGTTGTCCATGTCCTGCCGCTGCGGCGGGAAGGCCATCCGCCAGGAGAGGTTGCCGCGCGACATCTCGATCATGTCCCCGGCCTGGGAGGGGCCGAGGCGCGCCACCACCGCCTCCAGCGCCGGGGTCGAGGCGACATAGGCGATCAGTCGCGGCTCCGCTTCCAGCGCGGTCCTCAGCGACGCGTCGTCGAGGTCGAAGGGCCGCGAATGGGGCGGTTCCGGCTGGCCGGGGTCCGGGGCGATGACCTCGAGGTAGCAGTTGGCGCCCATGCCGAGCAGCATGTTGTGGGTGCCCACCCCCGCATGCGCGCCTCCCTTGGAAGGCTTCACGCCGAGGATCTCCTCGACGTAGCGGGCGCCTTCCTCGAGCGTGCGGGCCCCGATCACGATGTGGTCAATCTCGGCCATGAATTCCCTTGGCGTTCCTGTTGGTCCGGGCGCTGGTCAGTGCGCGGCGAACTGGGTCTTGCCGAACAGTTGTTCCCGCTCGGCATCCGTCATCTGCCCCTTTCGCTGGCTTTCCGCCAGCACCGAGACGCCGCGCCGCACGGCGGGCCGGGCCGCGATGGCATCGTGCCAGCGCTTCACATGCGGATATTGACCGAGATCAACGTTGCGGCGCTCCGGATTTCGCACCCAGGGGAAGGTCGCGATGTCGGCGATCGAGTAGCCTGGCCCGGCGAGGTAGGGGCTTTCGGCCAGGCGCTTGTCCAGCACGCGGTGCAGCCGGGCGACCTCGTTGGTGTAGCGCTCGATGGCGTAGGGCAGCTTCTCGACCGCGTAGTTGGCGAAGTGGTTGTATTGGCCGAACATCGGCCCGACGCCGCCCATCTGGAACATCACCCATTGCAGGCAGCGGTAGCGCGTGGCCGGGTCGCGCGGCCAGAGGTCGCTGCCGGCCTTCTCCGCGAGGTAGATCAGGATCGCGCCGCTTTCGAAGAGGCTGAAGCGCTCGCCGCCCGGGCCTTCGGGATCGACGATCGCCGGGATGCGGTGGTTCGGCGTGATGGCGAGGAATTCGGGGCGGAACTGCTCACCCTTGCCGATGGCCACGGGCACGATCTCGTAGGGGATGCCGGCCCCCGCCTCGGCCAGTTCCTCGAGCAGGATGTGCACTTTGTGGCCGTTCGGCGTCGGCCAGGTCCAGACCTGGATGGGGGCGGGCATGGGGTTCTCCGTGCTGGCGTCACGCAACCATGGGCAGAGGGCCGGGGGCGTGCAAGCCTGCGCCCGTCGAAGACAGTCGGGTGACATCGTCGGGCGCGGCGGCGCGGAGTGCCGCCGGATAGCGGACGGCGTGCGGATGGCGGGTCCGGTCCTCCGCCTTGACCCTGCCGGCCTGGCCTGACGTGCTGCGCCGGCCTGTCAGCGGACCGGAACCATGGACCAGAAGCGCCCGAAGATCGCCGAGACCTTCATCCACCCGACCGCGAAGCTGCGCGAGGCCAGCATCGGCGCGCGCTGCGAGATCCTGGACCGCTGCTATGTCGAATACGCGACGATCGGCGACGCCTCCTATCTCGGCCACGACTGCCAGGTGGCGGATGCGGAGATCGGCAAGTTCTGCGCCATCGCCGCCCAGGTGCGGATCGGCCCGCCGAACCACCCGATGGAGCGGCCTTCCCAGCACCGCTTCACCTACGTGCCGGAATACTACGACGCGACGAAAACGCGGGACGCCGCCTTCTTCGCCGCCCGCCGCGCGGCGCGCACGTGCATCGGCAACGACGTGTGGATCGGGCATGGCGTGACGGTTCTGGCCGGCGTGACCGTCGGCGACGGCGCGGTGCTCGCGGCCGGCGCGGTGGTGGCGAAGGACGTGCCGCCCTATGCCATCGTCGGCGGCGTGCCGGCCCGCGTGATCCGGGACCGCTTCCCGCGGGACGTCGCGGCGCGGTTGCAGCGCATCGCCTGGTGGGACTGGCCCTTTGAGACGATCATGGAGCGGCTGACCGAATTCCAGTCGGGCGACGTCGCGGCCTTCTGCGACCGATGGGGAGCGTGAAGCGCGGCGTCAGCGCAGCAGTTCGGCCGCGATGGCGGCCCATTCCTGGTCGAGGGTGACTTCGGGCGGCACCCGCCCGGCGCGCCGGTACCAGTAGCCGGCGTTCGCAAGGTCGCCTTCCTTGCGGTGCAGGTAGGCATGGACGAGGGCGCTGACAGCGTCCTCGCTCGCCTGGGCCTGGGCATGGGCACGGCCCCAGTCACCGCGCGCATCCCACCACAGTGCCAGCAGGGGGGTGGACAGCCCGGCTGGCGGGGTGTCGTGCACCGTACTGCGGCGGAATTCATCGAAGGTCATCCGTGGCCTCCTGCCTGCGGCCTTCCGGGTGCCCGGGGAAGGTTTCCCTCCCCCGGACCTCGCTGTCAGGCGTTGCCCGACAGATACTCCATCGCCACCAGCACGCCGCCCGACTTGTGCGGGATGCCGGCCGCGCGCAGCCCCATCTCCACGCCGCCCAGCGTGCCGATGAGCTGCAGGTCGCCGATGTCGCCCAGATGGCCGATGCGGAACACCCGGTCGTTCAACTGCCCGAGGCCATTGCCGAGGGACATGTTGAACTTCTCCAGGATCGTCGCGCGCAGGCCGTTGGCCGATTGGCCTTCCGGCAGGCGCACCGCGGTCAGCGAGGACGAGTAGTGCCGCGGCTCCGCGCACTGCACCTCGAAGCCCCAGTGCCGCACGGCGCGGCGGGTCGCTTCCGCGAGGCGGTCATGGCGGGCGAAGACGTTGTCGAGGCCTTCCTCCATCAGCATGTCCACCGCCTCGCTCAGCCCGTAGAGCAGGTTCGTCGCCGGCGTGTAGGGGAAGTAGCCGGTGGCGTTGGATGCCAGCATCGCCTTCCAGTCCCAGAAGGAGCGCGGCAGCCTCGCCGTCTCGCTCGCCTTCAGCGCCTTGGCCGAGACCGCATTGAAGGACAGGCCCGGCGGCAGCATCAGCCCCTTCTGCGAACCCGCCACCGTCACGTCCACGCCCCACTCGTCATGCCGGTAGTCGATGCTGCCGAGCGAGGAGATGGTGTCCACCATCAGCAGCGCCGGGTGTCCGGCGTCGTCGATCGCGCGGCGGACCTCGTCGATGCGGGAGGTGGCGCCGGTGCTCGTCTCGTTGTGCACGACGCAGACGGCCTTGATGGCGTGCGCCTTGTCCTCGCGCAGGCGCTGCTCGATCTGCGCGACGTCTGCGCCGCGGCGCCAGTCGGTCCTGACGAAATCCGTCACGATGCCGAGGCGGCCAGCCATCTCGTGCCAGAGATGCGCGAACCAGCCGGTCTCGCACATCAGCACGCGGTCGCCGGGTGAGAGGGTGTTGGTCAGCGCCGCTTCCCACGCACCGGTGCCGGAAGCCGGGTAGATCACCACCGGGCCCTCGGTCTTGAAGACGTGGCGGATCTTCTCCAGCAGCGCCTTGCCCATCTTGCCGAAGTCGGGGCCGCGATGGTCCATGGTGGGGTTGTCCATGGCGCGCAGCACGCGGTCGGGCACGTTCGTCGGACCCGGGATCTGCAGGAAATGGCGGCCCGCGACGGGCTTGGACTGGAAATAGGCCATGGACGGCTCCTCTCTTCGAGCCCGCTTCATGCGACAGCCACGACGCGGAGGCCAATGAGTTCGGCTTGTCGCTCCGATGACGATTATGGATCGGACAAGGCGGGCCTTCGCCGCTAGGTTCGCGCCAAGTTCACTGAATCACGGAGGACGCGCCCCATGCCCGAGGCGATCATGCTGCGCGAATATGGTGGCCCGGAGGTGCTGCGCATGGAACCCGTCGAGGTTCCGTCGCCCGGCCCCGGAGAGATTCGCCTGCGCCAGACCGCCATCGGCGTGAACTTCCACGATTGCTACGTGCGCTCGGGCCTTTACCGCACGCTGGCGCTGCCCGGCGTGCCGGGGATCGAGGCCGCCGGCCTGGTCGAGGCAGTCGGCCCCGGCGTGACCGGCTTCGCACCGGGAGACCGTGTCGGCTACGTCACGGGGGCCTATGGCGCCTATGCCTCACACCGCGTGTTGCCCGCGGCGCTGGCGCTGCGCCTGCCGATGCACATGGACGAACGGCTTGCCGCGAGCGTGCTGCTGAAAGGGCTGACGGCGGAGATGCTGCTGCGCCAGGTGCACCGCGTCGAGGCCGGGCAGACCATCCTTGTCCATGCCGCCGCGGGCGGTGTCGGGCGGCTGCTGTGCCAATGGGCGGCGCATCTTGGCGCGACGGTGATCGGCACGGCGGGATCGACTGCGAAGGCCGAGGTCGCCCGGGCCGCCGGCTGCGCGCATGTCATCCTCTACCGCGAGCAGGATTTCGTCGCCGAGGTGAAGCGCATCACGGGCGGCCGTGGCGTTGCTGCGGCCTATGATTCCGTCGGGCACGACACCTTCGACGGATCGCTGGAATGCCTCGCGCCGCGTGGGCATCTGGTGAATTTCGGGCAGGCTTCCGGCCCCGTGCCGCCCTTCCAGGTGCAGCGGCTGGCGGCGAAGTCGAACAGCCTGACACGGCCGATCCTGTTCCACTACATCGCCGAACGCGCCGCGCTGGAACGCATGGCCGACGCGCTGTTCGCGTTGCTCGAAAGTGGCGCCGTGCGCGCGGAACCGGGCGCGACGCTGCCGCTGGCCGAGGCCGCGCGCGCCCATCACCTGCTCGAATCCCGGCAGGCCGAGGCGCCCCTCGTCCTGTTGCCCCAGGAAGACTGCTGATGAACGTCTCCACCCGACCAACCATCGGCGACAGCCGCCTTGCCGACCGCCTGCGCCGAGAGACGCGCGGCGAAGTCCTGTTCTCCGCTTCCGATCGTGGCCGGTACGCCACCGACGCGTCGATCTACCAGATCGAGCCTTATGGAGTGCTTGTCCCGCGTACCATCGAGGACGTGCAGGCCGCGATGGCGATCTGCCGGGAGGAAGGCATTCCGGTCCTGCCGCGCGGTGGCGGCACCTCGCAATGCGGGCAGACGGTGAACCGCGCGCTGGTGCTGGACTGCACGAAGTACCTGCGCAACGTCGTCAGTGTGGATGCGGAAGCGCGCACGGCGCGCGTGTTGCCCGGCATCACGCTCGGCGCGCTGAACGATGCACTGAAGAAGCACGGGCTGTTCTTCCCGGTCGATCCCTCCACCTGGCAGCGCTGCACCATCGGCGGCATGGCGGGGAACAATTCCTGCGGGTCGAAATCCATCCGCTACGGGCTGATGGCGGACAATGTGACGGGCATCGACGCGCTGCTCGCGGACGGATCGCGCTTCACCTTCGGGGAGTTGCCGGACAATCTCGGCGGCGACATCCCGGCGCCGGCGGCGGACCTGATCCAGCGGCTGCGCGCGCTCGGCGCGCGGGAAGCGGAGGAAATCGCCGCCCGCTTCCCGCACCAGCTGCGCCGCGTCGGCGGCTACAACATCGAGAGCCTGACGCCCGCGGCGCGCGCGGAAGGGCGTGGCAATCTCGCGCGGCTGCTGGTGGGGTCAGAGGGGACGCTGGCGTTCTCGGCGGCACTGGACCTCAAGCTCTGGCCGATCAAGCCGCGCAAGATGCTCGGCATCTGCCAGTTCCCGACCTTCCGCGCGGCCATGGCGGCGTCGCAGCATCTCGTCACGCTGGACCCGGAGGCCGTCGAACTCGTGGACCGGACGATGATCGACCTCGGCCGGTCGATCCCGATCTACCGCGCCACCATCGACCAGATGGTGAAGGGCGAACCCGACAGCCTGCTGATCGTCGAGTTCCACGGCCACGAGGACGCGCCGCTGCTCGCCGCGCTGGACCGGCTGGATGAGATGATGGCCGATCTCGGCTACCCCGACGCCGTGGTGCGCGCCACCGATCCCGGATTCCAGGCCGCGATCGCCGAGGTGCGCGAGGCCGGCCTCAACATCATGATGTCCATGAAGGGCGACGGGAAGCCGGTCTCCTTCATCGAGGACTGCGCGGTCGGGCTTGCCGATCTCGCCGACTACACGGAACGCCTGAACGACGTCTTCACGAAGCACGGCACCAAGGGCACCTGGTACGCCCATGCCTCCGTCGGCTGCCTGCATGTCCGCCCCGTCCTGAACATGAAGGACGGCGAGGACGTGAAGAAGATGCGCACCATCGCCGAGGAATGCTTCGCGTTGGTGCGCGAGTACAAGGGCAGCCATTCCGGCGAGCACGGCGACGGCATCGTCCGCTCCGAGTTCAACGAACCGATGTTCGGCAGCCGCATCGCCCGCGCCTTCGAGGAAGTGAAGGATTCCTTCGACCCGAAGGCATTGCTCAACCCCGGCCGCGTCGTGCGCCCACCGAAGATGGATGACCGCACGCTGTTCCGCTACGCGCCCGGCTACGCGGCGGACCAGGCGGTCACGCCGGTGCTCGACTGGTCGGAATACCCCGGCCCGCTCGGCGGCATGCTCAGCGCCGTCGAGATGTGCAACAACAACGGTACCTGCCGGAAGTTCGACGCCAATGTCATGTGCCCGTCCTACCGCGTCACGCGGGACGAGCAGCACCTGACGCGCGGCCGCGCCAATACGCTGCGGCTCGCCCTGACGCGGCAACTGGGCCCCGACGCGCTGGCCTCGGACGAAGTCGCGGCGGCGATGTCGCTCTGCGTCTCCTGCAAGGGCTGCAAGCGCGAATGCCCGACCGGCGTGGACATGGCGCGAATGAAGATCGAGGTGCTGGCCGCGCGCACGAAGCGCCACGGCCTGCGCTGGCGGGAGCGCATCATCGCCACCCTGCCGCGCTGGGCACCCTTCGCCGCCATGGCGCCCTTCGCCGCCAATGCGCGGGATTCCGTGCCCGGCCTGGCGTGGCTGTCGGAACGCCTGCTCGGCCTCGCCGCCGAACGCTCCCTGCCCCACTTCCGCGGGGATGCGTTCCACGATGCGGAACTTCGCGCACCGGACGGGCGCGAGCGGGAGGTGATTCTGCTGCCCGACGCCTTCAACCGCTATTTCGAGCCGAAGAACCTGCGCGCCGCCATCGCCGTGCTGCGCGCCGCCGGCTACGATCCGGCCGTCGCCCGCCCGGCGAAGGGCGCGCGCCCGCTGGACGAAGGCCGCACACTGCTCGCCGCCGGTCTGGTGGAGGATGCCCGCGCCGAGGCGCGACGGACGCTGGAGGCGCTCGCCCCCTTCGCCTCCCCGGTGATCGGCATCGAGCCTTCGTCGCTGACGACCCTGCGCGACGAGTTCCTTGCCCTGCTTCCCGGCGAACCGGCCCGCGCGCTCGCCGCCCGCGCCTTCCTGCTGTCGGAATTCCTCGACCGCGAGAAGCCGGACCTCGCGCTGAGGCCCGTCGCGGCCGAGGCGCATATCCACGGCCACTGCCACCAGAAGGCATTCGGCGCCTTCCCGCCTGCCGTCGCGGTGCTGAAGCGCATTCCCGGGCTGAAGGTGACACCCATCACCTCCTCCTGCTGCGGCATGGCCGGTGCCTTCGGATACCAGGCGGAAACGCTGGACACCTCGAAGGCGATGGCGGAACTCTCGCTGCTGCCCGCCGTGCGCGCCGCGGCGCCCGAGGCGCTGATCGTCGCCGACGGCACCTCCTGCCGGCACCAGATCGGCGACCTGTCGGGCCGCACGGCGCTACATTCCGTGCGCGTCCTGGAGATGGCCCTCGCATGACCACGCCTGCCGACATCCTCTCCTTCTGGTTCGACGGCGACCCCGACGCCTTCCGCGAAGCGTGGTTCCGGCGCGACGACGCCTTCGACACGGCGATCCGCGAACGGTTCGGCGCGGCGACCGCCGTCGCCCGCAATGGCGGCCTCGACGACTGGGCGGAGATGCCGGACAGCGCGCTTGCGCTGCTGATCCTGCTCGATCAGTTCCCGCGCAACATCCACCGCGGCACCGCCGAGGCCTTCGCCTCCGACGCCCATGCCCGCGCCATCGCGCGCGACGTGGTGCTCCACCACCGCTTCGACCTGGCGCTGACGCCGACCGAACGCTGCTTCCTCTACCTCCCCTTCGAGCATTCCGAGGCGATGGCCGACCAGGACCTCTCGGTCGCGCTGTTCGAGGGGCTGCGCGACGACCCGCGCTGCGCGAAGCCCGGTGCGAGCATCGACTACGCCTGGCGCCACCGCGCGGTCATCAGCCGCTTCGGCCGCTTCCCCCACCGCAATGCGGTGCTGGGGCGTGCGAGCACGGCCGAGGAAGAGGCTTGGCTCAGCAACGGCGGAGGTTTCTGAGAGCATTCGCCCATGAAACAGGCAAGACAGCTCGCTCACGCTGCATTCATGGCGCTTATGCCGCTTTTGCCGGCAAGTTCCCCTTGAAGTCATGGAATTTCGTGTTGCAGCGCACAAAATGGTTCCTTAGTTGTACCTGCAAGCCCTTCTGATGCGAGGGCGACGGGCAGGAAGCTCCGGGATTCACGGACCTATGAGAGGGTTCCGATGTCTCGCTTCCTGTCGCGCCGCCACCTGCTGGCCGCCGGCCTCGCTGCCCCGGCCCTGATCTCCACCCGCAGCGCCCGCGCCGCCGAGGAGGTGGACGTCGAACTGATCCTCGCCGTCGACGTCTCCCGCTCGGTCGATGCGGAGGAGATGGAGATGCAGATGCGCGGCTATGCCGAGGCCTTCCGTGACCCGCGGCTGGCAGATGGCATCGCCGGCGGCCCGCTCGGCGCCATCGCCGTCACGCTCTTCGTCTGGTCGGACTGGAACATCCAGGACACGCTGGTCCCCTGGATGCGGCTCGACGGCGCGGCGACCTGCGAGCAATTCGCCCGCGCGGTCGATGGCGCCTCCCGCGAGACCTACCTCTACACCTCGATATCGGGCGCGATCGATTACGCAAGCCGGCAGTTCGGCCAGCGCTACGGCGGGCTGCGCAAGGTGGTGGATGTCTCGGGCGACGGGGTGAACAACTCCGGCCGGCCGCTCGCCGCCGCGCGGGCCGAGGCGCTCGAGAAGGGCATCGTGCTGAACGGCCTCGCGGTGCTCGACCGCACGCCGCCGCCCACCACCCTGCTCGCCGGCCTGCCGCCGATCGACGAGTACTACCGCGAGGAGGTGATCGGCGGCCCCGGCGCCTTCCTCATGGTCGCCGAGGGCTACGAATCCTTCTCCGGCGCCGTCCGCCGCAAGCTCATCCGCGAAATCGCCGGCCTCGCCGGCCCGTCGGTGGAACGCGCGACCGCCTAGTGTCCTGATTCCGAAATCCTGCGGACTTCGTTCTCAGGCCACTAGCCTTTGTTTTCAGTCGCCTGCTTGTTCGCTTCGTTCGCTGGAAATCCAGCGAACTTCGCGGGCAGGACACTAGAGTCGCTCCCGTTCGCCCTGGCTCACGGCAACGTCTCCAGACCTTTGTTTTAACGAGCATCTTCACCCGATCAGATGACCCCACCTGATCCGGATCTGCTCTAGGCACCGCCCGAGGGGGCTTGCGTGGCCGACGCGGCACGCCATACCGGCCGGGATGATCCAGACCGTCGCCTCCGCCGCCGCGACCCGCAGCCGCACCGCCCGCGGCATCCCCGCATGACCCCGGCGCAGCCCGCGACGCTGGAGGACACGCTGGCGGAGGCCTTCCGCCTGCTCGCGCGCGGCGCCAGGGATCCGGGCAGCCCCTTCCATACCCCGACCCTCGCCACGGCGGGGCTGGACGGCGCGCCGAACCTGCGCACGGTCGTGCTGCGCGCCTTCGATCCCGCAGCGCGCAGCCTGCGCATCCACACCGATCGGCGCAGCGCCAAGACCGCGGAACTCGCGCGCGATGCGCGCGCCATGCTCCACGGCTACGATCCCGAGGCGCAGGTGCAGTTGCGGCTCGCCGGAGTCGCCACGCTGCACCTCGACGACGCCATCGCCGATGATGCCTGGGCCAGCAGCCGGGAGACGACCCGCATGTGCTACGCCGCCGGGCACGCTCCCGGCGTCCCGCTACCCGCGCCCCCCGCGGCGCCGCAGGACGCCGATGCGGGCCGCCCCCACTTCGCCGCCGTCACGCTGCGCGTGGACAGCCTCGACTGGCTGCTGCTGGCACGCGCCGGCCATCGCCGCGCGCGCTTCGACTGGAACGCGGCCGGCACCCTCTCCAGCACCTGGATCGCACCATGAGCGAACCCGCCATCCGCGAGGCCATCCTCGCCCAGACCGCCGCCGCCGGCACCGGGAAGAGCATCAGCCCCTCCGACGTCGCCCGCGTTCTCTCGCCCGAGGAATGGCGTTCCCTGATGACTCGCATCCGCCGCGAGGCGGTGCTGCTGGCGCGGGAGGGGAAGATCGACATCCTCCGCAAGGGCAAGCCGGCGGACCCGGAGGGCGAGATCCGCGGCGTCATCCGCCTGAGGATCAGGCCGTGATCCCGATGCTGCTGTCGCGCGGCGCGAAGGGCGTGCCGGCGCCCGCGCCGGTGGATTTCGCGACGCTGACGCTGCCCCCCACGCCCAATACCTGCCTGCTGACGCCAGGCACCGCACCGGGCATCGGCCACCTGCACCGGGACCCTTATCCGGTCACGCCGGACCAGGCCTTCGCCGCCATCCGCGCGGTCGGCGCCGCACAGCCGCGCTGCTTCCCCCTCGCCGAGTATCCGGGTCGGCGGCAGGCGCAATGGGTGGCGCGCACGCGGCTGATGAACTACCCGGACATCATCGTGGCCGAGGTCGCGCCGGCCGGGGCCGGCACGGGGCTCTGGCTCTATTCGCGGAGCCTCATCGGCCGGTCGGATTTCGGGGTGAACCGGGCGCGGGTGATGACCTGGCTCGCCGCCTTCGAGGACCGGCTGCGCCAGGGCTAAGGAGACCATCATGCGCCGCCTCGGCCCCTTCCTGCGCGAAGCGTGGGCGCTCGCCCGCCCCTACTGGTCCAGCGAGGACCGTTGGCGCGGCCGGGCGCTGCTCGCCGTCGTGGTCGCGCTGAACCTGTCCCTCGTCGGCATGACGGTGCTGCTGACCTACTGGCAGCGCGCCTTCTACAATGCGCTCGAGGCCAAGGACTGGGACGGTTTCGTCGCGCTACTTTTCACTTGGCACCGGACGGACGGCGAGGGCTGGCTGCCGGGCTTCGCCATCGTCGCCGCGCTCTACATCCTGATCGCGGTCTATCAGTTGTATCTGCGCCAGGCGCTGCAGATCCGGTGGCGGCGCTGGCTGACCGAAGTCTACCTCGCGCAATGGCTGGACGGCCGCGCCTATTACCGCATGGCGCTCACCGACCCGGTGACGGACAACCCCGACCAGCGCATCGCCGAGGATGCGCGCATGTTCGTGGACGACACGCTGTCGCTCGGTCTCGGGCTTATGAACTCGGTCGTGACGCTCGGTTCCTTCGTCATCGTGCTGTGGTCGCTGTCGGGGCCGCTGAACGTGCTGGGCGTCGATATCCCGGGCTACATGGTGTGGGTGGCGCTGGTCTATGCGCTGCTCGGCACCTGGCTCGCGCACCTGATCGGGCGGCCGCTGATCGCGCTGAACTTCACGCAGCAGAAGGTGGAGGCGGATTTCCGCTACGCCCTGGTCCGCTTCCGCGAGAACGTGGAGGGCATCGCCCTGTATGGCGGGGAGGCGGATGAGAAGCGCGGCCTGACGCAGCGCTTCCGCGCGCTGATGGAGAACTGGTGGGCGATCATGACGGCCACCAAGCGCCTGACCTTCTTCACCGCGGGCTACACGCAGGTGGCGATCATCTTCCCGATCGTGGTCGCCGCGCCAGCCTACTTCGCCGGACGCATCCAGTTGGGCGGGCTGATCCAGACGAGCAGCGCCTTCGGCCAGGTCCAGGGCGCGCTGTCCTGGTTCGTGGACAACTACGCGCGGCTGACGGAATGGCGTGCGACGGTCGAACGCCTGACCGGCTTCACCCGTGCCGTGCAGGCGGCGCGCACGGCGGAAGCCGGGCCGGTCGCGGCCGCGGGCGACGCTGCGGGCCTCACGCTGCGCGACGTCACGCTGGCGCTGCCCGACGGGCGCGTGCTGCTGGACAAGGCGAGCGCGGAGATCGGACCGGGCGAGGCCGTGGTCATCACCGGCGCCTCGGGTTCCGGCAAGTCCACGCTGTTCCGTGCCATCGCCGGGATCTGGCCCTTCGGCGGCGGGCGGGTCGAGTTGCCCGCCATGGGGCGCGCGTTGTTCCTGCCGCAGCGGCCCTATATCCCGCTCGGCTCGCTCAAGCGCGCGGTGTGCTACCCGGAAGATGAGGCAGGCTTCACCGACGCGGCTGTCGCCGAGGTGCTGGAGGCCGCCGAACTCGCGCACCTCGTGCCTCGCCTGCACGAGGCCGATACCTGGGACAGGCGGCTCTCGGGCGGGGAACAGCAGCGGCTGGCGCTGGCGCGTGCGTTGCTGCTGAAGCCGGACTGGCTGTTCCTCGACGAGGCGACGGCGAGCCTGGATCCGGGTGCGGAGGAACGCCTCTACGCGCGTATCCGGGAAAGGCTCCCCGCTACGTCGATCCTGTCCATCGCGCACCGCCCGGCGGTTGCGAAGTTCCACGACCGCGGCCTGCGCCTGGAAGACAAGACACTGAAAGCGGGCTGACCCCCCTCCGCCATCAGTTCCAAAAAACCAAAAAAGGATGGGGGCTCGGGGGAAGTTCCCTTCCCCCGACCTTCCTTTCAGTCGACCGTCGCGCCCGACCGCCGCACCACTTCCGCCCAGCGCGCCACGTCGCGCGCCATGGTTTCGCGGAACTGCTCCGGCGTGTTCGGCGCGACGGGCGGGGTGATGGCCTGGTTCTCGATCAGCCAGGCGCGGAATTCGGGGGTCGCGATGATGCGGTTCACCTCGGTGTTCATCCGCCGCAGGATCGGCTCCGGCAGGTGTGCCGGCGCGAGCAGCGCATACCAGGTCGAGGTGTCCATCGGCTGCGTGCCGCAGGCCTCGGCGACCGTCGGCACGTCCGGCAGGGCGGCCAGGCGTTCGCGCGTCATCACCGCGAGCGGCCGCACCTGGCCCTGGCGGATCGGCCCCATCGCCGCGCCGGTCTGGTTGAAGAACACGTCGGTATCCCCGCCGAGCAGCGACGTCATCGCCCCGGGCTGGCCGCGATAGGGGACGTGAAGCAGGTCGAGTCCCGTCGCCACCGCGAACTGCGCCCCGGCGAGATGGGTGGAGGCGCCGTTGCCCGTGGAGGCGTAGGTCACCGCCTGGGGCCGCACGCGCGCGGCCGCGATCACGTCCTGGCAGGTGCGGTAGTTCGGCCGCTTCTCCGGGCTGACGATCATCACGTTCGGCACGTCGCCCAGCAGCACGACCGGCGTGAAATCCCGTATCACGTCGAAGGGCAGGCGCCGGTAGAGCGAGGCATTGATCGCATGCGTCCCGGCCGTGCCGAACAGGAACAGGTACCCGTCCGCCGGCTGCTTCGCGACGTATTCGGAGGCGATGTTGCCGCCCGCGCCCGTGCGGTTGTCCACGACCACCGGCTGGCCGAGGGCGCGGGACAGCGGTTCCGCCAGCCGACGGGCATAGATGTCCGTGCCCGCCCCGTTCGGGAAGCCGCCCATGATGGTGATGGGGCGCGACGGCCAGGGGGCCTCCTGCGCCAGGGCAGGCAGGGCGGTGACCGCGGCAAGGGCGGCGGCTAGCAGGGGGCGACGCAACATGGTCCGGGTCTCCTCGGCAGTGGCGGAAGGGCGGCTGGGCCAGCGCGCGCGGAGGCGCTAGCCTGCCCGGCCATGAACGCTCCCTCCCCTGCACCGAGCCTCGCGCGGATCGCGCGTGGCGGGAAGTCCATCTATGGCGCGCCGCTCGGCATCCTGATGCTCGAGGCGCGGTTTCCCCGCATCCCCGGAGACATGGGCAATGGCGAGACCTGGCCCTTCCCGGTGCTGTTCCGCGTGGTGCGCGGCGCGACGCCGGAACGCGTGGTGCTGAAGGGTGCGCCGGGCCTGCTGCCCGACTTCATCGCCGCAGCGCAGGACCTGGTGGACCTCGGCGCCGAGGCGATCACGACGAACTGCGGCTTCCTCTCCCTGTTCCAGAAGGAACTGGCGGCGGCGGTGGGCGTGCCGGTGGCGACCTCCTCGCTGATGCAGGTGCCGTGGGTGCAGGCGACGCTGCCGCCGGGCAAGCGCGTGGGCGTGGTGACGGTCAGCAAGGGGTCCCTGACGCCGGCGCACCTGGAGGCGGCGGGCGTGCCGCTCGACACGCCGGTGGTCGGCACGGAGGGCGGGCGGGAGTTCTTCCGCGTGCTGATCAGCGCCGAGAAATCCGACATGGACGTGGCGCTCGCCGAGCAGGACATCGTCGAGGCCGGGCGCGCGCTGGTGGCGGCGCACCCCGACGTCGGCGCCATCGTGCTGGAATGCACCAACATGCCGCCCTATGCCGCCGCGCTGCAGGCCGCGGTGGGCCTGCCCGTGTACGACATCTATTCGATGATCACCTGGTTCCACGCCGGGCTCAGGCCGCGACGCTTCGGGTGACGCTCAGCCCCGGAAGAGACTGAGCAGCGACTGCGGCGCCTGGTTGGCGATGGACAGCGACTGGGTGCCGAGCTGCTGGCGGATCTGCAGCGCCTGGAGCCGCGCCGATTCCTTGGCGAGGTCGGCGTCGATGAGCGCGCCAAGGCCGCCGTCCAGCGCATCGAGCTTGTCGCGGTTGTAGCCGATCTGGGCATCAACGTAGCGAGAGTCGGAACCGTACTGGTTCAGCGCATTGGCGATGACGGTATTGACCGCGCCCCAGTCGCCGCCCGCCGCGAGGGCCGCCTGGGCGGTCGCCGCATCGGCCGGCGTCGTGGCGACGACCATGGTGCCGGCCGCATCGACGGAGGTCAGCATGTAGGTGGTGCCGGACTCGTTGCGCGTCGTCGTGATGTCCCCGCCCGCCGGCGCTGCGGTCGAGAGCAGCGTGCGCCCATTGTACGTGGCGTCGTCGATGAAGTTCTGGATCTGGGTGCGCAGCGCCTCGTACTGGGCGCCGTACTGGGCGCGCTGGTCGGCATTCAGCGTGTCGTCCGCCAGGCGGACCAGCGTCTCGCGCACCTTGATCATGGTGTCGGAGACCTTGTTCAATCCAGCCAGAGCGGTGTCGAGCACGCCCTTGACGCCGCCGAGCTGCTCATTGGCGGCGGTCAGGCCCGCCACGTCCGCGCGCACCGCCTGCGCCACGGCGAAGGCAGCGCCGTCGTCCTTCGCGTCGGAGACGCGATAGCCGGTCGAGACGCGCTTCTGCGTGGTGTTCAGCGCCTCATTGGTGCGGTTGAGCGACTGCAGCGCCACCATGGCGCCAAGATTCGTGTTCACCGAATTCAGGCTCATTGGGATCTTCCCTTCGCAAGGGCGGGATATTCCCGCCGACGCCTCACTCTCGCGTCCGAAGGTGAAAGGATCGCTAATCGCGCCGGTGAAAACGGGCGCGGGCAAGAAAAAGCCCCGCGGCCTTGCGGCAGCGGGGCTTTTCCGGGCTGATCCGGAGGATCAGTCCTTCATGTTCACGGCCTGACGACCGCGCTGGCCGTCGCGCACCTCGAGCGAGACCTTCTCACCCTGCTGCACGTCCTGCTTGCCGGCGCGCTGCAGGACGGAGGAATGCAGGAACACGTCCTGCCCGCCATCGTCCGGCGTCACGAAGCCGAAGCCGCGGACCTGGTCGAACCACTTGACCGTGCCGTTGATATCGTAGGTCGGCCCACCCTCGTCGCGGCCGAACTCGCGGCGCGGCGGACGGTCGCCGAAGGCGCGCGGGGGACGGTCGCCGAAGCCACCACCACCGCCACCGAAGCCGCCGCCACCACCGAAGTCACGGCGCGGGGGACGGTCACCGAAGCCGCCACCGCCACCGAAGTCGCGACGCGGGGGGCGATCGCCGAAGCCGCCACCGCCGCCGAAGTCACGGCGCGGGGGGCGATCGCCGAAGCCACCACCGCCGCCGAAGTCGCGACGCGGCGGACGGTCGCCGAAGCCGCCACCGCCGCCGAAGTCGCGACGCGGCGGACGTGCACCGGCACCGGCACCGCCACCTTCGCCGCGCTTCAGCTCGACGATGCGAGTCACGAGACGGCGGCCCTGCCGGTCCGTGCCGATCTCGCAAACCAGCTTGTCGCCGGTGTCGGGCGGTTCGATTCCCGCCTCGGTCAGAGCCGAGGCGTGGAAGAAGACGTCATTGCCGTCCGGCCCGAGGACGAACCCGAACCCTTTCCGGCCATTGTACCATTTCACCTCGGCCTCGATCGGCCCGGCGCCACCCTGGTTATCGATATCGGAAGACACGTTCCTGAAGGTCCACGAATAACAGGCGATCCTGCGGGATGCAGGTTCGCTATGTGCCAGGATGGCACTGCCCGGACCTGATTGCGAGAAAAATCCGGGCCCGGCCTCCGACCCGCGCCTCAGGCGAATCGCCGCGGATCGAAAGCGCCGATCGGGATCTCGGGCGGCCGCCCGGAGAGCAGGTCTGCGACCAACCTGCCCGTCCGCGCCCCGGCCACCAGTCCGGTATGGCCATGGCCGAAGGCATGGATGACGTCGGGCGTGGCGCTGGCGGGGCCCAGGCAAGGCATCCCGTCCGGCATGGACGGCCGGTGGCCGAGCCATACCTTCACCCGCTCCGCCGGCAGGTCCCGCGGCAGGCCGGGGAAGCAGCGCAACAGGTGGTCGCGCAGGATCTCGGCCCGCTTCCAGTTCGGCGCCGCCTCGAGGCCGGCGATCTCCACCTGGCCGGCGCAGCGCAGGCCGTTCCGCGTGCGCATGATGGACATCTTGCCGTCGGAGGGCATCAGGCCATGGCGGGGGGAAACCTCCGGGTCGGCGAGTTCGGCATGGTAGCCGCGCTCGGTCTCGAGCGGCACGACGTCACCCGCCGCGGCCGCGAGCGGCTTCGCATGGGCGCCGGCGGCAAGGACCGCGGCATCGGCGGGGATGTCGCCCCCGTCGGTTCGGACAGCCTTCAGGCGCCCGCCCTCGATCGCGAACCCCGTGGCGGCGGCGCGGCGATGCTCCGCCCCCTGTGCGACGGCATGGGCGACCAGCGCGGCGGTGTAGGCGCCGGGATCGGTGCAGTGGCCGCCTTCCTCGACCATCACGCCGAAGGTGTAGCGGCGATCAAGATCGGGCTCCCGCTGGCGCAGTTCATTGGCGTCCAGTTCCAGCCACCGCACGCCGACCTTGTGGCGGATCTCCCAGGCCATGGCCTCGGCCTCGAAATCGGCGCGGGAAGGATAGACGTAGATCAGGCCGTGGCGTTCGATCAGGTGCCCGACGCCGGCCTCGTCGGCCAGCGCCTTGTGCAGCGCGGGCGCGTCCACCACCAGCGGCCGCAGGGCGCGGGCGGCGGCCTCGACCCGGTCCCAGGTCCAGCCGGCGCGCAGGTAGCGGATCAGCCACGGCGCGACGCGCGGGAAATAGGACCAGCGGATGGCCAGCGGCCCCAACGGGTCCATCAGGAACTTCGGCACCTTCTTCCACAGGCCCGGCACCGCCGGCGGGATCACCGACATCGGGCTGAGCCAGCACCCGTTGCCGTAGGAAGCCGACTGCTCCCCGCCCGGCTCGGCCGGGTCGATGATGGTGACGCGGAAGCCGCGGCGAAGCGCCTCCACGGCCGAGCAGGCGCCGACGATGCCGGCGCCGATCACCGCCACATGGCGTGTCATGATGCGCGTGTCTTCCCGATCACTTTCGAGGGGCCGGACTGCACCTGCTTCCCCGCCAAATGCTGGTCGAGGAAGAAGAGCCGGTCCTGGCCCCAGAGCCAGAGGTCGTCGCAGAAGAAGGTCGGCGCGCCGAACACGCCCCTCTGCACGGCTTCCTGGTTGTTGCGGTCCCATTCGGCCATGACGGAGGGGCTTTCCTCCTCCCGGTGCAGGGCCTCGCCGGGCAAGCCTTCCTCCTCGGCGATGGCGGCGCGCACGCGCGGGTCGGCGATGTCGCGGTCCTCCAGCCAGAGCGCGCGCAGCAGCGCGTGGGACAGCGCCATGGCGTCCATGCCGCGCGCCTGCGCGGCCATCACCATGCGTCCGGCAGGGCGCTGGTCGGTCGGCGGGTAGTGCTTCGGCTTCAGATTGATGGGGACGCCGAGGTGGCGCGACCAGCGATCCAGTTCGAGCGCGTGGTAGTCCTGCCGCGGCTCCGGCCGGCTGCGCAGCGGAATGCCGCCGGTGTGCTTGATGACCAGGCGGAAGTCATAGGGCTTGAGCACCAGCGTCGCGCCGCGGCGCTTCACGATGTCCTGCAACTGTGGGCCGCCGAGGTACATCCAGGGCGAGGAAAGCGTATAGAAGCATTCGACCGTCTGGCCCATGGCGGTCACCCCTTCTGGGTGCGGCCGGGATCGGCCGCGGCGAGTAGCGAGACATGCGCGGAGACGACGCGCCAGCCATGCTCGGGCAGGCGCGCCATGATCTTCGTCTCCCGCCCGATCAGGCCGGTGCCGACGCGCTCGTATTCCAGGTGCGTGCAGGCGAAGTCGCGGCCGAAGGTGGTGATGTGGATGCGCTTCTGGATGCGGGCGGCGTAGGTCTTCACCGTGGCGCGGAAGGCGCGGATGGCGTCGATGCCATACAGGATCTCGGTCACGCCGAAGCGCACCGTGCGCGGGTCCGGCCAAAAGGACGCGTCGAGCACCGCCGTGTCGTTCGTCGCGATGGCGGTCTCGTAGCGGTCGAAGACCGCACGGGCCTCGGCGATGATGTCGGGGTTGTCGATCTCCACGGCAGGGACTCCCGGACTGCCCTGCAAGCATGCCGCGCGCCATCGCGGAACGCAAAAGGGCCGGACGCTGCCGCCCGGCCCCTTCGTGACGCGAGCGGGCAGGTCAGCCGGCGGCCGCGACCGCGCGCTTGGCCATCACGGTCACCAGATGGGCGCGGTATTCGGCGCTGCCATGGATATCGGTGTTGAGGTCGCCCGCGGCCTGCTTGATGCCGGCGACCGCCTCCGGCGACCAGTTGGCGGCGAGCGCCTTTTCCATCTCCGCCTGGCGGAAGACGCAGGGGCCGGCGCCGTTCACCGCGACACGGACATTGCCGCCGGACTTCGAGACGAAGACGCCGGCCATGACGTAGCGGCTCGCCGGGTTCTTCATCTTGGCGTAGCCGGCCTTGTCCACGATCGGGAACTCGATCGCGGTCAGGATCTCGTTCGGCTCCAGCGCCGTGGTGAACATGCCGAGGAAGAAGTCGTCCGCGGCGATCTTGCGGCTGGAGGTGTGGATCGTCGCCCCCAGGCCGAGCACCGCCGCCGGATAATCCGCCGCCGGGTCGTTGTTGGAGACGGAACCGCCGAGCGTGCCGCGGTTGCGCACCTGCACGTCGCCGATATGGGAAGCGAGGTAGGCGAGCGCGGGGATGGCGGCCTTCACCTCGGCGCTGGTCGCCACTTCCACGTGCCGGGTCAGCGCGCCGATGACGATGGCGTTGCCGGCTCGCCTGATCCCCTTCAACTCGGCGATGCCGGAGAGGTCGACCAGCGCCGACGGCTTGTTCAGCCGGTGCTTCAGCGCCGGCAGCAGCGTATGGCCGCCGGAGATCGCCTTCGCGTCCGGGTCTGCCAGCAGCTTCACCGCGTCGGCGACGGTGGCGGGCTTGTGATAGGCGAAATCGTACATCTCGTTTGCTCCTCGCGTCGCAGGCCGGCCGATTCCCGCCTCCGGGCCCTGTGGCCCTCCGGCGATCGGACGGCGGTCCCGATCCCCTACTCCGCCGCCATCCTGCGGCCGCCATTGATGATCTGCCAGATCTTGGCCGGTGTCGCCGGCATGTCCAGGCTCCGCACGTTGAAGTCACGCAGCGCATCCACCACGGCGTTGATGACCGCGGGCGGCGAGCCGATGGCCCCGACCTCCCCGCAGCCCTTCACGCCGAGCGGGTTGTGCGTGCAGAGCGTGGTGTGCGTCGCCACGCTGACAGGCGGCAGGTCGTCCGCGCGCGGCATGGTGTAGTCCATCATCGAGCCGGAGAGCAGTTGCCCGTCCGCGTCATAGACGCAGGCTTCCAGCAGCGCCTGGCCGATGCCCTGGGCGACGCCGCCCTGCACCTGGCCCTCGACGATCATCGGGTTGATGACCCGGCCGACATCGTCCACCGCGGTGAAGTTGGCGACGCTCACCTGGCCGGTCTCGGGGTCGATCTCGACCTCGGCGATGTGGCAGCCGCCCGGATAGGTAAAGTTCTTCGGGTCGTAGAAGGCGGTTTCCTCGAGGCCCGGTTCGAGTTCGTCGATGGGATAGTTGTGCGGGACGTAGGCGGCGACGCTGATGTCCACCAGCGCCTTGGTCCTGTCCGTGCCGGCGACGCGGAAGGTGCCGCGGTCGAACTCGATGTCGTCGACCGAGGCTTCCATCAGGTGCGCGGCGATGCGCTTGCCCTTGGCGATGATCTTGTCCATCGCCTTGACCATCGCCGAGCCGCCGACGGCGAGGCTGCGACTGCCATAGGTCCCCATGCCGAAGGGCACCTTGGCCGTGTCGCCATGCACGACATCGACCTGCGCCACCGGCACGCCGAGCCTGTCGGCCACGAGCTGCGCAAAGGTGGTCTCATGCCCCTGCCCGTGGCTGTGAGACCCTGTTAGCACCGTGACGCTGCCCGTGGGATGCACGCGGATGGTGCCGACCTCGTAGAGGCCGGCGCGTGCACCGAGGCTGCCCACCACGGCGGACGGCGCGATGCCGCAGGCCTCGAGGTAGGTGGAG
This sequence comes from Neoroseomonas soli, assembly GCF_018129065.1. Lineage (GTDB taxonomy): Bacteria > Pseudomonadota > Alphaproteobacteria > Acetobacterales > Acetobacteraceae > Neoroseomonas > Neoroseomonas soli. The sequence continues at coordinate 133,881 of NZ_JAAEDM010000002.1, read as the reverse complement.
CAGCCGATGCCGCGCAGCTTGCCGCGCTTGGCAGCCTCGGCGCGCCGCGCCTCGAAACCCGCCCAGTCGGCGGACTGCAGGGCCTGGTCCAGCGTCGCGTGGTAATTGCCGGAATCGTACTGCAGCGCGACCGGCGTCTGGTACGGGAAGGCGTCGGTCGGGATGAAGTTGCGCCGGCGCAGATCGACGCGGTCGATGCCCGTCTCCTTCGCGGCGACATCCATCAGGCGCTCGAGCAGGAAGGTCGCCTCCGGCCGGCCGGCACCGCGATAGGCGTCCACCGGCACGGTGTTGGTGAAGACGGCCTTCACCTCGCAGTAGATCACCGGCGTCGTGTACACGCCGGCGAGCAGCGTCGCGTAGAGGTAGGTCGGCACACAGGGCGCGAAGGTGGAGAGATACGCGCCCATGTTGGCGTAGGTATGCACGCGCAGGCCGAGGAACTTGCCGTTCGCGTCCAGCGCCAGTTCGGCCTTCGAGACGTGGTCGCGGCCATGCGCGTCCGACATGAAGGATTCGCTGCGGTCCGCGGTCCATTTCACCGGGCGGGCCAGCTTGCCGGCCGACCAGGTGACGATCGCCTCCTCCGCGTAGTGATAGATCTTGGAGCCGAAGCCGCCGCCGACATCCGGCGCCACCACCCGCAGCTTGGATTCGGGGATGTGCAGCACGTTCGCGCCCATCAGCAGCCGGATGACATGCGGGTTCTGGCTGGTGGTGGTGAGCGTGTAATCGCCGGTCGTGCGGTCGAACTCGCCGAGTGCGGCGCGCGGTTCCATCGCGTTCGGGATCAGGCGGTTGTTGACCAGGTCGAGCGAGACGACCTTGGCCGCGCCCGCGAAGGCCTGATCCAGCACCGCCTTGTCGCCGATGTGCCAGTCGTAGCAGAGGTTGTTCGCGACGCCGTCATGGATGACCGGCGCGCCGGGCTTCAGCGCATCCGCCATGGTGGCGGCCGCCGGCAGCACTTCGTAGTCCACCGCGATGGCTTCCGCCGCATCGCGCGCCTGCTCCCGCGTCGCGGCGATGGCGACCGCGACGGGGTCGCCGACATGCCGGACCTTGTCCACGGCGAGGACCGGATGCGGCGGCTCGGCCATCGGCGAGCCGTCCTTGTTGTGGATCTGCCAGCCGCAGGGCAGGCCGCCGAGATTGTCCTTCGCCATGTCGGCGCCGGTAAAGACAGCGACCACGCCCGGCATCTTCGCCGCCGCGCTCGTGTCCACGCCCTTGATGCGTGCATGGGCGTGCGGGCTGCGCACGATCCAGGCATGCAACTGGCCCTGGCGGTTGAAATCGTCGGTATAGGCGCCGCGGCCCTGGATGAAGCGAAAATCCTCCTTCCGCCGGACGCTCGCGCCGATGCCTTCGAAGGGTGCCACCACGTTCATGGTCCTGTCGCCTCCCATTGGGCGCTTCGTTGTCGGCCCGGCATTCGCCGGTACCGGAATATTGGGGCGCGCGGTGGCGCCCGGTCGCGCGGCCCTATTCGGCCGCGCGCGCGATCTCGCTCCGCTTGCCGTGCATGACGTCGGCCGCGGCGGCGATCGCCTTGACGATATTGTGGTACCCGGTGCAGCGGCAGAGGTTGCCCTCGAGCCCCTCGCGGATTTCCTGCTCGGTCAGGCCCTGCGGGTTCTTCTGGACCAGGTCGATCGCGCTCATGACCATGCCGGGGGTGCAGAAGCCGCACTGGAGGGCGTGGTATTCACGGAAGGCTTCCTGCATCGGGTGCAGCGTTCCGTCGGGCTTGGCGAGCCCCTCGATGGTCGTGACGTTCGCGCCATCGGCCATCACGGCAAGCGTGGTGCAGGACTTCACGCTCTCCCCGTTGATGTGCACGACGCAGGCGCCGCATTGGCTGGTGTCGCAGCCGACATGCGTGCCGGTCAGGCGCAGCTTCTCCCGCAGGAGTTCCACGAGGAGGGTACGTCCCTCCACCTCGGCCGTGTGGGTCTGGCCGTTCACGGTCAGCGTGACCTGCGGCATCGCGCGTCTCCCCAGAGAGTCCATTGGTTGCAGGGCGTGTGGAGCCCGGCTGTCAGGACACAAGCCTCGCCTCGGGCAAGGTGCTTCGTCAAGCGTTGCCGGGCAGTGCGGCAGGCGGTGCGACCGGATCGGACCGATCAGCATGGGGGTGACGAGGTCCCGTGGGCGAAGGACGCTGCGCCGCGGCCGAACGGCGCCCGGCCCTGGGGCCGGCCGATCCTCAGTCGAGAGGTGAGGCGGCGGACACGCCGGACGATCTGCCTTGGCCTTGCACGATCTTCGAAGGGGGGCGGGTACCAACGTCGCCCCCGCCCCTCCCTCGTCCGTCAGTGATGGGCCAGCACCGCCGCCCCGCGCTCGCCGGCGAGGGGATTCTCCGCTGCCGGCCGGTCGTGCAGATGGCAGGCCGACCAGTGGCCCTGCTCAGTCTGCCGGAGGACCGGCTCCTCCTGCTTGCAGCGGTCGAAGGCATAGGGGCAGCGCGTGTGGAACCGGCAGCCCTTGGGCGGGCGGATCGGGCTCGGCACGTCACCCTTGAGGATGATGCGGTCCCGCGCCGCCCCGGGCTCGGGCACCGGCACGGCGGAGAGCAGCGCCTCGGTATAGGGGTGCTTCGGCGCGGCGAAGAGCTGCCGCTTCGGCGCCACCTCGACGATCCTGCCCAGATACATCACCGCGACGCGGTGCGTCATGTGCTCGACGATCGCGAGGTCGTGGCTGATGAAGAGCATCGCCAGCCCGAGTTCCTTCTGCAGGTCCTGCAGCAGGTTCACGATCTGCGCCTTCACCGAGACGTCGAGCGCGGAGACCGCTTCGTCGCAGATGATGAGGTCCGGTTCCGCCGCCAGCGCGCGCGCGATGCAGATGCGCTGGCGCTGGCCGCCGGAGAATTCATGCGGCCAGCGGTTCACGGCATCCCGCGGCAGGCGCACGCGGTCCATCAGGTCGCCGACGCGGCGCTCGATGTCCGCGGCGTCCTTCGCCAGGCCGAAGTTGCGGATCGGCTCGGCGAGGATGTCGCGCACCCGCATGCGCGGATTGAGGCTCGAGTACGGGTCCTGGAAGACCACTTGCATCCGGCGACGCATCGGCCGCAGCGTGCCGGCCGGCATGTCGTCGATGCGCTGGCCGTCAAGCACCACCTGCCCGCCCGTGATGTCGAACAGGCGCAGGATCGCCTTGCCGACGGTGGACTTGCCGCAGCCGGATTCGCCCACCAGCGACAGGGTCTCCCCCTTCTCGATGGAGAAGGAGACGCCGTCCACGGCATAGACATGGCCGGTGATGCCGCCGAAGAAGCCGGCGCGGATCGGGAAGTGCTTCTTGAGGTCGTTGACCTCGAGGATCGGCTTGCTCATGCGGCGACCGCCTCCTTGATGGCGTAGTGGCACGCCGCGATGTGGCCTTCGGCCTTCTCCTCGAGCGCAGGGGCGACCTTCCGGCACATGTCGGTCGCATAGGCGCAGCGGCTGGCGAAGACGCAGCCGTCGAGCTTGCGCTTGAGGCTCGGCACGAGACCCGGGATCTCCTGCAACCGCGTCTCATCGCCGGTCAGCGAGGAACCGAGCTTCGGCATCGAGCCGAGCAGGCCCTGGGTATAGGGATGCCGCGGCGAGCGGAAGAGCTTCTCGACAGCGGCCTCCTCCACCTTGCGCCCCGCGTACATGACGATGACGCGCTCGGCGACCTCGGCCACCACGCCGAGGTCATGGGTGATGATGACGATCGCCGCACCCACGCGGTGCTTGAGATCGCGCATCAGGTCCAGGATCTGCGCCTGGATCGTCACGTCGAGCGCGGTGGTCGGTTCGTCCGCGATCAGCAGCTTCGGGTTGCAGGCAAGCGCGATGGCGATCATCACGCGTTGGCGCATGCCGCCCGAGAGCTGGTGCGGATATTCCTTCACCCGCCGCTCGGGCTCCGGGATGCCGACGAGCTTCAGCATCTCGACGGCACGGGCCTCGGCCTGCGACTTCGACATGCCCTGGTGCAGGCGCAGCGTCTCGCCGATCTGCCGCCCCACGGTGAGCACCGGGTTCAGCGAGGTCATCGGCTCCTGGAAGATCATGCTGATCTCGTTGCCGCGGATGGCGCGCATCTCGCGGTCGCTGAGCTTCAGCAGGTCCCTTCCGTTGAAGCGGATCGAACCGGCGATCTTGCCCGGCGGCTCGGGGATGAGCCGCAGGATGGACATCGCCGTCACCGACTTGCCGCAGCCGGACTCGCCCACGATGGCGACGGTCTCACCGGCATTGACGTGGAAGTTCAGGCCGTCAACCGCGCGGTTCACGCCATCGGGCGCGCGGAAATGCGTCTGCAGGTTCTCGACTTCGAGCAGGGCCATAGGTGTCAGATCCTCTTGGCCATGCGAGGGTCGAGAGCGTCGCGCAGGCCGTCGCCGAGCAGGTTCACGGCGAGCACGGTGATGGACAGGAAGAGCGCGGGGAAGAACACGATGTAGGGCTTGACCTGCCAGAGCGCCCTGCCCTCCGCCATGATGTTCCCCCAGGAGGGGATGATCGGCGGCGTGCCGGCGCCGATGAACGACAGGATCGATTCCACGATCATCGCCGAGGCGCAGATGTAGGTCGCCTGCACCGTCATGGGCGCGACGGTGTTGGGCAGGATGTGGCGCCAGATGATGACGGGCGTCCGCGTGCCGCAGGACACCGCCGCGTCGACATAGGGCTGTTCGCGCAGCGAGAGCACCACGCCGCGCACCAGGCGCGAGACGCGCGGTACCTCGGCGATGGTGATGGCGATGATGACGTTGCCCACCGAGCCGCGCGTCAGCGCCATCAGCGCGATGGCGAGCAGGATCGGCGGGATCGACATCATGCCGTCCATCACGCGCATGACGATGCTGTCGGCCCAGCGCACGAAGCCGGAGACGAGGCCGATGGTGAGGCCAATGGCCGAGGCGAGCACCGCCACCGCGAAGCCGACGATCAGCGACACCCGCGCGCCATAGACCACGCGCGAATAGACGTCGCGCCCCAGCATGTCGGTGCCGAACCAGTACAAGGCAGACGGCTCGCGCGTGCGGCGGGCCGGCGCCAGCGCGGTCGGATCCACGGTCCAGAGAAGCGGCGCGAAGATCGCCATCAGCACCATCAGCAGCACGATCGTGCCGCCGATGGCGATGGACGGGTTGCGGTACATATAACCCCAGAGACCCTTGCGGGCCTTCACCGGGGGCATGATGTCGGGCATCGGTGCCGCGGCCTTGATGGCCGACTGCGGCACGTCCGCCGGGTTGAGGACGGAGGCGGAGGACATCAGTACCGGATCCTCGGGTCGAACAGGGTGTAGAGCAGGTCGATCACGAGATTGACCAGCACGTAGACGAAGGAAAACAGCAGCACGACGCCCTGGATGACCGGGTAGTCGCGCCGCAGGATGGCATCGACGGTCAGGCGCCCGAGGCCGGGGATGGCGAAGACGCTTTCCGTCACCACCGCGCCGCCGATCAGCAGCGCGATGCCGATGCCGATGACCGTGACGATGGGCACCGCCGCGTTCTTCAGCGCATGCAGGAACAGGATGGAGGGCTGCCCCGCGCCCTTGGCGCGCGCGGTGCGGATGTAGTCCTGTTGCAGCACCTCGAGCATCGTCGCGCGGGTGATGCGCGCGATCAGCGCGATGTAGACCGAGCCAAGCGCGATCGCGGGCAGGATCAGGTTCTCGAACCACGGCACGAAGCCCTGGCTGAAGGGCGTGTAGCCCTGCACCGGCAGCCAATCGAGCTCGAGCGCGAAGACGTAGGCCAGCAGGTAGCCCACGACGAAGACCGGCACCGAGAAGCCGAGCACCGCGAAGCCCATCACCGCGCGGTCCATCCAGGTGCCGACCTTCCAGGCCGCCACCACACCCATCGGCACGGCGATGGAGACGGCGAGGATCAGCGTCACGACCATCAGCGAGAGCGTCGGTTCGATGCGCTGCTGGATCATCGTGACGACAGGCAGGTTGGTGAAGATCGACACCCCGAGGTCACCCCGCATGATGTCGAACACCCAGGCCCCGAACCGGACCAGGTAGGGCCGGTCGAGGCCGAGGCTCTGGCGAATGCGCTCGACATCATCGGGGGTCGCCTGGTCGCCCGCGATCACTGCCGCCGGATCGCCCGGCGCGACATAGAGGAGGCTGAAGACGAAGAGTGCCACCACCGCCATGACGGGGATGGTGGCGAGTATTCGGCGGACGACGTACGCGAACATGTTTCTCGCTTGCTTGCTGGCTCGTTATGCCTTGGTGACACCCCAGAAGAAGGGCAGCGGCCCCTTCTGGATGCCCGAGACGTTGCTGCGCCACGCGGTGTAGCCCAGGAAGAACCCGGTGGGGGCGTACACCACGTTGGAAATCGCCTCGCGGTTCAGCTTGTCCATCGCGACGCGTTCGGCGGCCGCATCCGGCGCGTCGAACCATTCGGTGACCGCCTGCTCGACCGACGGCACATTCGGCCAGCCGAACCAGGCGCCGTCGCCATTCGCGCGGATGGCGTTGTAGGAGGCCGGGTTCACGCAGTCCGCCCCGGCGTGCCAGGTGTGGAACATGCTCCAGCCGCCCTGACCCGGGGGGTTCTTCATCGCGCGGCGCTGGCCGACCGTGCCCCAGTCGGTGGCGACGAAATCGACGTTCATCCCGAGCCGCTTCAGCAGGTCCGCCGTCACGTCGCCCTGCGTCTTCGTGATAGGCTGGTCCTGCGCGACGATGCAGATGACGGGCTGGCCCGAGTAGCCGCCTTCGGCCAGCAGCCGCTTCGCCGCATCGATGTTGCGCGGGCCCTTGAGAATGTCCCCGCCCGCCTCGGTGTAGCTCGGCGTGCCGGGGGTGAAGAAGCCGGGCAGCGGCTTCCACAGCGCGTCGTCGTTGCCGACGAGGGCGCGCATGTAGTCCTCCTGGCTCATGGCCATGAGGATCGCCTGGCGGATCTTCAGGCTGTTGAACGGCGCATGAAGGTGGTTCATGCGGAAGGAGCCGATGTTGCCGAGCGGATCGGCGATATCCACGCGGATGTTGCGGTTGCGCCGCATCACCGGGATCAGGTCGGAGATCGGGTTCTCCCACCAGTCCACCTCGCCGTTCTGCAGCGCGGCGGCGGCCGTCGCCGGGTCGGGCATCACCACCCACTCGACGCGGTCCACGTTGATGCGCTTGCCGCCCGCGAGCCAGCTCGGCTGTTCGTTGCGCGGCACGTAGCCGTCGAACTTCTGGAACACCGACTTGGCACCCGGCACCCATTCGTCGCGCACGAAGCGCATCGGGCCGGAGCCGACATACTCGCTGATCTGCTGGAAGGGGTCGGTGCGCGCGATGCGTTCCGGCATGATGAACAGGATCGGCGTGTTGGTCTTGCCGAAAGCGAATCGCATCTTCGAGTAGGGCCGGCGCAGCACCATCTTCCAGGTGCGGTCGTCCACCGCCGTCATCTCGGCAAGGATGGCGCGGATCATCTGCCCCATCGGGTCGCGCGGCATCCAGCGCGTGATGGAAGCGACCACGTCCTTCGCCAGCACCGGCGTGCCGTCATGGAAGCGCAGTTGCGGGCGCAGCTTGAAGGTCCAGGTCAGGCCGTCCGAGGAAACCTCGTCGCTCTCGACCATCTGCGGCTTCGGCTCGAGCTTGTCGTCCACGCCGTAGAGCGTGTCCCACACCATCGCCGAGGCGTTGCGGACGACGTACTGGGTCCCCCAGATCGGGTCGAAGTTCGCGAGGTTGGCCTGCGGCACGAAGCGCAGCGTGCGTGCCGCCGCCCCTTGCGACAGCGCCGGGGCAGGCATCCCGCCCGCCGCCCCGAGCGCGGCCACGCCCACACCCGTATTGAGGAACGTTCTCCGATCCATCCACCGTCTCCCTTGTGCCTTCCGGGTCGGATTGCCCCTGCCCGGTTGGCGTTCACATTGCATCAACTATGGGCGCTCCACCAGCACCCCCGCCGGGCAAATCCGCCCGACGGTGGCCGGTGGAAGCCCGGCCGCAACATTACGGAGCACGGAGCATGCCAGACGCGTTCCGCGCCTGGCTGATCGACGGTCAGCGCTTGCCGATGTTCCAGAACACCGTCGCAGGCGCGCGGAATACGCCGGTGACGTTCCGGCGCCAGACGGAAGGTTGCCAGTAGTAGCCGAGCGGGATGTAGTACATGGACTTCATCGCCTCCCGGTTGAGGGCCTCGGCAATGCGCCGGCTCTCGGCCGGATCGCCGCCCTTCTCGACCCATTCCGCGCGCAGCCGCTCGATCTCCGGCACGTCCGGCCAGCCGAACCACGCCTGGTCGGCATTGGCGCGCAGGAAAAGGTGGAAGACCGGAAGCGCGAGCGACTGGCCGGAGGCCGTGGTGTGGATGATGCTCCAGCCACCGCGCTCCACCGGCTCCTTGCTCGTGCGCCGCTGCACCAGCGTGCCCCAGTCGGCGGCGATCAGCTCGAGGTTCATGCCGAGCCGGCGGATGATGTCGGCCGTCATCATCGAAAGCGCATTGATCTGCGGGTAATCGCCCGGCGCGATCAGCACGACCTTCTCGCCGTTGTAGCCGGCCTCGCGCAGCGCCTGCTTCGCACGCTCGATGTTGTGCACCTTCAGCGCATCGCTGCCCACTTCGTTGGCAAGCGGCGTGTCGCAGGTGAAGACGCCCTCGCAGACGCCCCAGCCCGCCGGATCGTCGCCGGCGACGGCGCGCAGGTAGTCGCGCTGGTCCACCGCCATCGCCACGGCGCGGCGGATCGCGGGGTTGTTGAAGGGCGGCTGCAGCGTGTTGAAGCGGCAGACGCCGTAGGTGCCCTCCTGCAGCCTTTGCTCGACCACCAGGTCGCGCGAGCGGCGCATCATGCCCAGCAGGTCGTGCAGCGGGTATTCCCAGTAGTCCTGCTCGCCCGTGACCATGGCCGAGGCACTGGTCGCCGGATCGGTGATGATCGTCCACTCGACGCGGTCGATGCGCGGCACGCGCCCGCCGGCGAGGCCATCCACTGCCTCCTCGCGCGGAACGTAGCGGTCGAATTTCGCCCAGGAAGCGCGCTGGCCCGGGTTCCATTCGTCGCGCAGGAAGCGGAACGGGCCGCTGCCCACGGTGTCGCGGATCTGCTGGAAGGCGTCGGTGCGCGCGACGCGCTCGGGCATGACGAAGCAGGGGAACTGCGTCTGGCCGAGCGCGAGGATGAGCAGCGGCGTCGGCTTGTGCAGGCGGAAGCGGAAGATGCGGTCGTCCACCGCCGCCAGTTCCGCGACGTTCGCCCACAGCACCTGCATGAAGGGATCGCGCCGGCGCCAGCGGTCGATGGAGGCGACGCAATCCTTCGCCAGCACCTTCTCCCCGTCGTGGAAGAACAGGTTCTCGCGCAGCGTGAAGGTCCAGGTGAGCTTGTCCTGCGAGACGTCCCAGCCCTGCGCCATCTGCGGCCGGATCTCGCCCTTGGAATCCTGGGCGCAGATCTGGTCGTAGATCATGAAGGCGTTGTTGCGGGTGACGACCGCGGTGGTCCACACCGGATCGAGGCTTGTCAGGTTAGCCTGCGGGATGACGCGCAGCGTGCGCGCCACCGCGCCCTGCGACAGCGCCGGCGCCGAGACCCCACCGGCCGTGAGGCCGGCGGCGGCGCCGAGGAAGGTCCTGCGTTCCATCGTCGATCCTCCGCTCACGTGCGCCGCATGTTCCAGAACAGCGCAAGGCCGGGCACGCGGCCCGTCAGGTTGCGCTTGATCGCGGTCAGCGACAGGTAGGACCCGCACGGCACATAGGGCAGTTCGTCCATCGCCACCGTCTGCATCTCGCGCGCCAGGCGCTGTTCGGTCGCGAGGTCGGGCGCGTCGAACCAGGCGTCGCGCAGTTCCTCGAGCCGCGGCACGGTCGGCCAGCCCGGCCACGCCTGCGCCCCATTGCCGCGCATCGGGAAATGCGCCGCCGGGTCGGCGAAGTCGAAGGAGGAGAAGGCCGTGAGCAGCATCGACCAGCCGCCGCGCTCGACCGGCTCCCGGCTGGTGCGGCGCTGCACCACGGTCCCCCAATCGGTCAGCACGATATCGGCGTTGAAGCCGAGGCGCCGCACCAGGTCGGCGGCCACCTGCGTCAGGGCCGACGGAGCCAGGATGTCGGTCGGCCCGATCAGGCGCATCGGCTGGTTGGTGTAGCCGGCCTCGCGCATCATCGCCTTGGCGCGATCGATGCTGCGCGGCCCCGTCAGCGGCCCCATGCCGGCGTCGTTCGCGAGCGGCGTGCCCGGCGTGAACAGCCCCACATTGGTGAAGTAGGTCGCCGGGTCCGTGCCCACGATCGCCTGCATGAAGTCTTCCTGGCTGATCGCAGGAAGGATCGCCTGGCGCATCTTCTTGTCGTTGAAGGGCGCGTGCAGGTGGTTGAAGCGCAGGATGCCGGTCAGCGGCAGCGGGTCGATCGCCTCGATCGAGATGCCACGGTTGCGGCGCAGCAGTTCCTGGATCTCCGGCGGCGGCTGCTCGTACCAGTCGATCTCGCCGGTCTGCAGGGCGGCGGCGGCCGTCGCGGCATCGACGATGATGTGCCACTCGACGCGGTCGAAATGCGCGACCTTCGGGCCGGCGGTCAGGCTCGGCGTGCCGCTGGGCAGCGGCACGTAGTCGGCGAAGCGCTCATAGACCACGCGGCTGCCGGAGTTGAACTCGTCCGCCTTGAACTTGAACGGCCCGGAGCCGATCGCCTCGCGCACCTGCTGGAACGGATCGGTCTTCGCCAGGCGCTCCGGCATGACAAAGGCAGGGCTGTTGGAGACTTGCGCCAGCGCCTTGAACAGCAGCGGGAACGGGCGCTTGAGGCGAAAGCGCAGGCGGCGGTCGTCCACCACCTCGATCGCGTCGACCACGGTGTCCAGCTTCTGGCCGAAGGGGTTGCGCTTCATCCAGCGCGTGACGGACGGCACCGCGTCCTGCGCGCGCACCGGCTCGCCATCGTGGAACTTCAGCCCCTGGCGCAGCGTGATGGTGACGGACTTGCCGTCATCCTCGACCACGTGGCCCTCGGCCATCTGCGGCTGCGGACGGAACTGCGCGTCCATGCCGTAGAGGCTGTCGTAGATCATGTGCCCGTGGTTGCGGGTGATGTTCGCCGTGGTCCAGACGGGGTCGAGACTCGTCAGGTTCGCCTGCGGCACCATCTTCAGCACGCGATTCTGCGCGGGCTGGGCGAAGGAGGCGCGCGGCAAAGCGGCAGCGGCCCCCGCGGCAGCGGAGGCTCTCAGCAGGTCACGGCGGTTCATGTCTGTCTCCCAGCCCTCGAATTCGGCGCATCAGACACGCCACGGGCGCACACCGCAAGGCCACGGGTCATACCGCCGAGCCTTGGCGATGATCCCATCATCGGCAAGGCGAGCGGTGTGGCGCGCGGGGCTGGTGGGGCGGCCGCTCGCGAAACCGAGGCCCGGATACCGGCCAGCGGAAAGGCTGGCCGGTATCAGGCGCGCTGGAGATTCCAGAACAGCGGCGGCCCCTTCAGCATGCCGGATAGGCCGCGCCGATAGGCGGTCGCCTGGAAATATTGCCCGAGCGGCAGGTAGGGTGCCTCGCGCAGCGCCTCGGCCTGGATGTCGCGCGCCAGTCGCTGCTGCGCCGCGAGGTCCGGCGCGTCGAACCATTGCGCGCGCAGTTCTTCCATCCTCGGCATGGTCGGCCAGCCGAACCACGCGCGTTCGCCGGTGCCGCGCAGCGCCTGGTTCACCCCAGGGTTGAACAGGTCGAGCCCGGACCAGAAGGTGAAAAACATGTTCCAGCCGCCGGCGGCAGGCGCTTCCCGCCGCGCGCGCCGCTGCAGCAGCGCCGAGAGCTGGTCCGCGACGACCTCCACCTCCATGCCGACGCGGCGCAGCATCTCGGCGCCGACATTGGCGATCGCGGCAAGCGTCGGGAAATCGTTGGCGACGAGCAGCACCACCTTCTCGCCCCCGTAGCCGGCCTCGGCGATCTCGCGCTTGACCTTCTCGATGTCGCGCGTGCCGGTGAGCACGCCCATTCCCTCGTCGTTCGCGAGCGGCGTGCCGGGCGGAAAGATGCCGACATCGTCGCGCCACAGGCTGCGATCACTGCCGATGACGGCGGTCATGAAGGCTTCCTGGTCCACCGCGCCGAGCAGCGCGCGCCGGATCACCGCCCGGTCGAAGGGCGGATGCAGCGTATTGAAGCGGGCGATGCCGACGAAGCCGGTGGGATCGAGGATCTCCATGACGATGTTGCGGTTGCGGCGCAACTGCGGCTGCAACTCGCCGAGGGGATTCTCCCACCAGTCCACGTCGCCCGCCTGCAGCGCGGCGGACGCCGCCGCCGTGTCGGGCATGATGTGCCACTCGACGCGATCGAGGTGGACGCGCTTCGGCCCGGCCGTCCAGGTCGGCACGCCCTCGGCGCGCGGCACATAGTCGGCGAAGCGCTCATAGACCGCGCGCCGGCCGGGCACGCGCTCGTCGGCGAGGAAGCGGAACGGGCCGCTGCCGACGATCTCCTGCACCGGCTGGCGCGGATCGGTCGCCGCCAGGCGCTCCGGCATGATGAAGCAGACCGGCGGGGAGGTCTTGGCCAGCGCATCCAGCAGCAGCGGGAAGGGCCGGGACAGGCGGAAGAGGATGGTGCGGTCGTCGGGGGCGGAGAGTTCCTCGGTCCGCGCCAGAAGCACCTGGCCGAGCGGGTCGCGCGCGCCCCAGCGGCGGATGGAGGCGACGCAGTCCGCCGCGCGCACCGGCTCCCCGTCGTGGAACTTCAACCCTTCACGCAGGCGGATGGTGACGCGGCGGCCGTCATTCTCGACGCTGTGGCCCTCGGCCATCTGTGGCTCGGCGGCGTAGTCCTGGGTGAAGCCGTAGAGCGTGTCCCAGACCGCGAAGCCGTGATGGCGGGTGACATAGGCGGTGGTGACGATGGGGTCGAGGACCGCCAGATCCGCCTGCGGCACGAATTTCAGCACGCGCGCCGCGCCGGCGGTGCCCTGCCCCAGCGCCGCGCGCGCAGGCAGCGCGGCGGCGGTGGCGGCGGCAAGCAGGTGACGACGGCGCATCGAAGCCCTCCGGGGGAAGTCGCGCGCAGTCTCCACCAGATCGCCCGGCGCCGCGCAAGGGCGCCGGGCATCGCATCCGCGTCAGGTGCGACGGACGTTCCAGAACAGCGGAGGCTGGCCCTTGAGGATGCCGGTGAGGTTCCGGCGATAGGCGGTCGGCTGGTAATACATGCCGGTCGGGACGTAGGGGACCTCGTCGAAGGCGATGCGCTGGATCTCGGTCGTGGCGGCGGCGGCGGCGACCTCGTCGGGCGCGTCGAACCAGGCGTTGCGCTGCGCCTCGATGGCCGGAATGGTCGGCCAGCCGGCCCAGGCGGCATCGCCATGGCCGCGTATCGAAGCATGGCTCGCCGGGTTCCAGTGGTCCACGCCCGACCAGAAGGTGAAGAAGCCCGACCAGCCGCCCTGGTCGAGCGGGTTCTTGCTCGCGCGGCGCGAGACCACCGTGCCCCAGTCGGCGCTGACCAGGTCCACGTTGAAGCCCATGCGGCGGAACAGGTCCGCGCCCACCAGCGTCGAGGCGTTGATCGAGGCGAGGTCGGTCGCGTTCAGCAGCACCAGCCGCGCACCCATCGCCCCCGCGGCCTGGAGTTCGGCCCGCGCCGCGTCGATGCTCTTCTTCAGCCGGTCGAGCCCGATTGTGGAGGCGGAAGGCGATTCGGGGGCGAAGAAGCCGATGTTCTCGCGCTTCAGCGTCGGATAGCCGGGCACGGTGGCATCGCCGATCACCGCGGTCATGAAATCCATCTGGCTGATCGCCGTGATCACCGCGCGCCGCACCGCCGGATTGTTGAACGGCGCCGTGACGTGGTTGGGGCGGAAGATGCCGATCAGCCCGGTGCCATTGATCACGTCCACCGCGATGTTCCGGTTGCGCGCCACCAGCGGGAACAGGTCCGCGGTCGGCTGCTCCCACCAGTCGATCTCGCCCGACTGGAGCGCCGCCGCGGCGGTCGAGGCATCGGGGATGATCCGCCACTCGACGCGGTCGAAATGCGCGACCTTTGGTCCCGCCGTCATCGACGGCGTGCCAGAGGAGACCGGCACGTAGTCCGGGTTCCTGACATAGGCGAGGCTCGACCCCGGCACCCATTCGTTCTGCACGAAGCGGTAGGGGCCGCTGCCCACTGCCTCGCTGATGTTGGTGAAGGGATCCACGTTCGCCAGCCGCTCGGGCATGATGAACAGGCAGGAGGTCGTGACCTTCGAAAAAGCCTCGATCATCTTCGGGAAGGGCCGGCTCAGCTTGATGCTGAATACGCGGTCGCTGTCCTCCGTCATGTCGGAGACGCGGGCCATCAGTTCCTGCCCGAAGGCGTCGCGGCGCCCCCAGCGCTTGATGGACGCGATGCAGTCCCGCCCGCGCACCGGCGCGCCGTCGTGGAACTTCAGCCCCTCCCGCAGGGTGAAGCGCCAGAGCAGGCCGCCGTTCTCGACCACGTGGCCCTGGACCATCTGCGGCTGCGGCTCGAACCTGTCGGTCATGCCGTAGAGCTGGTCGAAGACCAGGAAGGCGTGGTCGCGCGCCACGAAGGCGGTGTTGGTGAAGGGGTCGATGTTCGGCAGGTTCGCGTGCGGCACGTATTTCAGCGTGCGCGCTGCGGCCGGCTGCGCGATGGCGAATCGCGGCAGCGCGGCAAGGGCGGCGGCGCCGGCCAGAAGGTCGCGTCGGAACATGCGGATGTTCTCCGTTCGGTGAAGCCGGTCGGAGCCTAGAACAGTTCGGATGCGGCTGGAATCAGTCGTAACGTTTGAGAATGACCGCCCGAACCTGGCGGGGCGGTCCCGGCCACGCCGCCACGAAGGGGGCGAGCCCGGCAGGGCGGTCCGTGCTGGGCAAGGCGGCGTGGCGGCCCTAAACCGCGGGGCATGGTGGACATCCCCATCCTCGGCCCGCTGCTGGTGCGGGCGCTCGGAGCGGAGCGCGCGGCGCTCGCGACCGAGTTCCTCCGCTTCGGCATCGTCGGCACCATCGGCTTCCTGGTGGACACGGCGGTGCTCTACGGCGCGCTGGCGCTGGGCGGCGGCCTCTATCTCGGCCGAGCCGTGTCCTACCTGTCGGCCGCGACGGCGAACTGGGGCCTGAACCGGATCTGGACCTTCCGCGGCCGCGGCGGCGGGCCGGTGCACCGGCAATGGGCGCTCTTCGTCCTGGTGAACCTGGTGGGATTCGCGCTGAACTACGGGGCCTACGCGCTGCTCGTGACCTTCGTGCCGATGGTTGCGGCGCACCCGATCCTGGGCGTCGCCGCGGGCTCCGTCGCCGGGATGTTCACCAACTTCGCCCTGTCCCGCCGGCTGGTCTTCGCGGACCAGCGGGGCTGAAACCGGCTACCCGCCGCGCGGGCCCGCGCGCATCATCCCGAGCAGCGCCAGGAAGAAGGCCCCGAAGGCCAGTTGCAGGCCAAGCACCATCGCGGTGACCGAGGCGATCGCCACCCGCATCGCCCCCATGCCCGTCAACTGGCCGAAATCCTCGCCGCCCCAGATCACCACCGCCGCGACGCCGAGGCCAAGACCAAGCAGCACCAACAGCCCCGCCACGATCAGCGCCGGCTCCAGCCCGAAGCGTGCCAGCACGGCGACGAGCCGTTTCTCCTCCGGCACCACCCCCTGCTGCCCGCCGTAGATCCGGGCGAAGACCCAGAACTGCACCGCCTGGAAGCCCATCACCATGGCGCCGGAGGCATAGAGCAGCGTGTGCACGTCGAAGGTGACGCCGCCGAGGGGCAGCGGCCCCGGCAGCAGCGCCGCCATGGCCACCAGCCCCGCCAGGAACAGCGCCGCCCCCGGATAGAGGAACAGCCAGCGCGGGCAGAACACGAGCAGGAAGCGCAGGTGCCGCCAGCCATCGCGCCAGGAGCGCAGATGCGGCGGGCGCGACCGCCCATCGGGCGAAAGCGTCGTCGGCACCTCGGCGATGCGCAACCCGTTCACCGTGGCCTTCACGACCATCTCCGAGGCGAATTCCATCCCGGGCGCGCGCAGCTCCAGCGCCAGCATCGCCTCGCGGTCGAAGCCCCGCAGCCCGCAATGGAAATCCCCGACCGGGCTGCCGAAGAACACCCGCCCGATGGTCGAAAGCACCGGGTTGCCGAGGTAGCGATGCAGGGGCGGCATCGCCCCCGGCTCGATCCCGCCCCGGAAGCGGTTGCCCATCACCAGGTCGAAGCCTTCCCGCAGTTTCTCGACAAAACCGTCTAAAGCCGTGAAATTATAGGAATCGTCGCTGTCGCCCATGATGACGTAGCGCCCGCGCGCGGCATGGATGCCGGCGATCAGGGCAGCGCCATAGCCGCGTTCCGGCACGGCCACGATGCGGGCGCCGAGCGCCTCGGCGATGGCTTGGCTGCCGTCGGTGCTGCCGTTGTCCGCGACCAGCACCTCGCCGGCCACCCCGCTCCGCGCGAGGTAGTCCATCGCCTTGCGGACACAGGTGCCCAAGGTCTCGGCCTCGTTGAGACAGGGCATCAGGATGGTCAGCTCCACCGCCTCCATGCCGGCCATGCCTGGCGATTCAGCCTTGTCCATGCCCCTCCCGAAACCCCTTCCCCGTGCGCCGCGCCCCCGGCGGCAGGGTTCCTCCGGCCGGCGCGCCCCGCATTGTCATGTGAGTTACATTGAACGCAATCATGATATGGTGAAGTTACGCTGCGCTGGATGCATGCCCTTTCGCTGTTCATAAGAGGGTGGGCAGGCGGTCCCGGCCGCACGCCGATCCCCCCCTCATGATGAAAGCATAGCGGAGACAGGACGCCTGGATGGCGAGAAGTATCGGAACGCGTCGCGCTGTCGCCTCACGGAAGCTGCGCGCCTGCGCGGGGGCGGTTGCGAATGGCCATTGACCCCAGGGCCCTGCTCGGGGAGACGAAGCCGGCCGAGACACCGCTCGCGCGCGCCGTCGCCGCATGCCGCAGCCAGTTCATCGCCGTCGGCGTGTTCAGCGGCGTTGTCAACGTCCTGCAGCTCACCGTCTCGCTCTACATGATGCAGGTGTTCGACCGGGTGCTCTCGACCCGGAACCTGAACACGCTGCTCTACCTGACGCTCATCGCCTTCGTCGCGCTCGGCCTGCTGGCACTGCTCGAGGGCGCGCGCTCCCGCATCATGCAGCGCATCGGCGCCTGGGTGGAGGAGAAGGTCGCCCCCGAAGGCTTCGGCCGCGCCATCGAAAGCCAGCTCCGCGGCCGGCCCTACCGGATGGAGGCGCTGCGCGACCTCGGCGTCTGCCGCGGTTTCATCGGCTCTCCCGGGGCGCTCTCCCTGTATGACGTTCCCTGGGTGCCGGCCTACCTGCTGGTGATCTTCGCGCTCCATCCCGTCCTCGGCACGGTCGCGCTGTTCGGCGCCGTGCTGCTGCTGGGGCTGACCGTCCTCAACGAGGTCGCCACCTCCAAGCTGCTGCGGGAGGCCAATACGGCGGCGATGGCGACCCAGCGGCGGGCCGATTCCATCGTCCGCAACGCCGAGGTCATCGACAGCATGGGTATGCTGCCCGCCGTCATGGCCCGCTGGCGCTCGAGCGTCGCCGAGATGTCGGTGCCGATGAACCGCGCCATGGACCGCGCGGCGCCGCTGCTCGCCATGACCAAGTTCTTCCGCCTGGTCATCCAGGTCGCGATCCTCGGCATCGGCGCCTATCTCGTGCTGCAGCAGGAACTGACCGCAGGCGCGTCCATCGCCGCCTCCATCATCATGGGCCGCGCGCTGGCGCCGGTGGAGCAGATGATCGGCGGCTGGAAGCAACTGGTGCAGGCGCGCCAGTCCTGGAAGCGGCTGCAGGCCTTCCTGATGCTGCCGCGGCTGCGCCCGCCCGGCATCCCGCTGCCCGAGCCCAGGGGCCGGATTTCCGTCGAGCGGGTGACCTTCGGCTTCCCCGGATCGAGCATGGCGACCATCAAGGGCGTCGCCTTCGTGCTGGATCCCGGCGAGAGCCTGGCAGTGATCGGCCCCTCGGCGGCCGGCAAGACCACGCTGATCCGCATGCTGACCGGCACGCTCCAGCCCATGCAGGGCTCGGTCCGGCTGGACGGCGCCGATGTCTACACCTGGCAGCGGGAGGATTTCGGCCGGCATGTCGGCTACCTGCCGCAAGACGTCGAGCTCTTCGACGGCACGGTGATGGACAACATCGCCCGCATGGCCCAGGCGCCGTCGGAAGCGGTCTTCGACGCGGCGAAGCTCGCCGGCTGCCACGACATGATCCTGCGCCTGCCCAAGGGCTACGAGACCGAGATCGGCGAAGGCGGGCAGCATCTCTCGGGCGGGCAGCGCCAGCAGATCGGCCTTGCCCGCGCCATGTTCGGCAACCCTAAGTTGATCGTACTGGACGAGCCCAACTCCAACCTCGACGGCGATGCGGAATCGGCGCTGCTGCGCGCGCTGCATGACCTCAAGCGGCGCGGCACGACCGTGGTGCTGGTCTCCCACCGCCCCGTGCTGGTCCAGGGGGTCGAGAAGGTGCTGCTGATGCGCGACGGCGCGGTGGAATTGTTCGGCCCGCGCGCCGAGGTGCTGAAGAAGATCATGAAGCCCGCCACCCCCATCCCGGCGCCCGCCGGCCGGATCGAAGGCAAGGAGGCGCAGGCATGAGCGAGACGACCGCCCCCGCCGTCCCCGGTCCCGCCCCGGGCCACGACGTCGTCCCCCGCCGCGACCGCCTGCCGGCCGTGGAACTCACCCTGCCCAAGGCGCCGGAGCCGGCACCCCGGCCACGCACCCGGGGCACCATCCTGTTCGGCTTCGCCGCCATCAGCGTGTTCTTCGGCGCCTTCGGCGCGTGGTCGGCGTTCGCCCCGCTGAGCGAGGCGGCGATCGCCCCCGGCATGATCAAGGTCGAGGGCACGCGCCGGACCATCCAGCACCTCGAAGGCGGGATCGTCCGCGAGATCCTGGTGCGCGACGGCGACCGCGTGCGGGCCGGCCAGGTGCTGGTGCGCCTCGACGACATCCGCGCCGGGGCGGATTTCGAGACGCTGCGCAGCCAGCGCTGGTCCTTCCTCGCCCAGGACGCCCGCCTCACCGCCGAACTCGGGGACCTGCGCGAACCGCGCTTCGCCGACGACCTGCGCGCCTCGAACGAGCCGCGCGCGATGGATGCCATGAGCGGCCAGCGCGCCGTCTTCGAGGCGCGGCGCGCCTCCCTGACCGGCCAGGTGGCTGTGCAGGAAGCGCGGATCGGCCAGCAGGAGGCGATCATCTCCGGCGTCACCGGCCAGCAGCGCGCCCAGCGCCAGCAGCTCCAGCTGATCCGGCGGGAGGAGGAACTCACCCGCGGGCTGGTCCAGCAGGGCCTGCAGCGCCTGCCGACGCTGCTCGCGCTGCAGCGCACCGCCGCCGCGCTGGAAGGCCAGGGGGAGGAACTGCAGGGCCAGTTCGACCGCGCCAACCAGGCGATTGCCGAGGCGCGCAGCACCATCGCCTCCATCGTCGGCCAGCGCCGCCAGGAGGTCGCGGCCGAGCAGCGCGACATCCGCACCCGCCTCGCCGAGGTCGAGGAACGCCTGCGCGCCGCTCAGGACGTCGCCGTCCGCCGCGACATCGCAGCACCCGAGGACGGCACCGTGCTGAACCTGCGCCTGTTCAACATCGGCGCCGTGGTCCGCCCCGGCGACCCGGTGATGGACCTGGTGCCGGCGCAGGATCGCCTGGTGGCGGAAGTCAACGTGCAGCCCTTCGACATCGACGTGGTCCATGTCGGGCTGCAGGCGGAAGTCCGGCTGCCTGCCTTCAAGCAGCGCCTGGTGCCCTACCTGCACGGCCACGTCACCTTCGTCGCGCAGGACGTGACGATCGATGAACGCACGCGCATGAGCCACTACCGCGCCCACATCCTGATCGACGCCGAGCAACTCGCGCGGCTCCAGGGCGTGACACTGGTGCCCGGCATGCCGGTCGAGGCGATGATCCAGATCGGCGAGCGCAGCTTCCTGCGCTACATCACCCAGCCCGTGCGCGACAGCTTCACCCGCGCCTTCCGGGAACAATAGGACAAGGGATACCAGACATGGCCGACAGCCGCCCCACCGTCTTCGCGGACGGCGTGATCGAGGCACAGGTCGCGCACGGCGTCGCCCGCATCACGCTCGCCACGACCGGCAGCGACGGCAAGGCGATCCCCTGCGCGACGCTCTGCGTGCCCGTGACGCAGCTGCCCGCGCTGGTGAACGGCATGGGCAACCTGCTCAAGCAGATCGAGGATCGCGTCCGCGCCCAGGTCCAGCAGCAGCAGGCGGTGCAGCCGGCCGACGCCGATTCCACGACCGGGGCCTTCCGCTTCCAGAGCTGACGCCCGGATACGAAAGCGGCCGCGGGCCGAACGCGGTTCGGTTCGCGGGGTGACCGCCCTCGGGCCGGTCATGTCCGGCCGAAGGCTCCTGCGCAGGATCATGCCGCGCAGGCGACGGGTTCAGCCGCGGTCGCCGTAGCCCTTCGGATGCGCCTCGCGCCAGGCCCAGGCGGTGCGGACGATGTCGTCCAGCGCACCGAGCTTCGGCGTCCAGCCCGTCTCGGCGCGCAAGCGGTCGGAGGCCGCCACCAGCACCGCCGGATCGCCCGCGCGGCGCGGCCCGATGCTGTGCGGCACCTGGCGGCCGCCGACGCGCTCCACCGCGCCGATCACCTCCTTCACCGAGGCGCCCGTCCCGCTGCCGATGTTGTAGCGGCAGGAGCCATGCGTCTCGAGCCGCCGCAGCGCGGCGAGGTGCGCCTCGGCGAGGTCGCTCACATGCACGTAGTCCCGGATGCAGGTGCCGTCCGGCGTAGCGTAGTCGTCGCCGAACACCGTCAACGCCGGACGGCGGCCGAGGGCGGCATCGATGGCGAGCGGCACGAGATGCGTCTCGGGGTCGTGGTCCTCGCCCGCGCGCCCGGCCGGATCGGACCCGGCCGCGTTGAAATAACGGAGCGCGGCGTAGCGCAGGCCATGGATGCGCTCCGCCCAGGCGAGCCCCTCCTCCACCATCCGCTTGCTGTCGCCATAGGGGTTGGAGGGCGCGATGCGGCAGTCCTCGTCGATCGGCACGCGGTCCGGCTCACCGAACAGCGCGGCGGTGGAGGACAGGACGAAGCGCAGGCAGCCCGCCTTGATCGCGACCTCGGCCAGGCGCAGCGAATGGCCGACATTCTCCGCGAGATAGTGCAGCGGCTCGCGCATCGACGCGCCGACGAGCGACAGCGCCGCGAAGTGCAGCACCGCGTCGAAGCGCCAGGAGGCGAAGACCTCCGCCACGCGCTTCGCATCGGCGAGGTCCGCCTCCACCAGCGTCGCCGCTGCCGGGACGGCGGCGCGATGCCCCTGCGAGAGATTGTCGAGCACGACCACCTCATGCCCGCGGTCGAGCAGGGCGAGCACCGCATGGCTGCCGACGAAGCCGGCGCCGCCGGTCACGAGATATCGGGGCAAGTGCGTCCTCCTTCGCGCGCGGCGCCGCGGCGGTCATTTCAACCCATGCCGATCTGCTCTAGCAATCGGGCATGGGCAAGGCATGGCTTGGCGCGTTCATGGCGCTTCTGCTTCCGGGCGTCGTGGCGGCGCAGGGTATCTCCCGCGCGGAAAGCTGGGGCGCGGTCGCGCTGCCGGCCCCGGGGCCGACCCGGATCATCGGCGGCACGGGCCTCGGATGCATTGCCGGCGCCGTGCAACTGCCCGGCGAAGGGCCGGGCTGGCAGGCGGTGCGCGTCTCCCGCAACCGCCACTGGGGGCACCCGGCGATGGTCGCCTGGGTGCAGGACTTCGCCGCGGTTGCGCGAGCCCGCGGATTCCCGGACCTGTGGATCGGCGACCTCTCCCAGCCGCGCGGCGGGCCGATGACCTACGGCCACGCCAGCCATCAGACGGGCATCGACGCGGACATCTGGCTGGACGTGAACGCGAAGCCCCGGCTGCCGTCGGCGCAGCGGGAAGATGTGCGCGTCGCGTCCCTGGTACTGCCCGACGAATCGGGCGTGGACCCCACCCGCTTCACCGATCGTCACGCGGCGCTGATCCGACTCGCAGCGGAACAGCGCGGGCTGGACCGGCTGCTGGTGAACCACGCGATCAAGCGGGAACTCTGTCGGCGGCACCGGGGCGAAGCCTGGCTGCGGCGCGTGCGGCCCTGGCGCGGGCATGATTCGCACATGCACATCCGCCTGCCCTGCCCGGACGGGCAGCCGGAATGTCGCGGCATCGCGCCGCCGCCGGCGGGGGATGGGTGCGACGCGAGCCTTGACTGG
Organism: Neoroseomonas soli; assembly: GCF_018129065.1. Taxonomy (GTDB): domain Bacteria; phylum Pseudomonadota; class Alphaproteobacteria; order Acetobacterales; family Acetobacteraceae; genus Neoroseomonas; species Neoroseomonas soli. The sequence goes on along the minus strand of NZ_JAAEDM010000002.1, from coordinate 111,662 downwards.
TGGCTGACGCCGGAAGCACGGCGGCCGACGCCGCGGCCTCCGGGGCCGCCGCCGCAGATGCCGGCGGCTTGTGCGGGAGTCCTGGCATTGCGATGACTGCGAGGGGGCTTGCCCCCTCGCGCTCCCCCACCGGGGGGCCACCGCCCCCCCCCGGACCCGGGGTCCGTTGGGGGTCGTTACCAGCGGCGGGCGGGGCCGCAATCCAGGTGGACGAAGCCGTCGCGGCGATACAGGCCGACGCCGCCGATCTGCATGTCAGCCGCGATGCGCGCGATGCCCATGGACTGCCGGCCGGGCAGGCGCACATCGGCCGCCATGCCGGACATGTGCAGCGACACGCGCGACACGCGCCGCGACTGGCTCGCCCGCGCGGCATTGGTCTCCGGCGCGCGATAGCCGCTGATCACCTCGTAGAACTCGTCGGAATCGAGTTGCCGAGCGACCGTGTTCAGGACGTCGAACAGACGCGGGTCCATGGGGGTCGTCTCGTCCATGGAGGGATCGCGGAAGACGACGTCCAGGCGCCGCAGGGCGTCGCGGTCGTAACGACCATTCCGCCAATAGACGCCCTCGAAGGCTTCCCCCGTCTGCACCCGGCGGATGCGCACGGTGCGGACACCGCCCGCCGCGGCCTGCGCCGCCGCGGTCGCGGGCGCCACGGCGAGGGCCAGCAGCCCGCCCAACCCGGCACGGATCACTTCCCGCCGCCGCGCCACCACCGGGTCGCAGCAGGGGCAATCGAAACGATGGAACAGGCGCGCCATGGCTCAGCGCGTCCCGGTGTTGCGGCCAGCCCCCCCGTCGGCCGAAGCCAGGCGCTGGTTCTGCGCGCGATCCATCGCGCGCGCATATTCGGCATCAAGCCCGTAGATGTCCTGTCGCATGGCGACGCGGCCCCCTTCCACGATGACGGTCGTGTAGTGCAGCCGCACCGGGATGGAACGCGCGAGGGGCGCACTCCGGGTGGCGCGGCTGGCCAGGACGCGATCCACCTGCGTCCTGTCCCAGCCCGTCGTGCCCGAAAGCGCCTCGGCAAGCAACTCCATGGGCCGTTCGAGCCGGATGCAGCCCGAGGAGAAGGCCCGCTGGCCCCGGGTGAACAGATGTCGGTCCGGGGTGTCATGCATGTAGATGTCATCCCCGTTCGGCATCACGAACTTGATGCGACCCAGGGCGTTCGCGTCGCCGGCATCCTGCCGGACGAAGTAAGGGAAGTTCGTGCGGCTGTAGCCGCTGAAGTCCACGGTTGTGGGATCGACCTCGACCACCTCGCCGTCCAGGCGCTGGTAGAGGCGGAACCCACGCGCCTGCATCGCCGCCGGGTCGCGGCGGAAGCGGGGCAGCAGGTCTTCCCGCGCATTGCGCTCCGGCACGCCCCAGGGCGGATTGAACTGCACCGTGGTCATGCGGACGTTGAGCATCGGCGTCTGCCGGTCCCGGCGCCCGACGATGACCGCCATGTCCCGTACCACCCGGTCACCTTCGAGCAACCGGAGGCGATAGTGGGGGATATTGACCTCGATCCGCCGCTCCGTGCTGCGTGCGGGCTGCCCGCGACGCATGTCGAGGGCGACGCGCAGTTGGAGGATCTTCTCCTCGACCGAGGTGTTCAGGGCCGTCCAGGTGATGGCGCCGACCCGGCCATCGGTCTCGAGCCCTTCCTCGGCCTGGAAGTGCCGCACCGCGGCGAGCAGCCGCTCATCGTAAACCGGGCTGTCCGCCGCCGCGCCATGGGCCACGGCCGGGTCGATGAACGCCATGCGGGCGCGCAACGCCGGCACGCGCGCGGCATCGGTGCTGCCGGGCTCCAGCGTGCGCCGGGTGTCGCCGGTGATGCGCGGCCAGCCGCCCGCCGCGGCCAGCGCCCGGTAGCGCGCCAGTTCCGCCTTCAGCGCCGCCGCGTCGGGCGGCAGGTTGGAGGCGCGTTCGATCACCTCGGCCGGCTCGCGCGCGGTGCCGAGATCGGACATCCAGCCCGCGAGGTTCACCGCGGCCGGATCGCGCCGCAGGTCCACCCGCCCGCGCAGCGACGCGACGCGCCCCAGCAGCAGGTCCGCGAGCGCCGCTTGCGCCGCGCGCATCGTCTCCGCCCGGTGACGACCCGGGTCCGACGACGCCAGTTCGGCCGGCGGGATGGGGTAGTGCCGTGGGTCGAGCCCGTCCTCGGCAAGGCGTGCCAGTCGCTCCGCAAGCCGCGCAATGGCGGCTGGGGACGCTGCCTCGACGGCCGAGGCCGGTGCGGCCGTTCCCGCCCCCTGCGCCAGGGCCGGCGGCGGAACGAGCGTGGAAACGGCAAGGACTGTCAGGACAAGAGCGACGCGCATATGTTTCTGGTAAGCGGCACTTGTGAAAAAGCCAAGAATAGGATTCCCCGCCGCAGCGTTATTTCCCGCCCTGTTGCAGCGTTTCCGCACCACCGGCGAGCATTCCCACCGTCACCGGCTTGTAAGGCGCGCGCGGGCGCAGGGGCGCCACCTCGCCGGGCGCCAATCCGCGCGCCTCGGCGATCAGCGCGGCGACGGTGGGCGCGCAGAGCCGCCCCTGGCACGGCCCCATGCCGCAGCGGAGATAGGCCTTGAGCTGGTTCGGCCCGGTCGCCCCGAGCCGCGCCGCCCGGCGGACGGCGCCGGCGGTCACTTCCTCGCACCGGCAGGCGATGACGTCGTCCGCCGGTGCCAGCACCGCGGCGGGCGGGGCGTAGAGCGCATCGAGGAAGCCCCTTGGCGACAGCGCGGCCGCCCGCACCGCGAGCAAAGTGGCGGTGCGGGCGGCGAAGGCGTCCTCGGCCAGCGCGCCCAGCCGGCGCGCGGCATCCAGCGCGGCAAGGCGGCCCGCCGCCACCGCTGCTTCCCAGCCTCCGATCCCGGCCCCGTCGCCCGCCACTGCGATGCGCGGATGGGAGGAGCCACCGAAGGCATCGGCCACCGGCCGCCAGCAGGCCTGCGTCGCGTCCCACTCGTGTTCCAGGCCGATGGCACGGGAGACATGGGTCGAGGGGATCACCCCCTCATGCAGCAGCAGGGTGTCGCAGGGGGCGCTGCCGCCCTCCCAGGCGACGCGCTGCACGCGGCCCTCGCCTTCCGCGCGCGGGCCGCGGATGCCGGTGACGACGCGCACGCCCCGGCGCCGCGCCCCGGCCATCAGCGCCAGGCCCTTGGCGAGCAGCCGGCGCCCGGCCCAGACCCCGCCACCGGCCCTGGCCAGCGCCGCGGCCAGCGATGTCGTGCGCGTCTCGAGCACCAGCGACGCCACGCCGGCGCGGGCGAGTTGCACGGCGAGCAGCCACACCAGGGGCCCCTGCCCTGCCAGCACCACGGCCCCTGACGGCACCACGCCGGCGGTCTTGAGCAGGATCTGCGCCGCTCCGGCGGTCATCACGCCGGGCAGCGTCCAGCCCGGGATGGGCACCGGTCGTTCCTGCGCGCCGGTCGCCAGGATCACCCGGCTGGCCGTGACGTCCTCGGCGCGGCCATGCGCCGCGAGGGACAGCGCGCCTTCATCGGCGTCCAGGTGCCACAGCGTCGTCGCCGGGCGGTAGGTCGCGCCGGATCCACGAAAGGCGGCGACAAGGGGCAGGCCGGGAGCGATCGCCGGCCCGACTGCCGGATCCTGGGCAGCGGCCTCGGCGGCGCGGAAGACCTGGCCACCGGGCGCCGCATTCTCGTCCACCACCAGCACCGAGAGGCCCCGGGAGCGTGCTTCCACCGCCGCAGCCATGCCCGCCGGGCCGGCGCCGATGATGGCGACGTCGAAGTCGGTCATGGCCGTGCCTCGCGCGCGCCGCGCTGGCGGGCGATGCGCATCCCCGGCGCCACCGGCACCATGCAGGCTTGGCGATTGGGCACGCCGTCGATCTCGGCGAGACAATCGAAGCAGACGCCCATCAGGCAGAGCGGGCCTCGCGGGCTGCCGGTGACGGGCATCTCGCGGATGGCGGACAGCCCGGCGAGCAGCACGGCCACCGCGGCCGATGCGCCCTCGGGGACCAGCACGGGGGTGCCTTCGACCAGCACCTCCACCGTGGCGGGGCGAGCATCAGGCCGCGTGCGGAACATCGAATCGCTTCGCTGAGAAGGGAGCGAGGACAGGGTCGAGGGATCCTTGCACGATCATCGGCGCGAGCAGCCGCGCATGCGCCCCGGCCAGCGTCACGCCGGAATGGCAATTGGCGATGAAGGCGCCGGGGTAACGGTCCGACTGGTCGTAGATCGGCAGGCCGTCGGGCGCCATGACACGCAGCGCCGACCAGGCGCGGACGATGTTGAGTTCCGCGATCCAGGGAAAGGACAGCACGGCGCGCTGCGCGATCTGCGCCATGACCGGCGGCGCCTGGCGGGTGTCGAAGCCGACCTCCTCCATGCTGTCGCCGAGCATGATCGTGCCCTCCCCCGTCTGCCGCACGGTGGTGGTCGGCATGGGCAGGATGGTGCGCGCGCGCTCGGTGACCAGGATCTGCCCGCGCTGCGGGCGCACGGGCGCGTCCAGCCCGAAGCGCGGCGCGAGGTCCGCATTGCCGAGCCCGGCCGCGAGCACGATGCGCGGCGCGGCGAAGGCGCCTGCTGCGGTCTCCACGCGGAAGTCGTTCGGCGCGGCGGTGCCGCCGGTGACGCGCGCATCCGGGATGTAGGCACCGCCCGCCTCGGTGAAGGCGCGGTGCAGCGCCTGCAGCAGCGCGAGCGGGCCCACATGCCCGTCATACGGCGTCCAGGACGCGCCCACGACCGACGGGCCGAGGCCCGGCAGCATCTCGCGCAGTTCCTTGGCGCGGATCATGCGGTAGTCGAAGCCGTGGTTGCCGGCCTCCGACTGCATCCGCGCCATCCTCGCGGCCCGGTCCTCGAATTCCGGCTCGCTGAGGCAGAGATGCGCGCCCCCCGGTTGCTGCAGCGCCAGGTCGAGCCCCGTGCGCGCGCCGAGATCGGCCGCCAGCGCCGGCCATTCCCCGGCCGAGCCCCGCGTCCAGCGCTGGTACCAGGGCGCCCCCAGCCCCTTCGACTGCACCCAGACCAGCCCGAAATTGCCGCGGCTGGCGCGGAAGGCGATGTCGCCCTCGTCCAGCAGCACGGTCTCCAGGCCCTGGCCGCGCAGGCCCCAGGCGATGGCGGCGCCGACGAGGCCGCCGCCGATGACGATCGCGTCGCTGGTCCTTGGAGGCATCCGCGCATGGGACGCGGAGGCGCCCGGAACGTCAATCGGGGCCAGGCGACCGGGGGATTGCGTGAAGCCGCACCTGACGTTCAGGAAAGCGCCCCACGGAAGCCGCCCTGACGGGTCCGGAATGGATTATGTTCCGATCTCGACGCGATCTTTCCCACCCGGGGTGATTGGCTGCCGACCGCCCCCGGAAAGGAGGGGCACCATGCTCCCGCCCGCCTGTCTTGCCGCCGTGGCCTTCCTGATCGACGCATCGGGGTCGATCTCCGACCGCCACTTCGCCATCCAGCGCGACGGCACCGCCGCGGCCTTCGAGGATCCGCAGGTGATCGCCCTCATCGAGGCCTCCGAGGGAATTGCCGTGCTGGTCGGGGAGTTCGGCTACGGCGCCACAACGCGCGTTGACTGGTCATTGATCCGCAACGAGACGGAGGCACGGCGCTTCGCCGCCACCGTCCGCGGCCTGGGGCGCGTGCACCGCATGAGCCAAACCGCGATCGGGCATGCGATCGACCATGCGCGCCTGGCGCACCGCGACGCCCCCTGCACACCGCAACTGCGGGTGATCGACGTCTCGACGGACGGCGTCGAGAGCCTGACGCGGATCCCGATCGAGGCCGTCCGCAGCGCCGCATCCGCCGACCGCATCACGGTGAACGTCCTCCTGCTCGACCCGAACGATCAGGTGCGCGAGGGATTGGACCGGTTCGCGCTGGTGACCGAGGCGGAGGCCTGGCTGCGCGATAATGTCGTGACCGGCTTCCTCCGGCTCGCGGCCGAGCCGGGCGGCTATGCGGAAGCCTTCCGGCGCAAGTTCCTCACCGAGATCGCCCTCCTCCCCGGCTCCGTGCCCGCCGTCGTAGCGCCGATGGTTGACGGGGGGATGGGACAGCGCGAGCCTTCCGACCAACACGGCCGGAGACCGCCATGAGCCCGCTCGACGCCCCGCGCGACCCGCGCAACAGTGACCTCGACGCCGCGCTGATCGAGGCCCGCGAGGCCTACGCCGCCGCGCGTCCGCAAAGCGCCGCGATCCACGCGAAGGCCCGGGAGGTGATGCCCGGCGGCAATACCCGCACCGTGCTCTTCTACACCCCCTTCCCCACCGCCATGGTCCGCGGCGAGGGTGCGCACCTGCGGGATGCCGACGGCCGCGATTATCTGGACCTCTGCGGCGAATATTCCGCCGGGCTGTTCGGGCATTCGGAACGGCGCATCCTCGATGCCGTGAAGGCGGCGATGGACCGTGGCATCAACCTCGCCGCGGTGGGCGAGAACGAAGTCAGGCTCGCGGCGCTGATCTGCGGGCGCTTCCCTTCCGTGGAGCAGGTGCGCTTCACCAATTCGGGCACCGAGGCGAACATCATGGCGCTCGCCGGTGCGCGCGGCCTCACCGGTCGGACCGAGGTGCTCGTCTTCCGTGGCGGGTACCACGGCGGCGTCTTCACCTTCCCGCTGGGCGTGCCGGTCTCGGCGGTGAACCTGCCCATCCCGATGCGCTTCGCCGACTACAACGACGCCGCCGGCGCGGCAGCGGCGATCCGCGAGGCCGGCGACAGGCTGGCGGCGGTGCTCGTCGAGCCGATGCAGGGTTCGGGCGGCTGCATCCCGGCGACGCGGGAATTCCTGCAAGCCCTGCGCGACGCGACGAAGGAAACCGGCGCGCTGCTCATCTTCGACGAGGTGATGACCAGCCGCCACGGTTATGGCGGGCTGCAGCAGCGCCTCGGCATCACGCCGGACATGACGACCTTCGGCAAGTACATGGCCGGCGGCATGTCCTTCGGCGCCTTCGGCGGGCGGCGCGACGTCATGGCGGTGTTCGACGGCCACAGGCCAGGTGCCATGCCGCATGCCGGCACCTTCAACAACAACGTGCTGTCCATGGCCGCGGGCTGCGTCGCGCTGGGCGAGATCTTCGACGAGAGCGCGGCCGAGGCACTCTTCGCGCGGGGCGAGACGCTGCGCGCGGCGCTGAACGCGGCCTGCGCGAAGCATGGCGTCGCCATGCACTTCACCGGCGCGGGCTCGATGCTGAACCCGCACTTCCGCAACGGCCCCGTCACCGCGCCCTACAAGGCGAGCCCGGAGGAGGAGCAGATGCGCGAGCTGTTCTTCTTCGACATGCTCGCCGCCGGCATCTACCTCGCGCGCCGCGGCATGGCGGCGTTGAGCCTTCCCGTCACCGATGCCGACTGCGCGCGCTTCGTCGCCGCGGTCGACGAGTTCTGCGCGGCGAGGAAGCCGGTGCTGAAACCCGCCTGATCAGCGCCCGCCGCCCACCGGCAGGCAGGCCGCCGTCACGTAGGATGCGGCGTCCGAGGCGAGGAAGAGGATGCATTCCGCGACTTCTTCCGCCGTCCCGGCGCGCCCCATCGGCACGAAGGGCGCGAGGCGCTGCAGCCGGTCCGGCTGGCCGGATGCAGCGTGGAGTTCCGTCTCGATCAGGCCGGGGTTCACCGCGTTCACGCGGATACCCTCCTTCGCCACTTCCCGCGCGAGGCCCTGGGTCAGCGTGTCCACCGCCGCCTTGGAGGCGGCGTAGTGCACCCATTCCCCCGCGCTGCCGAGTTCCGAGGCGCGGGAGGAGACATTGACGATCACCCCCCCCTTGCCGCCGCGCGCGGTGGACATGCGGCGCACCGCTTCGCGGCAGGACAGCGCCAGGCCGAAGACGTTGGGTTCGAAGGTGCCGCGCCAATCGGCTTCGGTCGTGTCGGCGACCAGGCGCTTGCCGCCGGTCGTGCCGGCATTGTTCACCACCGCGTCGATGCCGCCGAAGGTGCGCCCGGCCGTGTCGTAGGCGGCGACGATGTCGGCCTCCGAGGCCGCGTCGCCCTTGAGCAGCACGACCTTCGCGCCGGCGGCCTCGCAGGCGCGCGCGGTCTCCCCGGCGCGGGCGGTGTCGGATCGGTAGGTGAGCACCAGGTCGTAGCCGCGCGCCGCCGCCAACCGTGCCGTCGCCGCCCCGATGCCTCGCCCGCCGCCCGTGATGAGCATCACCCGCCGCGCCATGCGTTCCTCCTGACCATTGGTTGGACGCATCATCGCGGAGATGCGCCGCGCTGTCATGCGGGGCGCCTGGACGCCCGCCTGCCCGCGGGCCAGCATGCGGTGCCGAGGAGACGCCCATGGACCAGCCCGCCTGTTCGCCGGCGACTTTCCGCGCTGCCATGCCGCGTGTCACGGCGCGCGAGGACACCCCCTTCCGACCGTCCAGCCCCACGGTGACGAGCGCGCCACCGCGATTGCCCGCTGGATCGCGGGGGCCGTTCCGCCGATCATGGCCTGAACGCATGCGGAGGAAACCATGAGCGAGATCGAGGTCATCGACGATACGGGCCTGCGGACCATCCGCATCGCCCGGCCGGAGAAGAAGAACGCCCTGACGCGCGCCATGTACGCGTCCATGCGCGACGCACTGCGCGAAGCGGCCACCTCGCCCGCGGTGCGTTCCGTGCTCCTGACCGGCGGGGCGTCCTGCTTCACGTCGGGCAATGACGTGAACGACTTCAAGACCCGCAGCGCCACGCCGGACGATTCCATCCCGACGCCGGCACGGGACTTCCTCTTCGCGCTGCGCGACTGCCCGAAGCCCGTGGTGGCGGCGGTGGCGGGTTTCGCCATCGGCATCGGCACCACGATGCTGCTGCACTGCGACCTGGTCTATGCGGCCGATACCGCGGTGTTCCGCATGCCCTTCGTCGATCTCGGACTCTGCCCGGAGGGCGGGTCGTCGCTGATCGTGCCGCAGCGCGCGGGGCAATTGCTGGCCAACGAGTTGCTGATGCTCGGCGAGGCCTTCTCGCCGGAGACGGCGGTGCGCGCCGGCATCGCCAATACGGTCGTGTCGCTGGCCGAATTGTTCCCGGTCGCTGAAGGCGTGGCGCGCAAACTGGCCGCCAAGCCCCCCGCCGCGCTGGCGGCGACGAAGCGCCTGCTGCGCGAGACGGGCGCCCAGGCGCTGACCGCCCACATGACCGAGGAGTTCGGGACGTTCAGCGAATTGCTGCGCGGGCCGGAAGCCGCCGAGGCGGTTGCCGCCTTCCAGGAAAAGCGCAAGCCCGACTTCTCCCGCTTCCTGGCCGCGGAGTGACGCGCATGTTCCGCGACGACATCCTCAAGGGTTCGCGCGTGCTGGTCACGGGCGGTGGCACGGGCCTTGGGCGCATGATGGCGGAACGCATGCTCTCGCTGGGCGCCGCGGTCGAGATCTGGGGCCGGCGCGGCGAGGTCGTGCAGGCGACCACGGCCGAGATGAACGCGCAGCACCCCGGCATGGCTACCGCGCGGGCCGTGGACATCAAGGATCCCGACGCCATCGAGGCCGCCGTCGCGGCGATGTGGGCGGAGGGCAAGCCCGCAACGCACCTCATCAACAACGCCGCCGGCAACTTCATCAGCCGGACGGAAGACCTTTCGCACCGCGCCTTCCACGCCATCGCCGACATCGTCTTCCACGGCACCTTCCAGGTGACGCAGGCGCTCGGCAAACGCTGGATCCGGGAGAAGACCGGCGGGGCCGTCGTCTCCATCATCGTCACCTGGGTGCGGACCGGGGCGCCCTTCGTCGTGCCCTCCGCCATGTCGAAGGCGGGCATCGACGCGATGACGAAGTCGCTCGCGGTGGAATGGGGGCGGCACGGCATCCGGCTGAACGCCATCGCGCCTGGCACCATTCCCACCGAAGGCATGTTCGCGCGCCTGCGTCCGGGCGAGGCCGACCCCGCCGCGCGGCTGGCCGAGAAGAACCCGATGAGGCGCATCGGCACGCCGCAGGATATCGGCGACCTCGCAGCCTTCCTGCTCACGCCGATCTGGATCAACGGGGAGACCATCGCTCTCGACGGTGGCGGATGGCTTTCGGGTGGCGGAGGATTCCAGGACTACCTCGCCTGGGGCGATGCGGAATGGGACGCCGCGCGCGCCCGCATCAAGGCCCGCAACGAGGCGGACAAGGCGAAGCGCGGGTAGTGTCGGGGAACACGCGATCCTTGTGCCGATCGGTCGCGCTGCCCGTATCGTCGATCAACATCGCGGCAACGAAGCCGCGAAGAGGAGGAATAGAGCATGAGAGCAACACGCTGGATGGCGGCCCTTGCCGCCGGACTGGGCATCACCCTCGGCGGCCCCGCCATGGCCGGAGCCACGCTCGATGGCGTGAAGAGCCGCGGCGTCCTCGCCTGCGGCGTGAATGTCGGCGTCGCCGGCTTCTCCCTGCCGGACAGCCAGGGCGTCTGGCGCGGCATGGATGCCGACCTCTGCCGTGCCGTGGCGGCCGCCGTGCTGGGCGATCCCAACAAGGTCCGCTTCGTCCCGCTGACCGCCGTGCAACGCTTCACGGCACTGCAGTCCGGCGAGATCGACGTGCTGATCCGCCAGACCACGCTCTCGATGACGCGCGACACCACGCTCGGCCTGCGGCTGACGATCGCCAACCTGTATGACGGCCACGGCTTCATGGTGCGGCGCGACGCGAACATCACCAACCCGCGCGAGATGGACGGCATGACGATCTGCCTCTCGCCCGGGACGACGAACGAGCTCGTGACCACGGACTGGTTCCGCACGAACAACCTCCGCTTCACGCCGGTCCTGCAGGAGCGCATGCAGGACAACGCGACTTCCCTGCAGGCGGGCCGCTGCGATGCCATCGGCACGGACGCGACGCAGCTCGCGGCGCTGCGCAGCCAGTTCTCGCAGCCGCAGGATTTCGTCATCCTGCCGGAGCGCTTCTCGAAGGAGCCCTACGGCCCCGTCGTGCGGCGCGATGACCAGGAATGGTTCGACGTCATCCGCTGGACGGTCTCCGCGCTGATCAATGCGGAGGAACTCGGCGTCACCAGTCAGAATGCGGAAGAACTCCGCCGCACCAGCACCAACCCCGAGATCCGTCGCCTGCTGGGCGCCGACCCGCTGCTCGGCAATGCGCTGAAGCTCGATCCCGCCTGGGCCTACAACGCCATCCGCGCAGTCGGGAACTATGGCGAACTGTTCGATCGGACGATCGGTCCTAACACGCCGATCGGCCTCGAGCGCGGGCTGAACCGCCTGTGGACGAATGGCGGGCTGATGTACGCTTGGCCGATGCGCTGAGCGTCACCGTCGCGTAAGCGGCCCCCGCCCGACGGGCGGGGGCCGTACGGCTCCGACCACCACCCCGCCGTGCTCGCCGCCATGCGGTAGCTTGTCCGGCGCCGGCCGCCGCCCCATCCTCGCCCGCAAGGACCGAGGAGGGACGAATGGCCGCGCATCTGCATCAATGGCCGGCGCAGGGCCGCGTGCATCACGGCGCGCCACTGGCCGAGGCGCTGCCGCGAGAGGTGGCCACCGCGTCGCGCGTCGTGCTGGTGACGACGCGCTCCCTGTCCGGCGGGGCGCTCGCCACCGCGGCCGAGGCGGCGATCGGGGATCGCCTGGCCGGCACCTTTTCCGCCATGCGCGCCCACAGCCCGGTCGAGGACGTGCTCGCCCTCGCTGCATTGCTGCGGGAGCAGGAGGCCGATCTTGTCGTTGCTCTCGGCGGCGGGTCGGTCATCGACGGATCGAAGGTCGCCTGCCTCGCGAATTGGCGCGGCATTGCGGATGCAGGCTCGCTGATCGGTGCCGCCACGTCGCGCGGCGCCGCGCCGGGCAACTGGGACGGGCCGGCACCCGCCCCGCGGATCGTTGCGGTGCCCACCACGCTGTCCGCAGCGGAGTTCGCGCCGCATGCCGGCTACACGGACCTCGCCGCCGGGCGGAAGCATCGGGCGCTCGATCCCTGGATGGTGCCGCGCGCGGTCATCCTCGATCCGGCCGCGACGCTCGAGACACCGGCGGAACTCCTCCTCTCCTCCGGCATCCGCGCGCTCGACCATGCGGCGGAACGGTGGTGTTCGACGGTGCCGCAGCCCTTCTCGGATGCCGTCTCCCGCCAGGCCATGGTGATGCTGGCGGAGAACCTCCCGCGCGTGCGTCGCCACCCGGGCGACCTCGCCGCGCGTGCGGCCTGCCAGGAAGCGGCCTGGCTCTCGGTGATGGGCGGCTGGGCCGGCGTGCCGGTCGGGGCGAGCCACGGTCTCGGCTACATCCTCGGCGCGGCGCGCGGCGTGCCGCATGGCATCACCTCCTGCCTCATGCTCCACGCCGTGATGCGCTGGAACGCGCCGGTGAATGAACATCGCCAGAAGGACGTCGCGCACATCTTCGGCGGCGAGGAAGCGGGGCCCGCCATCGAGGCCTTCGTGCGTGGCCTCGGCCTGCCGACGCGGCTTTCCGAACGGGGGATCGCGGCAGGCGAGATCCCGGCGCTGGCGGCGCTGTGGAACGGGGACGCGCCGATCGCGACGAACCCGCGGCCTGTCCGCTCCGCAGGGGATCTCGAAGCAATCCTGCGCCTGGCGGCCTAGGAGCAGGCAGGATGATGCCGCCCCTCACCCTGGCCCCCGGCGCCTGGTGGGGCTGGATCGAAGTGCCCGCCCGCCACCCGGGCTGGGGGGCGAGCCCCGTCCTGCTCACCGAGGTCCAGCCTCTCAAGAGCGGCCGCGGCGACCTGCGCCTCGGCTTCATCCACGCGATCCGGCCGGTTGCGGCGAGGAGGCGCAGCGTGGACCTCCGTGTCACCCATCGAGGCCCCTCGCACATCGCTGGCACGCTGCGCGACACCGATGGCACCATCCGCACAGGCGTGATTTCCGTCGCGGATTTCGCATGGCTCGCCGCCTTCTGCCCCGAGTTCTGGCGGCGCCGCCCACCGGAGGTTCCGACGACGCACATCGATGGCAAGCCCCTGGCGGGGCCTGGCCCGCAGGCGCACCTGGCGGCCGTGCTGGGACGGGAGGAGGAGACTGCGCTGCGGGGCGCACATGCCGGGCATCTCGGCGGCCACGTCCCGCCCATGCCGGAGCGGACGACACGCATCCGCCTCGACGTCACCTTCGCCCCCTTCGAGTCCTGGCTGATCGCCCGCGGCTTCCGCGCGACGGAGATGGAGGACAAGTGGGTCATCCACCTCGACGGCGGCCGGCTGTGCTTCCGGCGCTCCTGGACGGGGAACCTGATCTACGAGGCCGAGGCGTCATGGAACGGCGACCGCCTTCATCTCGGCGAAGTGCTGGTGAACCGCGACCCGGCGCAATACACGCAAACCGACGACGCGCAGGACCGCCGCGTGCTGGTGTTCCTCATCAGCGCGCTCCTGCTGGGCGAGAGAATGCCGTTTCCCTCCGCGCCAGGCATGTCGGCCGAGGATGCGGCGATCCAGGCCTGGTCGGTCGCCGGCAAGGCGATCCTGTAGCGGTTGCGGCCGTCAGGCGAAGCGCTCGGCTGAAAAGGGCGCGAAGTCGAAATTCGGCTTCTCCCCGGCGATCGCGGCAGCCATCACGGCACCCGTCGGCGCCGAGCCCGTCAGGCCGAGATGGCCATGGCCGAAGGCACACCAGATGCCGTCCCAGGTCTTCAGCGGGCCCAGCACCGGCACGCTGTCGGGCAGGCAGGGACGATGGCCCATCCAGGTCGTGCCGCCTTCCGTCCGCACATGGGGGAATACCGCACGCAGGTCATCGAGCAGCAATCGCGCCCGCGCCTCGTTCGGCGGTGCATCGAGCCCCGCGAACTCGACCGAACCCGCGACGCGCAACCCGTCCTCCATCGGCGTGATGAAGACCTTGCGGTCGGCAGGCGAAAGCACGCGCCCCGCCTTCACCCCGGCATCCGGCAGCGTCACGTGGTACCCCCGCTGGGTCTCCAGCGGCACCTTGACCCCGAGCGGCGCAAGCAGCCGCGCGGACCATGCGCCGGCCGCGAGCACGACGATGTCCGCCGGAACATCGCCGGCGTCGGTCCGCACGCCGGTGGCGCGGCGCCCCTCCATGCGAATGGAACGGACCTCGGCCTCGCGGACCTCGCCCCCCATGCGCCGCACGCCATGGGCGACGACCTCGGCCAGGCGCGCGGGGTTCACGCAGGAACCATGATCCGGCAACAGCACGGCTCGGGTGTATGCCGGTGATACCTCGGGCTCCAGGGCGGCGAGCGCCGCGCGGTCCAGCACCTCCATGCGCAGCCCGTGGCGGCGGCGCAGGTCGAGCGAGGCGGCATCCTTCGCCATCTGCGCCTCGTCCCGGTAGAGGTACAACTGCCCCTCCTCCCGGATCAGGTCGAGCGCACCCTCGGCGGCCAGGATCTCCTTGTGCCGTTCGAGCGCGCCGAACAGCAGCGAGGCAAGCGCATCCGCCGCCGCCTCGACCTTCGCGGTCCGCGCGGAGGCCACGAAGCGCAGCAGCCACGGCATCGCCTTCAGCCAGTAGCGCGCCGGGATGTGCAGGGCACCCGCCGGGTCCGTGAGCATCTTCGGCACCTGGCGCAGCACCCCCGGCATGGCGAGCGGCGCCACCGAGCCATGGCTGATCGCCCCCGCATTGCCCGGATAGGCGGCATGCGGCTTCCGGGCTTCCAGCACCAGCGGCCGCAGCCCCCTTTGCGCCAGGTACCAGGCCACGCAGAGGCCGACGATGCCCCCGCCCACGACGACGATCCGCGGTTCGTTCGATGCGCTTTCCATGACCGTCATGCTGGCCCAGCCGGGCCCGGTGCGGAAGCCTCCGCCGCGTTGACGCGCGCGGGCTAGCGTCGCACCCTCCGCTCCAATCAACACGAGGAACGTCCCGATGCGGATCACCCCGAACAATGCCGGGCTGGGCGCGCGCGTGGAGGGCATCGACCTTTCGCGCAGCCTGACGCCGGAGGACTTCAGGACCGTGCTGCGCGCCCTCGGCCAGTACGGCGTGCTGTGCTTCCCGGGCCAGGACCTGGACGCGGCGGCGCTGTCCGCCTTCGGCAGCCGCTTCGGGGATCTGGAGGTGAACGTCGCCAACCTCTTTCATGCCGAAGGGCATCCGGAGGTGATGCACCTGTCCAACATGAAGGACGCGGACGGCAAGCCGCTCGGCCTGTCCGATGCCGGCCAGGGCTGGCACACGGACATGTCCTATTCGAAGGAGATCGCGCTCGCGAACGTGCTGCACGCCAAGCGCGTGCCGCGGCGCGACGGCAAGGTGCTGGGCTGCACCCAGTTCCGCAACGTCCACGCCGCCTATGACGACCTGCCGGCCGAGGTGAAAACCCGCATCGAGGGCCGCACCGCGATCCACGACTTCGCCAAGTTCTGGGACATGATGCGCATCCGCCCCGGCTCGATCCGCGGGCCGCTGACGCCGGAGCAGCGGGCGAAGAAGCCGCCCGTCTCGCAGCCCATGGTGCGCATCCACCCGATCACCGGGCGGCGCGTGCTCTACTGCAATTCCGGCTACGCGATGTATGTCGAGGGCATGGAGCGCGCGGAGAGCGACGCGCTGCTCGACTACCTGTTCCGCCACCAGGCACAGGACAAGTACCTCTACACCCACGAATGGAACGAGGGCGACGTGCTGATGTGGGACAACATCGGCACCACTCACAACGCCGTCGCCGACTATGGGCCGGATGAGCACCGCTTCATCCTGCGCGTGCAGGTGATGGCGAACCTCGACTACGCGGCGCTCGCGGCATGAGGCTTGTCACCTTCGATGCCGGCGCAGGGCCGGTCCTGGGCGGGATGATCGGCGAGGAAGTGGTCGCGCTGCGCCCCGCCCTCGCCGCGGCGATGCGCGCGGCGGGCGAGGCGGACACCGCCTCCGCCATCCCGTCCGACATGGTGGCGCTGATCGCCGACGAGGCGGCGATGGTCGCCGCAGGCCGCGCGCTGGCCTTCGCCGCTCGGGCGGAGAACACGGCGCTGCGCGCGCCGCTCGCCGCCGTGCACCTGCTGGCGCCGCTGAAACCCGGCAAGATCCTCGGCGTCGGCCGCAACTACGGCGACCACGCGAAGGAGGTCGGCGGGCCGAAGCTGGAATTGCCGCGCATCTTCATGAAGCCGGCCTCCTCCGTCACCGGCCCCGGCGCCGCGGTGCGCATCCCGCCCGCCGTGAAGAAGCCGGACTGGGAGGCGGAACTCGCCGTCGTCATCGGCCGCCGCGCGAAGGACGTATCCGAGGGCACCGCGCTGGACCATGTCGCCGGCTACACCGTGCTCGACGACGTCAGCGCGCGCGAATTCCAGTTCGACGTACCCCTCGCCATGACATCCTTTGCCAAGGGCATGGACGGCTTCTGCCCGATCGGCCCCTGCATCGCCACGGCCGACGAGGTGGGCGAGCCCTGGGCGCTCGACATCCGATGCTGGCTGAACGGCGAGGAAGTGCAGCACGGCAATACGCGGGACCTCATCTTCCCCGTCGCCACGCTGATCGCCTTCCTCTCGCGCTACATGACGCTGGAGCCCGGCGACGTCATCGCCACCGGCACACCGGCCGGCGTCGGCCATTTCCGCGACCCGCCGCGCTACCTGAAGCCGGGCGACCGTCTGCGGATGGAGGTGGAGCGCGTCGGCGTGCTCGAACATTCGATCGCATAAGAACCAAAAGGGGGGAACGAAGAATGATCCGCAGGACGCTTCTCGGCGCCGCGATGGCGCTCGCCGCGCTGCCGGCACTGGCGCAGCCGCGCGCGCCGGGCACCGACTACCCGAACCGGCCGGTCCGCGTGGTGGTCGCCCTCGCCCCGGGCGGCAATGCCGACATCAATGCGCGCCTCGTCTCCACCGCGCTGTCGCAGCGGCTCGGCCAGCAGTTCGTGGTGGAGAACCGCCCCTCCGGCGGCGGCACCGTCGCCTTCGAGACGGTCGCGCAGACCCCGCCCGACGGCTACACGCTGCTGGTGGGCGCGCTCGGCTCGCACACGCTGAATGTCGGGCTCTACGGGGAGCGGCTGCGCGTCCACCCGCTGACCGGCGTGGACCACGTCACCATCAGCAGCCATTCGGCGATCGTGCTCGTGGTGAACAACAACTTCCCCGCGCGCACGCTCGCGGAGTTCCGGCAACAGGTCGCGGCGAACCCCAACCGCTTCGACTACGGCTCCTCCGGCAACGGCACGACCGGGCACATCGCGGCGGCGCTGATGCTGCACCTGATGGGCGTGCAGGCGCAGCACGTGCCCTATCGCGGGTCGGCCGCCGCCTTCCAGGACCTGCTCGCGGGCCGCACCTCCTTCCAGGCGGACACCATATCCTTCGTCACCGAGCCGATCCGCACCGGCCAGGTGCGCGGCCTGGTGATCGCGACGCCGCAGCGCTCCCCCATGATCCCGGACGTGCCGACGGCGGCCGAGGCCGGGCTGCCCGACTTCCAGGCGACGACCTGGACGCCCTGGTCCACCACCCTCGGCACGCCGATGGTGATCCGGCAGTTCCTCTCCGAGCAGATCGCCGAGGTGCTGAAGCAGCCCGAGGTGCGCGACCGACTGATCGCGCTGGGCAACACCATCCCGGAGGGCATGACGCCCGACGCCACCCGCGCCTTCATCGCCGCCGAGATCGACAAATGGGTGCCGATCGTGCGGGCTTCGGGCGCGCGGGTGGATTGATCCGGCTGCGTCTCCCGGCTTGATCCGCGTAGCGGTGGAGGGCAACACACCCGTCATCCGAGGAGAAGGGGAGCCGCACGTGACGCCCGCAGACTTGACCGCGGCCAACCGCAACCGGGTGCTCGCCCTCTACGGCGCCTATGCGCGCGGCGACCTGCCCCATGTGCTGGCGGCGCTGACCGACGACGTGCGCTGGCAGTCGGAAGGATCCGCCGACATCCCCTGGGCCGGGCTGCATCTCGGCGCCGAAGGGGTCCGGCACTACTTCGCCGTGCTGGCCCGCGAATGCGAGGTCCTGAGCTACCAGCTCGATCACGTCATTGCCGATGGCGAATGGGTTGTCGCCTTGGCTTCCATTCGCCTGCGCTACAGCGCGAGGGGCACCGAACACGGCTACGCCAAGGCGGATGCCCTGCGCCTGCGGAACGGCCTGCTCTGCGAGTTCCGCGAGTACTACGACACCAGCCGCGTGTTGCGCGACTGGCGCGGCTCGTGACCTGCGGGCGAGGGTTCGGCACCCCCGCGAGGCGTCATTCCCGGACGTCGAAGCGATAGACCTTGCTGACGATCTTCCAGCCCTCGGCGGTCTTCAGGAACACCAGGTAGTCCGTGAAGTAGCGCGGCGGGATCTGGCAGGCGACCTTGGCCACCGCCGTCTCCGGCCCGGACTGGTCGAGCGTCAGGATCCGGTCCTCGCGCGCCAGGCCCTTCGCCTTCGCGCTGCCGCGGCTGCGCACCATCTCGAACCACTGCTCGCGCGGCAGGTCCTGCACCACCCCGTCCTTCTCCCAATACAGGTGGGAACAGGGGTGGAAGGCGCTGGCGAGCTTCGCCGTGTCGCCTTCGTGCAGCCCATCGAAATAGGTCTGCAGCACGGCCTCGATGGCGGCGATGTCGCTGGCGGGCATGGTGGTCCTCCGGGATGTCGGCGGGTACATCATTGCCCGGAAGCGCGGCCGTTTACAGGGGCGCCGTGGCGGGGCATGTGAGCCCCATCTGGAGAGGAACCACCAAGATGTTCGGACGTCGCCCGCTATTGCTGTCCGCCGCCGCGCTCGCCGCGCCCGCGCCGCTCCGCGCCCAGGGCGCCGGCTGGCCGTCGCGCCCCGTGCGCGTGATCGTGCCCTATGCCGCGAGCGGCGGCACCGACATCCTCGCCCGCGCCATCGGGGAAGCCCTGCGCCCCTCCCTGTCCCAGCCCATCGTCGTCGAGAATCGCGCCGGCGCCGCCGGCGTCGTGGGTTCCGAGGTCGTGGCACGGGCGGAGCCGGACGGGCATACGCTGCTCGTCGTGGTCTCGACCCATGTGATGAACCGCTACCACCTGCCGTCCCTGCCCTACGATCCGATCCGCGACTTCACGCCGATCGCGATGCTGACGCGCAACACGATGATGCTGGTCTCCGGCGCGAACCAGCCCTTCGACAGCCTGCGCAGCATGATCGATCACGCGAAGCGCAATCCGGGCCGCGTCGGCACCGGCAGCACGGAGGCGCTCTCCTCCTTCATCGGCCAGGAACTGGCGCGCCGGGCCGGGGTGGAGATGCCGGACATCTCCTACCGCTCGGGTGGGCAGTTGATGAACGACATCGTCGCCGGCCACCTGCCGAGCGGCTGGACCAGCACCGTCAGCGTCATGCCGCATGTCGGCACGGGCCGGGTGCGGGTGCTCGCCGCCTCGACGGCGACGCGCTCGGCCTACTTCCCCGACGCGCCGACGCCGCAGGAAGAGGGCATCCGGGACTTCGACCTCTCCGGCTGGGTGGCGATGCTCGCGCCGCCGCGCATGGACCCGGCGCTGGCGGCGCAGATCGGCGGCGCGGTGCAGCGCGTCTTCGACGACGCGACCTTCCAGCAGCGCCTGGTCGCCCTCGGCGTCGAGCGCGATTTCCGCCCTGCCCCCGCGCTGCTCGAAGCGATGCAGCGTGACGACCGCATCTGGGCCGCCGCCGCCCAGGCCGGCCACATCCGTCCGCAGCAGTAGGATCACCGCCATGGCCAATCCCGCCCTCCGCCAGGCCTTCGCGCAGAAGCGCTTCATCGTCGCCCCCGGCGTGTTCGACATGATCTCGGCCAAGGTGGCCGACGGCATGGGCTTCGATTGCATCTACGGCACCGGCTTCGGCACGGTGGCCTCGGCGCTCGGCGTCGCCGATGCCGGCATCGCCACCTATTCCGACATGGTCGCGCGCATGGGGCAGATGGCGCGCGGCTGCCGCACGCCGCTGATCGCCGATGCCGATACCGGCTATGGTGGGCTGCTCAACGTGCGCCACACGGTCATGGGCTACGAGCAGGCCGGGATCTCCGGTATCCAGCTCGAAGACCAGGAGATGCCGAAGAAGTGCGGCCATACGCCCGGCCGCCGCGTCATCCCAGCCGAGGAGATGGTGCTGAAGATCAAGGTCGCGGCCGAGGCGCGGACCAGCGCCGACTTCCTGATCGTCGCCCGCACCGATGCGCGCACGACGCTCGGGCTCGAGGAAGCGATCCGCCGCGGCCTGATGTACGGCGATGCCGGCGCCGACATCGTCTTCATCGAAAGCCCGGAGAGCGAGGAGGAGATGCGCGCCATCGGCAAGGCCATCGCCAAGCCGCTGCTCGCCAACATGGTGGAAGGCGGCCGCACGCCGATCCTGCCGGCCGAGAAGCTGAAGGAGATCGGCTACGCCATGGCGATCTATCCCGCCATCGGCTTCCTCGCCGCCGCGGCGGCGCTGGAAAAGGCCTATGCCCACCTGAAGGCGAGCGGCGACAGCATCGCCATCGGCGAATCCTACGGCTTCAAGCGCATGACGGACCTCATGGGCTTCCCTGACGTGTGGAACTTCGAAAGCCGCTGGGCGACGAAGGCCGCGGAATGAGCGCGCTCCCTGGCGTGAAGGCGCTGGTCTTCGACGTGTTCGGCACCGTCGTGGACTGGCGCAGCGGCGTGGCGCGCGACGCGAGGACCTTCCTCGCGCGCCATGGCAAGGCCGACATGGACCCTCACGCCTTCGCGGACGCCTGGCGCCGGCGCTACCAGCCGGCGATGGAGGCGGTGCGCTCCGGCCGCCGCCCCTTCACGCGGCTGGACGTATTGCACCGTGAGAACCTGGACGGTGTGCTGCGCGACCATGGCATCGACCCGGACGGCATCGCGCAGGATGAGCTGGAATGGCTCAACCGCGCCTGGCACCGGCTCGATCCCTGGCCGGACACAATCCCCGGACTGATCCGGCTCAAGGCGCGGCACTTCCTCGCCCCGCTGTCGAACGGGAACATCCTGCTGCTGGCCAACATGGCCAAGCGCGCGGGCATTCCCTGGGACGCGGTGCTGGGGGCGGAGGCCGCGCAGGCCTACAAGCCGCAGCCCGAGGCCTATCTGCGCACGGCGGAGATCCTCGCCCTGGCGCCCGGCGAGGTCGCACTGGTCGCCGCCCACAACGGCGACCTGGCGGCGGCGCGCAAGGCGGGGCTGAAGACTGCCTTCGTGCTGCGCCCGACTGAGCACGGCCCGGACCAGGCCACCGATACCCACGCCGAGCAGGATTGGGAGGTGGTGGCGGACTCCTTCGAGCAACTGGCCGACCGACTTGGCTGCTGACCCATGAGCTTCCCGAGCCAGGACCCCTTCTGGTCCGAGGCCGCCCGCGTGGTGCGCGACCGTGCCACGCCGGGCGCGGGCATCCTGGCGCCGGACATCTTCTGGTGGGTCTTCCCGCGCATCCACCGCTACGTGCGCACGGTGATCGCGCCGGAGGACCGCCATGACTGGGCCATCCTGCACAAGGGCATGCTGGATGCGCTGACGCGCGACGCGCTGCGCGACATCACGGCACGCCTGCAGCCGATGCTGGCCAACGCCGTCTTCGTCGTCTTCGGCCCCGAGGCCAAGGCCGAGGAGGCGGAGGCCATCCGCGCCAGCGAGCATTTCCAGGCCTTCGAGAACGCCCTGCCCGGGCGGATGGAGCGCCCCGACCCGGCGCCCGAGGCCGAGACCGATCCCGTCCTGCCGGAACCCGGCATCATCGCGCAATTCCCGGCCATGACGGCTGCCGAGCTGCGCCATGCGATGAACCAGTTCTGGCGCAACGGCGGCTATGTCTACGAGACGCTGCGAGACCGCACCTACTACGAGGAACTCGACCGGCTCATCGCCGAGTATCTCGGCGCCTGCGACGGGCTGGACCTGCTGGACCTGTGCTGCGGCACCGGGCGGCTGGCGCGGCTCGTGCCCGGCGCGCACGCGGTGCTCGGCGTGGACATCTCGACCGTGGCGCTGGAGATGGGCCGCGCGCGGCACGCCCACGATGCGCGCTTCCGCTTCGCCGCGATGGACACGGCCGCGCTCGCCCTGCCCGATGCCGCCTTCGACCGCGTGCTCTTCATCGACGCGATCGAGCATGTGAGCGACCCGGCGCGCACCCTGGCGGAGACGTCGCGGGTGCTGCGCCCCGGCGGCACCGCCATGATCACCGTCACCAACCGGGACGGGCTGAACCAGCGCATCTCGCGCAAGCTCGGCTCGGGCGAGTTCGTCACCAACTACCAGCACCTGCACGAATTCACCTGGGCCGAGACCCAGTCGATGCTCGCCGCCGTCGGCCTGCGCGCCGAACGGGCCGACGGCATCTTCCTCTACCCCTATTGGGGCGTGCCTGGCGTGGACGACACGGTGCGCCACCTCACCGACGACGACCCCGAGATCGTCGCCGCCACGCTCGACCTCGGCCGCCGCGCCGGTCCCGAATACGCCTACGCCTTCGCCGTGCTGGCGCGGAAGGACCGCTAGTGTCCTGCCCGCTTCGTTCGCTGGATTTCCAGCGAACGAAGCAAACAAGCAGGCCACTGAAAACCAAGGCCAGTGGCCCGAGAACGAAGTCCGCAGGATTTCGGAATCAGGCCATTGGAACGGATCGCGGGCGGCCGGACCCGGCCGCCCGCGTCCCGACGCCCGCCGGAGCGGCCCGGTGCCGTGCGCCTACTCCGCGCGGATATTGCCCTCGCGGATCACCGGCTCCCACTTCTCCGCCTCGGCGCGGATGAAGGTGGCGAATGCATCCGGCGAGCCGGCGACGATCTCGGCCGCCTGAACGCGCTCGGTCTGCTCCTTGATCGAGGGCGTGGTGATGATGGCGCGCAGCGCACGATTGGCTGCCGCCACGAGTTCCGCCGGCATCCCGGCGGGCCCGACGACACCGTGCCAGGTCGCCGAGGAAAAACCTGCATAGGTCGCCCCCACCGGCGGCACGCCCGGCAGCAGCGGCACCGCATTCGCGGTGCTGACGGCGATGGTCTTCACCCGGTTCTCGCGGATGAAGGGCAGTGAGGTGGAAACCGAGGGGAAGGTCCAGTCCGTCTCACCCGCGATCACGCTGCGCATGACGTCCGCGCCGCTGCGATAATGCACCGCCGTCCAGCGGATGCCCGCCCGCCGTGCGAGCAGTTCCGCGCTCAGGTGGCTGGCATGGCCCACGCCCGGGGAGGCATAGGTCATCTCCCCGTTGCGCCGCTTCGCCAGTTCAATCAGTTCCGGCAGCGTCGCTGCCTCGAGCCCCGGCCGGGCGACGATGACCAGCGGCAGGTTGACCAGGTGGATGATCGGCGAGAAGGCCGCCAGCGGATCGTAGCCGAGGCCCGGCTGCAGCATCTTGCCGATCGCATTGGCGCCGAGGTCCGCCATCATCAGCGTGTAGCCGTCAGGCCGGCTCGTCGCGACGACCCCGCCCGCGATGGTGCCGCCGGCGCCCGACCGGTTCTCCACCACCATCGGCTGGCCGTTGGCGTGCTGCGGGAATGCATTGGCGACCGTGCGCGACAGCGTGTCCACCGCGCCGCCGGCGCCGAAGGGCACGATCAGGCGCACGGGCCGGTCGGGCCAGGCGCCCTGGGCGCGCGCCACGGCGGGCGCCGCGGCGGCTAAGGCAAGGGCGCCGAAGGCGCGGCGGCGCAGCACGAAATTCATGGCGTTGGTCCCTCCCGCTTATTGCGTCCACATCTGCGCGCCCGCGCCCTGCTGTCAACCGCGACGTGACAGTGCAGGATGCGGCGTCGTTCAGGAGTCCTCCGCCATGACCTGGTCCATCGTCGCGCGAGATCGGTCCACCGGCGCCTTCGCCGTCGCCGTCACCACCTGCAATCTGGCGGTCGGTGCAGCCTGCCCCTTCCTGCGCACCGGGGTGGGCGCGGTCTCCACGCAGTCGATGAGCAACCGATATCTCGGCCCGGCGGTGCTGGACGCCATGGCGCGCGGCCTCTCGCCGCAACTGGCGCTGGACAGCGCGCTGGCCGGGGACCAAGGGCGTGGCCTGCGGCAGATTCACGCAGTGGACGCGCAGGGGCGCGTCGCGGCCTTCACCGGGGCGAACTGCGTGGAATGGTGCGGCTCCGTCGCCGGAGATGGCTTCAGCGTCGCCGGCAACATGCTCGTGGGGGAGCGCGTGGTGACCGAGACCGCCGAGGTCTTCGCGAGGCGCAGCGACCTGCCCCTCCCCGAACGCCTGATGGAGGCACTGCATGCCGGCCAGGCGGCGGGCGGCGACAAGCGCGGCAGGCAATCCGCCGCGCTGGTGATCACCACCACCGAGGACTTCCCCGACATCAACCTGCGCGTGGACGACCACGCCGACCCGCTGGTGGAACTGTCCCGCCTGCTCGCCCTGTGGCGGACGCAGGCCGAGCCGGGCCTGTCGACCCGTCCCTCCCGCGCCAATCCGGCCGGGCTGACGGACATGGACGAGATCGAGGCCGGCTGGCGCGCCCGCGGCCTCGACCTGAAGTTCCGCCGCTGAAGACTTGCGCGCGGACACCGATCAGGACTTGCGTGCCTCGCAACGCGACGGCAGGGAAGCCGGGAGACAGGAGGAACAGCCCATGCGCCAGCACAGGATCGCCGCCATCGGGGGCGACGGCATCGGACCGGAGGTCATCGACGCGGGCTGCCGCGTGCTGGAAGCCGTCGCCGCGGCGCAGGGCGGCTTCTCGCTGTCCTTCCAGTCCTTCGACTGGGGCAGCGAGATGTACCGCCGCACCGGCAAGATGATGCCGGATGGCGGGCTGAAGCAGTTCGAAGGCTTCGATGCCATCTTCTTCGGCGCCGTCGGCGCGCCGGACATTCCCGACCACATCACCCTGTGGGAATTGCGCCTGGCGATCTGCCAGGGCTTCGACCAGTACGCGAATGTCCGCCCCACCCGCCTGCTGCCGGGCGTGCGCGGCCCGCTGCGGGAGGATCTCGGCAAGCAGATCGACTGGGTGATCGTGCGCGAGAATTCCGAGGGCGAATACGCCGGCGTCGGCGGGCGCGCCCATCGCGGGCTGCCGATCGAGGTGGCGATGGACGTCGCGGTCTTCACCCGCGAGGGCGTCGCGCGCATCTGCCGCCATGCCTGCGAGATCGCCATGTCCCGCCCGCGCAGGCACCTGACGGTGGTCACCAAATCCAACGCCCAGCGCCACGGCATGGTGATGTGGGACGAGGTCTGCGCCGAGGTGACGTCCCACTATCCCGCGCTGACGGTCGAGAAGATGCTGGTGGACGCCATGACCGCGCGCATGGTGATGAAGCCCGGCACGATCGACACCATCGTCGCGACCAACCTGCATGCCGACATCCTGTCCGACCTCGCCTCCGCGCTGGCGGGCTCGCTCGGCATCGGCGCGACGGGGAACATCGACCCGCAGCGGCGCCGGCCCTCGATGTTCGAGCCGATCCACGGATCGGCCTTCGACATCACCGGCAAGGGCATCGCCAACCCGCTCGGCGCCTTCTGGACCGCGTCGATGATGCTCGATCACCTGGGCGAAGCACCCGCTGCGCAACGCCTGATGCGCGCGGTGGAGGCGGTGACGGCCCGCGGCGACGTGCTGACGCCGGACCTCGGCGGCACGGCGACGACCGCACAGGTCACGGATGCAGTGATCGCCGCGCTGAAGGGTGCCAACATCTAGAGCAGATCCCGATCAGGTGGAATCATCTGGTCGGGTGAAGATGCTCGCAAGAACAAGGGCCTGGAGCGACTTTCGTGAGCCGAGGCGAACGGAAACCGCTCAAAAGCGCAGCACAGGAGCAGCCGGCATGGCGGAGATCGAAGCGGGCTTCACCCTCATCCGCGGCGGACGGCTGGCCGATCCCGCGCGGCGCCGCGCGGAGGTGACCGACATCCTCGTGCAGGACGGCGTCATTCGGGAGGTCGGCACCGGCCTCTCGGCCCCACCCGGCGCGCGCGTGATCGAGGCCGCCGGCTTCCTGCTGCATCCCGGCCTGATCAACGCGCACACCCATGGCCACAGCGCGCTCTCCCGCGGGCAAAGCGACCGCTGGACCCTCGAACTGCTGCTGGCGGCCGGACCCTGGACCGGCGGCAACCGGGCGCTGGCCGACAAGAAGCTCGCCGCGCAGATCAACGCGGCGGAGCTTGTGCTGAAGGGCTGCACCGCGGCCTACGACCTCTACGCCGAAGTGCCGTTGCCCACGGCCGAGGGGCTCGATGCAGTGGCCGAGGCCTATGCCAGCGTCGGCATGCGCGCGGTCATCGCCCCGATGGTCGCTGACCGCACCGTGTACGAGGCCATCCCGGGCCTCTACGACGCCCTGCCCGATGCGTTGCGCGCACAGGTGGACCGCCTGCGCCTGCCTGCCTGGGAACGCACGCTGGATGCGATGCGTGGCGTGCTCGCGAACTGGCGTTGGGCCGGCAAGGACATCCGCGCGGCGGTGGCGCCCACCATCCCGCTGCATTGCTCGGACGCCTTCCTCTGCGGCTGCCGCGACCTGGCGCGGGATTTCGGCATTGGTCTGCATTCCCATGTCGGCGAGAGCAAGGTCCAGGCGATCACCGGCATCCGCCGCTACGGCAAGACGCTGGTCGCGCACATGGATGCGCTCGGCCTCGTGACGCCGGACTTCACGGCCGCGCACGGCATCTGGCTGGACGACGATGACTTCAGACGGCTGCGCGACGCGGGGGCGGCGGTTGCGCACAACCCCAGCAGCAACATGAAGCTCGGCAACGGCATGTTCCGCTTCCGCCGGGCGCGGGATCTCGGCGTCACGGTCGGCATCGGCACCGACGGATCGAGTTCCTCCGACAACCAGAACATGTACGAGGCGATGCGCGCCGCCTCCCTGCTGTCGAAGGTGCAGACGCCCGATCCACGCGCCTGGGCCAGCGTGGAGGAGGTCTACGAGGCGGCGACGACCGGCTCCGCGCGCGCGCTCGGCTTCAAGGACATCGGCGCCATCGCGCCGGGCATGAAGGCGGACATCGTCTTCCTCGACCTTGGATCGATCAACTGGATCCCGCACCACTGGTCGGTGAACCAGATGGTGCACGCCGAGGACGGCACCAGCGTCCGCCACGTCATGATCGGCGGCCGTTTCGTGGTGCAGGACCGGAAGCTGCTGACGATCGACCTGGCGAAGCTGGCGATCGAGGCGGAGGCCGCGCGTGAGCGGCTGGAAGCGCTCAATGCCGAATGGAAGGGGCTGTTCGAGCGGCTGGAGCCGATCGTCGCTTCCTTCTGCCCGGCGCTCGCGGCGCGGCCCTACCACCTCCGGCGCTATCTCTGCGACGCGCCGGAGTAGGCAGGCGGCGCGCTACTGCTGTTCCAGCCCCGCTTCCCGCGCGCGGGCGGTCAGCACGGTGATCTGGTTGCGCAGGAAGTCCTGGAACTGCTGCGGCGTACTGCCGCGCGGCGCATAGCCGAGGCGCGCCAGCCTTTCCCCCAGTTCCGCATCGCCCAGCACCTTGTTCAGCGCGGCGTTGGCGCGAGCGATGATCGGCGCCGGCGTATTGGCCGGCACGCCGATGCCGAACCACACGTCGAAATCGAACTCCGGCAGC
This sequence comes from Neoroseomonas soli, assembly GCF_018129065.1. Classification (GTDB taxonomy): domain Bacteria; phylum Pseudomonadota; class Alphaproteobacteria; order Acetobacterales; family Acetobacteraceae; genus Neoroseomonas; species Neoroseomonas soli. Next base: position 84,237 of record NZ_JAAEDM010000002.1, on the reverse strand, counting down.
ACCGACTTCACGGTCGGGATCTCGGGCGCCAGGGAAAAAGGCTGCGGGGAGGTCACCGCCAGCACGCGCACCTTGCCTTCCCGCGCCTGCGGCATGCCGGCGGCGAAGTCGGTGAAGGTGCTGTCGATGCGCCCGGCGATGACGTCCGTCAGCGCCTCCGGCCCGCCGCGATAGGGCACCGCCGTCATCTCGACGCCGGCCAGCCGCGCGAGCGTCGCCGAGGCGATCAGCGCGCTGGAATTGCCATGGCTGAAGGTCAGCGGCGTGCGCGCGGCCTTGGCGTGCTCTATGAAGCCGCGCAAGTCACGCGCCGGGGAACTCGCCGGCACCACGAGGATATAGGCCGTCTCCGCCACGAAGCCGATCGGCGCGAAGTCGCGGATCGGATCGTAGGAGAGCCGTCGCACCGTGTAGGTATTCAGCGCGCCGTTGGTCACGCTCAGCACGCACCAGGTGTGACCATCGGGCGCCGAGCGCGCCGCGCTTTCCGTGCCCACGACGCCGCTGCCGCCCGGCCTGTTGTCCACGATCACCGGCTGGCCAAGTTCGCGCGAGAGAGGTTCCGCCAGATGCCGCATCAGCGTGTCCGTCACGCTGCCGGCGGGGAAGGCCACCACCAGCCGGATCGGCCGGTCGGGCCAAGCCTGGGCCAGCGCTGGGGTCGCGAGGAGCGCCGCGCTGGAGCCGGCCAGAAGGGTGCGTCGGTTCATCATGGTCGCCTGCCTCCGTCTCACCGCGATGCCCGGATGCCCAGGAACCGGTGTATCTCGGTATTGTCCACGCCCGGTCCCAGCGCCTCGACGGCTTCCGCCCAAAGGCCGCGGCAGAGCGCGAGCGACGGCGCCTCGATGCCGGTCTGGTCCGAGATGCTGCCCGCGGTGTCGAGGTCCTTGCGCATCAGGCCGAGCTGGAAGCCGCCGGCGTAGCGCCCGCTGATGATCTCCTGCCGCGACTTGGTCTCGGTGGCGATGTTGCGGCCGGAGGAGGCATTCATCACGTCGGTCAGGATGCCGAGGTCGAGGCCGAGGGCAGACCCCATCCGCAGCGCTTCCGCCGTCGCGAGCAGGCCCGCGGCATAGACGAAATTGTTCAGCGCCTTCATCGCATGCGCGCTGCCGACCGCGCCGGTGCGGATGATCTTCTCGCCCATGCCCTTCAGCACCGGCTCCGCCTTGGCGAAGGCCGCGTCCTCGCCGCCGACCATGATGGCGAGCGTGCCGGTCGTCGCCTTGGCCACGCTGCCGGACACCGGCGCATCCACCAGCGCGGCGCCGCGCGCCTCGATCAGTGCCGCGAGGCGCCGGGTCTCGCCGGGTTCCGAGGAACTCATGTCGATCACCAGCGTGCCCGGCCGCAGGGCGGCGAGCAGGCCACCCGGGCCTTCCATCACCTGCGCGACGACACGGCTGTTCGGCAGCATCAGCACGACGACATCGGCCCTGGCCGCGACCGCCGCCGGATCCGGCGCGAAGGCAACCGCACCGGCCGGCGCGCCTTCCGCCACCGCCGCGCGGGCCGCTTCCGAGGGGTCGCAGCCAAGCACCCGGAAGCCGCGCGCGACCAGGCTGCGCGCCATCGGAAGCCCCATCATGCCGAGGCCGATGAAACCGACCTCAATCCCTTGATCCGCCATGGACCTTCCCCCGATTGATTCGGGCGCGATGCTCACGCGCAGCAGGCGGCTTGGCAAGCGCGGGTCAGCCCCGCGTCAGCAGCAGGGCGCCGGAGGGATGGACCTCGCCCGACCATCCCGCGCCCACCAGCGTCGTCGCATCCAACTGGGTGACGATGGCCGGGCCGGGGAAGACCGCACCGGGACCGAGACGCGCACGATCCAGCACCGGCGCCTCCACCGCGCCGCCGGGAAGCAGGATGCGCTGGCGGCCGACCATGGCCTCCGCGGCGCTGCCGCCATGCGGCGGGCTGGGCGCCGGGGCGGGCAAGGCACCGGCCGCCTCGACGCGCAGGGTGACGATCTCGACCGCGACTTCCGGCAGGTCGAAGCCGTAGAGGCCACGATGCGCGGCGGCGAAGGCGGCGCCCAGCGCCTCCGGCGCCGTCCAGGGGATGGAGAGTTCGTGCCCCTGTTCCTCGTAGCGCATCAGCGCGACGCGGCGGGTGCGGCGGTCGGCCTCGGCGACCTGTTCCAGCGCGAACCAGGCAATGGCCTCGGCCTCGAGCGCGGCGAAGGCCGCCTCGATGCGCGCGAGATCCGCGCCGTCCAGCGGCTCGGCGATGCTGCGAGTGAATTCGGCCTTGAGGTCGGCGGCGAGCAGCCCCTGCGCGCACAGCACGCCGGGCGCCGGCGGCACCAGCACACGGGTGATGCCGAGCAGTTCCGCCAGCGCGCAGCCATGCAGCGGGCCGGCACCGCCGAATGGCACCAGGGTGAAGTCGCGCGGATCGTGCCCGCGCTCCACGGAGACGACGCGGATCGCGCCGACCATGTTGTTGTCGGCAATGGCGAGGATGCCGCGCGCGGCGGCATCGAGCGTCAGGTCCAGCGACTGCGCGACGCGGGCGATCGCCGCCTCCGCAAGGGCCGGATCGAGCGTCATCCGCCCGCCGAGCAACGAAGGCGGCAGGTGGCCGAGCACGACATGCGCGTCCGTCACCGTCGCTTCCGTGCCGCCGCGGCCGTAGCAGGCGGGGCCGGGTTCCGCGCCGGCGCTCTGCGGGCCGACCGTCAGCGCGCCATCGGCGCCGATGCGCGCGAGCGACCCGCCGCCGGCGCCGATCGTCACCATGTCCACCATCGGCAGCGGCAACGGCCAGGGGCCGACGCGGCCGGTCTGGGTCAGGCCGATCTCGCCCTTCGCGATCAGGCAGATGTCGGCGCTGGTACCGCCGATATCCACGGTGATCAGGTTTTCCACCCCCGCCGCCGCAGCGACGGCGCGTGCCCCGACCACACCCGCGGCCGGCCCCGAGAGTGCGGTCTGCGCCGGCGCGCGCCCGATCGCCGCCGCGCCGGCGACACCGCCGTTCGACTTCATCAGCAGCAGCGGCGCGTGGATGCCGGCCTGCTCCAGGCGCGTCTCGAGCCGCGCGATGTAGGTGGACACCGCTGGCATGACGGCGGCGTTCAGGACCGTGGCCATGCTGCGTTCGTATTCGCGCACCACGGGGAAGACATCGACCGAGGCGGTCAGCGCCAGGTCCGGCGCCTCCTCGGCGAGGATCGCCAGGGCGCGACGTTCATGCGCCGGATTGGCGAAGGCATGGAGGAAGCAGACCGCGATCGCCGCGACGCCCGCCGCCTTCGCCGCACGCGCCGCCGCGCGCACCGCTTCTTCGTCGAGCGGCGCGAGTTCGCTGCCGTCCGACGCCATGCGCCCGCCCGCCTCGAAGACCAGCGAGGGCGGCACCGGCCGCTTCGGCTTCACCCAGGCCCAGAGATTGTCCCGCCGCGGCAGGTCGGCGCGGCCGATCTCCAGCACATGGCGGAAGCCGGCCGTGGTCAGCAGCGCGGTCGGCGCAGTGCGGCCTTCCAGGATCAGGTTGGTCGCGACAGTGGTGCCATGCAGGACACGGCCCGTCTCCTCCGCGCGGCGGCCGGCGGCATCGAGCGCCAGGCGCACCCCGGTGACGAAGGCCTCGGAGGGGTCGCGCGGCGTGGAGGGAGTCTTGGCCGTCCAAGCCTGCCCCGTCACGGCATCCTGCAGCGTGACGTCGGTGAAGGTGCCGCCGATGTCCACGGCGACGATGAGGGGCGCCGACAATTCCGGCTTCATGGTCTCGGCGGCGCGCGATCCAGGGCGAAGGTCAGGCGACGGCATCGCGGTATCCGTTCCGGTGAAAGAGGCCCGTCGCCGGACGCTGCATCCGGCGGGCCGCCGTCGCGGCCTCGTCCACGGTGCCTTCGCGGACGACGACGCCATAGTCGCGCGCCGCACGTTCCAGCGAGACGAAGCCACCGAGCACATCGGCCAGCACCTGATCCGCAGGTCGGTCGAAGGGGTGGCCCCAGCCGCCGCCCCCGCCGGTCTCGATCCGGAAGACGTCGCCCTTGCGCAGGATCGTCCCGTCCGAGAGCGGCGCGAGGATGCGCTCACGCTCCGTTCCCGGATTCACCACGGCACGGCCCGAGCCGCCATTCATGCCGCCCGCCACGCCCCAGGGCGGGTTCTTCACGCTGTCGATGCGCACGGCGAGCATCGCCTCGTCGGCCATCACCTCGAACTCGCGGATCACGCCGCAGCCCCCGCGGAACCGGCCGGGCCCGCCGGAATCGCGGTTCAGCCCGTAGGCGCGCAGGCGCACCGGGTAGGTGAGCTCCATGAACTCCGCCGGGTAGTTCTCCTGTGCGACGAAATAGACGGCGTCGGTGCCGTCGGCGAAGGGGCGCGCGCCGTAGCCGACGCCTATGCCGTCGCTCATCAGGAAACGCTTGCCTTCCGCCGTGCCGCGCAGGGCGATGACGACATAGGCGGAATGCGCGGCGGGTGCCTCCCCGTTCCGCGCCACCGCCACCAGCCCGTGCAGCGCGGCGAGCAACCGCATCATGGTCAGCCCGCGCAGGCCGAGCGGCGCGGGCGCCTTCGGGGCCAACAGGGAGCCCTCGCGCAGACGCACCTCATCGATGGCATGCGGGGCGCCGGCGTTCAGCACCTGCCCCGTCGTGCCCTGCAGCACGTAGAGGCCGAGCGCCATGCCCGGCACATCCGGGTGCATCAGCAGGTTCACCGGGCCGGGCGCCTGGTCGTCGGTCCCGGTTGCATCGAAGATGAAGCGGTCGTCTTCCGTGCGCGTCAGTGCGAGGCGCAGCGTGAAGGGGCCGTTGCCATGGCCGTCCGTGTCGATGGCATCGGCGAAGCGCGTCGTGCCAATGGGGAAGATCTGCCGCAGTTTCCCGCGCACCGTCGCCTCGGTGCGGGCAAGCAACTGTCGGAAGGCGTCCTCCAGCACCTCCGGCCCGAAGCGGCCGGCCATTTCCGACAGACGCTTCTCGCCGAGCCGCACCGCGGCCATCAGCGCGCGCGTGTCTCCCTGGGACTGGGTCGGGAAGCGGCTGTTGCGCCAGAAGGTGCGCAGCAGGTCCTCATTCGTCTCGCCGTCGCGCGCGAGGCGCACCGGCGGGATGATGATGCCCTCCTGGAAATGGTCCGTCGCATCGGGGCTGAGGGAGCCCGGCCGCAGCCCGCCAATGTCCGAGAAATGCGCCCAGCCCATCACGAAGCCGACGCGCTTCCCCTCGTGGAAGGTCGGCGCAAGGAAGACCTGGTCGTTGGAATGGGAGACGGCGCCACGACTGCCGTAGCAGTCATTATACCAGTAGAGGTCGCCTTCCCGCATGGTCTCGATCGGAAAACGTCCGGCGACGGGGGCAACGATGTCGCCGAAGATGGGCAGGTCGCTGCCGACCGCCATGGCGCCGTTCGCGTCGAACAGCGCAGTGTAGAAATCCTTCTTCTCACGGATGAAGGCGGACATGGCGGTGCGTTCGAGCAGCGCCTCCATCTCCGCCTGCGCAGCGCGCGCGGCGCCGCGGATGATCTCGAGGGTGACGGGATCGCAGTGGCTCATGGTGTTGCCTTCAGGCGGCATCCCGCCAGCGGTGGCAGGCCACGCTGTGGCCGGGGCCGGCGGGCTCCGTCACGGGGTCGCGCGCGGCGCAGTCGGCCGTTGCCATGGCGCAGCGCGGGTGGAAGCGGCAGCCGGTGGGAATGGCGCGCAGGCTGGGCGGGTCGCCGGGGAGAGACGGCCCACTCTCCCGCCCGTCGAGATGCGGCGCGGCGGCGATCAGCGCGCGGGTATAGGGATGACGCGGCTCGGCGAAGAGCGTCGTTGCGCTGCCTTCCTCCACCACCCGGCCGAGATACATCACCGCCACCCGGTCGCACACGCGGCGCACCACCGAGAGATCATGCGAGATGAACACGTAGGTCAGCCCAAATCTTTCCCGCAGGTCGCGCAGCAACCGCAGCACTGCCGCCTGAACGGAAAGGTCGAGCCCCGCCGTCGGCTCATCCAGGATCACCACCTTCGGCCGCAGCAACAGGATGCGCGCAAGGCCTATGCGCCTTTGCTGCCCTCCGGAGAGTTCATGCGGGTAGCGATCCGCCAGCGCGGCATCGAGGCCGACCGCGCTGAGCGTCTCCGCGATGCGCGCCTGCTGCTCGGGGCCGCTCGTCACGCCGTGGATGGCCAGCCCCTCCGCCAAGGTCGCGCCGACACGCCACCAGGGGTCCAGCGCCGCGCCGGGGTCCTGGTGGACGTAGTGGATCGTCCCCCGCGCCCGCCGCGCCGCATGGGGACCGAGGCCGGAGACCGTGCGCCCTTCAAGCCGAATCTCGCCCGCCGCCTCCCGCTGCAAGCCGAGCAGCGTACGGGCGAGCGTCGTCTTGCCGCAGCCGCTCTCGCCGACGATGCCGAAGGTCCCGCCCGCCGAAATCGAGAGGTCCACGCCGTCCACCGCGCGCACGCCGGCACGACGGCGCAGCAAGCCGCGGCGCGCGCCGAGATCCACCACCAGCCGCGAGGCACCGAGGATCTCAGCCATGCACGGCCTCCGGGATCGCATCGGCGTGCCAGGGGCAAGCCACGGCACGGCCGCCCGGAAGTGCCTCCAGCGGCGGCGGCTCGACCGGGCAGCCAGAGCGGATGATCGGGCAGCGCGGATGGAAACGGCAGCCGGAAGGCTGCGCCGTCGCCGCCGGCACGGTTCCGGGGATGCCCGTCAGGTCCGTCGCGCGGTCCGGGTGACAGGCGAGCAGCATCCGCGTGTAGGGATGCTGCGGCGTGTCGAGCACGGCCCGCGTCGGGCCGTTCTCCGCCACGCGGCCGGCATAGAGGACCGTCACCTCCGCGCAGACCGAGGCGAGCACGCCGAAATCATGCGTGACGAACAACAGCGACAGGCCGCGCTCCACCACCAGGCCGCGCAGCAGCGCCAGGATTTCCCTCTGCGTCGTGACGTCGAGCGCCGTGGTCGGCTCGTCCGCCACCACCAGCGCCGGGTCGCAGGCAAGCGCCGCGGCGATGAGCAGGCGCTGCCGCTGCCCACCGGAGAACTGGTGCGGAAACTTCCGCAACGCCGCCTCCGGATCGGGCAATTGCACGGCACGGAAGAGATCGAGGATCCGCCGCCTGTGGTCCGCCCGCGAACCCGGCGCATGGCGACGCATGATCTCGAGGATCTGATCCCCCGCCCGAAACACCGGGTTCAGCGAAAGATACGGGTCCTGCGGCACGAAGCCGATGCGCCCGCGGGCGGATTCGGCGTGGTCCGCCAGGATGTCGCGCCCTTCGAACAGGATGCTGCCGCGCGGCGTCTCCGCGCCCTTGGGAAGTATGCCCAGGATGGCACGCAGCAGCGTCGACTTGCCGCAGCCGCTCTCCCCCACCACACCGACCGTGCCGCCGCGCGGGACGGTGATCGCGACATCGTCGAGGATCTCCGCAACGCCGCCTTCCGTGCGCATGCGCACGACGAGGCCTTCCACCTGCAGCACGGGCGGGCTCATCGGCGCGACCGTCGCAGGCGCGGGTCGGCTGCATCACGCAACCCGTCGCCGAGCAGGTTGAACCCCAGCACCAGCAGCAGGATCGCAAGTCCCGGAAAGGTCGGGAACCACCAGGCTTCCGGCAGGTGCTGCCGCGCCTCGGACACCGCGAGCCCCCAGTCGGGCGAGGGCGGCGCCGCGCCGACACCCAGAAAGCCGAGGATCGCCGCCGTCAGGATCGTGAAACCCATGCCGATCGTCGCGCGCACCAGCACCGCCGGGGCGGCGTTTGGCAGGACATGCAGGAACAGGATTCGCGTGGGGCTCGCCCCGATGCCCGCGAGCGCGTCCACGAACAGTGCACTGCGCAACCGTCGCGTCTCGGCGTAGACGGTGCGGGCGAAGAAGGGCCAGTAGGTCAGGGCCAACGCGACCATCGCCGCACCGATCCCCGGCGCGACCAACTGGCCGAGCGCCAGCGCCAGGATCAATTGCGGCACGGCAAGAAAGACGTCCGTCACGCGCATCAACGTCTCCGACAGCCAGCCTTCCTTCCAGCCAGCGGCAAGCCCGATCGGCACGCCGATCGCCATGGCCGCGACCACCACCGCGACAGCCACCAGCAGCGCATTCCGCGTGCCGAGGATGACGCGCGAAAGGATGTCCCGCCCCAGATTGTCCGTTCCGAACGGGAAATCCACCGAGGGCGGACGCAGGCGCTGCATCAGGTGGCTCTCGAAGGCGTCCTCCGGATAGGGCGCGATCCAGGGCGCGAAGATCGCAATCACGACAGCGAGGATCACGATCAGCAGGCCGAGCGCGGCGACCGGGTCCCTCAGCAGGTGGCGCAGCGCCGTCACCCCGCGTCCTCCGCGACGCGCGGGTCGATCAGTGCCTGCGCGACGTCCACCAGAACGTTGACGACGGCGTAGACCACACCGACCACCAGCGTGACCGCGAGCAGCGCCTTGTAGTCGGAGGAAAGGATCGCCTGGACCGCATAGGTGCCGAGGCCCGGCCAGTCGAAGATCGCCTCCACCGCCACCGCGCCCGAGATCAGCGCGCCGAAGAGCAGCCCGACCTGCGTCACCACCAGCGTCACCGCATTGCGCAGCACGTAGATGGCGGCGAGCCTCACGCGCCCGTATCCGGCGGCGCGGGCATAGAGCACGAAGTCCTTCTGCAACGTCTCCAGCACGCCCGAACGGGTAAAGCGCGCGATGGTGGCAAGCCCAGGCAGGCTCAGCGTGATCGCCGGCAGGGCGAGATGCCTAAGTGCATCGCCGAACATGTCGAGCCGGCCGGCGACCAGGCTGTCGACCAGCAGGAAGCCGGTCACCCGCGGCGGCAACCCGATCGCGACATCCACCCTGCCCCGCAGCGGCAGCACGTCCAGATCCATCGAGAAGACCAACTGCAGCATGATCGCCAGCCAGAAGGAGGCGATGGCAAGCCCGCCGACGGAAAGCAGCCGCACCAGGTGGTCCACCGGCCCATTGTGGTTCAGTGCCGCCACCAGCCCCAGCGGCACGCCGAGCAGCACCGCCAACAGCAAGGCTGCGAAGGTCAGTTCCAGCGTCGCGGGCAGGCGCTGGGCGATCTCCTCCGTCACCGGGCGGCCGGAGAAGATGCTGCGGCCGAAATCCCCCGTCAGCACCTGCCGCACATGGATCACGGCTTGTTCCATGATTGGCCGGTCCAGCCCGTATTGCGCGCGGATCTCGGCGAGTTGCGCCGGCGTCGCGGCATCGCCCGCCAGCGTCGCGGCCGGATCCCCCGGCACGACGCGGGACAGCACGAAGGTCAGGATGACCAGCCCGAACAGCGCCGGCAGCGCGAGCAGTAGCCGGCGAAGGACGTAGAGCGCCACCGATCCCCGCTCAGTTCTCCAGCGACATCAGGCGGATCTCGCCGCCCGAGCCGACCGGCGAGAACTGGTAGCCCTGCACTCGCCGCGACAGGCCGCGCAGGTTCAACGTGTTGTAGACCCAGATGTCCGGGCTATCGGCCACGACCTGCCGCGTCGCCTGCTGGTAGAGCCGCTCCCGCTCGCCGCGGTCCAGGCTCGCCCGCGCGCGCCGCAGCAGCGTGTCCACCTCCGCATTCGTGTACCAGGCGCTGGCCTTCCAGGTGCCGTGGAACTGGCTGTCGTACATCTGGCCGACCCAGTTCTCCGGATCCACGAAGTAGGTGGAGACCCAGTGTACCCACATGTCGGGCGTGGTCTGCGGCTGTCCGGTCGCGCCGGTGATGTTCGCCCAGGTGCTCGGCACGATGCGCAGGTTGATGCCGACGCGGCGCAGGTCCGCCTGGAACATCTGCGCCGCCTGCACGGTCTGCTCGAGTTCCGACTGGATGTGGATCTCGATCTCGCGGTTCAGCGGCGCGCCGGCGGCGCGGGCCCGGTCGCAATGCTGGCGCGCCAGGTCGAGGTTGAATGCATAGGGCTGCAAGTCCGACGGATTGCCCCAGAGGTTGTTCGGATTGGGGCCGCCGTTGCGCACCACCAGGCCCTTCAGGATCACCTCGTTGAAGCCCTGGTAGTTGAAGGCATGGGCGAAGCAGAGCCGCGCGTCGCGATTGTCGAAGGGCGGCTTGCGGTTGTTCATGCGGATGATGAAGACGCGCATGCTCTCGTCGCGCGCGACGCGCGTGCGGGCGTTGCGCTCGACCCGCTCCACCTGGTCGGTCGGCAGGTAGGAATCCGTCGCGTCGATCTCGCCCCGCAGCAGCGCCAGGACGCGGGTCGAGGTCTCGAGCACCGGCCGTGCGCGCACCTGCTCGATCGGCCGCTGGTTGTGCGTCCAGCCCATGAAGTGCCCAGGGAAGCGCGCCAGATCGAGCGAGACCCGCGCCTGGTAGTTCGACGGGTCGATGCGGTAGGCACCCGACCCGGCGCCGTTCACCGCGAGCCAGCCCGCGCCCCAGTCATTGTTCGCGACATGCGGCGCGATGGCGCGCGGGTTGACGATGGCGACCAATGGAATGGCGGAAAGGAACGGCGCATAGGGGCTGGAGAGCACGAAGCGCACCGTGCGCGGGCCCGCCGCAGTCACGTTCTCGGCCCGCAGGACGGGCGCGAAGGCGGCGGCCGGCGCGCGGTTCATCGCGAGCAGCCGGCGGAAGGAATAGACGACGTCCTCCGCCGTCATGTCGCTGCCGTCGTGGAACCTGATGCCTTCCCGCAGGGTGAATTCCCAGGTCAGGCCGTCGGCGCTGGTGGTGTGGCTCTCCGCCAGCCAGGGCAGGAGTTGCGGCGGGTTGCCCTGGTAGCGATAGAGCCCGTCATAGACGTTGAGCAGCACGAACTGGCTCGGCACGTCGAAGACCGCGTGGGGGTCGAGCGTCGCCGGCAGCGTGTCGCCCCAGACCAGCGGGCGCTGCTGCGCGGCGGCGGGGAAGGTCGTCGCCGCAACCGGCACGGTGGCGACGACGGCGGCGAGGAAGGCGGCGCGCAGGCGACGGAAGCCCATCTCTCGGTTCTCCCTGTGACGCGTGTCGTGCGGCATGAGAAACCCGGCGCTCCGGCCAGGCAAGCCCCCGCCGTAACGAATCCCCTCTCGCGGCGCATCGCGGTGCCGCCCGATGCGGCAGGCTGCATCGGCGCGCGGCAGTCGCACATGCGGCGCCCCCTCCCCGGTCGCGCGCGGATCGGCCATGCTGCTGCATGGAGATCGGGGCCGGCATGCACGTGGTCAGCCCTTCGGCGATGCCTCACGCGGCGGCACGACGCCCTGGATCGCCGCGCTCGGCGCCACGCCGCCGATGCAGTCCGTGGCATCCTTCATGACGCGGAGCCGGCAGGCGGGTGCGCGGGTCGGGCGCCGCCCGCCGCGCGGGTCAGGAAGCCCAGCGCGGCGCCCGCTTCTGCTGGAAGGCGGTGATGCCCTCGCGCGCCTCCTCCCCCGCAGCGCAGCGGGCGAAGGCCAGCGCGCCCGCCTCGGCATAGCCTTCCGGCGCCAGCGGCCCGAGCGCGGCGATCAGTGCCTTGGTCTCGGCGATGGCCGTCGGCGCGCCCTTGCGAATGTCCGCCAGCACGGCCTCGACCGCCGAATTCAGCGCCGCGGCATCCGACGCCACCTGATGCACCAGGCCGAGCCGCAGCGCTTCCGCGGCATCGATCACATCGGCGCGCAGCACCATGCGCGTCGCCGCGCTGCGCCCCATGCGGCGTACCATCCAAGGCAGGATCTGCGCCGGCACCAGGCCGCGCAGCGTCTCCGGCGCGCAGAAGCGCGCATCGGCCGAGGCGATTGCAATATCCGCCGCGCAGACCCAGCCGAGGCCGCCCGCATGCGCGGCACCCTGCACCGCCGCGACCACCACCTTGGGCAGCGCGCTGAGCCTGCGGTAGCGCTCGCCGATCTTCCGGTTGCGTTCCTGCGCCGCGGCCAGGCGTTCGGCCTCGCTGTCCTGGGATCCCACCTCGCCGAGGTCGAGACCCGCGCAGAAATGCCCGCCCGCGCCCGAGACGACGACGACGCGCGTCCCCGGGTCGGCCTCCAGGGTCGCGAGCGCGGCGTCCAGCGCATCCCCCATCGCGGAGTTCATGGCATTGCGGCGATGCGGGCGATTGAACACCAGGCGCGCGACGGCGCCTTCGAGCGTCAGCAGGACGGGCGGTTCGGTCTCGGACATGGGTTCCTCGCGCGTGAAGCGCGCGGAGGATAGACCGCGCCCCCGAGGGCGGCGATACAGGCGCTGTACCCGCGGAGGTAAGTGACATGGCGGATCGTATCGGCCTCGGCATCGTCGGCTTCGGCATCATGGGGGAGCGGCTCGCGCGCTTTGCGGCGGAGCACGAGCAGGTGCGCCTGGTCGGCGTCTGGGATCCCGCGCCCGAGGCGGCGGCGCGGCTTGCCGCCGCCGTGCCCGGCGTGCCGATGCTGGCCTCGGCGGAGGCGGTGATCGCGGCCTGCGACTGCCTCTATGTCGCCTCGCCGCCCGCCTTTCACCTCGCCCACGCCAAGGCGGCGTTCGCCGCGGGCAAGGCGGCGTTCCTCGAGAAGCCGCTGGCGGTGAGCACGGAGGAGGCGCGCGCCTTCGTTGCGGCGGCGGAGGCCTCCGGCGCGCGCGGGGCGGTGAACTTCCCGATGGCGTCCTCGCCGGCGGTCGCGCAACTCGGCACGTGGCGCGCGGAAGGCGTGGTGGGCGAGCCGCGCGAGCTGTCCGTGACCGTCGCCTTCGCCGCCTGGCCCCGCTCATGGCAGCGCGACGCGGTGACCTGGCTCGACCGGCCGGAACAGGGCGGCTTCACGCGCGAGGTCGTCTCGCACTTCCTGTTCCTGACGCGGCGGCAGCTCGGCCCGCTGGCGCTGGAGGCGGCGCGCGCCACCTTCGCCGCGCCGGGCCGTTCGGAAACCGCCATCGCCGCACGACTCACGGCGGGCGGCGTGCCCGTCACGCTGTCGGGCGGCGTCGGCACCACGCTGGCGGACGACCACAATGCCTGGGTGCTGGAAGGCCCCACCGGCGCCATCCGCCTGCGCGACTGGTCCTTCGCCGAGCGTCGTGCCGCCGACGGCGTGTGGTCCGCCGCCCCGGACGCGGTGCCGAACGAGCGCATGCGCCCGATGGTGCTGCGCCACCAGCTGGATGGCGTCGCGGCCATGACGCGCGGGCAGGCGCACCACCTCGCCACGCTGCGCGAGGCGCTGGAGGTGCAGGAGGTCGTCGAGGCGGTGCTCGCCGCGCGCGGCTGACGCGGTCCCGACCTGCGGATAGCCCCGCGACCGGTCCCGCGCGCGATGCCTTCCGCACGAAGGCGTGGCGCGCGTCAGTCCAGCGGCAGCCCGACATAGTTTTCGGCCAGCGTGGTCTGCTCCGCGACCGAAGACGCGAGGTAGTCGAGTTCCGCCTTGCGGATCCGTTCCTCGAAGGCGTCTTCCTGGTCGTAGCGGTGCAGCAATTGCGTCATCCACCAGGAGAAGCGCTGCACCTTCCAGATGCGATCGAGGCAGGTGGCGGAATAGGCGTCCATCAGCGCCTCCCCCCTGCCGACGAAGAAGGCCTCCAGCGCGCGCACCAGCACGCGCACGTCGGCGATGGCGAGGTTCATGCCCTTGGCACCCGTCGGCGGCACGATGTGCGCGGCATCGCCCGCCAGGAACAGGCGCCCGTGGCGCATCGGCTCGGCGACGAAGGAGCGCATGGCGGTGACGCCCTTCTGCAGGATCGGACCTTCCTCCAGTTCCCCGTCAGCCGCACCGAGGCGCGTGCGCAGTTCCGACCAGATGCGTTCGTCGGACCATTGCGCGAGATCCTCCTCCGGCGTGCATTGCAGGTAGAGGCGGCTGACGCTGGTGCTGCGCATGGTTGCGAGCGCGAAGCCGCGCGCGTGGCGAGCGTAGATCAGTTCCTCCGACATCGGCCGCGAGCGAGCGAGGATACCGAGCCAGGCGAAGGGATAGGTGCGGTCGAAGATGCGCAGGTCGGCGGCCGGGATGGATGGTCGGCAGATGCCGTGGAAGCCGTCGCAGCCGGCGATGACGTCGCAGTCCAGCGCCTGCGCGCGCCCCTCATGGCGGAAGGTGACGCGCGGGCGGGTCGAGGCGATGTCGTGGACCGCGACGTCCTCCGTCTCGAAGCACAGCGGCAGTCCGGCGGCGAGGCGGATGGCGATCATGTCCTTCACCGCCTCCTGCTGGCCGTAGATGGTCACGGCCTTGCCGCCGGTGAGGCGCGAGAGGTCGATGTGGTGATCCACCCCGCCGAAGCGCAGATGCAGCCCGTGATGCACCAGGCCTTCGCGATGCAGGCGATCGGCGACGCCGGCCTCGGTCAGTGTGTCGACCGAACCCTGTTCGAGCAGCCCGGCGCGGATGCGGCCCTCGACATAGGCGCGCGGCTTTGCCTCCAGCACCACGCTGTCGATGCCGCGCTGGTGCAGCATCTGCGCCAGCAGCAGCCCCGCCGGCCCGGCCCCGATGATACCGACCTGGGTGCGCATCCCCGCTTCCCCCTGCGTCCTTCGGGTATGGGCACGGCGCGGCCGCGACGCAAGCACGGCGCATCAGGCTTGCCGGCCAGGTGCATCAGTCCCTGGGCTCAGGACTCATTGATTGAGCCAGAAGGTGGCGGTCGCGGCGAGGGCGATGGCGCTGACGAAGGTGTTGGCGCAGCGGTCGTAACGCATGGCGATGCCGCGCCAGTCCTTGAGCCTGCCGAACATGGTTTCGATGCGGTGGCGCTGGCGGTGGAGCAAGGCGTCGTGTGGCATCGGCTGCCTTCGGCCCCGCGCCGATGGAATGCAGGGCGTGAGGCCGCGGGTACCCCGGACACCGCGGAAGCGGGCGCTGCCGTAGCCACGATCCACGAGCGGTTCCTGCTTCCCGGCTGGAAACCGGGACAGCATCAGAACTGCACCGCGGTGGCCAATGGCCTGGCCTTCGGAGAGCAGGCATGGCGGCATAGGCATGACGGTACCTCCGCCACACCCAGAGTCACATTCCGCCGCGCCGCTCCAAACGACTAATGGGTCCTGCGCCTGGGCGGGGCCCGCGCGCCGCGGCACGGGGCGCCTACCAGGCGGCCGCCCAGCCGTCCCGCCGCGGGTCGGAGGCCGCCATGCGCACGCCATTCTCGAGCACGCGGATCGCCTCGACGCTGCACGCACCATCGAGGTCGCCGACCACCTTCACCTCGTGGCCGCGCTCGCGCAGGCCGGCGATGGCGGCCTCGCCCACGCCGCGCTCGATCGTCAGCACCCCGCCGCCGCCGTGCGGGTAGTTGGATTCCTGGCCGGGCTGGGAGGAGGTCCAGCGCGGCGCCTCCAGCGCCTGCTGCGGATCCATGCCGAAGACGGCGCAGGCCACCAGCACCTGGAAGTTCACCTGCACCTGGTTGTCCGCGCCCGGCGTGCCAAAGACCATCCAGGGCCTGCCGTCCTTCATCACCATCGGCGCGTTCATGGTGTGGCGCACGCGACGACCCGGCGCGAGCGCATTCGCGTGCCCTTCCTCCAGGTGCCAATACGACATGCGGTTGTTGAGCAGGATGCCGGTGCGCGGCCCCGTCACGCCCGAACCGAAGGCCGAGTTGATCGACTGGATGGCGGAAACCGCGTTGCCCTCCGCATCCACCACGCAGAAATAGGTGGTGTCGGCCTCGGCCATCGCGCGCACCGGCAGGTGGGCGGCGCGCTCGCCGATAACCGCCGCATGCGCCGCGCAGCGCGCATCCGAAAGAAGCCCCGCGAAGTCCGGCGCATCGCGTCCGGCCTCACCTTCGCGATCGAGAAAGGCGCGCTTCTTCGCCTCCACCATCAGGTGGATCAGCCCCGCGCTGCCCCAGCCCAGCGCGGCGAGGTCGAAGCCCTCGACGATGCGCAGCATCTGCAGCATGGCGAAGCCCATGGAGGGCGCCGGCGTCTGGCGCACCTCGAAGCCGCGCCAGGTGATGCCGACCGGCGGCGCGCGCAGCGGCGTCACGGCCGCGAGGTCCGCCGCCGCCACCGGCGCACCCACATCGTCCATGTCGGCCGCGAGGTCGCGTGCCAGGCCTCCCTGGAAGATATCCTCCGGCCCGCCCGCGGCGAGCCGTTCCAGCGTCTCCGCCAGCGCCGGCTGTACCACCAGCGCGCCGAGCGCCGGCGGCGCATCGTCCGGCAGCCAGATGGCGCGGCTGGTCGGGTCGGGGTCCAGGCGGTAGCGATTCTCGCCTACGAAATGGCGCAGCGCATGGGTGGCCGCGAAGCCGTCGCGTGCCGCCTCGATCGCCGGCCCGAACAGCGCACCCCAGGCCTTCGCGCCGTGCGCGGCGTGCAGCGCGGCGAGGCCCGCCACCTTGCCCGGCGTCTGGATCGACAGCGGGCCATGGTTGGGGATGCCGCCCGCCGCGCGATAGCGCGCAATGGTCGCCGCCGCTGGCGCCTGGCCGGTGCCGGCATAGGTCTCTGCCTTGCCGCTCCGCGCCGACCAGTGGTGATAGAAGCCGTCGCCGCCGAGGCCGGACATGTGCGGCTCGACAACCCCGAGCGTCAGCGACACGGCGACCGCCGCATCCGCCGCCGAGCCGCCGGCGCGCAGCACCTCCAGGCCCGCCGCCGTCGCGACCGGGTGGTTGCTCGCCACCGCGCCGCGCCGGCCCATGATCAGCGGGCGATGCGCCCGGATGCCCTCATAGGCCATGACCTCAACCTCCTGCCTGCCGGATGCGCTCGGCGATCGGCGCCCAGCGCGCGACCTCCTCGCGGACGTGCTGCGCGGCGGCCGCGGCCGATGTGTCCGGCCAAGTGTCCACGCCCGCGCGGCGCAGCCTGTCCTGCACCGCAGGATCGGCCAGCGCACGGCGCGCGGCGGCCTCGAGCGTCGCGACGATGGGCGCCGGCGTGCCCGGTTTCGCGAACAGCACCTGCCAGGCCGTCAGATCGTAGCCGGGGACGCCGGACTCCGCGAGGCTCGGCAGTCCCGGCACCAGCACCGAGCGGTCACGCGAGGACACCGCGAGGCCGCGAACCTGCCCCGCCTGAATCAGCGAGTTGAGCATCGTCGGGCTGTCGATGGTGAACTGCATCCGCCCCGCCACCAGGTCCTGCACCGCCAGCGCGGCCGTGCGGTATGGCACGATGGTGTAGTCGAGCCCGGCGAGTTGCTTCAGCAGTTCCCCTGCCAGGTGGTTCGTCGCCCCGGGATTGGTCGAGCCGAAATTCGCCGCGTCGCGTTCCCGGCGCAGCCAGGCGAGCAGTTGCGCGACGTCCTGCGCCGGCACCGAGGGATTGACGGCCAGCACGAAGGGCTGCCGCCCCACCAGCGCGACGGGCACGAAATCCGTCACCGGGTCGTGCGGGAATTCAGGCCGCAGCGCCTTCATCAGCGGATGGTTGTTGGTTCCGATGAAGATCGTGTAGCCATCCGCCGGCGTGCGATGGAAGGCCGCGGCGCCGATCGTGCTGCCCGCGCCCACCACGTTCTCCGGCACCACCGGCTGGCCGAGGATCGGCGTCATGCCCTCCGCCAGGATCCGCCCGACGATGTCGGTCACGCCGCCGACGCCGACCGGGATCATCATGCGCACCGGTCGGCCCGGATAGCGTTCCTGCGCCAGCGACGGCGCCGCGAGCAGAACTCCTGCGGCGGCGAGCAACGAGCGACGGTACGGCATGGGATCCTCCCGGGCGGTTGGCGGCGCGGGCAGGTTACGCCACCCTCGCCGGATCACCAGCCCCGGGAGCACACCATGCACGCCGTCATTCTCCAGGAACCCTTCCGCGCCCTGTTCTACGCGCCCTTCTACGCGGCGCTGGCGCGCGGGGACTATGCGGCGCAGGGGGTGGAGGTGCGGCTGCTGTCGGGCACCGTGCCATCGCTCGCCAAGGACAGCGTGCTGGATGGCACCGCCGACCTCGCCTGGGGCGGCCCGATGCGGCTGCTGCTGGCGCACGACGCCGATCCGGACTGCCCGCTGCGCCTTTTTGGCGCCGTGGTGATGGGCGACCCCTTCTTCCTCGTGGGCCGCGCCGACAATCCCGGCTTCGGGCTGGCGGACCTCGCGACGATGACGCTCGGCACGGTCAGCGAGGTGCCGACCCCCTGGTGGACGCTGCAGGACGACATCCGCCGCGCCGGGCTGGACCCCGCGAGGGTCCGGCGCATAACGGACCGCACCATGGCGGAAAACGCCGCGGCCGTCGCCGCCGGCACGCTCGATGTCGCGCAGGTGTTCGAGCCGATCGCCACCGCCATGGAACGCGCCGGCACCGGCCATGCCTGGTACGCGCAGGCAAGCCGCGGCCCGACCTCCTACACCGCCTTCTATGCCCGCGCCGACGTCATCGCCGCGAAGCGCCCGGCCTTCGAGGCCATGGTCCGCGGCCTCGAGCGAACCCTCGCCTGGCTCGCCATCGCCTCGCCGGAGGAAATCGCCGCGACCGTCGCGCCCTTCTTCGAGTCACTGGACCAGGACATCGCCGCGCATGCCATCGCGCGCTACAGGTCGCTCGGCGTCTGGACGAAG
This sequence comes from Neoroseomonas soli, assembly GCF_018129065.1. Taxonomy (GTDB): domain Bacteria; phylum Pseudomonadota; class Alphaproteobacteria; order Acetobacterales; family Acetobacteraceae; genus Neoroseomonas; species Neoroseomonas soli. The sequence continues at coordinate 65,839 of NZ_JAAEDM010000002.1, read as the reverse complement.
ACGCCGCACTTCCCGCCCGAGGCCCTGGCGCGGCTGGAGGCGGCCATGCTCTCGGCCGGCGCCATCACGCGCACGCCCGGCTACGCCGGCCTGGTGGCGGAGGAGGTGACGCGCACCGCCCTGGAAGCCGGGGGGACCTGAGGCCCCCCGGCGCCGGTCAGCGCGCCTGCGCCACGACCCGCATGGCGGACGGCGCGGGCAGTTCGATCTCGATCGCCAGCGTGGACATGTCCCCGCCGCGGTCGAGGTTGACGTTCACCTTGCCCGGGTCGATCGACACATAGCGGGCGACCACGGCGACCAGTTCCTGCTGCAGCTTCGGCAGGAAATCCTCCCGCGTGCGGCCGATCCGCTCATGCGCGAGCACGATCTGCAGGCGTTCCTTGGCGGCGGTGGCGGTGGGCGGCTCCTTGCGCTGGCCGCGGAAGAAGTCGAGCCAGGACATCACGCAGCCCTCCCGCCGAACAGCCGCTTGAGCAGGCCCTTCTTCTCCGTCTCGATGAAGCGGTGCGGCTTCTCCTCGCCGAGGAAGCGGGCGACCGCGTCGGCATAGGCCTGGCCGGCATTGCTCTCGCCGTCCATGATCACCGGCGTGCCGGTGTTGGACGCGCGGAGCACGCTCTCGCTTTCCGGGATCACGCCGAGCAGCGGGATCGACAGGATCTCGCGGATGTCCTCGAGCTTCAGCATCTCGCCGCGCTCGACGCGGGCGGGATCGAAGCGGGTGACGAGCAGATGCTCCTTCACCGGGTCCCGCTTCTCCTCGGACCGCTTCGACCGCGACTGCAACACGCCCAGGATGCGGTCGGAGTCACGGACCGACGAGACTTCCGGGTTCGTCACCACGATCGCCTGGTCGGCGAAGTAGAGCGCAAGGAGCGCGCCCTTCTCGATGCCCGCCGGGCTGTCGCAGAGGATGTAGTCGAAATCCTTCGACAGCTCGTCGATGATCTTCTGCACCCCCTCCCTGGTCAGCGCGTCCTTGTCCCGCGTCTGGCTGGCCGGAAGGATGGACAGCGTGTCTACCCGCTTGTCGCGGATCAGCGCCTGGTTGAGCCGCGCCTCCCCGCTGATCACGTTGACGATGTCGAACACCACGCGCCGCTCGACCCCCATGATGAGGTCGAGGTTGCGCAGCCCGACGTCGAAGTCGATGACGACGGTCTTCTTGCCCCGCTGCGCGAGACCCGTGGCGAAGGCCGCGGAGGACGTGGTCTTGCCCACGCCCCCCTTGCCCGAAGTGACGACGACGACCTGTGCCATTTCCCCTGCCTCCTCGAAATTCCCCTGTGGCGCCGCGTTCAGCCGAGCGGATCGAAGCGCATCCGCTCGCCCGTCAACCGCACCTGCACCGCCTTGCCGATAGGCGCCCCCGTCAGCCCCTCCCGCACCGCGTAGTATCCGGCGATGGAGATCAGTTCCGGGTCAAAATTCAGTGCGAAGATCCGTGCATCGGCATTGGCGCCGCCGCCCGCGATGGCCCGGCCGCGCAGCGCGCCATAGACATGGATGTTCCCGTCCGCGATCACCTCGCCCCCCGCATTGACGGTGGAGGTGACGATCAGGTCGCCGCCCTGTGCCCAGACGCGCTGGCCGGCGCGGACCGGTTGCTCGACGATCATGGTCGGGCGCGCCATGCCGGCGGGCGGCGGGGGCGGCGGTGGCGCGGCCACGGGCTCGGCCGAGACGGCGGCCGGGGCCGGCGCGGGCTCCTCGATCTCCTTGCCGCCGGCGCTGCGGATCGGCGGCAGGCCGAAGGCCATGGCCGCATTGCGCAGTTCCGGCGTGCCGCCGGTGGTGCCGATGGGCACGATCTCGAGGCCCCGCAGCCCCTCGATCAGCCCCTGGAAGTCCACCGCGCTGGCCGGCACTTCGAGGTCACCGAGGCCGAGCACGACGGGCGCGAAGCGCAGGAAGCCTGGCGCGCGGCGGAACTGATCCCCGATGGCGGGCACCACCGCTTCCGGGCGCGGATCGAGCAGGCGCAGGACGAGCAGGTTGAAGTTCGCACCGCGCAAGCGGAACGGCTCGAGGCGGGGCGACGTTTCGGGCCGAGGCGCGGCGGACATGGGTCTCCCGAGGGGATCGTCTGGGGGCCGGAACCATAGGGATTGTGGCCCAAGGCGACGGCACACACCAGATATAGCGTTGTCACGAATCCCGGCGAAGGCCGCGTTGCCGCTGTCCTGTCCGGGCAAGGGCTTATGCCGCGAAGTTCGCAGGTCACGCCAGCGGCGAATCGGCAGGGCTGGTCCGCCCGCACCGTCTTGCGCAGGATGCACCCCCCTGTCCCGGAGGCCCGCCTTGCAGCCCGTCATCCTGAACGAGCCCTTTCGCGCCATCTTCTACGCTCCCTACTACGTTGCCGAGGCGCGTGGGATGTTCGCGCGACAGGGGGTGGAGGTCCGGCGCGACACCGCCGGCGACCCCAGCAAGGCGGCGGAGAACCTGCTCTCCGGCCGAGCCGACATCGCCTGGTCGGGCCCGATGCGACCGATGATGCTGCGCGACCGCGACCCCTCCTGCCCGCTGCGCTCCTTCTGCGCCGTGGTGATGAAGGACCCCTTCCTGCTGGTCGGGCGCGGGCCCAACCCCGGCTTCACCCTCGCCGACCTGCCGCGGTTGCGTTTCGGCAGCGTCAGCGAGGTCCCGACCCCCTGGTGGTGCCTGCAGGACGACCTGCGGCGCGACGGGATCGACCTGGCCTCGCTGAACCGGGTGACGGGAAGGTCGATGGCGGAGAACGCCGCGGCGGTCCTCGCCGGCACGCTCGACGTCGCGCAGGTCTTCGAACCGCACGCGGCCCTGATCGAGGCGCGCGGCGGCGCCGTCTGGCACCGCGCGGCGGATCGCGGCCCTTCCGCCTACACCGCCTTCTACGCCACCGAGGCCCGCATCGCCGAACGCAGCGCCGAGTTCGAGGCGATGATCCGCGCCATGGCCGAGGCGCTCACCTGGATCGCCCAGGCACCTGCCGGGGAGATCGCCGCCACCGTCGCGCCGCTCTTCGCCGAGGTGCCACGCGAGGCGCTGACCGCGGCGCTCGCCCGCTACCAGGCGCTGGCGCTCTGGTCGCCCACCCCGCATTTCCCGCGCGCGGCCTTCGAGCAGTTGCGCGGCGCCATGACCACCGCCGGCATTCTCAAGGGCGCCCCGTCCTTCGAGGATTGCGTGGACGAGGCGATCGTCACCCGCGCCCTCGGCGCGTGATCGCCCGCCCCCGGGACCCGGCTTGCGCCGTCGCCCAACCGGGGCGATCAAGGCGCAACACCAGAGGAGACGTTCCATGAGCCAGGCCCCGGCGCCGCTGAAGCGCCTTGCCATCCTCGACGACTATCAGGGCGTGGCCATGTCGCTCGGCCCCTGGGACCGGCTCCCGGGCGTCGAGATCACCGTCTTCCGCGACACGCTGACCGACCGCGAGGCCCTGGCGCAGCGCCTCGCGCCCTTCGACGCGATCCTGGCGATGCGCGAGCGCACCCCCTTCCCGCGCGCCTTGATCGAGCGCCTGCCGAAGCTGCGCCTGCTGATCACCACCGCGGCGCGCAACCGCTCCATCGACGCGGCAGCCTGCGCCGAGAAGGGCATCGTCTTCTGCGGCACGCCCTCCTTCGGCGATCCCACGGTGGACATCACCTGGGGGCTGATCATCAGCCTGATGCGCGATCTCCCGCGCCAGCAGGAATCGCTGCGGGCCGGGGGGTGGCAGACCTCGGTGGGGTACGGGTTGGAAGGGCGCACGCTTGGGGTGATCGGCCTCGGCAAGCTGGGCGGCCGCGTGGCGAAGGTCGCGCAGGCCTTCGGCATGAAGGTGCTCGCCTGGAGCCAGAACCTGACCGGGGAGCGCGCCGCCGAGATGGGCGCCACGCGCGTGGACAGGGCGACCCTGCTCGCCGAGGCCGACGTCGTCACGCTGCACCTGATCCTCTCGGACCGCTCGCGCGGCATCGTCGGTGCCGAGGACCTCGCGCGCATGAAGCGCACGGCCTACATCGTGAACACCAGCCGCGGCCCGCTGATCGACCAGGATGCGCTGATCGCCGCGCTCAGGGCCGGCACCATCGCCGGCGCCGGCATCGACGTCTATGACAGCGAGCCGCTGCCTGCCGGCCATCCGATGCTCTCCGCGCCCAACACGGTGCTGACGCCGCATCTCGGCTACGTCACGCAGCAGAACTATCGCGCTTATTACGAGGGCGCGGTCGAGGCGGTCCTGGCCTTCAACACGGGGGCCCCGGTGCGGGTGATCAAGCCGTGAGCACGCCCTGCGCCATCCCCGAAGGCTGGTCGTCCTGGCCGCAGAAGCAGCGCGACGACGCCTACAACAACACCGACATGGTGGCCGACAGCGCGCAGCAGATCGCCGCGCGCAACGCCGCCTCCGCAAAGTTCCGCGCGGGCCATGCGGGGCATCTCGACCTGTCCTATGGCGAGGCCGAGCGCGAGAAGTGGGACCTCTATCCCGGCCGGGACGCCGCCGCGCCCTGCCTCGTCTTCATCCATGGCGGCTACTGGCAGCGCAACCGGCGGGAGGATTTCGCCATCCTCGCGCAGGGCGCGCTTGCCATGGGCTGGTCCGCCGCGCTTCCGGGCTACACGCTGGCCCCCGAGGCGACGCTGACCGGCATCGCCTGGCAGATCTCGCGCGCCCTGGACTGGCTCGCCGCGAATGGCGCCGCGCACGGCATCGGGGGCCCTGTCGTCGTCTCCGGCTGGTCGGCGGGCGGGCACCTCGCCGCTTTGGCGGCGGAACACCCGGCGGTGACGGCCGCGCTCGCCATGTCCGGCATCTACGAACTTGCGCCGATCCGCGACACCTTCCTGGACGCGAAGCTTCGCCTGAGCGGGGCCGAGGTCGCCGACCTCTCGCCGATCCGCCGTCCTGTTGTGCAGAAGCCGATCGCCGTGGCCTACGGCGCGGCCGAACTGCCGGAACTGCGGCGCCAATCCCGCGCCTTCCATCGCGTGCGGGCGGAGGCGCAGGCACCGGGGCCTCTCATCCCCATCCCCGGCGCCGACCATTTCCGCGTGCTCGAAACGCTCTGGACCCCGGATGGCGCCCTGCTGCGCGCCGCGGCGGAGTTGCTGCGATGAGCTTCGATTTCACAGGCGTCCTCGTCGCGATCCACATCGCGCCGGAGGCCTCGGCGCCGATGGTGGAACTCGACGCGGCACGGCTGGTCGAAGGCGTCGGCATCGACGGCGACCGCTACGCCAACGGCCGCGGCACCTACAGCCACAAGCCGCACGCCGATCGCCAGGTGACGCTGATCGAGACGGAAACGCTGGAGGCGCTGCGGCGCGACCACGGCATCGACCTCGCGCCGCATGAGACGCGGCGCAACCTGCTGGTCGCCGGCGTGCCGCTGAACCATCTGGTCGGCCGGGATTTCCGTGTCGGCGAGGTGGTGCTGCATGGCGGGCGGCTGAACGTGCCCTGCCAGTATCTCGAGGACCTGCTCGGGAAGAAGGTGTTCAAGCCGCTGATCAATCGCAGCGGCCTGAATTGCCGGATCGTGACGGGCGGCACGATCCGCCCGGGTGAGACGATCCGGCCTGTCTAGTGTCCTGATTCCGAAATCCTGCGGACTTCGTTCTCAGGCCACTGGCCTTTGTTTTCAGTGGCCTGCTTGTTCGCTTCGTTCGCTGGAAATCCAGCGAACTTCGCAGGCAGGACACCAGAGCGGTTTCCGTTCGCCTCGGCTCACGAACACCGCTCCAGGCCTTTGTCTTGTGCGAGCATCTTCACCCGATCAGGTGATGCCGGCCTTGCGCAGCCCGGCGAGGTAGTGGTCGAGATCGACCGCGGCCTGCATGGGCGCCCGCTCACGCGCCTTGGTGAGGTCGAAATCCGGCTCCATGGCGGAAAGCCGGGCCCTCACCTCCGCCGCCTCCTGCGGCCGCCCCATGTGCCCGAGCGCGGACAACCAGGCCTTGTAGGGGAAGGTGAAGCCCGAATGGAGGGCGGTCACCTGCCGCGCGGCCGCGTCCACCTCCTCGTAGCGGCGCAGGAGCAGCAGCGGCACCAGCTGCGCCGCATCGAAGAAGAAGGCGTGCGGATGCAGCGGTGCCAGGCGCTTGTAGCGTTCCCACCGCCGCAGGGCCTCGGCGTGGTCCCCGCGGTAGGACAGCGCGAGGGCCGAGAAGACCCAGGCCATCGGCAGGTTGGGGTTCAGCGCGAGCGCCCGTTCGTAGAGCGTGACCGCCTCGGCAACCCGGTGGTGGAGGAAGGCGCGCACATGGCCGAGGATGGCGAGCGCCTGCGCATCCGAAGGATCGAGCGCCACGGCGCGCGAGGCGAGCGCCTCGCTCTTGGCCAGCACGTCGGCATCGTTCTGCGCCCAGCCCTGCCCGACCAGGAACAGGTGCCAGTAGGCATGCCAGGCATAGGCCGGCGCGTAATCCGGCTCGAGCCGCGTCGCCTCGGCCAGCATGCTGCCGGCGAGCTCGTAGGACTGCCGGTCGAGGCGGTAGATGGCCGGGATCGCGCGCAGCAGCAGGTCGTAGGCGGTCGCATGGACCGGAGGCCGCGCAGCGGCGCGGTTCGCCTCGATCAGCAGGATCTCGGGGTCGACGCGAGCCACCACCTCGGCGGCGATCTCGTCCTGAAGGGCCAGGATGTCGTTGGCGTCGCGATCGAAGCGCTCGGCCCAGACCACGGCTTCGGGCGTGCGGTGGTCGGTCAGGCGGAGCGTGACGCGCACCCGGTTCCCGGCGCGCTGCACGGTGCCCGAGAGGGTGAAGTCGAGCTCGAGGCTCCCGCCCCCGCCTTCCTGCCGCACGGCGGCGGCGAGCGAGGAACTGTCCACCAGCACGAGCCAGCGGAACCGCGCGAGGGCCGCGGTGATCTCTCCGGCGAGGCCCAGCGAGACTTCCGCATCGGCCTCCCCTCCAAGCACGCGGAAGGGCATGACGCCGAGCCGCGCCCCACGCACCGCGCTGCGCGAAACCGCGACAGGCGGCAGGGCGGGGACCTCGCCGCGCAGCGAATCCGCGAGCGCCGCGGTTTCCGGCGACGGCGCGCTGCGGAAGCGCTCGGCGAAGACGCGGCGGCACTCCTCCCAGGCGGCGAAGGCCGCGCCGCGGTCGCCGCGTTCGGCTTCGGCGCGGATCAGGATGCGCCACACGGGTTCCTGCGCGGCGTCGATGGCGAGCACGCGGCGCGCCTCCAACGCGCGGGCCTCGGCCGTGGCTGCCGCGGCGAGGCGGGCGGTGGCGGCATCGAGCGCCGCTTCGCGCAACCGGCGGCGCTGGTCGAGCAACCAGGTGTCGAAGGCGGCATCGAGGCCGTCGAGGTCCGAGAGCAGCTCCGCCTGCAGCAGGTTCAGCGCCTCGGCCCGCTCGCGCGCCATCAGCGGCAGTTCGCGTGCATCGGACCAGACGCCATCCAGGTCCAAGGCCACCGTCTCGCGGGTCGCTATCAGAAGGCCGCGGCCCCACTCACCGAGCGCCTCCTGCAACTCGTGCAGCGCCTGGCGGAGAGAGCCGCGGGCCTGTTCCTCGCCGCGGCGGCTCCAGAGCAGGTCGGCCAGCCGCTGGCGGGACACCACGGAGGGCGATTCGATCGCGAGGACCGCCAACACAGCGCGCGTCTTGCGGGATCGCGGCAGCAGGGGCTCACCCGTCACGGCGCGGACATCCATCCTGCCGAGCATGGTGATCCGCACCCTGATCGCAGGCGGCCCGGCGATGACGACGGGGGGGACGATTCCCTCCAGCGGAGGTCTGTCGTCCTGTCCGGAGCGGATAATGAGATCTGACATCCTCACGCTCTCATAACGCGTCCGGCCTGCTTCACCAAACCGCGCCCTGAGACTCGTTGACCCCGGCGGGCCCGGTATCGTGATGATTTACCTTATGCTTGATCGGTACGGCTCCGCGGTGAATTCTCGCACGCAAAGCGAGTGGAACCTTATTCGCGATCAACCCCCGGAGGTATTCTCCAATAAGTTGTGATTTCCTCCGTTAATTTCGCGTGAGAGACGTCACAACTGCATGAATCTAGCGTTCAGGTGAGTCATGGTCCTCGTCTTTAAGCGTCTCGCTGGATTGAAGAACTGATGCTTTTCCTATTGATCATAATACTAGGAAGATAGTTTTAAACAAGTAGGAATGTTTGCTTGTGCGTGCCGCCCTGCTTGGCCAAGGTCGGGCTACTGGCCCCGTTGCCAGCGACCTCCAAGCCGGAGAAACCGCATGACCAAGATCCTCGCCGCCGTCGCCGACAAGGGCATCATCCGCATCGGTGCAGGCCTCCGCACCCCCAAGGCCGCCGTCGCCGACAAGGGCACCGTCCGCATCGGTGCAGGCCTCCGCACCCCCAAGGCCGCCGTCGCCGACAAGGGCGCCGTCCGCATCGGCGCCGGCCTCCGCACCCCCAATGCCGCCGTTGCCGACAAGGGCGCCGTCCGCATCGGTGCCGGCCTCCGCACCCCCAATGCCGCCGTCGCCGACAAGGGCGCCGTCCGCATCGGTGCAGGCCTCCGCACCCCGAAGGCCGCCGTCGCCGACAAGGGCGCCGTCCGCACCGGTGCCGGCCTCCGCACCCCCAAGGCCGCCGTCGCCGACAAGGGCGCCGTCCGCATCGGCGCCGGCCTCCGTCGCGCCTGATCCTCGGGGCCGGGGGACCGCACCGCGGATCCCCCGCCCTGTCGCGTGGATATCCGCGCACCCTCCAGGACGCACCGCCATGGGCCCGGACCGCACTCCGATCGTCAGCTTCCACCGCCTGATCCCCGGCATACCGGCGCCGGAGCGCGCCGATCGCTCGGGTCTCGGCGGGCTGCCAACGCGGGCCTTCCGCTACTGCGATGCCGTCACCACCGCTGCCGGCTTCGGCTGGCACATCACCGCCCCGCTCGACCTGACACTCATGTGGGACGGGCATGAAGTGCTGTGGACCTGCGAGGCGCTCGAGGGGGAATGGATGCCCCTCGGCCTCGGCGCGGCGCAGTACCCCTATTTCCGAGACACCTTTGACGAGGCCGTGCCGGAAGACATCCGCGGCTTCTCCCCGCCCTTCCTGACCGGCCTGCCCGAAGCGGGCGTGGTGCAGATGTGGACCGGGCTCTTCGTGCGCACGGCGCCAGGCTGGTCGCTGCTGACCCGTTCCCCCGCAAACCTGCCGAAGCACGCCGCCTACGAGCAGTTCGAAGGCATCGTCGAATTCGACAAGTGGTTCGGCCCGCTCTTCACCAATATCCGGCTGACGCGCACCGACACCCCGGTCGAGATCAACCAGCTCCGCCCCCTCCTGCAGGTGCAGCCGATCCCGCAATTCGCCTATGCCGATGCGGTGATGAATGCCTCGACGGTGACGGACGCCTTCACCCAGTGGGGCGACGCCGAGTGGGATGCCTATCGCGAGAGCGTCGTCATCCCCGCCAGCGCCGAGGAACACCAGCCCGGACGCTACGCCGCCGAGGTCCGCCGCCAGCGCCGCGCCGCCGGCTGCCCCTTCGCCGCCATGGCCGCGGCACGCGAGGCCGCGACGTCGGGCTGACGCCTTCCTCAGCCCGATGAACGCCGCCCGCCCGCGACGGCCGGGCGGTTTTTGCCGTTTCCTCCTCCGCGTCGCATCATCCGCGGGACGAGGAGGAACCGCCCATGACCGATGCCCCGCCGATGGCGGAGACGCCGCCGCTCGATGCGAAGCAGATCGCCGAGCTCGCGCGCCAGCTCACCGAACTGCTTCGCCTGCGCACCCTGCCGATCGGCATGAAGCTGTTCGCCGACGAGGCCGAGATGGCCAAGGTCCCCGGCCTGCGCCGCCCCACGGAAGGCAAGACCTTCTCCACCTGCCAGCTGGTGACCCAGGCCCGCATCGCCGGCTTCACCATGGGCATCACCACCGCGAACGTGCCGGGCTTCTCCAATTGCGGCGGCGTGATCGGGCTCAACGAGCCCTCCGAGCTTTACCTCTCCGGCCGCAAGTTCGAAGGCGTGTGGTTCGAGAACCGCGAGGCCGCGCGCAAGCACCAGGCGGAAATGCCGCGCGTGCCGCCGCGCTATGCGGGCCTGGCGGTTTCCCCGCTGCGCAGCGCCCGGCTCGACCCGCCGGACATCTGCCTCTTCTACGCGAACCCCGCGCAGATGATCCTGTTCATCAACGGGCTGCAGTGGAAGACCTACAAGCGCTTCGAATTCTCCGTGACGGGGGAGAGCGCCTGCGCCGATTCCTGGGGCCGCGCGCTGCGCGACCGCGCGCCGTCGCTCTCCATCCCCTGCTATGCGGAACGGCGCTACGGCGGCGTCGCGGATGACGAGATGCTGATGGCATTGCCGCCGGCCGATCTCGCCATCGCCGTCGAGGGCCTGCTCGGCCTGTCCAAGGCCGGGCTGCGCTACCCGATCATGCCCTATGGGCCGCAGGCGGATCCCGGTGAAGGCATGGCGAAGTCCTACGCCGGGAAGGTGTGAGCGATCCCGGGGAAGGCCCTGCCTTCCCCGGACCCCATCCGCCAGAGGCCGAAAGGCCTCTGGACACCGGGAACCAGGTCAGTCCGCCGACATCCTGATCGGCGGGTTCACATCCGGCGGAAGCGGGCAGACATAGGGGGTCGCCGCGGTGCGCGCCTCGTGGTCGGCCTTGGCCGCGGCGAGCAGATCCGGCTTCACGATGGCATCCACCGCCGTCCCGGCCATCACCTTTGCCACATGCACCAGGCCCTTGTGCGCGATGCCGGACTTGCCCTGCGCGGTAAGCTGCCAGGAATGGCCCGGCGTGCCGATGGCATAGGTCGTCCCGCGCGCCTGCACCGTCGGCACCGCCCAGGACACGTCGCCCACGTCGGTCGAGCCGACCCCGCCGCTGCCCTGCGCATCGAGCGGCACGACGATGTCGCAAAGCGCCTTGTCGCGCTCCACCTTCAGCCCGTGGCGGCGGAAGGCGGCGGCGATGTCGTCGTCGGTCAGCGTCTTCTGGATCTCACGCGCGAAGGCGCGGTCCTCGTCGTCGAACTGCGGCGGGCCGAGGCGCAGCAGGTTGTCGTGCATCGCCTCCTCGAGCGGGGTGTTGGCGAGCAGGTTCGACACCGCGCTGACCACCTTCGTCGTCACCGCCGTCTCGGTCATCAGCGCCGCGCCGTCGGCGATCTTCCTCACGCGCGCCACCAGCCCGTTCAATTCGACGAGATCGCGCGCGCGGATCAGGTAGCGCACCTTCGCCGTGCCCTGCACGACGTTCGGCGCGATGCCGCCGGCATCGAGATACGCGTAGTGGATCCGCGCGTCGGACGGCATGTGCTCGCGCATGTAGTTCACGCCGACATTCATGAGCTCGACCGCGTCGAGCGCCGAGCGCCCGAGGTGCGGCGCGGCTGCGGCGTGGGACGAACGGCCGGTGAAGGAGAAGTCGATGCGCGTATTCGCCAGCGACACCGCCTCGTTCACGCCCGAGAAGGCGGCCGGGTGCCAGCAGATCGCCATGTCCACGTCGTCGAAGGCGCCGGCGCGGACCATGAAGCCCTTGGCGGCGCCGCCTTCCTCGGCCGGGCAGCCGTAGTAGCGCACCCGCGCCTTCACGCCATTCGCCGCCAGCCAGTCCTTCACCGCGGAAGCGGCGAGCAGCGACGCGGCGCCGAGCAGATTGTGCCCGCAGCCATGGCCCGAACCGTCGCCCGGCATCGGCCGGTGCTCGGCCACGCCCGCTTCCTGGGAGAGACCCGGCAGCGCATCGTATTCACCGAGGATGGCGATGACCGGACCGCCCTCCCCCGCCTCGCCCATCACGGCGGTGGGGATGCCGGCGACGTTCTTCGTGACGCGGAACCCGTGCGCCTCGAGCATCGCGGTGTGCTCGGCGCAGGAACGGACTTCGGCATAGCAAAGTTCCGGCATGCCCCAGACGCGGTCGGACAGCCCGATCGCGTCCTGCGCCTTGGCCTCGACGAAGCGCCAGATCTCTTCGGTGTTCTGCATACGGGCCGGTCCCTTTGGAAAGCGGCCAGCAATGTCGCGCGGGGTGGCGCCCGCGTCCAGCGCCGCCCCGGCAGCGGAACATTGTAGCGGCCGCGCAGAACCCCTCCGCTGCGGTCGCCCTGCGCGACCCGATGCCGATCCCGATGGAACCGCGGGAGCCCCCCGCCCTCAGCCGCGCCGGCGGGCCGCCGCGCGCACCGGCACGGGCGGGACCGGCAGACGGAAGCGCCGGCCGCCGGCCGGACGGTCCTGGCCATCCTGCAGCATCACGGCCGTGGCGATCTGCACCGCGCCGAAGGTCAGGCCCGAGAAATACCAGAGCATCGCGACGACCGGCCAGCCGCCAACCCGCAGGATCAGCGAGCCCACCCCGCCCGGATCAGCCCAGAGCACCGCGCCCACGAAGACGGTCGATAGGCCGAGCCCGACCACCCCATGCATCACCATGAAACGGACGGCGGCGGGAATGCGGCGGAGGGTCATGACACGTCTCCCGATGGCCGAAATATAAGCCTTCGCGCGGGTTTTGCCAGACCGCTCAGCCCCCCTTCACGCCCCCGGCCGTCAGCCCGGCCACGATCTGCTTCTGCGCGAGCAGCGTCAGCAGCAGCACCGGCGCCGTCACCAGCAGGGCGGCGGCCGAGAGCGGGCCCCAGGAGATCTGCTCGAAGGTCAGCATGTTGTTCACCGCGACGGGCAGCGTGCGGGATTCCCGCCCCGCCAGCACCATGGCGAAGATGAAGTTGTTCCAGGAAAAGATGAAGGACAGGATGGTCGCCACCGTGATCCCCGGCCGCGCCAGTGGCATCGCGACGTGGCGGAAGGCCTGCCAGATCGTCGCGCCGTCCACCAGCGCCGCTTCCTCGAGTTCCGGCGGCAGCCCTTCGAAGAAGCCCATCATGATCCAGACCACGATGGGCACGGTGATGACCAGGTGGGTGATGATGATCGGCGCCACCGTCCCCGTCAGCCCGATCCACTGGAACAGCAGGAACAGCGGGATCAGGTAGGACAGCCCCGGCGTGATGCGCGCGATCAGGATGACGACCGCCGCCTTGGTCGCCTTCATCTTGGCGATGCCATAGCCCGCCGGCACGCCGAACAGGATCGCGAGGCCCGTCGCGCTGAAGGAGACGATCACCGAATTCAGCGCATACTTCACGAAGTCGTTGCGCTCGAACACTGCGGCGAAATTGTCCATCACCGGCGGGTTCGGGATGAAGACCGGCGGATAATCGGTGTTGTCGAGTTCCGTCTTCAGCGACAGCGACAACATCCACAGGAAGACGAGGATGGCCGGGGAGACCAGCATCAGCACCCCGAAGCCGAAGCCGATGTTCCCGGCGATGCGCTTCACCTTCCGCATCACGCGTCCTTCACCCGCGCGCGGGTCCAGAGCAGCACCATGGCGAGCGCGATGATGATGGTGAAGAACACCACCACCACGGCGCTCGCATAGCCGAGGTTGTAGTAGGCGAAGGCCTGCAGATAGAGAAAGATGTTGATGGTCTCGCTCGCCGTCCCCGGCCCGCCCTGGGTGATGACGTAGATGGTGTCGAAGGCCTTCAGCGCGTCGATGGTGCGGATGATCAGCGCCACCACCAGGAAGGGTGCCAACAGCGGCAGCGTGATGTGCCGGAACGCCTGCCATGGCGTGGCGCCGTCGATCTTCGCCGCCTCGTAGGGATCGATCGGCAGCGAGGCCAGGCCGCCGAGCAGGATCAGCATCACCAGCGGCGTCCAGTGCCAGACCTCGATCAGCACCAGCGTCGGGATGACGGTCTCGGGCGCATAGACCCACATGGACGGCGGCAGCCCAACCTGTTGCAGCAGCCAGTTCAGCACGCCGAGCTGCGGGTGGAACATCATGGTCCAGACCAGCGCGACGGCGACGGGCGTTGCCATCATCGGCAGGATGAAGATGGTGCGCGCCAGCCCGCGCAGCGGGAACTTGCGATGGAAGGCAAGTGCGGCGAGCAGCCCCAGCACCATCGGCAACAGCACCGAGAGCGCCGTGAAGTAGAGCGTGCGCAGGATCGAGAGCAGGAAGCGTTCGTCCTCCACCAGCTTCGCGTAGTTGGCGAAGCCGACCCAGGACCTGCCGCCGCCGAGCCTCCACTCGTGCACCGACATGTACAGCGTGAAGACCCACGGGAAGACGATGGTGCCGAGGACCACCGCGCCGCAGGGCACGACGAACCACCAGTAGTGCCGGGCATAGTTGCGTCGCCGGCGGGGGGCTGCGCCCGCCGCCGCCGTGCCTGCCAGGCTCGCCGTGCCCTCCATGGCGTCAGGCCGCGCGCTCGGAAGCCTCGAGCACGGGGCGGAAGGCTTCCGTCGCCTTCTTCAGCTCCGTCGCCACGTCGGCGCCGCCGATCGTGCTCGTCAGCGCCGCGCCGATGGTGTCGCGGAATTCGGTGACGGGCACGATCTCCGGCAGGCCGGGGCGGCTGATGCGCGCGCTCTCCACCAGCGTCGAGAAGAACTCGCGCGAGAAGCGGGACTGCGAGATGGCCTCCTCGTTCCGGTAGGGCGAGGTCCGCGCCGGCGAGCCCGCGCCCGAGGTCAGGTAGCGCAACTGGTTCGCCTTCCCCGAGGCCCATTGCAGGTAGTACCAGGCCGCGCCCTTCTTGCGGCTGGTCTCGGCGATGCCGAAGCCGGTGCCGAACATGGCGCAGTGGTGGTTCGCCGGTCCGCGCGGCACCACCGCATAGCCGACCTTGCCCGCGATGCGGGAGCGCGTGCGGTCCTCGAGCGGCGCGGCGAAGCCCACGCCGTCCAGCCAGAAGGCGGCGCGGCCCTGCATGAAGGTCGTCTGGCACTCGTTCCAGTTGAAGCCGGACACGCCGGGCGGAGAGCAGTCGCGCAGCAGTTTCTTGTAGAACTCGCCCGCCCAGATGGCGTCAGGCGTGTCGCTGATCAGACGGCGCTGCTCGTCCAGGAAGTCGCGCTGCTGGGTGCCGAGCAGGAAGGACGAATAGAGCACGACATTGGCGTTGCGCAGCCCGCGCCCGACATTGCCGTAGATCTGGCGCGAGGAATCGTTCAGCCGCCGCGCGCTCTCGTACATCTCGTCGAAGGTGGCCGGCGGGGCGATGTTCTTCGCCGCGAGCAGTTCCTTGTTGTAGTAGAGGATGAAGTAGTCGGTGAACTCGGGCAGCGTATCCATGCGCCCGTCGGACTGCGTGGAATAGGCCACCGCGCCCGCTCCGAAATCCGCGAAGTCGAAATCGGGCGAGGTGATGGACGCATCGGCCATCAGCGCCTTGATGTCCGTGCACCAGCGCGCACGGCCGACCTGGCGCTTGTTCACGTGCAGGCTGATGCCCACCACGTCGAAGGAGGCCCGCCCGGAGGCGAACTCGATCGCGAATTTCTGCCGGTGCTGCTGCTCGGGGATCTGCTCCGCGCCGACGCGGATGCCGGTCATGTCCTCGAACTCGCGCTGGTTCTGGATCAGGATCGTGCTGCGTGGATTGGCGGTCAGGCTGACCTCGATGCGCTCGCCGGCGAAGCGCTTCCAGTCGAACTGCGATTGCGCGTTCGCCTGCCGCACGATGGGCGGGGCCGCGATCAGTCCGGCACCGGCCGCGAGCGCCGTGCGGCGCGTGATTGCACGGGTCATTCGTTCCCTCCACTGGTGGTGGCGGGTTCGTGCCCGCCTGCCCTGCGGGGGATGTTCGGCCCGAAACGGGCGGCCCGGCAAGTCACACCGCGATGCGGCGCAGCGGCTCCAGCACGGCAGGGTCGGTGATCGGCGCGGTGTCCCATGGCGCCTCGGGCGGCGGGTCGAGCGTCTCGAACACGGTGGCGAGTTCGATCGCGCCCGTCTCGGTAGGCCGCGGATAGGGCGTGGGGTCGGGCAGGCCCGGCCCCTTGGGACGGCCGATCGCGACGAAGAACTCCTCGAGCCCCGCCGGGACCAGCATCCACAGCATGCGGAAGGGCGTGTCGCCGTCGTTGATGAAGCCGTGGCGCGCATGCGGCGGCGCGACCATGAAGGTGCCGGCGGTGATGCGCCGCACCACCCCGTCCAGCCGCGCCAGCGCCTGGCCCTGGATGATCCAGAAGATCTCGGTCTGCGCGGGGTGCGCGTGCTCGCGGATCTTGCCGAGCGGCGGCAGTTCCTGGAGCCCGGCCGAAAGGCCCGGCGGCGCGCCCGCCAGCCGCGGGGCGGTCAGCACCTCGATCCAGCCATTGGCGGGCTGGGGCTGCCAGTGCTGCTCGCCCTGGCCGGGCGGGACGACGACCACGCGGCTCATTCAATGCATCCGCGGGTGTTTGAGGAAGGAAGCGCGATCCGCCGAGACCACCGCGACGTCGCGCGAGCCCCGCGCGCGACCGAGCTTCAGCTTCACCGTCGCCCCGGCATCCCCGCAGGCCCAGACGGCCCGCCACAGCTCCGCGAGGTCGGTCACGGCCACGCCCTCCACGGTGAGGACGCGGTCCCCGCTTCGCACGCCGGAATTCTCCGCCGGCCCGCCGGGGGCGAGGGAGGCGATCGCCACCCCCTCATCGTCCTCGGTGGCGTAGAGGCCGAGCCAGGGCCGCGCCGGGCGGTTCACCCGGCCATAGGTCATCAGGTCGTTCAGGATCGGCGAGAGCCGATGCACCGGCACGACCATGTTGAGGTCGAGCCGCCGCCCCTCCTCGCCCTGCTGGAGGATCAGCGAGCCGATGCCCATCAGCTTGCCGTCCGGCCCGATCAACCCAGCCCCGCCCCAGGAGGGATGCGCCGGCGCGGTGAACAGCGCGTCCTCGAGCAGGTATTCCCAGTAGCCGGCGAAGGGCTGGCGCGCGACCAGCTTGGCGGCCACCGCGTTCCCGCGTCCGCCGGCCGCGGCGAGCACCACCGGCGCGCCGATGCGCAAGGCTTCGCTGTCGCCGAGGTCCATCGGCGTGACGCCGAGCCTGCCCAGCGCCTGCACGAGCCCGAAGCCGGTCTCCTGGTCGACGGCCAGGGTGTGGCCCGGCACGGCACGGCCGTCCGCCGCGGTGATCCAGATGCCCTCCGCCTCGGTGACCAGGTAGCCGATGGTCAGGACCAGGCCGTCGCGGATGACGACGCCGCTGCCCTCCCGCTCAGTGCCGAGGACGCGCGACGTATAGGCATCCGCCGGAACCTGGGTCCGCAGGCCGACGACGCAGCCGAGCGCCGCGTCGAGGTCGAAGGACATATCAGTCGGGTCGGGCTGAAGATGTTCGGGGATATCCCAGTCGTCCTTGGCCATGCTCTGTCCGTCGGCGCTCCGTGTCGCGGGGAAAGCGCGGTTACTAGCACGGTCCGCCGCCGCGCGCATGGCGCGCCGGCCGGGCCGGCACGCAAAGGCGCCATGGAGCGACCATCTGGCCATCCGGCGCCGGTGCGTTAGGCTGCGCGCCGCAATGCCGAACGTACCGGGAGAAATGCTGCAGGGGCTACGCGCCATGGGTCTGCTCGACCCCGGGGCGACGGCGCGCGGGCAGCCGCTTGCGGGCGGCGTGTCCTCCGACATCTGGCGCGTGGTGCTGCCCGACGGGCGGGAAGTCTGCGTCAAGCGCGCCCTGCCGAAGCTGAAGGTGGCCGCCGACTGGCAGGCGCCGGTGGTGCGCAATCGCTACGAGGCCCGCTGGCTCACGCACGCACGCGAGGCCGCGCCCTGTTCCGTCCCGCTCCTGCTCGGCCAGGACGAGGCGACGGGCACGCTCGCGATGGAATGGCTCGCGCCCGAGGCCTATCCGGTGTGGAAGGAGCGCCTGCGCGAAGGCAGGGCCGACGCCGCCTTCGCCGCGGAGGTCGGCCGTCGCCTCGCGCGCATCCAGGCAAGGATGGCGCAACGGCCGGATATCTCCTCCGACTTCCCGACCGACAACCTGTTCCACGCCATCCGGCTCGAGCCCTACCTGGTCGCGACCGCGCGCGCGCATCCCGACCTCGCGCCTGCGCTGGAGGCGCTCGTTGCGCGGACGGCGGCGACGAAGCGCACGCTCGTGCACGGCGACGTCAGCCCGAAGAACATCCTGGTCGGACCGAAGGGGCCGGTCTTCCTCGATGCGGAATGCGCATGGTGGGGCGATCCGGCCTTCGACCTCGCCTTCTGCCTCAATCACCTGCTGCTGAAATGCCTGTGGACGCCGCGCGCCGCGCGCGACTTCCTCGGTTGCTTCGACGCGCTGGCCACCGCCTATCTTGCCGGCGTGGGGTGGGAGGCGCCGGCCACGCTGGAAGCCCGCGCGGCGAGCCTGCTGCCGGGGCTTTTCCTCGCCCGCGTGGACGGCAAGAGCCCGGTCGAATACCTGACCGAGGAGCAGGACAAGGACCGCGTGCGCCGCGTGGCGCGCGCGCTGCTGCAATGTCCGCCCGACCGGCTGAGGACGGTGCGGTTCGCCTGGGAGGAAGAACTCGGCCTATGAGCAACACCACCATCGCCTCCATCCGCGGCCGCCGTGTGTGGGACAGCCGCGGACGCCCGACGGTGGAGGCCGAGGTGCGGCTCGCCGGCGGCGCACGCGGCCTCGCCATCGCGCCCGCGGGCGCGAGCACCGGCAGCGGCGAGGCGCTGGACCGCCGCGACGGCGGCGCGGCCTTCGGCGGCTATGACGTGAAGGGCGCCGTCGCCTCGGTGAACGAGGAGATCGCGCCGGCCGTCACCGGCATCGACGCGGCGGACCAGGCGGCGCTGGATGCGCGGCTGATCGCGCTGGATGGCACGCCGAACAAGTCGCGGCTCGGCGCCAATGCGACGCTCGCGGTGTCCATGGCCGCTGCGCATGCCGCCGCGCATGCGAACGGGACGCTGCTGTGGAAGTACCTGGGCGGCGAGGACGCGACGCTTCTGCCACTGCCGCAGATCCAGATCCTCGGCGGCGGCGCGCATGCCGGGCGGCGGGTGGACATCCAGGATTTCCTGGTGATCTGCCCGGCCGCGACGAGTTTCGCCGAGGCGCTCGACTGGACCGCCGAGGTCTACCGCGCCGCCGGCGCCATCATGAAGGAGCGCGGACTGCTGCAGGGCGTCGCCGACGAAGGCGGCTGGTGGCCGGCCTTCACCGCCAACGAGCAGGCGCTGGAAACGCTGGTGAAGGCCATCGAGCGCGCGGGCTTCCGGCCCGGCGAGCAGGTGGCGATCGCGCTCGATATCGCAGCGACGGATTTCGGCAAGGGTGGGCGCTACCGGCTCGGGCTGGAGGGGCGCGAACTGGATACCGACGGCATGATCCGCATGCTGCTCGGCTGGCTTTCCGCCTATCCGATCGCCTCCATCGAGGACCCGCTCGCCGAGGACGATGCCGCGGGCTTCGCCGCCTTCACGAAGGAGGTCGGCCATCGCGTGCAGGTGGTGGGCGACGACTTCCTGGTGACCGACGCCGCCCGCGTGCGGGAAGCGGCGAAGGCGGGTGCCGCCAATACCGTGCTGATCAAGCCGAACCAGCGCGGCACGCTGACCGAGACGCGCGCGGCCTGGGAGGCGGCGAAGGAGGTCGGCTATGCCGGGATCGTCTCGGCGCGGTCCGGCGAGACGGAGGATGTGACCATCGTGCATCTCGCCCTCGGCTGGGGCGTGGGGCAACTGAAGGTCGGCTCCTTCGCGCGGTCCGAGCGCATGGCGAAGTGGAACGAGGCGCTGCGGATCGAGGAGGCGCTTGGCGCCCGGGCGCGCTTCGCCGGCGGGGCGGTGCTGGGGCGGTCGCGATGACGGCACTTTATCATTTTACAGATTTTATCGCTTTATCGCGCTTGCCGGTGCCTTCGGCCGGGAGCCCGGGACTTGATAATATTCCTATAGCCCATCCCCAGGCGCCCCATCAACTCTCGGTTTCTACAGGCCTTCGGGCGGTGCGCCATGGCGGTGGGTGGCGTGGTTTTCGGCCGGATGGCCGCGGTTTTCTTCCGGACGAAAGCGGCGGAGGACCTGCCTTCCTCCATCAAAGCCAGATCCCGGCCGAACAGGGCCAGGGCCTTTCGGCCGGTGGGCTTGCATCGACCTGGCCTGCGACGCGCGTGGCGCCCCCCGCGGTCGTCCCATGAAGGTCCTGCTGCACTACGCCGCCGGACCGGGACTCGAGGCGCGGCTGCGTGCCCTTCCCGGCCTCGACCTTCGCGTCTGTTCCGAGGCGGATGAGGCCGGCCTCGCAAGGGCGCTGCCCTGGGCCGAGGTCATCTGGCACGTGCTCCGGCCGCTGACCGCGGCGCACATCGCTGCGGCGCCTGGGCTGCGCCTGATCCAGAAGATCGGCGTCGGTGTGAACACCATCGACCTCGATGCGGCGCGGGCGCGCGGCATCGCGGTGTGCAACCTGCCCGGCACCAATTCCCGCGCGGTGGCGGAACTGACGCTGCTGCTGATGCTGGGCGCGCTGCGGCGGGTGTCGCATTTCGACGCCGAGACGCGCGCGGGGCGCGGCTGGGCGCAGCCGCCGGCGTTGCAGGACGGGCTGTTCGAACTCGGCGGGCGGACGGTGGGGCTGGTCGGGTATGGCGCCATCCCTGCCCTGCTCGCGCCCGTGCTGGCGGCGATGGGCTGCCGGGTGCTCTACACGGCGCGCGCGGCGAAGGCCGGGGCGGTGGGGGAATTCCGCGACCTCGATGCGCTGCTGGCCGAGAGCGACGTCGTCTCCCTGCACATCCCAGAGACGCCGGAAACGCGCGGGCTGATCGACGCGCGCGCCATGGCCCGCATGAAGCCGGGTGCGGTGCTGGTGAACACCGCCCGCGGCGGGCTGGTGGACCAGGCGGCGCTGGTGGCGGCCCTGCGATCGGGGCACCTCGCCGCGGCGGGGCTGGATGTCTTCGCCGCCGAGCCGGCCGATCCGCGCGATCCGCTGTTTAGCCTGCCGAACGTGGTGGTCACGCCGCATGTCGGCTGGCTGACCACGGGCACCTTCGACCGGTCCTTCGCCATCGCTGCGGAGAATGTGCGGCGGCTCGGCGCGGGAGAGGCGTTGCTGCACCGGGTTGCGTGAACACGCCTGGCCGGCGTAGCCCGGCGGGGTTGCCGCCGCGCTCCGGGGTCCCGCGCCGCGGGCGGCGGTTTCGCGCCGGGCGCGCGGGCGGTTTCGGCGCGAGCAGGGGTGCGCGCCGGAAGCGCGAACGGCGGTTTCGGCGCACCGGGGATGTGGCGCCGGACGCGCGAGCGACGGTTTCGGCGCGGCTGAGGGTAGTGTGGCGCCGAGGGCGCGCCGCTATAACCCACCCATGCCGCACGACCTGATCCGCACGTCCCGCGAGGGCGTGATCGCCACCGTCCTCATCGACCGAGAGGGCAAGCGCAACTGTCTCGACCTGCCGATGTGGGTCGCGCTGGGGGAGGCCTTCGCCGCACTCTCCGCCGATGAATCGCTGCGCGCCGTTGTCGTGCGCGGCGCCGGGGAGGCAGCCTTCTGCGCCGGCGCGGACATCGCCGCCTTCGCCGCCGAACGCGGCACTCCGGAACGCGAGGAGGTCTATGCCCGCGAACTGCACGGCGCCTTCCACGCCATCCGCACCTGCATCCATCCCACCATCGCGGCGTGTTCCGGCTGGACCATGGGCGGGGGCTGCGGGATCGCGACGATGTGCGACTTCCGCGTGGGATCGCCGGCGACGCGGATGGGCATTCCCGCGCGCAACCTCGGCATCTTCTACGCCTATGAGGAAATCGACCCCATCATGCAGATGGTCGGCTACGCGGTGACGGCGGAGATCCTGATCGAAGGCCGCGTCTTCACCGGGGAGGAAGCGCAGGCGAAGGGGCTGCTCTCCCGCCTGGTCGAAGATGGCGCGGTGCATGCGGAGGCGCAGGCGCTGGCGGAGCGGATCGCGCAGGGTTCTCCGCTCTCGGCGCGGTTCCACAAGCGGGCGATGCAGCAGTTGCGCGGCGAACTGCCGATCACGGCGGAGGACCGGGTGCGCGAGGGCTCCTTCGCCTACACCGAGGACTTCCGCAACGCGGCCCGCGCCTTCCTGGACAAGCGCAAGCCGGTGTTTGAAGGGCGCTGATCCGGGGGCGCCCCCGCCTGATCGCCCCTGGTCTTGCACGCGGCCGCCCCATCGGCCCGGCATACGCCGGACATGGACGCCGCACCAGTTCACCCCGACCCACAGTGGATGACTCCACTGGCGGGGTCCGGGGTCCGCCACGCACCCCGGCAGGGCGCGGGGCAGAGCCCCGCCCGTTCACCGCCTAGAGCGGTTTCCGTTCGCCTCGGCTCACGAACACCGCTCCAGGCCTTTGTTCTTGCGAGCATCTTCACCCGATCAGGTGAGTCCACCTGATCGGGATCTGCTCTAGATCGGGCAGACGCCGCTGGCGCAGGCGAGGTGCGCCATGTCCAGCGCCTCATGCAGCGCGGGGTCGCGGATGGCGGCGACGATGGCCTGGAAGGCCTCTTCCGTGACCTCCTCCTCCGGCAGGTATTCGTAGCCGAGCGCGCTGTCGGGCGCGGAAGGCAGCACGGCGCAGCAGCGCACCTGCGGCTGGTGGGTCAGCAGGATGTCGCGGAAGGCGTCCAGGTCGTGCCGGTCGGTATAGACCTTGAGCGTGTAGGAGATCTGGTTGCCGCGCTCGGCGCCGATCCAGTGGCGCTCCATCAGCGCGAGCCAACGGTACTGTTCCTGCGGGCTCGCCTCCGGCGCGGTCTTCAGCCGGTCGCCCAGGCCGAGGCGCTGGATCAGCGGCAGGGTCGGGAAGCCGACCACGCTCATGCCGGGGAAGGAGCGCAACTGCCGCACCGGGTAGCCGCGCGCCTCGTAGTCCGCGAGCAGCGGGTCGGAATCCGCCAGCCAGGCGCCGGACTCGCCCTTGGTGCCCTTGAACTGCACCCAGCGCAGATATTGCCGGCGCGCGGGAAGGTGCGCGCCTTCGGTCAGGCCGAACAGCTTGGACGTCGTGCCGGCAGGCTTCACGGTCGTCACGGTGAAGGGGCGCGTGCGGCCGAGTTCCTCGGCATAAGCGTCGCCTTCCTCCTTCGCCGCGTCCGAGAAGCGCGCCAATGCCTCCCAGAACGGGGCTGACTTCTCCTCGTCGAGCAGGTCGTCGAAGCCGAGGCCGAAGCGCGCCCAGGCCCATTCATGCAGGCCGGTGGGGCCGATGCCCATGCGGTTGGTGCGGCGCACTTCCTCGGCATAAAGCGCGTCCATGCCGTTGGCGCGCGTGAGGAAGCGCACGCCGAGGCGCACCGCATCCTCCACCCGCGCATCCCATTCGGCGGCGAGCGCATCCGGCATTACGCCGGGAATGATGGTGGCCGGGTCCACCGGGCAGGCCAGCAGCGGCGCGAAATCCGCGATCACGCAGTAGCCGCCGGTCACGTGCAGCACGATCTCGCCGCAGGGGTTGGTCGTGCAGGGGAAATGCGCCTCGGCCGCGCGGGCGGAGAGGTTCGCGAGCAGCCCCGCCGCATGGTCCACCTGGTAGCGGGCGGAACGCACGTCGCGGCCATCATGGTGCACGGGCTTTTCCCGCGCGCGGCCGGTGCGGTGGTCCTCCAGCATGTCGCCGTTGATGAAGCCGGGCTCGCCGTTCACGAAGGCGCAGCGGGTGGCTTCCTCGAAGACCTTCTGTGCGTGCAGGTCCTCGGCGCGGGCGGAACCGGCGCGGGCGGCCTCGACCCCGCGCCAGAAGGCGCGGTCCACCATGACGGAGTTGTTCGCGGTCCAGAGCCCGCCCTCGGACTTGGAGCGGATGAAGCGCAGGATGCCGGGGTCGCGCCAGTTCTTGGTCGCCATGCGCGCGGCTCGGCGGGCGCCGCCGACCTGGACCTCGACCGAGAGGTAGTGGTCCACCAGCATCGCCTGTTCCCAGGGCTCGGGCAGGCGGCCGTCGCGGGCGGGGGCGATCACCTCGCGGCGCATCGCCATGAAGGCGCGCATCAGGGACAGCGGGCCCGAGGCTGGGCGCCCTTGCATGCCGCCGATCGGCGCGCCGCGCGGGCGGATGGCGGAGAAGTCCAGCACCAGGGTGCGGTCGCGCGCGCCCTGGAAGGCCAGGCTTTCAAGCAACTCGATAGCCTTGGCCCAGCCTTCGCGGCTGTCATCGACGCGATGGACCATGGCGTCAGCCGGCGCGGCGGCGGGGCTCGCCAGCCATTCGCGCGCGATGAAGCCGCGGATGGCGGCTTCGTCGAGGTCGGCCTCGGCCGCGCCCCAGGGAACCAGGCCGAATTCGCTGCCGAAGCGGTGCAGTGCGGCGCGGTCGCGCGGGAAGTCGGCATGGTCGGGCGAGAGGTGCAGCAGCACCTCGGGCGCCTGCGCCCAGTCCACCGCGACCAGCGCGTCGTCATAGGCGCGGCCGACACCGGAGCCGTTGAGCAGCAGGTAGAACTTGGCGAAGGAGGCGATCGCCGTCGCGCAGTTGGTGAAGACCTCCATGTTGCGCGTGGCCTGCTGCGCGTCGCCATGCTGCAGGTGACGGCCGGAGGTGATCAGCGCGCCGGTCGCGATGGCGTTGCGCAGGCGGGCGCGTTCCGCGACCTCCCGGGCGCCGAGCGGGCGGCCGAGCAGGGACATGTTCCCTTCCGCGACGCGGTCGGCGACGCGGCCGAAGCATTCGGCATCCTCGGGGCGGAAGACGGTGCGGCGGGCGACGGCCACGCCCATGCCGGCATCGAGCGGGCGCGGCTGCAACTTCGCCTCGCCGAAAGCACCACCTGGCAGCGGCCGCACGACACCATTCGATGCCCGCAGGGCACCGGCATGCATTCCATCCATCTGGCTCTTCCCCTTCCCGTCCCGCCGCCCCCCGCGGCGATTCGGCGAAACAATTGGTATCAGGAATGCCAGTTGGATGCCACTACATATTGTGGGTCGATGGCTCTTGACCCGCTACATCTGGCTTTCTACCGCCAGAGACGCTGGCGGCGGAGTCGCCCCCCGCCGCCCCGCGAGTCGTCAGCCCCGCACCAGCGGGCAGCCACCTTCGTTCAGCGGGCGGAAGGCTTCCTCGGCCGGCACGGTCGCGCGCAGCTTGTAGAAATCCCACGCGCCGCTGCTCTCGGAGGGCTTCTTCACCTCGAAGAGATAGGCGGGGTGGATCTTGCGCCCGTCCTCCCGCACGCGCCCCGGGCCGAAGGCGTCGTCGTCGGTCGGCATGCGCTTCATCACGTTGATGACCTCGATGCCCGAGGCCTTGGCGCGGGCGGCGCCGATCTCCGCCACCGCCTTCAGGTAGTGGATGCAGCAGGAATAGGTGCCAGCATGCTCCTGCCCCGGCATGTTGTCCGGCGTGCGGCGCAGGATACGCTGGCCGAGCCCGCGCGTGCGGTCATTGAGGTCGTGGTAGTAGACCTCGCTGAGCAGCATGCCCTGCGCGGCCTCGAGCCCGATCGCCTTGATGTCCTGCACGAACATGATCATGCCGGCGAGCTGCGCGCCGCGCCGCGTCAGGCCGAATTCATGCGCCTGCTTGACGCAGTTCACCATGTCGGCGGCCGCCATCGCGAGGCCCACCACCTTCGCGCGGCTCGCCTGCGCCTGCAGCAGGAAGGAGGAGAAGTCGGCCGTCCCCGGGAAGGGATAGCGCGCCGAACCCAGCACGCGCCCGCCCGCGCGCTGCACGAACTGCCCGACGTCGCGTTCGAGCTGATGGCCGAAGGCGTAGTCGGCGGTGATCATGAACCAGGTGTCGCCGCCCGCACGCACCGAGGCGCCGCCGACGACGTTCGAGAACATCCAGGTATCGTAGGTCCACTGCATCGTGTGCGTGCTGCACTGCGCCCCGGTCAGCGCCGAGGTCGCCGCGCCCGACGCCAACTGGATCCTGTCCTTCTCCTTCACCAGGTTCGCCACGGCGAGCGCGATGGCCGAGTTGTTGACCTCGCAGATCATGTCCACGCCGTCCTGGTCGATCCAGCGGCGGGCGAGCGCGAGGGCGGCGTCGGGGCGGTTCTGGTGGTCCCCCTGCATCACCTCCACGCGGATGCCGCGCTGGGCGAGTCCCAGGTCCTCCACCGCCTGTTGCGCGGCAGCGAGGCTGGTGGGGCCGGACGTGGACCGATAGGGGCCGGAGAAGTCGGCGAGCACGCCGATGCGGATCACCTGGTCCCGCGCCTGCGCCCGGGCGCGGCCGGATGGGGCGATGATGGCGGCACCGGCAGCGGCGCCTCCGGCCAGGATCTGGCGGCGGTTGAATCCGGTCATGCCAGGAACGTTCCCTTCGCTTGCGCAGGGCCCACGGCCCCGCTTCGTTGCGGCGGCATGCTGGACGGGCGGGCGCCCGCGTCGCAAGGGGGCGGGGTTTCGCGTCCGGCGCAGGCGGGCCATCATCGCCGCATCACCTCATCCACGACGGGACGTCATTGCCATGGCCCTCCGCTGCGACCTCATCATCCGCGACGCGACGATCTTCGACGGAACCGGCGGCCCGCGCCGCCGCGGCGATGTCGGCATCACGGGGGACCGCATCGTGGCGGTGGGCGACCTCGGCGGCGCCAGCGCGGACCGGGAGGTGATCGCGGGCGGCAAGGCGCTGGCCCCCGGCTTCATCGACGCCCACACGCATGACGACCGCGCGGTGATGTGCGGGCCGGAATGCATGACCTGCAAGATCAGCCAGGGCGTCACCACCGTCGTGGTCGGGAATTGCGGCGTGTCGCTCGCCCCTGCCCGCTTCACCTCCCGCCCGCCGGCGCCGCTCGACCTGATCGGCGAGGATGGCTGGTGGCGGTTCGATTCCTTCGGCGACTACGCGCATGAACTGAAGAAGCGCGGGTCGGAAGTGAACACCTACGCGCTGGTCGGCCACCAGACGATGCGCGTCGATACGATGAACGGCGACGTCATGCGCCCGGCGAACGACGGCGAGATCGAGAAGATGCGCCTCAAGGTGAAGAATTCGCTCGCCGAGGGTGCGTCGGGCTTCTCCACTGGCCTCTACTACCCGCTGAACATGCACGCGACGACCGAGGAAGTGATCGCGGTGGCCGAGCCGCTGCGCGCCTTCGGCGGCATCTACGTCACCCACATGCGCGACGAGGCCGACCGCGTCTGCGCCTCGATCGAGGAAACGGCGAAGATCGGCAATCGCGTCGGCGTGCCGGTCTGGATCAGCCACCACAAGTGCTCGATGCCCGAGAACTACGGGCGGTCGAACCAGACGCTCTCGCTGATCGATGCCTACAACCAGTCGCAGGACGTCTATTTCGACATGTACCCCTACCCGGCCGGCTCGACCGTGCTGATGCCGGATCGCCTGCGCGACGACGTGAAGGTGATGATCACCTGGTCCGTCCCGCATCCGGAGATGGCGGGCAAGTACCTGTCCGACATCGCGCGCGGCTGGAACACCGACATCCGCCTGGCGGCCGAGCGCCTGCTGCCCGCCGGGCAGATCACCTTCCAGATGGACGAGGAGGATGTGCGGCGGATCATGGCGCACCCGTCCTCCGTCATCGGCTCGGACGGCATCCCGCATGACGCGCACCCGCACCCGCGCCTGTGGGGCACCTTCCCGCGCGTGCTGGGGCTCTATTCGCGCGAATTGCGGCTGTTCTCGATGGAAACGGCCATCCACAAGATGACGGGGCGCACCGCGTCGCTGTTCGGGATGGTGGATCGCGGCGTGATCCGCGAAGGCGCCTATGCCGACCTGGTGCTGTTCGACGCCGACACCATCATCGACAAGGCGACCTTCGAGAAGCCGAAGCAGGAATCGCTGGGCATCGAGGAAGTCTGGGCGAACGGGGTGCCGACCTATGTGGCCGGCAAGGGCGCGACGGGGGAGAAGCCGGGGCGGCTGGTCACGCGCAACCGCGTCTGAAGGCCCGGAACCTGGAGCGGCTTCCGTTCGCCCGGGCTCACGAACACCGCTCCAGGCCCTTGTTCTTGCGAGCATCTTCACCCGATCAGGTAAGGCCACCTGATCGGGATCTGTTCTAGTTCCCCCGCCGCCCGCCCTGCGCGCGGCGCAGCGTGTCGTTGCAGCGGGTGTCGTCGCCGATGCCCAGTTCGATCGTCGGGAGGATCGCCAGGGGCACGGAGGCGAAGCCGAGCGCCGCCGCGATCCCCCCGCGGATACCGAGTTCCACGATCTCGGGCGTGATCATCGGATCCTTCAGGGTGCCGGTGACCAGGAGATCCGTGGGCAGCGCCGCGATGGTCAGGCGCTTCGGGCGGCTGCGCACCCGCATGTCCAGCCGTTCCTGGTCGAGGCGGATCGACCCCTCGCCGCTCAACAGCGCATCAGCGGTTTCGAGCAACAGCACGCGTGGCCGCAGGACACCGTTCTGCAGCACGAAGTCGCTGACGAAGCATTCGATCCGCGTGCGCGACGGCAGGCCGAAGGCCGAAAAGATCGCATTGCCGAGCCGCAGTCCCGACAGGTCCACGAGCACGGCCGAAAGGCTGCCGCCGGAGGTGACGAGGATCAGGGATCCATCGCCGCGGGCGAGCAGCTCGGCGGTCGATCGGCCCGTCGCATTGATCCTCGCCCGGCCGGTGAGGCTGCCGCCGCCCTCGGACCCGACGAAGCGCATGATGCGGGAGATGTCCACGCGGCGGAAATCGACCTGCCCCTGCATCCGCAGGGCTTCGCCCTCGGTGGGGGTCAGCACCAGGTTGGCGACGACTTCGCCGCGCCCCACGCCGAATGCGACCGGGCGCAGCGTGATCGTCCCGTCGATCAATTCGAGTTGTGCCCTGAGATCGTCCACCGGGGCCGAGCCGCCCACCACCCGCTGAGCACGGTAGGCGAGATGCACATTCGCCATTTCCAGCTTGGGTATGTTCACCGGCGCGTCGGGCAGGACGCGCGTGGCCTGTTGCGTCTCCCGCGTCGGCGTGCCGCGTCCCGGCCGCCCGCCGATGAATCCGGCGAGGTCGGCGAGATCGACGCGGCGCGACTGCAGTTCCGCCGTGACATCCGGCCGCGTCCCGCGCGGGTCGATCGTGATCGTGCCGCCGAGGTCGCTGTTGCCGACACGCCCTGCGATCTCGGTGAAGCGCACGCGCGTATCGGCATAGCTGAGCTTGCCCCTGACCTGGTATCGCGGCGTCCGGGGGATCGGCACGCCCGTCAACGGCGTGAGCAGCGCCATGTCCGGCCCCGCAAGTTCCAGCGTCAGGTCAGCGCCCGCGAGGGCAATGGCGTCCTGCAAGGTGCCAACCAGCCGCCCACGGGTCGGGCCGTTCGCCAGCGTGAGATCGACCGGCCACGGCACCTTCGCATCACCCAGCGCCAGGAGGGCGCCGCCTGTCAGCGAGGCGGTCAGGGGCTGGGCGGCATAGGTGCCGCGCGCCTCGGCCACGATCATCGGCACGCCGGAAGCGTCGTCGCGCGTCTCGAAGCCCACCTCGAAGTCTGCGCGCAGGTGGTCGATGGCGACATGCGCCTGGCCACCCTGCACGCGCAAGGCGCCGATGCGCAGGCGGGACGGTGGCGTGGGGTCCTGCACCAGCGGCTCACCCGGCGGCGCCGGCAGCGCGAACGAGTAGTTGTTGTCGCCCTCCCCGCGCGAAAGCGCCGTCACCACCGGCGATTCGATGGCGAGCGACGGAAGGACGAGGGCGCGGGTCCGGACACTCCGAGCAAGGTCGAAATCGACCGTGACCCGCAGGATGCGCGCGAAGGGCGGGTCGGCGGGCCATCCTTCCGGGTTGGCAATCCGCACCTCGTCGAAGGTGATCGTGGTCAGCCCCAGCGAGGGCTCGATCGACATGCTCCCGATCGTGACCGACCGGCCGATTGCCGCGGACAGGCGCGCCTCGGCCATCGGGCGCGCGGCCAGCCACGCCACCGCGGCAGCCCCCGCGAAAAGCACGAACACGGCAATGACGATCCCGATCGTCCATCTTGCAATGCTGCGTCGCATGCCAGCCTCATCGGCGCCCTGCCCGGTCAGGGTTCGCCGATGGGCTAACGCGCAACGCAACCAGATCGATGGCGCACAAAGCCGTGAGGAATGCCGTGTCGGGCTGGTGTCCTGCCCGCGAAGTTCGCTGGAATTCCAGCGAACGAAGCGAACAAGCAGGCCACTGAAAACAAAGGCTGGTGGCCTGAGAACGAAGTCCGCGGGATTGCGGAATCAGGACACTAGTCGATGATCCGGAAGATCGCCTCGATCTCCACCGGGATGCGGTTCGGCAGCGAGGCCATCCCGACCGCCGAGCGCGAGTGGCGGCCATTCTCGCCGAGCACGGCGACGAACAGGTCCGAGCAGCCGTTGATCACCTTCGGGTGCTCCTCGAAGTCCAGGTCCGAATTGACCATCCCGAGGAGCTTCACCGCCTTGAGCCTCGCCAGCCCGCCCGCGCCCTCGGCGGCCGCCGCGAGCAGGCCGAGGCCGATCATGCGTGCATAGCCATAGGCTTCCTCGATGCTCATCTCGGAAGGCACCTTGCCGCGCACCGGTACGCCATCCGGCCGCCGCGGCCCCTGGCCCGAGGTGTAGAGAAACCCGCCCTCCACCCGGTACGGCACATAGGTCCCGATCGGCTTCGGCACCGGCGGCAATGTCAGGCCGAGCGCCGCCAGGCGCTGTTCCGGGGTTTCGTCGGGCATGGCATCCTCCTTCATCCAACGGCACCATGCGACACGCGCATGGGCGTCCCGGCAAGAGCGCCAGAATAAGGCCAGCGATACTGACATAGATTCAAACCATGGAAACGCTCCTCCCGCTGCTCGGCTTCGCCGTGGCGACATCCGTGACACCCGGCCCGAACGTGCTGATGGTCGCGGCGGCGGCGGCGAATCACGGGGTACGCGCGACGGTGCCGCACATGCTCGGCATCACACTGGGCTTCGCGGCGATGCTGGCGATCGTGGGCCTCGGCCTCGCGGGCCCCTTCGCTGCCTGGCCACTGCTGCACACCGTGCTGAAATGGGGCGGCGCCGCCTGGCTGCTGGTGCTGGCCTGGAAGATCGCCCGCGCGGGCGCGCCGGGCGAGGGTCCGTCCCGGCCGCCGCTCGGCTTCGTCGGCGCGGCGCTGTTCCAGTGGGTGAACCCCAAGGCGTGGATGATCGCCCTCGCCGCAATCCCGGCCTTCACGACGCCGGCCGGCGACACGCTGGCGGAGACGCTGCGCATCGCCGGTGCCTTCGCCCTGGTCTGCTTCCCCTGCACCGCGGTCTGGGCGGGACTCGGGGCCGGGGCGGGACGGGTGCTGGGCACGCCCGCCGCGCTGCGCGCCTTCAATGTCGGGATGGCGGCGCTGATGGTCGCCTCGCTGGTCCCCGCCCTTATCTGAAGGTTGCGCTTCGCAACACCGCCGCGCGCCGTTCCGTGGCATAGCATCGCGCATCAACGCCGGAGGCGCGCCATGCCGATCGCGACCCTCGCCCGCCGCCGCCTGGCGCTCGCCGCCGGCGGGCTGGTGCTGCCGCTGCCCGCCCTCGCGCAGATGCGAGCGGCCACCCCCGCGCAGACGCGCGGCCCCTTCTATCCCGTGGCCTTCCCGCCCGACACCGATGCCGACCTGGTGCGCGTGCGCGGCGCCGCGGCCGAGGCGATGGGCATCGTCGCGCATCTGCGCGGCCGGATCACCGACACGGCGGGCGAGCCCATCCCCGGCGCGCTGGTCGAGATCTGGCAATGCGACGCGAACGGCCGCTACAACCACCCCCGCGCGCCGGAGACGCGGCTCTTCGACGGCAACTTCCAGGGCTATGGCCGCGTCGTCGCCGATGCGCGCGGCGCCTATGCCTTCCGCACCCTGCGCCCCGCGCCCTATCCAGGCCGCACGCCGCACATCCATGTCCAGGTGACGCGCCCGGGCGGCGCGGTGCTGGTCACGCAGTTCTACGTCGCGGGGGAACCGCTCAATGCGCGGGACGGCGTGCTCAACGGCATCCGCGATCCGCGGGCGCGCGAAAGCGTGATCATCTCCTTCGTCCCGGCCGACCGCATCGAGCCGCGCGCGCTGCTGGCCGAGGCCGACATCGTGCTCCGCCCCTGAACCGCTTCATGCGTCCCGTCCGGGGCGCTGGACCGGCTGCGTATCGCTCCCTACCCTCCGCCGCCCCTGCGGAGAGGAACCTGCCCATGCGCCGCCTGACCCTCGCCTTCCTGCTGACGGCCTCGACGGCGCTGGCGACGGAATTGCCGGTGCGCAGCGTGACGCTGTCCTCCGCCGGGCTCGCGCAGGTCGAGCGCGCGGGCGAGGTCGCGGCCGATGCCTCCGTCACCTTCCGCGCGCCGATCGACGACGTGGACGACCTGCTGCGCAGCCTGATCGTGGTGGACACGGCCGGCACGGTGGAGGGCCTGCGCCTGCCCGCCCGCGACCTGGCCGGCGAGGCCTTCCGCGGCCTGCCTCTCCGCCCCGAGGATTTCGAGAGCCGCACCCGCCTCCTCGCCGCCCTGCGCGGGCAGGAGGCCGAGGCCGGCGGCGCGCGCGGCCGCATCGCCGACGCCGCGGAGACCGATCGCGGCCTGCGCCTGTCCCTCGTCACGCCCACCGGCATCGCGACCGTGCTGCTGCGCGAGGGCGACGAGGTGAAACTGGCCGACACCGCCCTCGCCGCCCGCGTCGCCCGCGCGGCGGAGGCGCTTGCCGCGGCGCGCTCGGCCGATGAGAGGCGCATCGAGATCCGCCTGCGCGCCGACCGTGCCCGGCAGGTGGCGGTGCTCTACGTCGCGGGCGCGCCGTTGTGGAAGCCGTCCTACCGGCTGCTGGTGCCGCCGATGGGCGCCGCACCCGCCGCGACGCCGCCCCAGGCGCGGCTGCAGGGCTGGGCCGTGGTGGAGAATGCCTCGGGCAGCGACTGGGATGCGGTGCGGCTCGCGCTCGTCTCCGGCGAAGCGGCGGCGTTCCGCCAGAACATCTACCAGCCGATCACGGTGGCGCGGCCGGAGATGCCGGTGCGCGTCGCCGGGGCGGTGCATGTCACCGCCGATACCGGCGGACGCCCGCTCCCGCCGCCGGCGCCGGCGCCCATGGCGTTGGGCCGCATGGCGGAGATGAGCGCCGCCGCGCCGCAGATGGCTGCTCGGGCCCGTTCGCCCGAAGCACCCGCCGGCGGCGCCGCACCCGCACAGCCCGCGACCGCCGCCACAGCCGAGGCCTCCGCCGGCCGCGTCGCCTTCGTCCTTGCCGAACCCGTGACCATCCGCAGCGGGGAGACGGCGAACGTCCCCTTCCTCGATATTCGCCTGCCGGCCGAGCGGGTCTGGTGGATCCAGGACCTCGCGGCGCGGCACCCGCTCCAGGCAGTGCGCATCCGCAACGCCTCCCCGCACACGCTGCCGGACGGCCTCGCGACGGTCTATGGCGCGGAGGGGCCGGAGGCCGGCGTCTTCCTCGGCGATGCGGAGATCCGCGCCATGCCCGCGGGCGACGGCCGCATCCTCGCCTTCGCCCGCGACCGGGACGTGCAGTACACCCAGTCCGGCAGCAGCGCCGACAGGGTGACGCGGATCGCGCTGCGCCGCGGCTTCGTCAGCGTGGACATGGCCCGCACGGAGGAGACGGCGGTCGCCATCGACCCGCGCGGCGCGCGCGGCATGCTGGTGATCGACGTGCCCCGCCGCCCCGGCGCGACGCCGCGCTTCCCCATCGTCTCGGAGGGCGATTTCGGCCTGCGGCACGAGGTCACGCTGGAAGGCTCCACCCAGACCATCCGCCTGCCCTTTGAGCGCGCCGTGCGCCAGGACACGCCGCTGTGGGACAGCGGCCTGGGCGAGCCCATCCTGCTGCGCTGGCAGCAATTCGACATCGAGCAGAACCTGCGCCGCCTGCCCGGCGGGCCGGGGACGCTGGAGCGGTTGCAGGAGATCCTCGCCCGCGTCGGGCCGGACGTGCCGGGCCGCGCCGACCTCGCCGCGGTGGTCGAGGCGATGCAGGACCTGCGCCGCCTGCTCGACGATGCGCGGATCAAGGCGCGTGCCTATCGCAGCGCGGACCAGGCGCTGGCCCGCGCCCGCCAGGCGGCGGAGGACCGCACCGGCCCTGAACAGCAGGAAGCCCGTCGTCGCCTCAATGCCGCGAGCCGCGAGGCCGACCAGGCCGGCGCCGCCGCCGACCAGGCTTGGGAGGCCTGGCAGCGGGCGGTGGTGGCCCTGCTGCAACGGGGGTCGTGACCGCCCCCCGGTCGTCCATTGACCGGCCAGGCCACCACCGCGCAGGCTGACCGCCGAAGCGGGGTGGCGCCGGGTGCGCCGCCAGGAGGAAACCATGCAGGACCTCGACGCCGACCAGGTCACCGATGCCGTCATCGCCCAGATGGCCGGCACCCCCGATCCACGGATGCGCGAGATCATGGAGGCCGCGGTGCGCCACCTGCACGCCTTCGCGCGGGAGGTGCGGCTGACGCCCGATGAATGGCTGAAGGGCATCGCCTTCCTGACCGCGGTGGGGCAGGCCTGCTCCCCGGTCCGGCAGGAATTCATCCTGCTGTCGGACGTGCTCGGCCTCTCGCGCGTGGTGAACGTGATGCACGATGCCGAGGGGCGTGAGGCGGCGGGGACCGAGACCAGCCTGCTCGGCCCCTTCTTCCGCGAGCAGGCGCCCGAGGTCGCCCTCGGGGAGAGCATCGCCCGGGTCTCCAAGGGGCCGGAGATCATGCTCTACGGCCGGGTGCTGGACGCCGAGGGCAAGGGCGTGGCGGGGGCCTGGGTCGATCTGTGGCAGGCCGATGCGGACGGGCTCTATGACCTGCAGGCGCATGATCCTTCCGTGATGGACATGCGCGGCCGGGTGCGCTGCGACGGCCAGGGCAACTACCGCGTCCGCACGCTGAAGCCGCGCGGCTACTCCATCCCGATGGAAGGGCCGGTGGGCGAGTTCGTGCGGCGGCAGGCGCGCCACGGCTTCCGCCCGGCGCATATCCATTTCCTGATCTCCGCGCCCGGCTACCGGGAACTGGTGACGGCGCTCTACCTCGCCGAGGACGAACATGTGGACAGCGACACGGTGTTCGGCGTCTCGAAATCCCTGGTGGTGACGGCGGCGACCGGGCAGCCGGACGCGCCGGTGCCGGGGATGCCCGGCATCCGCTACGACTTCACGCTCTCCCGCGAGGCCAGCGACGGCGGCGGGCGGGTTGGCGCCGACCCGGCGAAGCTGATGCCCGCCGGCTGAACGGACGGAGGCGCCGGTCGGAGGGGGGGCTTTCGGCCGCGCCTGGACCGGCTTAGCCTCGGGCACCCGATGCAACGAACCTGATTCTGGGCGGCGCCCCGTGCCGACGGGGTGCCAAGGGATGGAAAGCGAGCATGACAGATATCCGATACCTGGCGCCGCGAACGCTCGATGAAGCGGTGGGCGCCTTCGCCGCCGCCGCGGGCGGCGCGCGGATCCTGGCCGGCGGCACCGACCTGCTGGTGCAGATGCGTGCTGGCGTCGCGAAGCCCGGCACCATCATCGACATCAAGAAGATCCCGGAGATGACGGCGATCGAGGACCTCGGCGGCGGGGCCTTCCGCATCGGCGCCGCGGTCTCCGGCGCCGTGCTGGCCGAACATGCGGGGTTCCGCAAGGCGTGGCCGGGGGTGCTGGAAGCGGTCAACCTGATCGGGTCGAAGCAGGTGCAGGGGCGCGCCTCGCCGGGCGGCAACCTGTGCAATGCCTCGCCGGCCGGGGACAGCGTGCCGGCCATGGTTGCGGCCGGCGCGGTCGTGACCATCCAGGGGCCGAACGGGCGGCGGGAACTGCCGGTCGAGAAGGTGCCGGCCGGGCCGGGCCGCACGAACCTGACGCCGGGCGAGATCGTCGTCTCCTTCACCCTGCCGGCGCGGCCGAAGGGGTCCGGCGATGCCTACCTCCGCATGATCCCGCGCACGGAGATGGACATCGCGGTGGTCGGCATGGGCGTGAACCTGGTGCTGGAAGGCGGCGTGGTGAAGGCCGCGCGCGTCGGACTCGGCGCCGTCGCGCCGACCGTGCTGCTCGTCGAGGACGCGGCGCGCGCGCTGATCGGCTCGCGGCTCGATGACGCCGCGCTGGAAGCCGCCGCCGCCGCCTGCCGCGCCGCCTGCAAGCCGATCAACGACAAGCGCGGCACCATCGCCTACCGCATCAAGGTGGCTGGCGTGCTGCTCAAGCGCACCGCCGCGATCGCGGCGCGCCGCGCCGGGGGGAACTGACACCATGGCCAAGATTCACGTCTCCACCACGGTCAACGGGGAACCGG
The DNA here is from genome assembly GCF_018129065.1 of Neoroseomonas soli. GTDB lineage: Bacteria > Pseudomonadota > Alphaproteobacteria > Acetobacterales > Acetobacteraceae > Neoroseomonas > Neoroseomonas soli. Next base: position 29,900 of record NZ_JAAEDM010000002.1, on the reverse strand, counting down.
TCGAGTTCCTCTGCGACGCCTCCTCCTCGATGCTTGATGCGCTGCGCGGGCCGCTCGGCCTGACCGGCACGAAGGAAGGCTGCGGCACCGGCGACTGCGGCGCCTGCTCGATCACCGTCGATGGGCGGCTGATGTGTTCCTGCCTGATGCTGGCGGTCGAGGCCGAGGGCCACGAGATCGCCACCATCGAGGGCATGGCCCAGGGCGACAAGCTGCACCCGCTGCAGCAGAAGTTCCTGGAGATGGCCGCGCTGCAGTGCGGCATCTGCACGCCCGGCGTGCTGATCTCGGCGCGCTCGCTGCTCGAGAAGAACCCCGACCCGACGGAGGAGGAGGTGCGTTTCGGCCTGGCCGGCAACCTCTGCCGCTGCACGGGCTACGACAAGATCGTGCGCGCCGTGCTGGAAACGGCCGCTGAGATGAGGGAGGCCGCGCGATGAACGACATGACCAACAAGTGGATCGGCCAGCGCACGATCCGCCCCGACGGCGCCGACAAGGTCACCGGCCGGGCGCAGTACAGCGCCGACGTCAACATGCCCGGCATGATGTGGGGCAAGGTGCTGCGCAGCCCTCACGCGCACGCCCGCATCCGCGGCATCGACACCTCGAAGGCCGAGGCGCTGCCGGGCGTGAAGGCCATCGTCACGGCGAAGGACATCGTCGAGTTCCCGGTCGACAAGTCCGTGATGCTCGGCATCCAGGACATGCGCTGGATGTGCCGCAACGTGATGGCGCGGGAAAAGGCGCTGTTCCACGGCCATCCGGTCGCCGCCGTCGCCGCGATCAGCGAGGAAGTTGCCGCGGCCGCCTGCGCGCTGATCGAGGTGGACTACGAGGTCCTGCCCCACGTCATCGAGATCGAGGACGCGATCAAGCCCGACGCCCCGATCCTGCATGAATGGAACAAGCACGAGGGCAAGTCCTCCAACATCACCGGCACCATGGTGCTCAAGACCGGTGACGTGGAGGCGGGCTTCAAGGACGCCGACGTCATCGTCGAGCGCAGCTTCACCACCCGCCCGGTCCACCAGGGCTACATCGAGCCGCATTCCTGCACCGTGTCCTACGCCGCGGACGGGCGGGTCACGATCTGGTCGTCGTCGCAAGGCCAGTTCATGGTCCGGGCGATGACCTCGCTGCTCACGGGCATCCCGCAGAGCAACATCCGCGCCATCCCGGCCGAGATCGGCGGCGGCTTCGGCGGCAAGACGATCATCTACCTCGAACCCGTCGCGGTGATGCTGTCGAAGAAGTCCGGCCGCCCGGTGAAGATGGTGATGACGCGCGACGAGGTGCAGCGCGCGACCGGCCCGGCGCCGGGCTCCATGTCCACCGTGAAGATCGGCGCGAAGAAGGACGGCACCATCGTCGCCGCGCAGGCGACCTTCTACGTGCAGGCGGGCGGGCTTCCCGGTGCGCCGCTGCGCGGGCCGGTGGGCTGCTCCCTTTCCGCCTATGCCATCCCGAACGTGCTGTCGGTCGGCTACGAGGTGGTGTCGAACCGCTCCAAGGTCGCGGCCTATCGCGCGCCGGGCGGGCCGCATGGCGCCTTCGCGGCCGAGAGCGTGCTGGACGAGATCGCGGAGAAGCTCGGCCTTGATCCGCTGGACCTGCGGATCAGGAACAGCGCCAAGCCGGGCGACAAGGCCCTCTATGGCCCGACCTTCGGCCAGGTGACCTTCAAGGAGACGATCGAGGCGATCAAGGCCCACCCGCACTACAAGGCGCCGCTCGACAGGAACCCGCGACCGGGCGTGAAGCGCGGCCGCGGCGTCGCCTCCGGCTTCTGGTACAACGCCGGCGGCGAATCCTCGGTCCAGGTCAACATCACCGAGGACGGCAACGTCGTGGTGACGACCGGCCACCCGGACATCGGCGGCAGCCGCGCCTCGATCTCCAACGTGGTGGCGGAACTGCTGGGCGTCGAGCATTCCCGCGTCAACGTCATCATCGGCGACACGATGACGATCGGCTTCTCGAACCTCACCGGCGGCAGCCGCGTGACCTTCGCCTCGGCGATGGTCGCGACCGCGTCCACCGAGAAGGTGATCGGGCAGTTGAAGGAACGCGCGGCGAAGATCTGGAACATCGACGCCGAGGCGGTGAAGTGGGAGGACGGGATGGCCCTCCCGGCCGGCGACAATGCCGGCAAGTTCCCCCCGCTCTCGCTCAAGGAGCTCGCCGCCAAGGCGAACGAGATGGGCGGGCCGATCGGCACCCAGGTGCAGCTCAACACCACCGGCGCCGACCCCGGCTTCGCCACGCATGTCGTGGATGTCGAGGTGGACGTCGATCTCGGCATCATCCGCGTGCTGCGCTACACGGCGGCGCAGGATGTCGGCCGCGCGCTGCACCCGGGCTATGTCGAGGGCCAGATCCAGGGCGGCGTGGTGCAGGGCATCGGCTGGGCGCTGTCGGAGGAATACCTCTACGACAAGAACGGGAAGGTCGATAACGCGACCTTCCTCGACTACCGCATGCCGGTCTGCTCCGACGTGCCGATGATCGATGCCGTGATGCTCGAGATCCCAAACCCCAAGCACCCGCAGGGCGTGCGCGGCGTGGGCGAGGCGCCGATCGTGCCGCCGCTCGCGGCGATCGCCAACGCCGTCTACGACGCGCTCGGCAAGCGCTTCTCCGCGCTGCCGATGTCGCCGCCGCGGGTGACGGAACGGCTGGAACAGCCGTAAGGACAGGGGGCGCGAGCCCCCCTCCCCTTCGCACCGGGCGCATGAGGGCCGGACCCTTGTGCGCCCGGTCGTCGTTTGGCGGCGCGGCGCCGCACGGAAGCGGCGTCAATCGCCCAGGCGGAAGGCGTCGGCGATGCGGCGCGCGGTGCCGTCCGCCGCCACGATCACCACGTCGAAGCGCATGCCGGCTTCGCCGTGACCCGGATTGGCGGCGAGCCAACATTCCGCCGCCGCGACCAGCCGTGCGCGCTGGCGCGGGCCGAGGGCGTGGGCCGCCTCGGACAGCGAGGGGCGCGCCTTCACCTCGATGAAGGCAAGCAACCCGTCGCGTTCGGCGACCAGGTCGATCTCGCCGGCGGGCGTGCGGGCGCGGCGGGCGAGGACGGACCAACCGCCGCGCGCCAGCGCGGCGGCGGCGATGGCCTCGGCGTCGCGGCCTGAGGCCTCGGCGCGGCGGCCGCGCAGCAGGCGATGGGTGCGGTCATAGGAATCGAACATGCGCTATCCTGCGGCGATGATCCTGCGCCGCGCCATCCTGGTCCTGCTTCTCCTCACCGGCATCGCGGAGGCACAGCCGGCGCGCCGCCACATGGTCGCGGCGGCGCATCCGCTGGCGGCGGAGGCCGGGCTCGCCGTGCTGCGGGACGGCGGCAATGCCGTGGATGCGGCGGTCGCCGTGCAGATGGTGCTGACGCTGGTGGAGCCGCAATCCTCCGGCATTGGCGGCGGCGCCTTCCTGCTGCACTTCGCCGGCGGCAGCGGGCGCCTGGCAGCCTGGGACGGGCGGGAGACGGCGCCCGCCGCGGCGGGGCCGGACCTGTTCCTGCGCGACGGGCGGCCGATGCCGCATATGCAGGCGGTGGTGGGGGGCCGCTCGGTCGGCGTGCCGGGAACGGTCGCGATGCTGGAGGCCGCGCATCGCGAGCACGGGCGCCTGCCCTGGGCCCGGCTGATCGAGCCAGGCATCCGTCTCGCGGAGGACGGCTTCCCGATCAGCGAGCGGCTGGCACAGGACATTGCCTCCGACATGGCGTTGCTGCGGCGCGATCCGGCTGCGGCGGCGTATTACTTCGACGCGCGGGGGCTGCCGCTGCCCGCGGGGCACAGGCTGCGCAACCCGGCGCTGGCGGAAACGTTGCGCGCCATCGCCGCGCAGGGCGCGCAGGCCATGGCGCGCGGCCCGATCGCGGAGGACATCGTCGGCGCCGTGACCGGGCACGCGACCAATCCCGGCGTGATGGCGGCCACCGACCTGTCCACCTATGCGCCGCGGCGGCGGGAGGCGGTATGCACGGGATATCGGCGCTTCCGGGTGTGCGGCTTCCCGCCGGTGTCCTCGGGCGGCGTCGCGGTGGCGCAGATCCTCGGGCTGCTGGCGCATTTCGACCTGCCGCGGATGGAACCGCTCGGTGTCGATGCGGCGCATCTGATCGCGGATGCGGGGCGGCTCGCCTTCGCCGATCGCGCGGCCTATCTGGCTGATCCCGACTTCGTCTCCGTGCCGGTGCGCGGGCTGGTGGACGCGGGCTACCTGACGGCGCGCGCGCAATTGATGGACCGCGACCGCGCGGTGGCCTCCCCGCGCGCGGGCAATCCGCCCTGGCGGGAGACGCGACACGCGCCACAGATGCAGGAATTCGAGGCCGGCACGAGCCATGTCTCGATCGTCGATGCCGAGAGCAATGCCGTCGCGATGACCACCACCATCGAGGCACTGTTCGGCGCGCGCATCATGGTTCGCGGCTTCATGCTGAACAACGAGCTGACGGATTTCTCCTTCGCGCCGGAGCGGAACGGGAGGCCCATCGCGAACCGGGTGGAGGGCGGCAAGCGGCCGCGGTCCTCGATGGCGCCGACCATGGTGCTGGATGGCGAGGGGAAACTCTATGCCGTCACGGGGTCGCCTGGCGGGGCGCGCATCATCGGGTACGTGGCGCAGTCGCTGGTGGCGCTGCTGGATTGGGGCATGACGCCGCAGGAAGCCGCTTCGCTGCCGCATGTCGGGACGGTGGGCGGCGCGGTCGAGCTGGAGGCCGGAACGCCCGCGGCGGCGCTGGAGCCGGCGCTGCGCGGGCGGGGGCATCAGGTGCAGGTTAGCGAGATGAACTCCGGGCTGCAGATCATCCGCGTGACGCCGGACGGGCTGGTGGGCGGCGCGGATCCAAGGCGCGAGGGTGTGGCGGTTGGGGAGTAGGGCGCGCCGGGGAAAGGCTTTGCCCTCCCCCGGACCTCACTCGCCAAGGGCATTTGGGAACCGGACAATTCACGAAACGGGATAGCGTTGCTTCGGTCGCACGCAATCCCGGTCGGGCCTGGTGTCCAGAGACCTCGCGGCCCCAAGGGCGTTCATCGGCGATCGGAACCCGGCTGGGTGAAGTCCGGAGAGGGGGAGCACCCCTCTCCGGGAACGCACCTCAAGCCGCGTCGCGCGCAATCGCCGGCATCGGCATGGCATCGTCGCGGCCTTCCTCGACCGCGTGGCAAGCCACCATGGCGTCCCCTGCTGGCATGAGTTCCGGCCGTTCCCGCTTGCAGCGCTCATTCGCCAGCGGGCAGCGCGGATGGAAGGCGCAGCCGGAAGGCGGCGAGATGGGCGACGGCACCTCGCCGCCGACAGGGATGCGTTCGCGACCCGTCATGTCGAGGTCCGGGATCGCTTCCATCAGCGCGCGCGTGTAGGGATGACGCGGTCGCCTGAAGAGACTTTCCGCCGGCGAGAGTTCCGCCAGCCGCCCCAGGTACATCACCCCGATGCGGTCGCTGACCTGGCGCACCACGGCGAGGTTGTGGCTGATGAAAAGGTAGGTCAGCCCCAGCCGCTGCTGGAGTTCCTTCATCAGGTTCAGGATCTGCGCCTGCACCGAGACGTCGAGTGCCGAGGTCGGCTCGTCGCAGACCAGGAATTCCGGGTTCGACGACAGCGCGCGCGCGATCGATATGCGCTGCCGCTGACCACCCGAGAACTCGTGCGGGAACTTCTGCCCGTCGAGCGGCGAGAGCCCCACCTGCGTCAGCAGTTCCGCGACGCGGTTCTCCTGCTCGCCGCGCGTCCTCACCAGGCTGAAGGCGCGGATCGGCTCGGCGATGATGTCGGCCACGCGCCAGCGCGGGTTCAGCGAGGCATAGGGATCCTGGAAGATCATCTGCATGCGCCGGCGCTGGTCCGCCAGGGCGCGCGCTTCCGCGAGGTCCCGCCCGTCGAAATGCACCGAGCCCGCGGTCGGGCCGTAGAGACCCACCGAAAGGCGCGCGACGGTCGATTTGCCGCAGCCGGATTCACCCACCAGCGACAGCGTCGTGCCCTTCGGGATCGAGAAGGAGATGCCGTCCACCGCGCGCAGCGTGCGCTTCGCCTCGCGCGCGAGCATGCGCTGGAGGAAGGGGCGGGAAACGTCGAAATGGCGCGCCAGGTCGCGCGCCTCGAACATCGGGGGCGCCTCAGCCACGGGTGGCCTCCGTGTCGTAGAGCCAGCAGGCGGCCTGCGTCGTGCCGGCGTTGATCAGGTCCGGGCGCAGTTCGCGGCATTTGCCGAAGACCTGCGGGCAACGCGGGTTGTAGGCGCAGCCCTTCGGAATGGCCGAAAGCCGCGGCATGGCGCCATCGATCTGCGCGAGGCGTTCCACGCGCCGGTCGAGCGGCGGGATGGAGGCCATCAGCCCTGCCGAATAGGGGTGGTTGGCGTGCTTCACCACTTCGCGGACGGGGCCGATCTCGGCGATGCGGCCGGCATACATGACGGCGACGCGGTCGGCGGTCTCGGCGATGACGCCCATGTCGTGCGTCACCAGCATCATCGCCGTGCCCTTCTCCCGCGCGAGGCGCTTCAGCAGGGCGATGACCTGCGCCTGGATCGAGACATCGAGCGCCGTCGTCGGCTCGTCGGCCACGATCAGGCGAGGCTCCGCACACAGCGCGAGCGCGATCACCACGCGCTGGCGCATGCCGCCCGAGAATTCGTGCGGGTAGCTGTCGATGCGCTGCGCCGCGGCGGGGATGCCCACCAGCTCCAGCCATTCGATGGCGCGCCTGCGCGCTTCGCCGGGGCCGACCGGCAGGTGGGTGGTCATCGTCTCCACCAACTGCCGGCCGACCGTGTAGAGCGGGTTCAGCGTGGTCAGCGGGTCCTGGAAGATCGCGCCGATCTCCTTGCCGCGGATGCGGCGCATCTGCTCGTAGCGCAGGTTGTCGATGCGCTTGCCGTCGAGCAGGATCTCGCCCCTGGCGATGCGGCCGGGCGGTTCCAGCAGGCCGATGATCGCGGCACCCGTCATCGACTTGCCGGCGCCGGATTCACCGACGACACCGAGCACCTCGCCCGGCGCGATGTCGAAGGACACGTCGTCGAGCGCCACCAGCGTGCCGCGCCTGGTCGGGAACTCGACGCGCAGGTTCTTCACCCGCAGGAGTGGAGCAAGGTTCGACATCAGCGCAGCTTCGGGTTGAGGGCGTCACGCAGCCAGTCGCCCAGGAGGTTGACCGAGAGCACCATCGCGATGAGCGCGATGCCCGGGAAGATCGTGATCCACCACTCGCCGCTGAACAGGAAGTCGTTGCCGATCCTGATGAGCGTGCCGAGCGAAGGTTGCGTCGGCGGCACGCCGACGCCGAGGAAGGAGAGCGTGGCCTCCGACAGGATCGCGAGGCCGAGGTTCAGCGTCGCCACCACCAGCACAGGCCCGACCACGTTGGGCAGGACATGGCTGACCATGATGCGCGCGGAGGGCACGCCGATGACGCGCGCGGCCTGGACGTATTCCTTGTTGCGCTCGACCAGCGTCGACCCGCGCACCGTGCGTGCGAATTTCGGCCATTCGCTGATGCCGATGGCGAAGATCACGACGAACAGCGCGATCTGGTCATGCACCTCCCGCGGCAATGCGGCGCGGGTGATGCCGTCCACCAGCAGGGCCACCAGGATCGAGGGAAAGGTCAGCTGGACGTCGCATATCCGCATGAGCACGCTATCCACATGCCCGCCGGCATAGCCCGCGAGCAGCCCCAGCGAGACGCCGACGAAGGTCGCGAAGAGCGTGGCAGATATGCCCACGATCAGCGACACCCGCGCCCCGTACATGATGGCCGAGAGCACGTCGCGCCCCTGGTCGTCCGTGCCGAGGACGTATTCGGCCACGCCTTCCTCTTCCCAGGCCGGCGGCTTGAAGGCGTCGATCAGGTTCAGGGAGGCGAGGTCGAAGGGATTGTGCGGCGCGATCCAGGGCGCGAAGAGCGCACCGAGGATGCAGACCAGCGCGACGATGGCGGAAAGCACCGTCACCGGCGAACGGGTGAAGGACCACCAGAGGTCGGAATCGAAGAAACGCTTCACGGCCGCGGCCATGGCTCAGTGGCCTCCCTTGCCGCGACCGATCCGCAGGCGGGGATCCACGGCGTAGTAGAGAAGATCGACGATCAGGTTGATGGTGACGAACACCAGGGCGATCAGCAGCAGGTAGGCGCTCATCACCGGGATGTCGGCCGCCCCCACGGACTGGATGAACAGCAGCCCCATGCCCGGCCACTGGAACACCGTCTCGGTGACGATGGCGAAGGCGATGATGGCGCCGAGTTGCAGGCCGACGATGGTGATGACCGGCACTAGCGTGTTCTTCAGCGCATGGCCGAAATGCACCGCCCGGTTCGGCAGGCCCCGGGCACGGGCGAACTTGATGTAATCGGTGCGCAGCACCTCCATCATCTCCGAGCGCACCAGCCGCATGATCAGCGTGAGCTGGAACAGGCCGAGCGTGATGGCCGGCAGGATCAGCGCCTTGAGGCCCGACCAGGTCAGGAATCCCGTGCTCCACCAGCCGAGCTGTACCGTGTCCCCCCGCCCGAAGGACGGCAGCCAGCCGAGCCAGACGGCGAAGACCAGGATCAGCAGGATGCCGATCAGGAAGGTCGGCAGCGAGACGCCGATCAGGCTGAAGGTGAGGAAGAAGCGCGACAGCCAGGAATGGCGATACAGGCCCGTATAGACCCCCATCGGCACGCCGATCAGCAGCGCGAGGCCGGCTGCACAGAAGGCCAGTTCCAGCGTCGCCGGCGCGCGTTCCGCGATCAGTTCCGCGACCGGGCGCGACAGGCGGTAGGACAGGCCGAATTCGCCCTGCGCGGCATTGCCGACGAAGGTCGCGAACTGCACCCAGAAGGGCTGGTCCAGGCCGAGGTCGCGCACCAGCGCCTCGCGCTGCGCCTCGGTGAAGTCCTGCCCCAGCATGATCGCCACCGGATCGCCGACATAGGCGAACATCGCGAAGGAGATCAGCGCCACGGCCAGCATGACCGGCAGCGCCTGAAGTATGCGGTTGATGATGAAGGCGAACATCGGTGGCACTCCGGGGCGGGCGCGGCCGGAAGGACCGCGCCCGCGGTCAGGTCAGTTCACGCGCGCCCAGCGGAAGTAGGGCTGGTTGTTGGCCATGTGCGGGATCTGCAGGTTCGCGCGCATGGCCCAGGGGATCATCTGGTGGTGCAGCGGGATGTGCGGCACGTCTTCCCGGTAGATGCGCAGCGCCTCCCGGATCGCGGCGTTCCGCGCCTCGCCGGACTGGTTCACCATGATGTCGATGAGCGCATCCATGCGCGGGTTGGAATAGCGCCCGTAGTTCCAGATGCCGTTGCCCTGCCCGCCGTCGCGGGAGCGCAGCAGCGACTGGAAGGAATAGAGCGCATCGAGCGTCGGCACGCCCCAGCCGAGCAGGTAGATCGAGGTGTCGTCGCGCTGGATCTTGGCGAAGAAGGGCGCGAGCGGCATCGAGTTCAACCGCGCCCGCACGCCGACGCGCGCCCACATCGCGACGATCGCCTGGCAGATCTGCTCGTCGTTGATGTAGCGGTTGTTCGGGCAGTCGAGGGTGATCTCGAAGCCGTTGGGGTAACCGGCCTCGGCCAGCAGGGCGCGGGCGCGGGCCTGGTCGTAGGGCAGGCGGACATCCTCGGACTGCGTGTAGCCGTTGACCTGCGGTGGGAAGAAGGTGCCGGTCACGACCGACTGGCCGCGCATCGTGGTGCGGTGGATCGCGTTGATGTCGATCGCATGGTAGAGCGCCTGCCGCACGCGCAGGTCCTTCAGCGGGTTGCGGCCGCGCACGTCGGAATACAGCAGTTCATCGCGGAACACGTCCATCGCGATGAAGATGGTGCGCACCTCCGGCCCCTCGACCACGCGGATGCCCTGCGCCTGGCGCAGCCGGTTGAGGTCCTGCAGCGGCGGGTCGAGGACGAAGTCCACCTCGCCCGAGAGCAGTGCGGCGATGCGCGTGGCGTCGGAGGAGATCGGTCGATAGACGATCTCGGTGACGTTGGCCTCGCGGCTCGCCGGCTGGCTCCAGCCCCACCAGTCGTTGTTGCGCGCCATCACGGTGCGCACGTCGGGCTCGCGCGATTGCAGGCGGAAGGCGCCGGTGCCGTTGGTGTTGCGGGTGGTGAACATCTCCTCCCGCGCGCGGGTGTTCTGCGGCCGCGTGGCGTTGTGCTGCTCCGCCCAGGCGCGGGACATGATCAGGATCGAGGCGATCTTGTTCGGCAGGATCGGGTCCGGCACGCGGGTGATGATGTCCACCACCAGCGGTTCGACCTGCACGGCGCGGTCGATGGTGTCGACGTAGATCGCGTAGTTGGAAGTCTGCTGCTGCGCGCGGACGACGGTGAAGACCACGTCATCCGCGGTGAAGGCCTGGCCCTCATGGAACTTCACGCCGTCGCGCAGCCAGAAGCGCCAGCGGTTCGGCTCCACCTGCTCCCAGCGCGTCGCGAGGCCGGGCGCGAGGCCGAGGTTCTGGTCGCGCGAGATCAGCGGGTCGTAGATCTGTTGCAGCACCATGGTCACGGTGCCGACATTCTGGCTGTGCGGATCCATGGTGTTGGGATCGCCCGAGGCGGCCCAGCGCACCGTGCGCGCCTCCGCCCCCACCCAGCCGGCGCCGAGCCCCGCGGCCAGCGCCGCCGCCATCAGCAGCTTACGCATTCCTGTTCTCTCCATCCGCCGCTTCCCGGCGCTTCTCCCCCAAGGCGCGCGGCTATAGGGCCGGCGGCGGTGGTGTGGAAGGCTCTTGCGCATCCTCCCGCGCCCCGCCGGCGAATTCCAGCATGAGGGTGAACCCGACCGCCAGCACCACGGGGCCGAGGAACAGCCCGAGGAAGCCGAAAGCCAGCACGCCGCCCAACGCGCCGAGCAGCGTCAGCAGCAGCGGCAGGTCCGCCCCGCGGGCGATCGCCCAGGGCCGTATGACATTGTCGACCGAGGAGATCACGAGCACCCCGTAGAGGCCCATGAAGATCCCCCAGCCCGTCTGCCCCTGGGTCAGCAGCCAGAGGCTCGCCGGGATCCAGATGAGGGGCGCGCCGACCGGGAAGATCGAGATGACGCCGGTCACCACCGCCAGCAGCAGCGGCTGGGGCACGCCCGCCATCCAGAAGCCGAAGGCCGAGAGCAGCCCCTGCGCCACCGCCGTGCCCACCAGCCCCCAGACCACGCCCCGCGTGACGTCGGCGGCAAGGTGCATCATGCGGATGCCGGTCTCCCCGCCGAGCCGCCCCATCACCGCCTTGAGCCGCACGGCCATGGCCGGCCCGTCGCGATAGAAGAAGAAGGCGAGGAAGATCGCGAGCAGCAGTTCCGCCAGGCCCGAGAGCACCGCGAGGAGCACCGCCACCACCTGCTGCGTGATGGTCCCGGCATAGGGCCGCAGAAGCCCCGCGAGGCCGAGCAGGTCGAACTCCATCTCCCCGATCCAGCCGCGGATCCAGCCGCCCACCACCGGCAACGCCTCGAGCCAGACGCCGAGGCCGGGCAGGCCGTCGGTCAGCAGGCCCTCGATGGAGGTGCTCAGTGCCTCGATCTCCCCCCGCCGCGTCGGCGCGGCGAGCACGATGGGCAGGCCGACCAGGAGGAACATCGCCGCCACCATCACCCCCGCGGCGAGGCTCGGCGAAAGCCGCGCCCTCTCGCGCAGGAAGGCGAAGACCGGCCAGGTCGAGAAGGCCAGGATCACCGCCCAGAGCAGCGCCGAGATGAAGGGGCGCAATACCAGGAGGCAGGCGACCGCCAGCCCCGCCAGCACCGCCATCCCGATCAGGCGCGTCGCGCGCGGGGTATTGATCGCCATGGCGCCATCCTGCCCGAAGCGGCGGCGGGGCGCGAGGCGGGGACTGGCCGCCCGGTGCCGCGGCCGCTAGCCTCCGCGTCCGTCCGACCCTGGGGGAACAGCCATGCCGCGCTTCGCCGCGAACCTCTCCATGATGTTCAACGAGGCCCCGTTCCTCGACCGCTTCGCGCTGGCCGCGAAGGCGGGGTTCCGGGCGGTGGAGTTCCTCTTCCCCTACGAGTTCCCGGCGGCCGGGATCGCGGCACGGCTGAAGGACAACGGGCTCCAGCAGGTGCTGTTCAACGCGCCCCCCGGCGACTGGTCGAAGGGCGAGCGCGGCATGGCCGCCCTGCCCGGCCGGCAGGAGGAATTCCGCGACGCGATCCTCAGGGCGCTGGACTATTGCGCGGCGCTCGCCTGCCCGCGGCTGCACGTCATGGCAGGGCTGATGCCGCAGGGCGTGCCGCACGACACGCTGACCGCGGTCTATGGGGCGAACCTCGCCTGGGCGGCGGAGGAATGCGGGAAGGCGGGCGTGAAGCCGGTGATCGAGCCGATCAACCATCGCGACATCCCGGGCTTTTTCCTCAACACCACCGACCAGGCGGCGGCGATCATCGACGCGGTGGGGCCGGAGAAGGTCGGGATGCAGTTCGACCTCTATCACTGCCAGATCACCGAGGGCGACATCGTGAAGCGCGTGGAGAAGCACCTCCCGCTGATCGCCCACATGCAGGTGGCCGACAATCCCGGCCGCAACGAGCCCGGCACGGGGGAGGTCAATTGGCCCTTCGTGTTCCGCAGGATCGACGAACTCGGCTTCCGCGGCTGGATCGGCTGCGAATACCGGCCGGCGGGCGAGACGGTGGCCGGGCTCGGCTGGTTCCAGCCCTACCGCTGACGCGAGGCCTGAGAGCAGATCCCGATCAGGTGGAATCGCCTGATCGGGTGAAGATGCTCGCAGAAACAAAGGCCTGGAGCGGTGTCCGTGAGCCGAGGCGAACGGAGACCGCTCAAGAGACCGTTCGGGAATGCGCCGGATGGCACATTCTCAAGCCCGGTCCCGGCCCGCACCCCCGCCTGGCCAGCCATCCAGGATATTGTCGGTGGGGTGGCCGGGTAGGGGCGTGGGCCAGCGCCGGCATTCGCAAGCGGTCTCCTACTGCCCCTGCACGACGACGGGCCGCGCCGTCGGGCGGCGCGGGGGCGTTGGCTCGCAGGCCTGGGCGAAGGCGGTCATCTCCCGCACCAGGGCATCGAGGCCGACCGAGAGGCCGAATTCCTGCCCCACCAGCAGCATCGCGTCGGCCCCCGGCGCGTTCGGCATCTCGCCGCGCACCTGGGCCAAGGCCGCGCGGAAGGAGCCGCGGTCGAGCCCGACCCGCAACCGGCCAGCCGATCCCTGCTCCACGGCGACGACCTGCACCTCGACCCAGCCGCCGCGCGGGCCACCGAACACGAAGCCCACCGGCAGGCCGGACGGGAAGCGATCGCCCGAGACCTCGATCGTCCAGGCCACCGGCGTCGGGCAGGCGAGATCCAGCGTCAGGCTGGTGAAGGGTCGGCCAAGGCCGGTACCGAGCACGGAGAGCAGAGGCCGCCCCGTCGCCTGGTCCGCCACCCGGACGAAACTGTCCTGCGCAACGGCGGCGAAGGGCAGCGCCGGAGCGGCAAGCGCCAGGGCCGGCAGCAGGCGGGCGAGCATACCAAGATTCGCGGATCGGCGCATTTTTTGGATCACCTTGCCGTGAAAATCTACTTTCGCGCGTGATCCGCCGCAGCAGGAAAAAACATGCCGATGCCTGCATAGCGTCGATGCCGGGACGGCACCGGACGCCCGGTCCGGCCACTGTCGCCTCACGGTCCGCGCGCGGCATGTTCGGGCCGCCGCTGCTCGGCTATGTCTCGGGTTCGACGGAGCCGGGAACTGCTCCCCCGGCCCGGCCATCCTTCCGCCGCTTCGGAGAGAAACGCATGAAGATCGCCTTCATCGGCCTCGGGATCATGGGTCGCCCCATGGCCGGCCACCTCAAGGCCGCCGGCCACGAGATCACCGTCGTCGAGCGCAGGAGCCTGACGGCCGAGGACCGCGCGGCCTTCGCCGTCGCGCCCGATGCGAAGACCGCGGCCGCCGGTGCCGAGGCGGTGATCCTGATGGTCCCCGACACCCCGGACGTGGAAGCGGTGCTGTTCGGCGCCGGCGGCGTGGCCGAAGGCGTGAAGCCGGGCAGCCTCGTGATCGACATGTCCTCGATCAGCCCCACCGCGACCAAGTCCTTCGCCGAGAAGATCGCGGCCAAGGGGGCCGACTACCTCGACGCGCCGGTATCCGGCGGCGAGGTCGGCGCCAAGCAGGCGACGCTGACCATCATGGTCGGCGGAACCGAGGCCGCCTTCGCCCGCGCGAAGCCTCTGTTCGAGACGATGGGCAAGAACATCACCCTCGTCGGCCCGGTCGGCGCCGGGCAGACCTGCAAGGTCGCCAACCAGATCATCGTGGCGCTCACCATCGAGGCGGTGGCCGAGGCGCTGACCTTCGCCTCCAAGGCCGGAGCGGACCCGGCCAAGGTGCGGCAGGCGCTGATGGGCGGGCTCGCCACCTCCCGCATCCTCGAACTGCACGGGGAGCGGATGATCAAGCGCACCTTCGCGCCGGGCTTCCGCATCCGCCTGCACCAGAAGGACCTGAACCTGGCGCTGCAGGCGGGGCGGGACCTCGGCGTGGCGCTGCCCAACACCGCCTCCACCCAGCAGCTCTTCGCAGCGGTCGCAGCGGCGGGCGGGGCGGATCTCGACCATTCCGGGCTGGTGAAGGCGCTCGAGACCCTCGCCGCGCACAAGGTGGCCGAGGAGGCGTGACGACGGCGCGGGCGCCCCACGCCGGGGCGTCCGCGCCATCGTATGAAACAGGTGCGGAATTACGCGCCTGCCGCAACGCTCCTGGGAAAGTGTCTCGAAATCCGGGGCAACGTCGCGTATACCGATCCGACCCATCGGTCGGGAGGGCCGCATGCGCTTCGCGGAAATTGGTCAGCAGCTGAGGGCCTATCGGCTGGAATCCGGGCTGCGCGCGGAAGAGATTGCCGCGCGCCTCGGCGTGTCGCGCGCTGCCCTCTACCGGTACGAGAAGGGGGAGGTGATTAAGCTCGACACCATCCGCCGCCTCGCCGAACTGCTGAAGATCTCGCCCCTTTCGCTGCTCGGCATCGGCGTGGAGTATTTCGGCCGACCCGCCGCGTTCCAGGAACGCCTCCGCCAGGTCGAGGAACAATCCGACCAGGTGCTCCAGGTGGGTGGCGCGATCTGCTACCCGGTCTCGACCGACGCCTTCGACGGCGCCCTGACCGAAGCCTGGACAGAAGCCGCCGACGCCTCCTCCGACCGGCTGATTGCGCGCACCCAGGTCGAGCAGATGCTGGGCCTGCTCACGGCGCGCAAGAAGCTGCACCAGGCGCGCAAGCCCAACATCATCGCCATCCTGGGCGAAGGCTCGATACGGCGCATGCTGACCGACGGCGCCGCCCCCGGCCTCGCCCTCTCGGAGCGCGCGCGCACGCGCTGCCGCCTCGCCGCGCGCGCCGAGGCGGAAGCGATCGCCGAGCAGATGGAAAGCGTGCCGATCGGCCTGCAGATCGGCCTGATCGCCGGCCCCGAGCCGGCCGGAGCCTTCATGGTGCTGCGCGGGCGCGAACGCGCCCATGTCGTCGGCAGCGTATTCCCGCCCGATGCCTATCCGACCTCGGCCACGGGCGTCGCCTTCATCACCTCCGCGGACGAGGCGATCGGCACCCACCAGCGCGTGGCCGAAGCGGCCTGGCGGGACGCGCTCAAGGGTTCCGAGGCCGCGGGGCGCGTGCGCGCGCTGGTCCAGGAATGCGCCGTCGAATAGAGCCCTGGGAACGACCTCCGCAGGCGTTCGGGATCAGCACGACAGGGCGCATCCCGGCCGGGTGGCGTCGCCCGGTCGGGTGAGGATGCCGGCAAAGGCGGGAGCGCATGGCGGCTGCCGCGAGCCGGCGCGGAGGCCGGTGCGATCGACAGCGCGCACGGCAATCAGCCGGGCGGCGCGGGCCCGAGCGTCAGCCGCGCATCCATGACCTCCGCATCCTCGGCGTTGTTGCGCACGCGGAAGCCGAGGGCGCGAACGAAGGCGAGCATCGGCCTGTTCTCGGCCAGCACCTGGCCGGCCACCTCCCGCACGCCGACCGACCGGCCCCATTCGAAGAGCCGTTCCATCAGGTGCCGCGCCAAGCCCTGCCCTTTCCAGGTCGGGTCGACGATGATGGCGAATTCCGCCTCGGTGCTGCCGGGCTCGCGGATCAGGCGGGAGACGCCGACGGTGCGGTCGGGCCCGTCCGGCAACCGTTCCACCGCGACGAAGGCCATCTCGCGGTCGTAGTCGATCTGCGTCATGCGGGCGATCTGCGCCGCGCTGAGTTCGCCGAGCGCGGAGAAGAAGCGGTAGCGGATGTCGTCGCGCGAGAGGCGGGCGAAGGCCTCGGCATGGGCGGCGGCGTCCTCGGGGCGGATGGGGCGGACCGTCAACTCACGCCCGCCATGCCCGCGCCAGACCCGCGCCAGTTCCGCCGGATAGGGCGGGATGGCGAGCAGCGCCCGCTCGCCCTCCGGGCGCAGCGTGATCGAGGAGTCGAGCGCCAGCACGCCCTCGGTGTCGGCCAGCAGCGGGTTGATCCCGCAGGATTCGATCTCGGGGAAGTCCACCGCCACCTGCGACAGGCGCACCAGCGCATCGGCGATGGCCGGGACATTTGCCGGCGCGTGGTCGCGCCAGCCATCGAGCAGCCGCGCGGTGCGGGTGCGCCCGATCAGCGCCCTGGCGAGCGCGAGATTCAAGGGCGGCAGGTCGAAGCCCTCGTCCGGGTCGATGTCGGCGGCGGTGCCGCCGCGGCCGAAGCCGATCCAGGGGCCGAACATGGCATCGTCGCCGAGGCGCAGGCGCAGTTCCTGCCCCTTGCCCGCCTGCCGTTGCACCAGGAAGCCGGTCAGCCGCGCCTCGGGGCGCGCCGCGGCGACGTGCGCCGCCATCCGCGTCGCCGCCTCGCGGACCGCGTCGGCCGACATCAGGCCGAGCGCCACGCCGCCGACCTCCGTCTTGCGCGGCAGGTCGGGGCTCAGGATCTTCAGCACCACCGGGAAGCCGAGCATGGCGGCGGCAGCGGCCGCCTCCTCAGGTCCCGCGACACCGCGGCCGGGCACGGTCGGCAGGCCGTAGGCGGCGAGGACCGAGAGCGCCTCCTCCTCCGTCAGTTCGAGCCGGCCGGCGGCGCGCACACGGGCGAAGACGCGCGCCGCATGGGCACGGTCCGGCGCCAGGTCCAGCACCTCGCGGGCCGGAAGTTCGGCGGCGGCGGCGCGGTTGCGGCGGTCCTGCGCCAGGTGGAGGGCGCCACGCACCGCGCCCTCGGGCGAGGCGAAGACGGCGACGCCCGCGGCGGCCAGCAGGGCGCGCTGGGCGCCGGCCGTCGCCTGGCCCACCCAGCCGACCAGGATCGGCGCGCCGCGATTGGCCTTCACCGCGGCGGCGAGGGTCTCCCGCACCACCGCCGCGTCTTCCGCCGGCGCGGGAGCGTGCAGGGCGACCACGGCATCCACCTCGGGCAGGGCGGCGAGCATCGCCGCGGCCTCCCCCAGTCGCCCGGCGGCCGCGGGGCCGAGGGCGAGCGGATTGGGCCCGCGCCAGCCCTCCGGCAGCCCGATGGCGAGCGCGGCCATGGCCGCCTCCTCCGGTGCCGCGAGCCGGGCACCGCCGGCGAGCACCGCATCGGCCGCCAGGGCGCCGAGGCCGATGCCGTTGGTCACGATGGCGATGCGGTCGCCGGCCCCGGTGGCACGGGGGGAGACACGGACGCGCGCCAGGGTCTCGGCGGCGGTGAGGAAGTCCTCGAGCCCGCGGACGCGCAGGACGCCGGCGCGGCGCAGCGCCGCCTCCATCACCTCGTCGGCGAGGCCGCTGCCGTCCGCGAGGCGGCCGCCGGCGCGGATCGCGACCACGGGGCGGGTGCGCGCCGCGGCTCGCGTCGCGGAGATGAACATGCGCCGGTTCTTGATCCGGCGCAGGTCGAGCAGGATCGCGCCGGTCCCCGAATCCCGCGCGAGCCAGTCGAGCACCCGCGCGAAGCCCAGTTCCTGGTTGCCGCCGATGCCGATGACGTGGCTGAAGCCGACCGATTCCGCGGCGGCCCAGTCCAGCACGGCGCGGGCGATGGCCGAGGATTGCGTGACCAGCGCAAGCCGGCCCTTGGCCGGCGGGATGTGGCTCAGCGTCGCATTGAGCCCGATCGAGGGCACCGCGACGCCGAAGGAGCCCTGGCCGAGCGCCCTCACTCCGGTCCGGGCCGAGGCCTCCGCCAGGTCTGGCGCCGGCCCCGGCACCACCGCGGCGAAGCAGCCGCGCGCGGCGAGCGCGGCCATGGCGCCTTCGAGTTCGGCCGGCGGCAGGCAGAGCACGGCAAGATCCGGCGAGACGGGCAGCGTTTCGACCGAAGCGGCCGGCTCGAATCCTTCCGGGGCGGCGCCGATGGCGAAAAGCCGGCCGTGAAAGCCGCCGGCCGCCAGGTTGCGCGCGAGGATCGGCGCCTCGGCGCTGCCTTCGGCGGCCAGCAGGACCAGGTTCTGCGGGCGCAGCAGCGACTTTTCGCGGAAGCCCCCCGAGCGGGACGGCATGGTGAAAACGTCAGGCATTGTGCGGTGCAGCATGCCCGCAGCCTCCTGTCGCCGCAACGGCGGAACCGTGGCAGCGCGGAGGCGGGAGCGCCACCCCCTTGCCGGCGGGCGCGCCCGCCCCTCCACTGGCGTCCGGCCAGGAGAGGAGACAAGCATGAGCCAGGACCGCTGGGACCCCGAGATGCGCGCCTTCACGGCGATGATGGAGGAGCGCGGCCGCGCCTTCCCGCCGATCGTCATGGAACCGCCGCTGGATGCGGCGCGCGCGTCGAATGACGGGCCTGGCCTGGCACTGGCGGCCGCGGGTGGGCCGCGCATGGCGGAAACCGGCGACCGTTGGCTGGCGGTCCGCGGGCGGCGGCTGGCCTGCCGGGTGAACCGGCCAACGACCGGCAAGCCCCTGCCCGTGATGGTCTACATCCATGGCGGCGGCTGGGTCTGGGGCAGCATCGACACTCATGACCACATCATGCGCGGCTATGCGGCGGCCTCGGGCTGCGCCGTGGTGGGGCCGGACTATGCGCTGAGCCCGGAGGCGCCCTTCCCCCAGGCACTCGAGGAATGTGCCGCGGTGGTGCGCTGGGTGGCGAGGAATGGAGCGGAATGGGGGCTCGACCCGACGCGCATCGTGGTGGGCGGGGATTCGGCGGGCGGGAACCTCGCCGTCGCGACGGCATTGCTGCTGCGGGAGACCGATCCGGACCTGAAGCTGCGCGGGCTGCTGCTGAACTACGGGGTGTTCGATTCACGCCTCGACACCGCGTCCTATGAGGAATTCGCCACCGGCCACACGCTGACGCGCGAGAAGATGGATTTCTACTGGCGCTGCTACGCGCTGCGGGATGCGGACCGGCTGCATCCGCTGGCCGCGCCGCTGCGCGCGGACCTCGCGGGCCTGCCGCCCTGCCTGCTGCATGTCGCGGAACTCGACGTGCTGGCGAGCGAGAACTTCGCCATGGAGAAGCGGCTGCGCGAGGCGGGCGTGGAGGTCGAGGCGACCACCTTCCCCGGCGTGCTGCACGGGTTCCTGCGCTCGATGGGGCATGTGAAGCAGGCCGACCGCGCCATCGCCGAGGCGGGGGAGTGGTTGAGACGCGTGTTGAAGTAAGGCCCCCAGAGGGAGTCCCTCCTCGGCACTTCCACGGCGAGAGAGTCCACCAGTTCAATCAATGACAGGCTGGCCGAAGCTGGAGCGCATTCCACTTGCGTGGAACCGCCCCAGCCCAGGTCCGGACCCGCGTGTCCGATCGTCCGGAAAATCCACGTACGAACGAGACCTACGCTAGTTGTGGCCGCCCCTTGCCCGCTCGATCGCCGCCTCGATCTGCGCCTTCACCGCCTCCATGTTGAAGGAGGCACCGCGCTGCATCGGCGGGAACTCGACAAAGCTCTGCGCGTAGCGCGCCACTTCCTGCTGGACGAAGACGAAGCGCCAGAAGTTGTTCAGGAAGAAGGTGTAGAAATTCAGGGAGCCGTTGGCGCCGTTCGGCAGGCCCATCCTCTCGAACGGATCGAGCCGCAGGTTGACGATGATCGGCCAGTCCAGTCGTACCGTACCGCCTAGCCAGCCCTGCGGCTGGTCCGTAAAGCGATACTTGTAGTCGCCGATCCGCACCGCGCTCAGCGTGCCTTCCGTGAAGTAGAAGACCTCGTTGCGGTTGGACGGCCCCCGGCCTGTCAGCATGGGAAGCTGGTTGTAGCCATCGAGGTAGACGCGATAGGTGCGTCCGCCCAGGTCCCGGCCCGCCCGCAACTGATCGCGGATTTCCGCGTTGCCGGCCGCGGCGAGCAGCGTCGGGAACCAGTCGAGCCCCGACATGATGCCATTCTCCACGACGCCAGCCGGTATGCGCTCGGGCCAGCGAACGATCATCGGTACCCGCACGCCGCCTTCGAGCGCCGTGCCCTTGCCGCCAGCGAAGGGCGTATTGCCGCCATCGGGCCAGGTGAAGTTCTCGGCGCCGTTGTCGGTGGTGAAGACGACGATGGTATTCTCGGCCAGCCCACGCTGTTGCAGGTGGTTCATCACCGCGCCGATGTTGTCGTCCATCTGCGCCATGCCGGCCTCCGAGATCGACCAGCCATTCTCCGCATTGCGCCGGCCTTCGTATTCCGGAGAAAGGTGTGTTTCGACGTGCATGCGCGTCGGGTTCATCCAGACGAAGAACGGCCGGTTGGCCGCCACCGACTGGTCGATGAAGCGGATCACGTTGTCGCGGATGACCTCGTCGAAGGTCGTCATGTTGTACTGGATGTTGGGCATGGGACGCGGCGGCAACGGGCCTTCGTCCACGATGCGCTGGCGGCCGACGCGGCCCCAGCGGGGGTGTACGGTCGCGTCGTCCACGTCCGTGGCGAAGGACCGCACGAGATTGCGCGGGCCCACCGTATCCCGCAGCGCCGGCGGAAAGGTCGGGTAGAACGGGTCCTGCATGGCATCGAGGTGATAGAGGTAGCCGAAGAACTCATCGAAGCCGTGCATGGTCGGCAGGAACGGGTTGAGATCGCCGAGGTGGTTCTTGCCGAACTGCGCGGTGGCGTAGCCCTGGGCGCGCAGCGCGGTCGCGATGGTGGGTGCAGCCGCCGGCATGCCGACCGTCGCACCCGCCTGGCCGACCGTGGTCAGCCCCGTGCGGATCGGCAACTGGCCGGTGATGAAGTTGGCGCGCCCCGCGGTGCAGGACGGCTCCGCGTAGTAGTCGGTGAATATCATCCCTTCCGCCGCCAGCCGATCGAGACTGGGCGTGCGTGCCGCCATCAGCCCGCGGTGATAGGCGCCGATGTTCCACATGCCGACATCGTCACCCATGATGAACACGATGTTCGGCGGCCGTTGCTGCTGCGTTGCTTGCGCGGCTGCGGCCGGTGCGGGCGGCTGCGCGGGTGGTGCCTGAGCAGCCGCAAGGTTGAGGCTGCCACACACTGCCAGAGCACCAAGCGCGCTGCCTATCAGGGCGCGGCGAAAGACTGTCGCCATCGTGACAACCCTCCGAGGTGTTGGAATGAGCCGATCCGGCGCCGGCACGACAACGGCAATGCGCTGCCGAGCGGGGAGTTCTAGCCTCATTATGACGGAGTAACGACACCAAAGACCGCCGATGACGCGCCTGTTACCCCCTGATGCGGCACATCAAGACCGGCACGGCCGGCGGAAGCCGGACACGCGGCCGCCGCCCTGGCGTTCGGGAGGGATCGGGGATAGGACGCCCTCGTCCTCAAACGAAGCGAAAACGTCCATGACCCTCATCGCACGCAGAGCCGCGCTGGCCGGTCTCGGCACGCTCCTTGCCGCGCCCGCGCTGCGCGCGCAGGGATGGCAGCCGACCCGGCCCATCAGGATCATCGTCACCTATCCGCCCGGCGGGGTGAACGACATCGTCGCGCGCATCATCGCCGAGCCGCTGTCGCGCGAGCTGCACCAGCCGGTGGTGATCGAGAACCGCGCCGGTGCCGGCGGCAACATCGGCACGCAGGCGGCGGCGCAGGCGGATGCCGACGGCTACACGATCCTGTTCGGCACCACCGCATTGTTCGGGGTGAATCCGATCGTCTACGCGAGTTCCGGCGTGGATGCGGTGCGCGACTTCACCAGCCTCGGGCTGATCGGGGAAGTGGCGAACGTGCTCTCCGTCATCCCCGGCCGCGTGCAGGCGACGAACCTGCAGGGCTTCATCGAGGAAGCGAAGCGCCGGCCGCTGATCTTCGGCTCGGTGGGGAACGGGTCGTCCTCGCACCTTTCGTGCGCAGTGTTCATGAAGATGGCAGGGATCGAGGCGACGCACGTGCCCTATCGCGGGTCGTCCCCGCTGGTGGCGGCGCTGCTGGCGAAGGAAGTGGATTTCGGCTTCGACACCACCGCGACCTCCACCGCGCATATCCGTTCCGGCGCCTTCCGCGCGCTGGCGGTGACGACGACGACGCGCGCAAGCGCGCTGCCCGACGTGCCGACGATGCAGGAGGGCGGGCTCGCGGGCTATGACCTCGGCATCTGGTTCAACCTGGCGGTGCCGAAGCGGACGCCCGCGCCGGTGGTGGCGCGGCTGCGCGAGGCGCTGGCCGCCACCCGCACGCAGCAGACGGCGGACCGCCTGCGCACCGCCTTCGTCGAGCCGATGAACGTGCCGGCCGCCGAAAGCGACGCCTGGATCGCCGCCAGCGCCGCCCGCTGGCAGACGATCGCGCGCGAGGCCCGCATCACCGCCGACTGAGTATCCAGAAAAGGGAGGGGGATTCGGGGGAGGTTCCCCTCCCCCGACCTGCTTTCTAGAGCTCGACCCCCGGCCACTCGTCGCCGTTGATTTCGGGCTCATTGAAGGCCGCGTGCTTCGCCGCGTGGTATTCGATATCCGCCGCCAGCAGCCGGGCGCAGATGGCGCGAGTGAGCCGCTGCGCCCCGCCGCTGATCGCCGGGATGTCGCCGGTGAGTTTCCCGTGGCTGAGCGTCGCCGCGAAGTTGAAGCAATGCAGGCGCGCGAGGTGCGGCGCCGTGCCCGGGATGCGCGGGGTGAAGGCGAAGCCTTCGTCGAGCCAGGGATTGAGGCCGAGCGCCTCGTCGCGTTCGTGCTCCGGCGGCGTGTAGGCGTCGCGCCAGAGGCGGATCTGATCCGCGATGGCGCCGAGTTCTGAGCGCAGCGAGGCATCCTGCAGGAAGCCGGTGCCGAGGATGGTGAAATCCGCGCGGATCTCGCCCTTCGGCGTCTTCAGCAGCAGCGCCTCGCCGTCGCGCGTCACGCATTCGATGCCGGCGCCCATCCGGATCGCGGCATTGGCGTGGGCGGAGACGCGGCGGACGCTTTCGTGGGGCGGCGGCGTCTGGCGGCGCTCGACGGACAGCGCGAGGCGCCAGCGCCATTCGGCGGGCAGGGCGTGCCAGCCGTGCCAGGTGCCGCGGCCTTCCAGCGACTTACCGGAATTGACCCGCGGCAGGCGCTGCCGGCGCAGCAGCATGGTCATGCGGCCGCAGCCGGCTTCCAGTGCCGCCGCCGCGTTGTCGAAGGCCGAGGCGCCGGCACCGATGACGACGACATGCTTGCCGGCGATCGCCGCGAAGTCGATCGCATCGGCCGAATGCGCCCAAAGCGCCCCGCGCCATTCCGGCGCGAAGCCGGGCAGCAGGCGCGGCCCGCCGAGGCCATCGCGCCCCGTCGCGAGCACGACATGGCGCGCATGGGCGGTGGTGCCGTCGCTCAGCGCCAGCCGGAACACCGCGCCATTCGGTTCGATGCGCGCGACCGCGATGCCGTTGCGCACATCCAGCCCGGAGACGCGGCGATACCAGCGCAGGTAGTCCATCCATGCCGGCGTCGGGATCTTGCCGAGGCTTTCCCAGCCGGCGGCGCCGTGCTGCGCCTCGTGCCAGGCGCGGAAGGTCAGGTCCGGCAGGCCGAGCGCCGGCCCGGCCAGTTGCTTCGGGCTGCGCAGCGTCCGCATCCGGGCGTAGGTGGCCCAGGGGCCTTCATCGCCCTCGGGCGCGGGGTCGAAGAGCGCGACCCGCGGCACCCCTTCCCGCCTCAGCGCGAAGCCGGCCGAGAGCCCCGCCATGCCCGCGCCGAGCACCGCGACGTCGAGCGCCACCGTGCCGTCCGGCGCCGTCGTCGGCGGCACCCAGTCGGTCGAAGGCTCCTGGAGGCGCTCCAGGCTTTCGGCGAGGCGGGCCTCGAGCGCGAGGAGGCCGGGGGCGGGATCATGCTGCATCGCGGAAGGAGTAGCCCGGCCAGGTGCTGGGCGGAAAGCGGCGGCGGGGCCTATCCTGCATGCCGAACAAGGGAAATGCCCGATGAGAAGCCTCGAGGACCGGCTCCGCGCCGTGGAGGACCAACTCGCCATCGCCGACCTCCGCGCCCGCTACTGCCACCTGCTCGACGGGCGGCAATGGGCGGAGTTCATCGACCTCTTCACCGAGGACGGGGTGTTCGAGGGGCTGACCGCAGTGCGCGGCCGCGCCGCACTGACCGAGTTCTTCGCGCGGCGCGTGCCGGCGATGACCGAGGAGTTCTGGCATTTCTGCTCCAACGGCACGGTGGTGCTGGACGGGGACCGCGCGACGGGGCGGATCTCGATGGAATACCTCTCGGTGATGAACGGCGTGTCCTACGTCTCGGCCGGGCACTATGACGACGAGATGGTGAAGCAGGACGGCGTGTGGCGCTTCGCGGCGCGGCGGATCACCTTCTACTTCCTCGCGCCGCTGCACGAGGGCTGGGCCGGCAGGCCCTTCCACAATCCCGCGGCGGCGGGCCGGTAGCGACACGGCCGCGCAAAGCCGCGCCGGGCGTGGCATGCTCGCCGCCGATGCCCCGCGAACCGGTCCCGGACGCCGCAACGCTCACCTGCGAAGGCTGCCCCGCGCGGCCTCGGGGGCTTTGCGCCCCCATGCGATCGCCGGAGGCGCTCCTCGCGCTGGAGACGGCCCGCCGGCGGCCCATCGCCCTGCCGGCCGGGACCGCCGTGTACCGCCAGGGGGAGCCGGTGCAGGACGCGCTCAACCTCATCTCCGGCTGGGTCATGCTGGCGCAGACGCTGCCGGACGGGCGGCGGCAGATCCTGCGCTTCCTGCTGCCGGGCGCCCTGTTCGGGCTGATGCCGACCGGCCAGGCGACCCATTCCCACAGTGCCGAGGCGCTGACGCCCGCGCTGGTCTGCCCCCTGCCACTCGAAGCCCTGCACCGGCTGCGCCATGCCTGGCCGGGTTTCGACGACCGCATCCTCTGGACCATCGAACGCGACGCCGCCCTGATCGCGGAACGGCTGACGACCGTGGGCCAGCGCGACGCGCTGGCGCGGGTCGCGCACCTGCTGCTGGAACTCGTCGCCCGCGCGCAGCGGCGCTTCCCGCCGGAACCCGGCCGTGCCGTGCCCGTGCCGCTGACCAATCGCCTGATCGGCGACGCCACCGGCCTCACCCCCGAACACGTCAGCCGGATGCTGCGGACCCTGCGGGAGCAGGGGATCGTCACCCTGCTGCACCGCCGGGTCGTCGTGCAGGATGCGGCGCGCCTGGTGGCGCTGGCCGATCCGCCGAAAGGGCTGCTCGGCCTCTGGAGCGATCCGGCACCGTGACGCCACCCTTGCGTGCGGAGACGGGGGCCGGCGTCACTTTGGCGTGTGCTTGATCTGGATTAGTGCACGGCGCCCCGCGATCCCCGATTGCCATCGCGGGGGTGCCCCCGAGCCCCCCACGAACCAGAAGGAGGGCACTTCATGGATCAAGGCCAGACGATGTCGCCGGGTGGACCGACCAGCACGGCGCCGATCGGATTTCCGGCCCTCGCGAACGGGGAAGCGATCCCGCGCCTCGCCGCGACCATGATCAAGGAAGGCATGGATTTCGTCGCGGACCGCCTGCGCGCGGATTCACGGACGATCGATGAGATGCGCTGCTGCGGCAACATCATGGACCTGGCGGCGCTACAGCAACGCTGGTTCGCGGAGGCCACGCAGGACTATTCCGACGCGGCGACGCGGCTGTTCGAGCACGCCATGGAACTCGCCTCGACGACGCTGCCGGAGACGACCGCCGAACCACCCGCCGCAGAGCCCCCCGCGCCCCCGCGCGCCAGCCGTGCGCCGCGCGCGCCGGACCAGCCGGTCGCGGCCGAATAGACGGGGGCGGATGCGGGCGGGGGTCAGCCGCCCGCCAGCGCCCGCTTCGCCGCCTCGGCCAGGAATTTCGAGGCCGTCGGCAGGATCTCGTCGTTGAAGTCGTAGAGCGGGTTGTGCAGTTCGCACCCGTTCTCCGCCGGCCCGTTGCCGATCCAGACGAAGGCACCGGGCACCTGCTTCAGGTACCAGGAGAAATCCTCGCCGGTCATGGCGGGGAGGACGTCCCTGCGCACCTCGGTGACGGCGGCGGCGGCCTCGGCCGCAAGGTCGCGCTCGGCCGCGTGGTTCGCCGTGACCATCACGCCCGCATTGAAGGTGAAGTTCGCGTGGACGCCGTAGGTCGCCGCGACGCCCTGGGCGATGCGGTCGAGGCTCTCGCGGATCGTCTCGCCATCCGCGTCGCGCAGCCAGCGCGCGGTGCCCTTGAGCGTCACGCGGGCGGTGATCTGGTTCTGCGCCTCCCCGCCCTCGACCACGGTGATGCTGACGACGCCGCCGTTCAGCGGGTCGAGGTTGCGCGCGACGATCGACTGCACGGCGACGATGGCGTGGCCCGCCGCGATCATCGGGTCCCGCGTCAG
This sequence comes from Neoroseomonas soli, assembly GCF_018129065.1. GTDB lineage: Bacteria > Pseudomonadota > Alphaproteobacteria > Acetobacterales > Acetobacteraceae > Neoroseomonas > Neoroseomonas soli. The sequence goes on along the minus strand of NZ_JAAEDM010000002.1, from coordinate 3,254 downwards.
GTGCGGCAGCGCGGCATGGCCGGCATGGCCCTCGAAGACGATCTGGAAGCGCGCCCCGGCGGCCATCACGGCGCGCTCATGCACGCCGATGGTCCCGGCCGGCAGGCCCGGCCAGTTGTGCCAGCCGAAGATGCGGTCCATCGGGAAACGTTCGAACAGCCCGTCGGCGATCATGGACCTGGCGCCGCCCCCGCCTTCCTCGGCGGGCTGGAAGACCAGGCGCACCGTGCCGGTCCAGCTCGGGTCGTCCAGCAGCACCTTCGCCGCGCCGAGCAGCGCCGTGGTGTGCCCGTCATGCCCGCAGGCGTGCATCACGCCGGGCACCGTGGACTTCCAGGCGATGTTCTCGTTCTGCTCCTGGATCGGCAGCGCATCCATGTCGGCGCGCAGGCCGACCGAGCGGTTGCCGCCGCCCCGCCGCAGCGTCGCCACCACGCCGTGGCCGCCGACATTCTCGGCGATGTCGGTGACGCCCATCTCCTTCAGCCGGGCGACGACGAACGCCGCCGTCTCGCCTTCGTGAAGGGTCAGGCCGGGGTTGGCGTGCAGATGCCGTCGCCAGGAGGTAAGGGTCGCGGAAAGATCGGTGTGCATGATTCGCGAATCCTATCCCGCCGTGCGACGGCGCACCACCGGCTCCGGCGCGGCCTGGGCGGTGCTCGTGTCGCTGCTCGCCTGCCCGGCCATGGCACAGGAGGAACCGCCCGACCTGCCCTATACGGCCGAGGTCGCGCCACTCGATGATTCCGGGCTGCGCGCGACCGCCGAGGCCGTGGCCCAGACCATTCGCCTGCGCGAGCGCGCGCCCACCGACGCCTTCGGCCTGATAGGCCGCGTCCGCGCCGACCTGCCCCGGCTGATGGAGGCGCTGCGCGCCGAAGGCTTCTGGGGCGGTTCCGTCGCCGCCACCATCGCCGGCCTGCAGCCCGACGACCCCGGCCTGCCCGCCCTGCTGCAGCGCGCGACGGAGCCGGTGCCGGTGGTGCTGACCCTGACCCCGGGGCCGCGCTACCTCATCGGCCGGATCGCCATCGCCGCCGAACCCGAAGCGGCCGCCGGGCCGGTGCGGGAGGCCGCCGCCGCCTCGGGCCTCGCCGAGGGCGATCCGGCCCGCGCGGAGGCGGTGCTCTCCGCCGAGACGGCGATCCGCGACGCGCTGCGCCGGTCGGGGCATCCGCTCGCCGCCGTGGCCGGGCGGGAGGTCTGGGTGGACCACGACCGCCGCGCCATGGACATCGCCTGGCGCTTCGCCCCCGGCCCGCGCGCGACCTTCGCCGCGCCCGAGGTCACCGGCCAGGTCCGCACCCATGCCGGCCTGCTGCAGCGCACCGCGGCCCGGCAGATCGAAGGGCGCGACTATTCCCCCGCCGCGCTGGAACGCGCCCGCCGCGCCCTGGTCGCCCTCGGCGTCTTCGAAAGCGTGCGGGCCGAGCCCGCCAGCGCGCTCACGCCCGACAACCGGCTGCCGGTCACCTTCCATGTCTCCGAACGGCCGCTGCGGGCGATCGGCGGCACGGTGTCCTACGAGACCAACTACGGCCTCGGCATCAGCGCCTTCTGGGAGCACCGCAACCTCTTCGGCGGCGCCGAGCGGCTGCGGCTGGAGGCCGAGGCCGCCCGCCTGAGCGAAAGCAGCTTCGGCAACGCCACCTACCGCGCCTTCGCCACCCTGACCCTGCCGGAGATCTGGCGCTACGACGCGCGGCTGACCGCCCGCGTCGGGGCGGTGCGCGAATTGCTCGAAGCCTATGACCGGGAGGCGATCCTCGTCTCCGCGCTGGCCGAGCGGCGGCTGTCGGAGCGCCTCGCATTGCAGGGTGGTCCGCTCTACGAGACCGGACGCATCGGGCGCTACGGCGTGCTCGAGGATTTCTCGCTGCTCGGCTTCGTCGCCGGGTTGCGGTGGGACGACACGACGAGCCTGCTCGACCCGACCAGCGGGGTGCGCGCCGCGGTGACGGCGACGCCCTACTGGTCGATCCAGGACGGCAGCACCTTCACGCGACTGCTCGCGGTGGGCAGCACCTATCTCGACGTGACGGGGGATGCCCGCGGGGTGTTGGCGCTGCGCGGGGCGCTGGGCGCGACGGTGGGCGCGACGCGGGACCAGATCACCCTCGACAAGCGGTTCTATTCGGGCGGCGGCGGGTCGGTGCGCGGCTACACCTTCCAGTCGATCGGGCCGCGCGATGCCGGCAACCGGCCGCTCGGCGGGGCGAGCCTGATGGAATTCGCGGTCGAGTGGCGGCAGCGCATCTCCGGCCCGTGGGGGGCGGTGGCCTTCGTGGATGCGGGCAGCGTCGGGGAAGATTCCTACCCCGGCAGCGGCGACTTCCGCGTCGGCGTGGGCCTCGGAATGCGCTACCTGACGGCGATCGGGCCGATCCGCGTCGATGTCGGCGTGCCGCTCAATCCCGAGCGCGGCGATCCGGCCTATGCGCTCTATGTCGGCATCGGGCAGGCTTTCTGACATGCGCCGCATCCTCCGCGCTCTCCTGTTGACCCTGCTGGCGCTGCCGGTCCTTGCGCTGGTGCTGCTGGGCGGGGCGCTGGTCTGGGCGAATGGGGAAGGCGGGCGGCGGACCCTCGCCCGGCTGGCCGGGGATTTCGTGCCGGGGCTGACGGTCGAGGGGCTGACGGGTCCCCTGCCCGGCCGCATCGGTGTGGCGCGCCTGGCCATGGCCGATGCCGAGGGCACCTGGGTCGAGTTGGAAGACGCGCAGGTCGCCCTGGACCTGATGGCGCTGCTGCGGCGGGAGGCGCGGATCACCGCCATCACCGCCCGCCGCGTGGTGCTGCATCGCCTGCCGCCGGGCGACGGCACGCCGCCCCCGCCGCCCGAGCCGGATGCGCCGCTGATCCCGGCGATGCCGGAATTGCCCGTCGCGCTGCGGCTCGACCGGCTGGCGGTGGAGCGCATCGAACTGGGCGCGCCGGTGATGGGCGTCGCCGCCGTGCTGGCCATCGAGGGGGAGGCCGGGCTTGAAGCCGGGCGTCTCTCGGCGCGGCTGGCGGCGCGGCGGCTGGATGCGCCGGCGGAGGCGCTGGTCGCGTTGGACCTGGCCCCAGGCGCGGACCGGCTGACGGCGCGGCTCGATGCCAGTGAGCCGGCGGATGGGCTGCTCGGCACGCTGCTCGGCCTGCCGGGGCGGGCAGCGCGGGCAAGGCTGACGCTCGACGGGCCGGCGAGCGGGGCGCGGCTCTCGCTCGATGCGGCGCTGGGCGACGACGTGACGCTGACTGCCTCGGGCGAG
>NZ_JAAEDM010000001.1 GCF_018129065.1 Neoroseomonas soli | reverse complement strand
GGCTGCCGGACCAGACCATCATCCTCGGCGTCATCGACCTGCTGGACCAGAAGGTGGAAAGCGCGGAGACGGTGGCGGCGCGCATCCGCCGCGCCCTGCCGCATGTCGATCCGGCGCGCGTCATCGTCGCGCCGGACTGCGGCATGAAATACCTGCCGCGCGAGGTCGCAGACGGGAAGATGCACGCCATGGCGGAAGGAGCCGCCATCGTGCGGCGGGAACTGGAGGGGGCGTGATGAAGCCCTGTCTGCCGCCGCTCGACGTCACGCCGGATCCGTCCTGGAGGACGGCTCTCTGATCCCGGCCTGTCTGCGGATGGCGCAGGCGCTCTCCATCGAGCGCATCGTGATCGCGCGGAATTTCGACCCCGGCACGGACAATGCGTGCCCGCCGGATGCCGCGGCACGCCCCGTGCCGGATAGCACGCGTCGGCGAGCAGGCGTGCCGCGACCTCAGGCGCGGCAACCATACGCAACAGCTCCGGCCCCGAACTGCCGCGCGGTTCCGGTCGCGTGACCAGGGCCGCCACGAATGCGTGGCTTGCGCGCCATGGCATGGGGTCCGCCGAGCGCGCCGAAGGCCCTCGCGTTGACCGAATGGTCCGGCCCTCCCTAGGCTGGCTGCAATGCCGGCCGGCGACCCTGCGATCCAGGGCGGACAGGCCGGTGCGAGGGAAGGAACGACAAGAATGACGCTGCGCCTGACCCGCCGCGCTGCCCTGGCCACCGGGATCGCGGCCACCGGCGGCACCCTGGCCGCCCCCGCCTATGCCCAGACGCGCGAGCGCGTCGCGCGGGTCTGGGGCGAGCCCGGCCCCTATATCGGCGTCTTCACCAACGGGTTGAACGAGTGGGCGCAACGCAACGCGCCCGGGCTGCGCTTCGAAGCCGAGCAGATCGCCTGGGATGCGGTCTACACCAAGCTCGCCACCGACCTCGCGGCGCGCCGCCCGCCCGCGCTGATCAGCGTGGAAAGCCCCATCGCCTACCAGCTTGCGGCCGAAGGGCTGCTCGAGCCGCTGCAGGACGTGAACACCGCGATCCGTGCGCGCGAACGCCTGGTGGATGGCTTCACCGTGGACGATTTCGGCACCTGGAAGGGAACGCAGTATGCGGTGCCGCTGCATCACCAGGGCTGCCTCTTCATCGTCCAGGACGATGTGCGGCAGGAAGCGGGCCTGACCGACCCGACCAACTGGACCTGGACCGACCTGCTGAACGGCGCGAAGGCCATCCAGGCAAAGCGCCAGGGCAGCGCCGGCTTCACCATGGCGCTCGGCCGCAACCTGTGCGGCGACTACCACATCCAGCAGCTTATCTGGCAGGCGGGCGGGCTGACATGGGATCCCGGGCGCAACTTCGAGACCACCTTCAACAGTGCCGCGACCATCGAGGCCTATGAGTTCCTCAAGGAGCTCTACGGCACCATGCCGCGCTCGGCGGTGGAGTTCAGCTTCCTGCAGGTGGTGGACCAGCACGTCACCGGCCGCACGGGCAGCAGCTTCTACTGGGGCCGCACCATGGGCCGCGCCTTCGACGAGGCGAAGCCGATCTACGAGAAGATGGAATACTACCTGAACCCGGCCCATCCGCGCACCGGCGCGCGCTGGTCCTGGACCGACATCAACGGCTTCATCATGCCGCGCCAGAACAACCCCTTCATCCGCGAAGCGAAGGAGGCGATGGCCTATGTGATGAACAACACCGAGTGGATGGTGCGCTATTCCACCAGCCTCTTCCCCAATGTCGGGCCGGTGTTCAAGGACCAGGCGACGGCGCCGGGCATCGTCAACCACCCGATGTACCAGGCGAAGAAGCGCAGCGTGGACGTGATCTTCACGGGCTTCGTGCCGCATGCCTGCAATTCGGGCCACGAGCTCAAGAAGGGCATCAATCCGCTCGCCGGCATCGGGCACGGGCGCAACGTGTGGTCGCAGGTCGCGCAGCGCATCCTCGTGAACAACGAGAACCCGCGCGCGGCGGTGGAATGGGGCCATCGCCAGTTCGAGGACATCCGCCGCGAGAACCGGCGCCTGCTGGGGTAGCCGTAGCGTGAAACTCCGCCTCAGCGACCGGCAGGTGGGGGTGCTGTTCATGCTCCCCCTCATCCTCGCGGTCGGAATCTTCCTGGTCTGGCCGATCGCCGAGGCGGTGCGGCTGTCCTTCGTCCGCTACAACCCGTTGCGGCCGGACGACCAGCCCTTCGTCGGGCTGGACAACTACCTGTTCGTGCTGGAGGACCCGCTCTTCTGGGAAAGCTTCTGGCAGGCCATCGTCTGGACCGGGTGGTCCACGGTGCTGCAGGCCGTGATCGGGGTTGGGCTGGCGCTGCTGCTGCACCAGCCGCTGAAGGGCATGAACGCCTTCCGCGGTCTGCTGCTGTTCCCCTACATCGTGCCGACGGTGGTGATCGCGCTGAACTGGCGCTGGCTGTTCAATTCCGAGATCGGCATCGTCAACCACCTGCTGCTCTCGGCTGGGATCATCGACGACAAGATCGCCTGGCTGTCCACGCCGAACATGGCCATGGCCAGCGCCATCATGCTGAACGTGTGGAAATACACGCCCTTCGTCGTCATCGTCGTGCTGGCGCGGTTGCAGACGATACCGACGGAACTCTACGACGCCGCCAAGGTGGACGGCGCCGGCGTGCTGCGGCGCTTCCGCGACATCACCCTGCCGCAACTGGCCGAGGTGCTGGCGGTGGTGATCGTCTTCCGCACCATCTGGACCTTCAACAAGTTCGAGGAGATCTACCTGCTGACGCGCGGCGGCCCGGGAACCTCGACCTACAACCTGGCGCTCTATGCCTTCGACCAGTCCATCGCGAATTTGCGCATGGGGGTCGGCGCGGCGGCGGGGGTGATCATGCTGCTGCTGCTGCTGGCGGGATCGATGCTCTACATCCGCGTCTCCGGCTTCGGGCGAGAGGACAAGGCGGCATGAGGCCCTGGGTCGCTGCCATCCTCTATGCCGTGCTCGGGGCGATCACCTTCGTGGTGTGCTTCCCGCTGCTCTGGGCGATCTCCACCAGCCTCAAGCCGAAGGACGAGATCTTCCGCTGGCCGCCGACGCTGTGGCCGGAACACGTGACGCTCGATGCGTACCGGGAACTGCTGTTCGGCGGATCAGTCGCCAGCGCGCCGGGCGCGGGCGTGCCGCCTTCCGCCTACTTCCTCACCTGGTTCGGCAATTCGATCATCGTCTCGGTCGGGTCGACCATCATATCGATCACCGTGGCGACGCTCGCGGCCTATTCGCTCACGCGCTTCCGCTTCTGGGGGCAGCGGTCGGTGCCCTACATCGCCATTCTCGGCTACATGGTGCCCAGCGTGATCTTCGTATTCCCGATGTTCCTGACCATGGTGTCGCTGGAACTGACGGACACGCTGTTCTCGTTGATCCTCGGCTATGTCTGCATCACGCTGCCCTTCTGCCTGTGGCTGATGTGGGCCTTCTTCCGCGGCGTGCCGATCGAGATCGAGGAAGCCGCGCTGGTGGACGGCGCGACGCGCCTGCAGGTCTTCCGCCAGATCGTGCTGCCGGTGGCGCTGCCGGGGATCATCGCGGCAAGCATCTTCTCGCTCATCGTGTCCTGGAACGACTACCTGTTCGGGCGGGTCTTCATGAACTCCATGGAGAACCTGCCGCTGACCGTCGGCGTGATGCACTTCTTCGACGGGACGCATGTGGATTGGGCCCTGATGATGGCGTCGTCCGTGCTGATGACGCTGCCCATGGCGATCCTGTTCGGGTTCATGCAGCGCCACCTGGTGGCGGGCTTCGGTGCGGGGGCGGTGAAGGGATGACGGACGTCGTCGTTCAGGGGCTCTCGAAGTCCTTCGGATCGAACCAGGTGCTGAAGGCGCTCGACCTGACGGTGCCGTCGCGGCAGTTCGTCACGCTGCTCGGGCCGTCGGGCTGCGGCAAGACGACGCTGCTGCGGCTGATCGCGGGGCTCGAGAGCGCGACGGCGGGAGAGATCCGCTTCGGCGACAAGCGGGTGGACCGCCTGCCGCCGGGCGAGCGCAACATCGCCATGGTGTTCCAATCCTACGCGCTCTACCCGACCATGGATGTGGCGCGGAACATCGGCTACGGGCTCGAGGTCCGCGGCACGCCGAAGCCGGAGCGGGCCGAGAAGATCGGCACCGTGGCCAAGGTGCTGGAGATCGCACACCTGCTGCTGCGCAAGCCGAAGCAGCTTTCGGGCGGGCAGCGCCAGCGCGTCGCGCTGGGGCGCGCGATGGCGCGGCGGCCCGACATCTTCCTGATGGACGAGCCGCTGTCGAACCTGGATGCGAAGCTCCGTGCGGCGATGCGCGGGGAGTTGCGGCGCTTCCACCTCGATCTCGGCACCACCACCGTCTACGTCACGCATGACCAGCTCGAGGCCATGACCATGTCCGACCTGGTCGTGGTGATGAACGAAGGCGTCGTGCAGCAGATCGGCACGCCGGAGGAGGTCTATGGCAAGCCCGCCAACCTCTTCGTCGCCGGCTTCATCGGCACGCCGCCGATGAACCTGGTTCCGGCGCAGGTGAAGAATGGCGTGCTGACCGTGGCTGGCACCCCCCTGCCCGTCCCGCTGCCGCCGAATGCGCCGGCGGAACTCGTGCTGGGCGTGCGTCCGCAGGACGTGACGATGGCGACACCCGGCGAGCCCGGTGCCATCCCCGGCAAGGTATGGATGGTGGAACTCATCGGCAGCGAGCGCCTGATCGAGGTGGAGATCGCGCCGAAGATCCGCGTCACCGCCGAGGTCCGCGCCAGCCACCGTGCCGCGCTCGACGACGCCGTGGCGGTGCGCCCGGATCCCGGCCACATCCATCTCTTTGACCCGACGACGGGGCGGGCGCTCACGGGCTGATTGCCGCGCTGCAGGTCCGCGCGCCCCGTCTGCCCGGCGCACCTTCGGTCAGCGGTGAACGGGTCCCGCCAGGGGGCCTTCCCCAAGCGCCGGTCTTGCTGGCCGCCGCGTGCTGGAGGCGCGGCGCCGGATGATCGAACTCGCCGTGCGCGGCAGCGACAAGGTCGGCGGTGTCGCGATCGGTTCCTTGCGCGTGCGCGAGGTGGCCGGCGTCGCCCTTCACGCCATGGTCGTCATGCGGCACGAAGAAGCGCGCCCCTGTCGGCCACACCGGCTGCAACTGCCCAAACCGCTATCCGCCCCTCAGCGCCCCCAGTGCCGCGAGCGACGACGGGTTGTCGAGCGCGGTGAGGTCGCCCGGCGCCTGGCCCGTGTAAACATTGCGGATGACCCGCCGCATGATCTTCAGGCTGCGCGTCTTCGGCAGTTCCGCGACCACATGCACCGCACCGGGCCGGAAGGCGCGGCCGAGGTGCTTCTCCACCTCGCGCGGGACCGCTTCCGACAGGCCGGCAGGCGCATCGGGCTTCGGCACGACGAAGACGACGAGCTTCTGGCCCTTGGCCGCGTCCTCCACGCCGATCGCGGCGGCCTCGGCCACGCCGGGCAATCCGAGCAGCACTTCCTCGACCTCGGCCGAGCCAAGGCGCTTGCCGGCGATCTTCAGCGTGTCGTCGGACCGGCCGCGGAGGAAGAAGACATCGTCCGTGCCGCGGATCGCGAGGTCGCCATGCACCCAGACGCCAGGAAAGCGGGACCAGTAGGTGTCGAGGTAGCGCGCGCGGTCCTGCCAGAAGGCGCGCGTCATGCCGACGAAGGGCGCGAGGATCGCGAGTTCGCCCACCTCCTCGCGCAGCGGCCGGCCGGCCTCGTCCAGCACATCCACCTGCACACCCGGGGAGATGGCGTTGAACCCGGCGGGCACGATGGGCAGCACCGGGACATTCGAGAGCAGCCCACCCGAGACCTCGGTGCCGCCGGTGTAGTTGATGACGGGGCAGCGGTCGCCGCCGATGTGCCGCTGGTACCAGAGAAAATGCTCCGGATCGATGCCCTCGCCGGCGGTGACGAGCAGCCGCAGCGAGGAGAGGTCCGCCGCCACGCTGCCCGGCATGTTGGCGGCAAGGCTTCGGATCAGCGTCGGCGAAGCGCCGAAATGGGTGACGCGATGCCGATCGACCAGCCGCGCCATGCGCCCCCAGTCCGGAAAGTCCGGCGCGCCGTCGTAGCAGACCAGCGTGGCGCCGCGCATCAGCGCACTCGCGAGGATCAGCGAGCCTGCGATCCAGCCCATGTCGGCCGGCCAGCAGAAGCGGTCGTCGGGCGCGATGTCGAAATGCACCGCGGCGTCGTGGGCGATCTTCAGCGGGAAGCCGCCATGGGTGTGCACCGCGCCCTTCGGCTTGCCCGTCGTGCCGGAGGTGTAGATCACCATCATCGGGTCGTTGGCACCCATGCGCGCCGGAAGGTCCGGCGCCGGCGTGGCGGAGACCTCCTCCCACGGCACCGCATCCTGCGCGGCGGCGCCCTTCAGGATCAGCGTCTCCAGGGCGGGCAGGAACGGGCGCACCTCGCCGATCAGGCCGGCGATGTCCACCAGGCGACCGCGGCGGTGGAAGCCTGCCGTCGCGACGAGTGCGCGCGCCTCGCAGCCCGACAGGCGCGAGCGGATCGCGTCCACGCCGAAGCCGCTGAACAGCGGCACGCAGACCGCGCCGAGCGCGGAGATGCCGAGGAAGGTCACGACGGCCTCGATGCCGCCTTCCATCAGCAGGCCGATGCGGTCCCCGCGTCCGAGCCCGCGCGCGCGCAGGCCCGCGGCGAAGCGCAGCACGCGGTCCTCGAGTCCCGCCCAGGTGATTTCGCGGACCGTGCCGTCCTCGCTCTCCGCGATGATGGCGGGGCGAGCACGGCGCGAGGGTTCACGCCCCCAGGCGAAGACCGTGTCCACCCAGTTGAGTTCGCCGCCGGGGAACCAGTTGGGGAAGGCCGGCCCCTCCGGCAGGTCGACATAGCCGTGCGGTTCGCGCGTCCACGCGATGCGGAGGAAGCCCATCAGGTGGCGCCAGTAGGCGTCCGGCCGCTCCACCGAGAAGCGATACAGCCCGGCGAAGCCGGCGCAGCCAAGCTCGCGGGCGAGCCGCGTGACCTGGGCTCGTTCCACCACGTCCGGCGGCGGCGTCCATGCCGCGGTCATCTCATCCCTCCTTGCGGCTGCGGATCTCGGCGCCCGCCCAGGCCTCGATCTGGCGCGCATACTCGGCGATGTCCTGCGCCTCGGCGCCATGGGTCAGGCCGAAGCGCCAGACGCGCGCTGCCTGTTCAATGGTCCACATCGGCACGCCCTGCACCGCGGCCTCCTCCAGGCCGAGCGCCACGTCCTTCTCCATCACGGCGACGGTGGCGCCGAAGCCGAAGCGGCCGGAGAGAACGGTCGGCATGATGTCGCTGCTGACGTAGCTACGGCCCGTGCCGGCATTGACGAGCCGCAGCATGACGTCCGGATCGAGCCCGGCCTTGGCGCCGAGCGCGAAGGCCTCGTAGGCAGTGATCATGTTGGTGGCGGCGATCATGTTGTTCACCAGCTTCATCACCTGCGCCTGGCCCGGCTGCTCGCCGATCACGAAGACGCCGCGGCCGATGCGCAGCAGCAGGGGGCGGAGTTCCTCCACTGCCGAAGGCGCCCCCGCGGTCATCATGGCGAGCGTTCCTGCGCGCGCGCCGGCGGGCCCGCCCGTGATCGGCGCGTCCACCAGGGCGATCCCGCGCGATGCCAGGCCTTCGCCGATGCGCTGCACGGTCGGGCGGCCGATGGTGGACATCTCCGCATGAATGCGGATCGCGTGGCCATGCACGACGCCGTCGGGGCCGATGGCGGCTTCCTCGCTCACCTTGCCGTTCGGCAGGCAGGCGAGGACGATCGTCGCCGCATCCGCGAGGTCTCGCGGAGAGGCATGCGCGGTCGCACCGCGCGCGATGAAGGGCGCCATCGCCTCCGCCCGCGGATCGAAGACATGGAGCTCGATGTCCTCGCCGAAGAGGCGCTCCGCCATGGGCGCGCCCATCTGGCCGAGCCCGAGGAAGCCGACGCGCCGGACGCCCTGCGTCATGCCGCTCACACCGTCACCAGGCCGCTATCCACCGGCAGGATGATGCCGGTGACGATGCGGGACTCGTCGGAAGCGAGGTAGAGGGCGGCCTGCGCCATGTCCGTCGCCTCGCCGAGGCCCATGAGGTGCATGTCCGTCAGCCCCTGCATGGCGGGATTGCCGGCGAGGATGGCACGCACGCGCTCTGTGAGCGTGATGGTCGGCGCGATCGCGTTCACCCGCACGCCCTGCCGGCCGAATTCCACCGCGAGGGAGCGGGTGAGCGCGGCCACGCCACCCTTCGCCGCCGTGTAGCAGTCGCGCCCCGGGAACCCCATCAAGGCGACGACCGAGGCCATGTTGATGACGGAGCCGCCACCCGACCTGATGATCTCCGGAATGCCGAAGCGGCAGCCGAGGAAGGTGCCGAAAAGGTCGAGACGGATGGCGCGCCAGAATTCCTCGAGCGGGGCGTCAACCGCATTGGCATCGACGCTCGTCGAGCCGCCCGCGTTGTTGTGCAGCACGTGCAGCGCGCCGTAGTGCTGCACCGTGCGGCCAATGGCGGCGGAGATGCTGTCGGGCTCGCCGACATCGGTCGGGATGGCGATCGCCTCCCCGCCGGCGGCGGCGATCCGGTGCGCCGTCTCCTCGCCGCTCGCCGCATCGATCTCCGCGATGGCGACCTTCGCCCCCTCGCGTGCGAAGAGTTCCGCCGTCGCGCGGCCGATTCCCGTGCCTGCGCCGGTGATGAGCGCGACCTTGCCTTCAAGCCTTGGCATGCGCGTTTCCTTCCCCTTTCGGCTGACTATCCGCGCTTCACGCCGCCGACGGCAAGAGCCGGGCCGGCGCCATTGCCCGGCGGCTGCGCCTGTGAAAGCATCGATGCGACCAAAGGGCTGCCCGGCACCGAGGCAGCGGGAGAAACGGCCATGAACCATCCGAAGCTCGCGGCGCTCGGGCGCCGCACCGTGCTCGGCACGGCCCTCGCAGGTCTCGCCGCGCCGCCGACGCTGCGCGCCCAGGCGCCGGCGGTGAAGATCGGCGTCCTGACGGACATGAGCTCGGTCTATTCCGATTATGCCGGCGCCGGCTCGGTCGAGGCGGCGCGGATGGCGATCGCGGATTCCGGGCTCGGCGAGCGGGTGCAGATGATCTCCGCCGACCACCAGAACAAGCCGGATATCGGATCCAACCTGGCGCGGGCCTGGTATGGCAGCCAGGGCGTGGACGCGATCTTCGACTGCCCGACCTCCTCCGTCGCGCTCGCGGTCAACACCGTCGCGGGGCAGGCGCGCAAGCTCTGCATCTTCAGCACCGCCATCATCGACCGGCTGACCGAGGAGGACTGCAACGGCTACGGCCTGTCCTGGACCTGGGACATCTATTCCGTCGCACGCAGCAGCGCGGTGCTGCAGATGCGCCGTGGCCTCGACACCTGGTTCGTCATCCACCAGGACTACGCGGCGGGACATGCGATGGCCGCGGTCGCGCGGGACACGCTGCAGGCGACGGGCGGGCGCGTCGTCGGCTCGGTGGCGCATCCGCTCGGCACCACCGACTATTCCGCCTATCTGCTGCAGGCGCAGGCAAGCCGCGCGAAGTTCGTGATGTTCACCGCGGGCGGGACGGACCTCATCAACGCGCTGAAGCAGGTCCGCGAGTTCGGCCTGGTGCAGCGCGGCCAGCAGATCGGCACCATGTTCACGGTCATCACCGACGTGCACGCCATCGGGCTCGAGGCGCTGCAAGGGCTGAACTTCGTTACCGCCTTCTACTGGGACCGGGATGAGCAGACGCGCGCCTTCGCGCGGCGCTTCTTTCCCGCCCGCCAGAAGCAGCCGACCATGTTCCAGGCCGGCGTCTATTCGGCCGTCTCGCAATACCTCAAGGCGGTGAAGGAAACCGGCAGCAGCAAGGCGGAGGACGTCCGCGGCTACATGCGCGACCATCCCTTCGAGGACTTCTTCGCCCGCAACGCACGGCTTCTGCCGAACGGGCGGCTGATCCACGACATGCTGACGGCGCGCATCAAGGCGCCCTCCGAGCAGCGCCACCCCTGGGACTACTACGAGATCGTCGGCGTGGTGTCGGCACAGGAGGCCTTCCGCCCCATCGACCAGAGCAAGTGCCAGGCGAGGTTCTGATGGATCTCGGCCTGCGCGGTCGCCGCGCGCTCGTCACCGGCGCGTCGAAAGGCATCGGCCTCGCCAGCGCCGAGGCGCTGGCGGCCGAGGACTGCGACCTCATCCTCGTCTCCCGCACCGCCGCGGATCTGGAGGCCGCGCAGGCGCGGCTGCGGGCGGCCCACCAGGTGCAGGTGACGGTGCGCGCGCTCGACATCTCCGCGAGCGCCAGCATCGATGCGCTCGCGGCCGAATTCCAGGACATCGACATCCTGGTGAACAATGCCGGCGCAATTCCCGGCGGCTCGCTGGACGAGGTGGACGAGGCGCGCTGGCGCGCCGCCTGGGACCTCAAGGTCTTCGGCTACATCAACATGTGCCGGCGCTTCTATGCGCTGATGCGCGCGCGCCGCCGCGGCGTGATCGTCAACGTCATCGGCGCGGCGGGGGAAAGCCCCGATGCCGCCTATGTGGCGGGCTCGACCGGCAATGCGGCGCTCATGGCGCTGACGCGCGCCCTTGGCGGGGCGGCACCGTCGGACGGGCTGCGCGTGGTCGGCATCAACCCGGGGCCCATCCTGACCGAAAGGCTGGAAGGCCTGCTGCGCAAGCGCGCGCAGGAGACGCTGGGCGATGCCGAGCGCTGGCCCGAAACCATGGCGGCGATGCCCTTCGGCCGCGCCGGCCATGTGCGCGAGATCGGCGCGCTGGTCGCCTTCCTCGCCAGCGACCTGTCCGGCTACACCACCGGCACCATCGTCACGGTCGATGGCGGGATGGCGAGCCGGCGCAAGGCCTTCTAGACCTCCGTCGTCGCCGGGAAGGCCGGCGGCCGCTTCTCGAGGTGCGACTGCAGCCCTTCCTTCACCTCGGGGCCGGTGAAGCCCATGAACTCCATGGCGAGCGAGGCGTCGAAGGCCGGCCCCGCGGTGCGCAGCCAGTTGTTCAGCGCGTATTTCGTCCAGCGGATGGCGCTCTGCGCACCTTCCGCCAAGCGCGTCGCGACGTCGACAGCCTTCGTGTCGAGTTCCGCATCCTCGACCGCGAGCGAGATCAGGCCGATCCGTTCGGCCTCCGCGCCGTTGAGAAGGTCGCAGGTGAGCAGGTAGTATTTCGCCTTCGCCATGCCGCAGAGCAGCGGCCAGATGATCGCGGCATGATCGCCTGCCGCGACGCCGAGGCGCGTATGCCCGTCGGTGATGCGGCATTCCTTCGTCGCGATGGAGACATCGGCCAGGATGCCGCAGACCAGCCCCGCCCCGACTGCGACGCCGCGCATCGCGCTGACCACCGGCTTGCGGCAGTTGATGATGCCGTAGACCATGTCGCGCGCCTCGCGCCAGACGCGGGTGCGCGTGTCGAAATCCTCGGTGATGGCGCGCACCATGGCGAAGTCGCCGCCGGCGGAAAAGGTCTTGCCCGCGCCGGTGATGATCGCGCAGGCGACGCTGTCGTCGCGGTCGATGTCCTGCCAGATGCGGACCAACTCGGCATGCATCACCGCATCGGCCGTATTCATCCGGCCATTGTCCATGGTGATGCGCAGCACGCGGGGGTGCGGGCGGTCGAACCGCAGCCTCTGGTAGCCCTCGTAGTCGATGCTCATGCCTTTGTTTCCTTCATGCGGTCCGCGTGCCGCCGCAGGTCGTTCAATGCTTCCGGGTTCACCAGGCTCGACAGGTCGCCAGCGGCCTCGCCGGCCAGGGTGGATCGCACGACGCGCCGCATGATCTTCATCGAGCGCGTCTTGGGCAGGTCGGGCACGAAGAGGACATGCTTCGGGCGGAAGGAACGGCCGAGCGCGGCAGCGACGGCGTCGGCCAGCACCTTGCCCTGGGCGGCATCGGCAGGCTGGCCGGGCGCCGGCACCACGACGCAGACGACGGCGGAGCCCGTCACCGCATCGTGCAGGCCGATGGCCGCGACCTCCGTCACCGTGCCCGTGGCGAGCACCGCCTCCTCGATCTCCGTCGGACCGATGCGCTTGCCGGAAACCTTCATCGTGTCGTCCGACCGGCCATGCAGGAACCAGAATCCGTCCGCATCGCGGGAGGCAAGATCGCCTTGCACCCACATGCCGGGGATGCGGTTCCAGTAGCTCTCGAGGAAGCGTTCCTCGTCCTTCCACAGCCCGCGCGTCGTGCCGATGCAGGCCTCGCGCATGACCAGCTCGCCGATCTCACCTGGCGGCAGGCTGCGCCCGTCCTGGCCGACGATGTCGCCACCGGTGCCCGGCACCGGGCCGTTGAAGCTGCACGGCTTCTGCGGGAAGAGGATATTGGACGCGACGATCGCGCACATCTCCGTCCCGCCGGAGAAATTCAGGATCGGCACGCGCCCACCGCCGAGGCGGTTCATCACCCAGAGCCAGGTCTCGCGGTCCCATGCCTCGCCGCTCGAGGGAATGGCGCGCAGCGAGGAAAGGTCGTGCCGGTCGAGCAGCGCGTCGGCGTCCCGCCGCAGCATGCGCGCCAACGTCGCGGCGGTGCCGAAATGCGTGATGCCGTGCTTCGCGATCAGCCGCGGGAGACGGTCGGGCTCGGGATAGGTCGGCGCGCCATCGGCAATGACGAGGGTCGCGCCGGCGAGCAGGCTGCCCATGATGGTAACGGTGCCGCCGAACCAGCCGAAATCGGTCGGCCACAGCAGCCGGTCCCCGGCCTTCAGGTCGAGCGACAACCGGGCATCCTGGCCGATCTTCATCGCCAGACCGCAGTGTGTGTGCACTGCCCCCTTGGGCCGGCCGGTGGTGCCGGATGTGTACATCAGCAGCACGGGGTGCTCGGCCGGAAGTTCGCTCGGCGCGCGCGGTGCCGTGCCGGGGGCAGCGACATCGTGCCACCACAGGTCGCGCCCGCCAGCCATCGGCGTGTCGATGCCACGGTGCCGCAGGACGACGACATGACGCACATCGGGCGCGTGATGCAGCGCCTCGTCGACCATGGGCTTCATGGGCGCCACATGGCCGCGACGCTGCGTCCCATCGACCGTGATGACGGCGCGCGCCCCGCTCATGGACAGGCGCTGCGCGATCGCATCCGCGCCGAAGCCGGAGAAGAGCGGCAGGGTGATGCAGCCGATCCGCGCGCAGGCCATGAAGGCCGCCAGCGTCTCCGGCAGCATCGGCAGGTACATCGCCACCACGTCACCCGGCCCGAGGCCCAACCCGGCGAGGCCCGCCGCCAGGGAGCCCGCCTCACGGTCGAGATCGGCGTAGCTCCATTGCCGCGACCCGCCGTCCTCGGCTTCCCAGATCACCGCCGGCCGATCCGGCGCGCGTTCGAGCGTTGCGGATATCGCGGTGTCGTAGAGGTTCGCGGTCCCGCCGATGCACCAGCGCGGATGCACGATGCCGTCCGACAGGTCGAGCATACGGTCCGGCGCACGCCGGAAACGGAAGCCGAGCCAGTCCGCGAGCGCACGCCAGTACCATTCGGGCTCGGTGGAGGAACGCGCGAGCAGCGCGTCGTAGTCGCTCGTGCCGGAAGCCTCGAGGAACTTGGTCCAGTTCGCGTCCCGACGAACCTGGTCCGATGGACGCCAGGCGATCTCCAGGTCGTGCGTCATGGGTTCCCTCCCTCGTGCAGACTGCGGGACAGGGTGCCGGCACACAAGGGCAGCAGGCGCCCCCTTTGGCGGTCGGTCGCCACGACAGCGAGAGCGTGAGCGTGAGGCCTTCTCGACCATCCCGCGCATGTGCGCCCGCCCTCGGCGGGCAATCGGGTCTTCGGGATCGGGGTCGGATCTGCGTTCGCGTGCAGCCGGCGAGCGCCGGCATGCGTCCTTGCATACCGGGACCCGGGTGCGGTCAGCGATGCCCCCGCCCTACACGACGCGACCCATCGTGAGGGAGGCGCACCGCAGGATGCGCAGCCCTGGTAGAGCGCCGGGATGGCCGCTGACGCTAGGGCCGCTGCTAATCCACGCTGATCCTCGCCGAGCGGACCAGTTCCGCATGCCGTTCGATCTCGCTGGCGAGGAAGCGTTCCAGGGCCTCCGGCGAGCCGCCGGCCGCCCCGTCGGCTATGTCCAGGCCTTGCTGCAGCAGCCAGTCGCGCGCCGGACTGTCCAGCATCTCGTTCACCGCGGCGTTCAGCGCGGTGATGACCGGGCGCGGCGTTCCCTTCGGCGCCAGCCATGCGAACCAGGTGCCCATCACCACGCCCGGGTAGCCCTGCTCCGCAGCGGTCGGGACATCGGGCAGAACGACAGCGCGCTTCTCGGACAGCACGGCGAGCACGCGGATCTCTCCGGCGCGACTCAGCGGCACGGTGCCGGGGGCGCCGAGGAACATGGCGCTCAGCCGCCCCGCGATGGCATCGGTCGTCGCCGCGGCGGGCGAGGTGTAAGGCACATGCGTCAGTTGCGTGCCCGTCGCCGCCGCCAGCATCGCGCCGGCCAGGTGCATGGAACTGCCGCTGCCGGTGGAGCCGTAGCTGACCGCACCCGGATTCGCCCGCGCCATGGCGACGAACTCCGCCAGGGTCGTGACCGGCGAGTTCTTCCCCACCACCAGCGCGTTGGGAATGGCGCCGAAGCGCGCGATCGGCTCGAAGTCGCGCTGCGAATGGAAGGTCAGGTTGCGATACAGCGCCATGTTGGTGGCCAGCGGCCCGGCCCAGCTGAACAGCAGCGTATGGCCATCTGCCGGTGCGCGCGCGGCCGCCATCATGCCGACATTGCCGGCGGCACCCGGCCGGTTCTCGATCACGAAGGGCTGGCCGAAGCGCTTCTGGAATTCCTGCGCCCCGAAGCGCGCCAGAGGGTCCGAGGACCCACCGCCCGCCGCCGGGACGATGATCCGCACCGGTTGCCGCGGCCAGGCGGGCTGGGCCACGGCTGGCGACGCCGCCAGCGCAGCCGCCGCGCCAAGCAGCGCCCGGCGGTCCATTCGCATGCCCATCTCTTCGTTCCCTCCGCGTCGACTGATGCCGTCGTCGTTTGACAGTATTTTCGCACCGGTGTTCTTTTTGTCCATACATGTGAACACCACAGCCCCGCCGCCGGCGACGGGCCGGAGGATGCCCGACCATGCCAGGCCCGCTCGACGGCATCCGCGTCCTCGACCTCACCTCGACCCTGATGGGCCCCTATGCGACGCAGACGCTCGCGGACATGGGCGCCGAGGTGGTGAAGGTGGAACCGCCGGAAGGCGACATCGTCCGCCATATCGGCCCGTCGCGGAATGCGGGCATGGGGCCGATCTTCCTCAACACCAACCGCGGCAAGCAGAGCCTGGTGCTCGACCTGAAGAAGCCGGATGGGCTCGCGGCCGCGCTGCGCCTCGCCGCCCGCTCGGACGTGCTGGTCTACAACCTGCGCCCGCATTCGATGGAAAAGCTCGGCCTCGGCTACGAGGCGGTGGCGAAGGTCAATCCGCGCATCGTCTATGCCGGCGTCTACGGCTTCGGGCAGGACGGGCCCTATGCCGCGCTGCCGGCCTATGACGACCTGATGCAGGGCGCCACCGGCGTCGCCGCGCTGAACGCCCGCATCCATGGCGGCACGCCGGGCTACGTCCCGCTCGGGCTGGTGGATCGCATCGTCGGGCTGGCGGCATCGGGCGCCATCTCCGCCGCGCTGCTGCACCGGGAGAAGACCGGCCAGGGCCAGCGCGTGGACGTGCCGATGTTCGAGACGATGCTGCCCTTCGTCCTCGGCGACCATCTCGGCGGCCTGTCCTACGACCCGCCGCTCGACCAGGGCGGCTATGCGCGCATGCTCTCGCCGGGCCGCCGGCCCTACCGCACGCGGGACGGCTGGATCTGCGCCATGGTCTACACCGACAAGCACTGGCGCGCCTTCTGTGCGGGGCTCGGGATGCCGGACCTCGTCGCCACCGATCCTCGCTTCGCCGACCACGGCGCGCGCATCGCCCATATCGACGAGATCCTCGACATGGTCTCCGGCATCATGGCGCAGCGCGACACCGCCGAATGGATGGAGTTCTTCATCAAGGCCGACATCCCGGCCATGCCGGTGAACGAGATCGCCGCCCTGTTCGACGACCCGCACCTGCGCGCCACCGGCTTCTTCGAGGATGAGGACCACCCCACCGAAGGCCGCCTGCGCCGCCCAGCCATCGGCCCGCGCTGGTCCGGCAGCCCCACCGGGGAACGTCGCGCGGCCCCGCGCCTCGGCGCCGATGGCGCTGCCGTGCTGCGGGATGCGGGATACACGCAGGACGAGATCGCGCAGCTCGCCGCCCTCGGCGTGACGCGGCTGCCGGAGTCAGGAGACTAACGCCCATGCACTTCACCCTCACCCCCGACCAGGAGGCGATCCGCGACGCCGTCGCCGCCATCTGCACGCGCTTCGACGATTCCTACTGGCTGGAGAAGGACCGCCACGGCGGCTTCCCGCACGACTTCCACGCCGCCATCGCCGAGGCCGGCTTCCTCGGCATCTGCATCCCGGAAGCCTATGGCGGATCGGGCCTCGGCATCACCGAGGCCGCGCTGATGATGGAGACGATCGCGGCCTCCGGCGGCGGCATGTCGGCCTCCACCGCCGTGCACATCAACATCTTCGGCCTCAACCCGGTCGTCGTCTTCGGCACCGAGGAGCAGAAGCGCCGCTTCCTGCCGCCGCTTGCGCAGGGCAAGGAAAAGGCCTGCTTCGGCGTGACCGAGCCGACCACCGGCCTCGACACCACGCGGCTCAAGACGCGCGCCGTGCGCAAGGGCGACCGCTACATCGTCGATGGCCAGAAGGTGTGGATCAGCACGGCGCAGGTGGCCGACCGCATCCTGCTGCTCGCGCGCACCACGCCGATCGAGGAAACCCGCCGCCCCGCCGACGGCATCTCGCTGTTCTACACGACGCTCGACCGCACCAAGGCGAGCGTGCGCGAGATCGAGAAGATGGGCCGCAAGGCGGTCGACTCGAACGAGATCTTCTTCGAGGGCTACGAGATCCCGGTCGAGGACCGCATCGGCGAGGAAGGCAAGGGCTTCCGCTACATCCTGCACGGGCTGAACCCCGAGCGCGTGCTGCTGGCCGCGGAGGCGGTCGGCCTCGGCCGCGCGGCGCTGAACAAGGCCGCCGGCTATGCGCGCGACCGCGTGGTGTTCGGCCGGCCCATCGGCAAGAACCAGGCGGTACAGCACCCGCTGGCGCAGGACTGGATGGCGCTGGAAGCCGCCTGGCTGATGACGCTGAACGCGGCCTGGCGCTACGACCAGGGCCTCGAATGCGGGGCGCAGGCGAATGCGGCGAAGTACCTGTCGGGCGAGGCCGGTCTGAAGGCCTGCCAGAACGCCATCATGACGCATGGCGGTTTCGGCTATGCCCGCGAGTACCACGTGGAACGCTACCTGCGCGAAGCCATGATCCCGTGGATCGCACCCGTCAGCCCCAACATGATCTGCAGCTACATCGCGGAGAAGGTGCTCGGGCTGCCGAAATCCTACTGACCGGAGTGCGAGGGCGATGACCGTCCGCCAGGCCGCGCATGTGCTGGAACTGCTGGAGTACTTCGCCCGCCGGCGCCGCCCCGCGACATTGTCGGAGGTCGCGCAGGATCTCGGCTGGCCGCGCTCCAGCACCTTCAACCTTCTCGGCACGCTGGCGGAACGCGGCTATCTCTACGAGCCGCGCGCGCGCGACGGATACTACCCCACGCCGCGCCTGCTCGCCCTCGCGCAGTCCATCGCGGAGGCTGAGCCGCTGCCGGAGGCACTGACCACGCTGCTGCGCGAACTCGTGGGCGAGACCGGCGAGACCGCCGCCATCGCCGCCTCGGCCGGCACCTCCGCGGTGTTCATCGAGGTGTGCGAGTCGCTGAAGCCGGTCCGCTACTTCGCGCAGGCCGGCCTGCGCATGCCGATCCACATCACCTCCTGCGGGCGCGCGATCCTGTCACAGTACCGGCCGCCCGAACGCGCGGCGGTGCTGCGCAGGGTGACCTACGAGCGCTTCGGGCCATCCACTCCGATGAGTGCGGCCGAAGTGGAGGCGGAGATCCGCCATTCCCTGGAGCGCGGCTGGTTCCAGAACCTGGCCGAGTTCAGCCAGGACCTCTGCGGCGTGTCGCTGCCCCTGCCCTTGGCGGGGCGGCAACTCGCGCTTGTGGTCGCCGGCCCGATCAGCCGGATGCAGGACCGCATCCCGGCGCTGGCCGCACGCATGCGCCGCGGCCTGGAGCGTGCCCTCCCCGCCGGCGGCTGACGGGAGGGCTTCGCGCCGTGGCGCTTTGCCTTCCGCCGCCACCCGGGCCTGCCGCGACGCTTGCCGTGATGAGCGTCATTGAGCCCGGAAACTGGAGAAGGATGATCCGGGCCCACCCCTTCAATCCCCAGCAAGGGATTGCAGGCGTGGCCTGCCGCAAGACGATCTCTGAGGCGGTGAAGAACCCGGGCGCTCCCGATCGGCCCGGTCGCATGGCGTGCGTGTTCGCATGTCCCACGGCGCAAGAGCCTCGGCTCTTCATGGCGCCTGGCCTCGTCTTCGCCATCACCTACCGGCATGATTGAGTCGACGCCCTGGCCCGCGCGGCATTGATCACCTTCAGTATGCGGAGAACGAGCCCCGAGAAGGTGGCGAACCATGCCGCCAGCGCGACATGGATGAAGACATCGGGAATCACCGCAAGGAACGGCAGATCCAGCGCACGCGCAAGCTGCAGCGTGCCGGTGGTGTACATGCCCAGGGGAAAGACCATGCCCCAGAACGTTGGCTCGTAGCGCAGCGGGTCCCGCCGCACGAGATACCGCCACAGGGTGAGTGCGATGAGGAATGGGATCCACCAGCTGGCGGCCGCCCAGAAGAACAGGGTGAAGCCCTTCAGGAACGGCGTGAATCCGGCCAGCACCGGCCATGTGCTGCTCCGCAGCAGCAGGGTCGATCCTGCGAGGGTGCTGATGGCGACGGCACCCATGTTGATCCAGTAAGGCGGCCCGAAATCCATCGAGCCGAGCCGCACGAAGGTCAAACGGTAGAAGATCAGCGGGATGATGGCCAGGTAGAGCATGCAGCCAACCATGAAATAGGCGAGACACAGGAATTGGATTGCGGGTGATGGTGCAGTCGCGGCGCCCAGAGTACCCTTGAGCACGACGATGGACTGAGTTGCCACTGCGGCGATCAGCCAGGCCCCGTTGATCCCGTCGGCCAGCGAAGGCTTGCGCTCACGGATCGTGACTGCCGTGAAGAAGGCATACATCACCAGGAACCAGAGCCCGAGGCCCAGATACCAGAGCACGCCGGCCAACTCCCCCGCGCCGGTGACCACGGCTGTTTGGGTACCGAGCACGCAAGTGCCGGCAACGATGGTGAAGAATCCTGGTGCGCGCTGGTGGTTCGAGAGATCCTGTGCCATGCGGCGCGGATAGAAGGCGAGGCGCGCAAGGGTCAGACCCCAGAGTACCAGGTATCCGATCCAGGCAACGGCCACGAGCGGCATCGCAATCCAACGAAGTCCGAGCAAATGGCTCGCTATGGAGATCACACCCGTCGCCATGACGAAGGCGAAGTATCCGGGGAAGAGATCACGCGCTGCGTCCAGCACCAATGTCGCGACCGGACGCAAGCGCCATGACGTCGAATGAGGTTGTTCCATGCTCACGCCCACAAGCGGATTGACCTGAGCCCCCCTTTTCTCCGCCACCGCCGATGGCTGGAGGCCAGGCTGGTGATGGTCCTACGTCATGGCAGCCAAGGCAATGCGAGTAGCCTCGGCGGGTGTGAGGCCTCCCGCTCCGCCACGCGGCCGCATCTGGTTGCAGTCGTCGCGCCGAGCGGACCGGCGACGGTTTGTGGAGCACCATCGGCAGCGTCATCGACGGCTTCAGTTCATTCGAATGCGCCGACTGCTTCTCCGCCGCTGGATGTGACCCGGCCGGATCGGAACGAGCTCTTGGGAGACCTGTGCGCGGCTGCCTTGTATCGTGGTTTCGTCAGCGCCGGACGCGTTCGGTTGTCCAATGGCTGCGGGTGGGCCGCGGTTCGGCTCGTGCGGTCAGGCTGCGTGGAGATGAAGCCCGCCGGCATGGCGGGATTCCCTACTCATGAACAGGGAACAGCTCGGCTTCGACAGAGGATGGATCGGTCCGGGATCCGGGCATTCACGCATGCAGGGCCGTGGGGACATCCTGGCCGAAATAGGCATGCTCCAACCGGTGCGGCAGGTCGCCCTCCTTCGCCCCGGCCTCAAGCACGATGCGACCCTGCGCCAGCGCATAAACGCGGTCGGAGACGGCGAGCGTCTTCTCGATCAACTGCTCGACCAACAGAACCGAGGTGCCCTTGGCCCGCAGCTCGCTCACGACGCCGAGCACGCGGTCCACCAGCACAGGGGAAAGACCGGCGGACGGTTCGTCCAACATCAGCAGTCGCGGCCGCCGTACCAGGCCCTGCGCAACCGCGAGCATCTGCTGCTGCCCGCCGCTCAGCGCTCCGCCGCGATCGTGTCGCTTGGCGGCGATCTCGGGGAAGTAGGACAGTGCCTCTTCGATGCGCGCCGAACGCTCCCTGCGCGGCAGGTCGTAGCCGGCGAGCAGCAGGTTGTCGGCCACCGAGATCTGCGTGAAGACGCGGTGCCCCTCGATGACGTGCACCAGGCCCGCGCGTGCGGCGTCCCGCGGGCTTGCGCGCGACAGGTCCTGACCGTCGAAGGTCACGCTGCCCGCCGTGACGGGCAGCAGGCCCGACATCGAGCGCAGCAGTGTCGTCTTGCCCGCACCATTGGGGCCGAGCAGCGCCACGACCTCGCCGGCGCCGATGCGCAGGTTCACGCCGTGCAACACAGCGATCTTGCCGTAGCCGGCCTCGAGGCCCGCGACCTCGAGAAGGCTCCGCTCAGGCGCCGAGATAGGCACTGACGACCTCCTTGTGCACGCGGATCTCGGCCGGCGTCCCCGCTGCGAGTACCTTGCCGAGGTTCAGCACGGTCACCTGGTCGCAGATATCGAAGATGAGGTCGGCATGGTGCTCGACCAGCAGCACACCGGTCCCGTGCCGGCTGATACCGCGGACCAGCGCGCCGAGGCGGCGGATCTCCTCGGCCGAGAGGCCCGCCGCCGGCTCGTCCAGCATCAGGAATGCGGGGCGGAGCATCAGTGCACGCGCGATCTCCATGAAGCGTAGCTCGCTGTGCTGCAGCCGGTCGGCGCGCGCGGCGGCGAGGTCCGCGAGGCCGACCGCCTCCAGCGCCAGGCGGGCGCGGGCCTCGAGCTCGCGCTCGTCGCGGCGGTGCCGCGGCAGGGCGAACAGCGCCTCGGCGAAGCCGGCGGTGCCGTCGATGGTGCCGCCGATCATGACGTTCTCGAGCACCGAGGCCTCGCCGATCAGGCGCGGCGTCTGGAAGGTGCGGGCGATGCGCAGCGTGGCGCGGCCTTCCGGGTCGCCGGCCCTCAGAGGGTTGGTTCCGATCGCCATGCTGCCGGCTTCCGGCCGATAGTAGCCGGAGATGACATTGAGCGTCGTCGTCTTGCCGCTGCCGTTTGGCCCGATGAGCCCGTGCACCTGGCCGGGTGCGACCTCGAGATCCAGCCCGTCGATCGCACGCACGCCGCCGAAGGCGAGCACGATGCCGGACAGCCGCATTGGTTCCGGCACCTTGCGCTGGCCGAGCAGCGCGTCGAGCGCAGCGGTCCGCGGGGTGATGACGCGGTTCTCCGGCAGCTTGCGCCGGCTGCGCGGGTCGATCAGCGCCGCGATGCCGCCCGGCATGGCGAGCACGATGACCAGCAGCAGCGCGGCATAGAGGAAGGTTGACCAGGCGGCGAGCGGCGCCGCGATCTCCGGCAGGAGGGTCAGGATCACCGTGCCGAGGAGTGGGCCCAGGATCGACCCGCGGCCGCCGATCAGGATGGCGATGAAGAACAGCAGGGAAAGGTCGAAGGTGAAGGCATCGGGCGTGATGTAGGTCTGCAGCGTGGCGAAGAGACCGCCGGCCATCGCCGCCAGCGCCCCGGCGAGGATGAAGACCAGCACGAGCAGCCGCGGCTTGCGGATGCCCGAGGCCTCGGCCGCGACCTCGGCGTCGCGCACCGCGACCAGGGCGCGACCGAAGCGGCTGCGCGCGATGTTCGCCGTGAGCCAGGTGCAGACCGCCGCGAAGCCGAGACAGAAGTAGAGGAAGCCCCAGGTGGTATCGAGCGGTTCCGGCATCTCCGGCCCGGCGATGCCGATGCCGCCGCCGGTCACGTCCTGCCAGGCGAGCGTGATCTGCGTGACGATGGTGGCGAAGCCCAGCGTCGTCATGGCGAAGTAGAAGGTGCGCAGGCGCAGAGCCGGCAGGCCGACCACGACGCCGGCCACTGCGCCCGCGACGCCGGCTGCGCCGAGCGCCGCGAAGGCCGGCAGCGGCGGGAAGACGTTGCCCGCGGCAAGCACGCTGGTGGTGTAGGCACCGATCGTCAGCAGCGCGACGTAGCCGATGGCGAGCTGCCCGGCATAGCCGACGATGAGGTTCAAGCCCGCCACCAGCACCCAGTAGACCGCCATGCGGGTGGCGATCAGCCCCCAATAGGCATTGCCCGTCAGCGGCATGGCCAGGCCGATGGCCAGCAGCAGCAGGAAGGGCCAGAGCGGCGAGAGCGGCCCCGCCACCTTCGGTCGGGTCCGGGGTGGCGCGGTTCCGGTCATCGCGTCCATCAGACCCTCCGCGCCGCCTGCGCGCCGAACATGCCCTGCGGCGCGGCGAGAAGGACGATGATGAACAGTGTGAACACGGCGACCGAGGAGAAGATGCCGCCGACCATGAAGTTCGCCGCCTGCTGGAAGAGGCCAAGGACGAAGCCGCCGATCACCGCGCCGCGGTTGTTGCCGAGCCCGCCCAGGGCAACAGGGATGAAGCCGTAGAAGTTCAGCAGCGAGCCGTTGGCGAAGAAGGCGAGCAGCAGCTGCCCGCCAGCGAAGCCCGCCAGCGCGCCGATCGCGCCGGCGAGCGCATAGCTCGCCATGCGCAGGTTGCGTTCGGGCAGGCCGAGGGCGCGGGCGGCGAAATTGTCCTCGGCGATGGCGACGAAGGCGCGCCCGACCAGCGTGCGGCGGTAGAGGTATTCGAGGCCGATGATGGTCGCGATGCAGACCACGACCGGCAGCCAGTATTTCTCATCCCAGATGCCGCTGCCGAAGTTCACCAGGCGCGGGAAGGGCTGCGGCTCCGTGCTCCATTCCATGGCCGTCGTGTGCTGGATCAGCAGCGCGAGGGCCAACGTCGTCAGCACGTAGAGGTGTTGTTCGAGGCTCTTGAGCACCGGGCGCACGGCGACGATCTCGGTCACCACGCCAATCAGCGCGCAGCAGATCAGCGTCAGCGCCAGGGCCGGCAGGACCGGCAGGCCCAGGCGGAGCATGAACATGGACCCGAAGACGCCGCCGAGCATGCCGAGCTGCCCGGCGGTGAAGCTCATGACGCGGGAGGTGGCGAACATCGTGTTGTAGGTGATGCCGATCAGCGCGTAGACCGCACCGACGGCAAGACCCGAGGCGATGATGGATGCGAGCATCGGTGTCCTCCCGCGCCGCCCCGCTCAGTAGCCCGGGGCCAGGGTGAAGGCGCCGTTGCGCGCGGAATTGGCGGCGGACATCACCACCTCCTCCACCGGGAAGCCGTTATGCTGGGTGGGTGAGTAGGAGTAGGTGCCGAAATAGCCGGGATAATTCCGCAGGCTGTTCCAGTTGCCGATGATGGCGTCGTTGGAGGTCGATCCGGTCGCGTCCACCGCCTTGGCGATGAGGTCGATGGCATCGATTGCCGAGGCCACCCACCAGAGCAGCGTGTCCTGGAGGTTCACCTTGCCTTGCAGACGCCGCACCAGGTCCGCCGTGCGCGGCGGCAGGTTGCCCGCGGCATCGTAGGAACAGCTGCGGTAGCCGATGGCGTAGACCTTCTCCCAGTTCGCCGGGCGCTCCACCAGGCTGCCGATCTCGCCCGAGGACAGCGCGGGATGGCCGACGAAGGGCACGTCCCAGTTCATCGTCGCACGCGTGTTCAGCATGCGCGCGATCATGCCGGTGGACACCGACCAGATGACGATCGCCTGCGCGCCGGCATTGCGGGCGCGCAGCATGTCTGGCGTCATGTCCGGCTGCGTCGCGTCGATGTTCGCCTTGTAGACGACCTCGGCACCGTCGCGCTGGAAGCCGGCGACCGAGGCGTTGACGGCGCTGACGCCGTAGCCCGTCGTGTCGCCGATCACCGCTACCTTGCGCGCATTGACGCGGTTCAGGCAGTAGCCGCGCACCGCGTCGTCCCATTGCGTGTTGGACGGGGTGATGCGGAATGCGTTGGGATAGCGGCGCTCGTCGATCAGCGTGTCGACGACGCAGGGGTGGATGTTGGGCATCTTCGCGCGCGCCATGATGGCGGTCACCGCGAGCGACTCACCCGAATTGGTCGGCCCCCAGATGGCATGGACGCGAAGCTGGCTGATCATCTCCTGCGTCGCGTTCACGGCCTTGGTCGGGTCGCCCTGGGTATCGCGGGTCAGGATCTCGATCCGCCGGCCCTTGACGCCGCCGGCGGCGTTGATGGCCTCGGTCGCAAAGAGCACGCCACGGTTGAAGCCTACGGCCGGTGCCGAACTCGGGCCCGTCAGCGCGGCGAGCCAGCCGATGCGGATCGGGTCGTTCTGCGCGAGGGCGGGGCGGGCGAGCGGGGCGCCGGCGACGAGGCCGGCGCCGCCGAGGGCCAATGAGCGACGCGTGATCTTCATGGACACTTTCCCTCCGTTGCGGCCGGCCTGATGCCGGCGTCTATGATTGCAGGTGGCGGATGTAGTCGCGGTTCAGGGTGAAGCCCCAGCCGGAGCGCTCCGGCACCAGGGCGTCACCCGCATCGAATTCCAGCGCTTCATTGTAGAGCCGTGAGAACCACGGCATGTACTCGAGATAGATCGCGTTCGAGAGAGCGCCGAGCACCTGGATGCTCGTCTCCGGAAACAGGTGGCTCGAGATCGCGATGTCGTGGCTCTGCGCCATGTGGCCGACACGCATGAATTCGCTGACACCGCCGGCGCGCTGCAGGTCCGGCATCAGGATGTCGGCCGAGCGCAGGTCCAGCATTCGGCGGAAGCCGTAGCGCGTGTATTCCGTCTCGCCGCTGGCGATCGGCGTGTCGAGCGCGGCGGCGACGCGGGCCAACCCTTCGAGGTCCCAGCAGGGCAGCGGTTCCTCGAACCAGGTGAGGTTGAAGGGTTCCAGCATCCGTCCCAGGCGGATCGCCTGGGCTTCATTCAGCCCCTGGTTCGCGTCGGCCATCAGCGCGATGCGCGGGCCGATGGCCTCGCGCACGGCGCGCACGCGCGCGGCGTCCTCCACGGGGTCGGCCTTGCCGAGGCGCATCTTCACAGCACCGAAGCCCTGCGCGACGAAGGCCTGGGCCTCGGCCACCAGTTCGTCCACCGTGTGGGACAGCCACAGCCCACCGGAATGGTAGGCCGGCACGCGGTCCCGCGCACCGCCGAGCATGCGGTAGAGCGGCATGTTCGCCGCCTTCCCCGCCGCGTCCCACAATGCGCCGTCGATGGCAGAGATGCCCATCACCGCCACACCCTGGTGGCCGATGAAGTTGATGTCTTTCCACGCACGCGCCCAGAATCCGGCGATGTGCCCTGCATCCTGCCCGACGATCAGGTCCGCGAGGCTGTCCACCATCTGGCGCAGCACCGCGGTGCGGCGGTCATGCAGGGTGAAGACCAGGTTCTCGCCGGTGATCCCGGCATCCGTGCGCACCGTGACGAGAATGACGCCGAAACGCGAGATGGCGCCGAGCGCACTGCCCAGCGGCCTGTCGAGCGGCAGGACGACGGGCGTCATCTCGACGGCGGTGACCTTCATGCGGCGACCTTCGCTTCGGTACGGACCGGCGGTGCGGCGAGGTAGCGCGCAAGGATCGCCGGGTCCGGGTCACAGCCCAGCCCCGGCCCTTTCGGCACCGCCACATGCCCGTCCCGCGCGCGCACCCAGGGATCGAAGGGGTTGGCTTCCATCTCAAGCCACAGCACCTCGACCAGCGGCCGCTCGCACAGTGCCGCGGCGATATGCAGCGTCGCGACGAAGCCCGGGCCAAAATAGGGGCAGTGGGGCACCACCTCGACGCCATGCGCCTGGCAGAGACGGAAGACGCGCAGCATCTCCCCGATGCCGCCGACCTTGGTGACGCTGGGCTGCGCGATGTCGATCGCGCCCGCCTCGACCAATGCCTTGAAGCCGAACATGCCGGCCGTGTTCTCGCCCGCCGAGAGCGGGATGCCGTGCCGGCGCAGGCCGGCGAGCCCGTGCGAATCCTCGGGCGGCCAGACTGGTTCCTCGAGCCAGTAGAGCCCGTCATCCGCAAGTGACGCCGCCATGTCGCGCGCCACCGGCGGCATCCAGGCGCAGTTCACGTCGAGCATGATCGCGGCATCCGGCGCCGCCTCCTTCGCCACGAGCACCGCCTCGCGCGTCACCTCGTGCAGCTTGATGTGACGATAGCCGACGCGGCGCGCGTCCGCGGTGTTGCGCGCCACCAGGCCAAGGTCGTTGCCGTAGGAGAGCAGGCTCGCATAGGCGGGCAGGCTCGCGCGCTCCCGCCCGCCGAGCAGGGCCCAGACCGGCTGCCCGGCGCGCTTGCCCAGCAGGTCCCACAGCGCGATCTCGACGCCGGACACGGCATAGAGATGCGCCCCGTTGCGGCCGAGCAGATGCGTCGCGTGCATCAGCTCGCGCGTCAGCGTCTCGATCGCGCGCGCGTCGCGGCCGAGTACGAGCGGCGCGACGATGGTGTCGAGCGCCGCCTTGGTCGCCGGGATCGCCGCGTGGCCGAAGGCCTCGCCCCAGCCGACCAGGCCGTCCTCCGTCTCGACCCGCACGAGCAGGATCTCGAGCTTCTCCCAGGGCCGACCGGCAAAGAGGGGGTGCGGCCCGCCCATGGTGAAGGGCAGCGCGACGACGGATGTCTCGACGGACGTGATGCGCATGGGCGTTCCTGCCTGCCCCGTCCCTCTGTCGCGAGGGATCTGCCAAGCGCGGCGGCATGATCCTGCGCGGCCCCGAAAATAAGCTCAACACGGCAATGCTTATGTAAATATAATCTCATCTGATGCGCCTGACTTACCGCCAGCTTGAGATCCTCCATGCCGTCGCCCGCCACGGAACTGTGACCGCCGCGGCGGAGACGCTGGGGGTGTCGCAGCCTGCCGTGAGCATGATGCTGCGCGAAAGCCAAGCCGCCATTGGCTTCCCCTTGTTCGGACGACGCAAAGGACGGCTGCATCCGACGGCCGAACTCAGCGTCATCCTCGCGGAGATGGATCGCGTCTTCCAGGGCGTCGCGCGGATCGACCGCCTCATCGACGGCATTCGCGACATGACCGTCGGCTCCGTCGTCGCAGCCGCCACGCCGACACTCGCAGACCATCTGCTTCCGCGTGCCGTCGCGGCCTTTCGCCGGTCGCGGCCCGGCATCCAGGTCGCGTTGCAGACCATGGACAACCTCGGCGTGATCGAGGCGGTGGTGCGCGAACGCGTGGACCTCGGCTTCGTGCTGACGCCGCTCGTGGCGCCTGACCTTCAGGTCGTGGCCCTCGACGAGACCGAGCTGGTCTGCGCCGTGCCGACCTCGCATCCCCTGGCCGGCCGGGACAGCGTGGCCGTCCGCGACCTTCCTGCTTGGCCCCTGATCGGCGTCGGCCGGGGGCTACCGCTCGGCGATCTCGTCGAGGCGGCCTTCGCCGCGGAAGGGCTGCGACGGCGCATCGCGATCGAGGTCACCCAGACATCCGTGGCCCTGTCGCTCGTTCGCGCCGGTGCCGGAATCGCCATAGTCGACCCCTACGGCGCGATGAGCGGCGTGCCTGCGGATCTGACGCTGCTGCGGCTGCACCCCCGGGTCTCCGTCGGGGCAGCGGCCATCGTCCAACGCGGTCGGGCATTGTCGCGGGCAGCGAGGTTGCTGCTGGCGACCACACGGCGGGTCGCCTCAATGCGCAATTCACTGTGATGCACGCCCCCCATGCGCGATCTGCCAGTGATGTAGTCCGGTGACCGAACTGCGCCGGGTATGCCGGAGGCTCCAACCATGGAGCGATGGCGGCGGCGAACTGCTCGCCTGACCTTCGGGAGCGCGCGGTGCCGCTGGTGCTGGAGGGTGTCGGGGAACGCGGCTCGCAGTGGACGACGATCGGCTCGATCGGCGCGATGCGCATCACCCAGGGACGAGTGCCAGGGGCGAAGCCGCCGACCGATATCGAAGCCGCGACCGCCACGCTTCAGTTCGAGATCACGAAGACGAGAAGGCGTCGCATGACGGGCGGCTCAACTGGGTAGATTGGCCATCCCGCCAGCGCCCCCATCTCGGCAGCGGCCCCTGGGAGAGAAGCCATGAACGATCTTGAGTTCAATGCGACACCGGGTGCGGCATTGGCGCGTCGCTTCACTGGCGTACGCGCCCGCACGGAGGCGCTGGTGGCACTGCTATCGCCCGAAGACCAGGTCATCCAATCCATGCCAGACGCCAGCCCGGCCAAATGGCATCGCGCCCACACGACCTGGTTCTTCGAGACATTCGTGCTGCGTCGCTTCGATCCAGGCTACCAGGTGTTCGATCCGGGTTACGCTTTCCTCTTCAACTCCTACTACGAAGCAGCCGGCCCCCGGCATGCGCGGCCCAAGCGTGGCTTGCTGACGCGACCCGGCACGGCGGAGGTATCCGCCTATCGGATACACGTCGATGCCGCCATGGCCCGGTTGCTTGCCGCGCCACCCGAACCTGCCGTTGCCCTGATCGAACTTGGCCTGCAGCACGAAGAGCAGCACCAGGAACTCCTGCGGACCGACATGCTGCATGCGCTGGCGGAGAACCCGCTTCGTCCGGCCTGGGATCCCGACTGGCAGGAGCCATCGCATGCGGCAGGTCCCATCACCTATATCGCGGGCCCGGAGGGCGTGGTGGAAATTGGGCACGCGGGTCCCGGCTTTGCGTTCGACAACGAGACGCCGCGCCACCGCGCCTGGCTCGCGCCCTACCGCATTGCCGACCGCCTGATCACCAACGGTGCCTGGTTGTCCTTCATCGAGGATGGCGGCTATCGCAAGCCGACTCTGTGGATGAGCGACGGATGGGCGGCCTGCGCCGCCGGGGATTGGAAGGCGCCGCTCTATTGGGAGCAGCGCGATGGTGCGTGGTGGCAGTTCACCCCCGGCGGTGTGCGCCCGCTCGAACCCGCCCGCCCGGTACGTCATGTCAGCTGGTACGAGGCGGATGCCTTCGCCCGTTGGGCCGGGAAACGACTGCCGATCGAAGCGGAATTCGAAGCCGCCGCACGTCTGCCGGGCTTCCACGACGCGACGGGGATCGTCTGGCAGTGGACCGGCAGCGCCTACCGGCCCTATCCCGGATTCCAACCTTGGGAAGGCGCCATCGGCGAGTACAATGGCAAGTTCATGGTCGGGCAGATGGTGCTGCGCGGCGGTTCCCTTGCGACCCCGCCCGGCCATGCGCGGCCCAGCTACCGGAATTTCTTCCCGCCCGACAAGCGATGGCAGTTCAGCGGCGTCCGTCTGGCGGAGGATGCGTGATGAGCGCGCACGCCCGGAAGAAGCCGCAGCGCCACGCCAAGGCCGATGACGCCGAGCGCTCGGCCTTGCTCGCCGACGCGCTGCGTGGCCTCGCCGCACCGCAGAAAGCGCTGCCCTGCAAATGGCTCTATGATGAGGCAGGTGCCGCGCTGTTCGGCGAGATCACGCGCCTGCCCGAATACTACCCGACCCGCACCGAGCGCCGCATCCTGCAGGACCGTGCCGCGGAGATCGGAACGGCGGCCGGCCCCGGTGCCGCAGTCGTGGAGTTCGGCTCCGGCGACGGCGAGAAGGCGGCCATCCTGCTCGGTGGCATGCCCAACCCCGCGGCCTATGTTCCGGTGGACATCGCACCGGCCTGGCTCGACGAGGCGAGCCGCAAGGTCGCGGCGGTGCATCCCCGTGTGCCGGTGCTTCCAGTCCTGGCCGACTTCTCGCGACCCTTCGCATTGCCACGCGCACTTGGCGCGGCGCGGCGCGTCGGGTTCTTCCCCGGTTCCACGATCGGGAACTTCACTCCGAGCGAGGCGAGCACCTTCCTCGAGCGTGCGCGCAGAACGCTCGGCGATCGCGCGCTCCTCGTGCTCGGCGCCGATCTCATCAAGGACCGCGATGTGCTGATCCCTGCCTATGACGATGCGGCTGGGATCACGGCGCGCTTCAATCTCAATCTTCTGGCGCGGCTCAATCGCGTGTGCGGCGCCGACTTCGATCTCGCCGCATTTCGCCATTGTGCGAAGTGGAACGACGCGGAAGATCGGATCGAGATGCACCTCATCGCTCGGTGCAGCCAGACGGTGACATTGGCCGGGCGGCGGTTTCACCTTGCGGCGGGCGAAAGCATCCATACCGAGAACAGCCACAAGTACGACCCCGAGAAGCTCGGCCGACTGTTCGCGGCCTCCGGCTGGGTGATCCTTGCCTCCTGGACCGATCCGGATCGGCTTTTCTCGGTCGGGCTTCTGCACGCGCCGCCGGAGACACGGCCTGAGTGATCGCAGAGGATCGCTGCGGGGGCAGCCTGGAAATTGGCGTGCCGAGCACACTCATCCGTGGAAGTCTCGATCTGACCTGACGATCACTATGATGCGGTGGGGTCAGAGGCGGGGGCGCGTGGCAGGCCGACGCGTCCCACTACGTGCCCATCCTGCCCGGAACCATGATGGCGCGTGCGCAGACACGGTGGCTTGGCGGGGTCGCGATGCTGAAGGTCCGCTTCAGCGGCTCGTGCGCCGCGTGCACGAAGAGCATGGATTGTCCATGTTGGGAGGAAGCCGCGCGGAACCGCACCGAAGGTGAGCCGCTCACGGGATCTCCCCGGCGACGTGGCCGGCTTCCTGCATGACCTCCTTGGTATGCTCGCCCAACCGCGGCGGCGGGCGGTCGTTGCGGGGCGGGGTCCTCGACATCCGGATCGGGCTGCCGATCACCCGGACCCTGTGCCCATCCTCGCGTGCGATCTCACGCACCATTCCGCGCGCGACGACCTGCGGATCGGAGAAGACCTGGGCAAGATTGTTGATCGGGCTGGCCGGCACGCCCGCGGCCTCGAACAGCGCGAGCGCGTCGGCGAGACCCCTCGGGGCAAGAGCCTGCTCGATCAGAGGCGCAAGGAGATCCGCGTGGCGCAGCCGTGCCTCGTTGCGCGCGAAGCGGGGGTCCTCCGCCACGCCCTCGAGGCCAAGTGCCGCGCAGAAGCTGCGGAACTGCCCGTCATTCCCGACGATGATCATCACGTCGCCATCGGCGCAGCGGAAACTGTCGCTCGGATAGACCGTCGCAAGGCGGTTGCCCGCGCGCCTCGGCAGATTGCCGGTGGCAAGGTAGCCGATGCCGATATTCGTCAGCGCCGCCACCTGCACGTCGAGCAGCGAAAGGTCGAGATGCTGCCCGAGCCCCGACCGGTCACGTTCCCTCAGCGCGGCGAGGATGGCGACATCCGCGTAGAGCGCCGTCATCTGGTCGGCGACCGCGATGCCGGCCTTGCGCGGGCCGCCGCCCGGCATGTCGTCGGCATTGCCGGTGATGCTCATCAGCCCGCCCATGCCTTGCACGACGGTGTCGTAGCCTGGCCGGAAGCGGTACGGCCCTGTCTGGCCGAAGCCGGTGATCGAACAGTAGACGAGGCGAGGATTGACCTCCGCCAGGGACGCGTAGTCGAGCCCGTACTTCGCCAGGCTGCCGACCTTGTAGTTCTCGATCAGCACGTCGGAACCGGCCGCGAGGTGGCGGACGAGATCCTGGCCCTCCGCCGTGGCGATATCCGCGACGACCGATCGCTTGCCCCGATTGCAGGTCCAGAAATAGGCCGAATCGTCCAGCGGGGAGGCGGGCTGAGCGGTGACGAAGGGCGGTGCCCATTCGCGCGTGTCGTCGCCGCGGCCGGGTCGCTCGATCTTGATCACGTCGGCGCCGAGGTCCGCGAGGACCTGCCCCGCCAAGGGACCCGCCATGACACGCGACATGTCCAGCACGCGCAGGCCGTCGAGTGCGCCCCTGCCCTTCACGGCAGCATCCGGCGCGTTCACGGGCATCATGCCCCCTTCCAGACAGGCTTGCGCTTCTCGGCGAAGGCCGCGAGGCCCTCCTTGCAGTCCTCGGTGCCGAAGACCGTCGAGATCAGGTCCACCGCCGCCTCCGCGCCTTCGCGGTAGCCCGCGGTCGCGGCGCGCAGGAAGGCCGCCTTGCCGAGCCGCATGAGCACCGGCGACTTGGCCGCGAAGATCGCGGCGTAGCGGCGCGCCTCCGCCATCAGCTCGTGTTCGGGGACGTGACGATTGACCAGCCCGAGCGTCACCGCCTCCGCAACGTCGAAGCTGCGGCCCGTGAACAGAAGGTCGAAGGCGCGGTGCCGGCCGATGATGCGCGGCAGATGGTTGAAGTGGATTGCCGGCAGCAGCCCGACATCGACTTCGGGATAGCCGAAGGTCGCATGGTCGGCAGCGATGATGACGTCGCAGGTGATCGCGATCGACATGCCCGCGCCGCGTGCGGCGCCGTTGACCGCGGCGATGGACGGCTTGCCGAGGCCGGATTGCAGCTCGCTGAGCCGCGCATAGATCTTGCCGACGATGGCGTGCGCCTCGCCCGGCGTTCCCCGGAGGAAGGCAGGCAGGTCGAGCCCACCGCAGAACCGTCCGGGGATGGCGCTGCCGAGGACGACCGCGCGCACGTCGCCATCGTCCCTTGCCCGCTCGAGCGCCGCGAAGAGCGCGTTCATGAAGTCAGCCGTGATGGCGTTCACCGGCGCGTTGTTGAAAAGAATCTCGGCGACGCCGTCGCGCACCTCGTAGTCGATCACGTCCTGCTTCCTCCGTTCCGCGCGTATGCATGCGTTGCGTCACGCTACGCCGGGCAGGCGGAGTTTGGCGAGACGGGGGCCTCGCTTGACACCGGGGCCGTATCACTTGCCGAATTGGTGCTTTGCCGGGCCGCGAGAGTCCGGAAATACCGGAGGACGTTACTTGCCAGCCCACCTGCGCCCGACATCCGTGCCCGTGCCCGCGAAGCGCCTTCCCAGCCGCCGGGCCGTCCTCGCGCTGCCGTCCGTGCTGGCCGGCCTCTCGCCGATTGCGGGGCGCGCGCAGGATGGCGCGTCCCGGCCGATCACTCTCGTCGTGCCCTTTCCCGCCGGCTCGGTGACGGACAACGTGACGCGCGCCGTCGCCCAGCAACTGCAGGAAATCCTCGGGCAGACCGTGGTGGTGGACAACCGGCCGGGCGCGCAGGGCACCCTCGCCGCCGCGCATGTCGCGCGGAGCCAGCCGGACGGGCAGACGCTGCTCATGGGCTCCTCGGTGATGTTCGTCGCGCGGAGCCTGATCCGGAATCTCCCCTACGACCCGGTCGAGAGTTTCACGCCGGTCTCGGGCATCGGCTCGACCTCCATGATGTTCATGGTGCCGGCCGCGTCTCCCCTGATGTCCCTCGCCGATCTCAGCGCCCGGGCGCGTCGGACCGATGCGCCGCTCAATGTCGGCTTCGGTTCACCGACAGGGCAGGTGGTGCTGGCTCTCTTCGCGACGGCGAGCGGCACGCAGCCCACCGGCGTCAGCTATCGCGGCATTCCTCAGGCGATGTCCGATCTGGTCGGCGGACATATCGAGGTCGCGATCGTCGACCTGGGAACCGGCATCGGCCAGGCGCGCGCCGGGCGCGCGCGTCCGCTCGCGGTCTCGGCAGCGGTGCGCAGCCCGCTCGCACCGGAGGTTCCGACCTTGCAGGAAGGCTTCGCGACGGCGGAGATGTCGCTCGAGACGATCATCGCGGTGCTCGGCCCGGCGCGCATGCCGGCGCCCGTCGTTGCCAGGCTGGATGAGGCGATCCGTACCGCCCTCGCCCGGACCGCCCTGCAGGAGCGCTTTGCTGCCCTCTCCACGGCGGTCCTGCCGCTGTCGTCAGGGGCCCTGGATACGAGGATCCGGAGCGACAACGCCCGCTGGGAAGCCATGATCCGGGAAGCGGGCATCCAGCCGGAGTGACGCCCGGCCCGTGAGCCATGGCGGGGTTGCGATCCGCTCCAGGCCTTCGCGTTCAGGACACTCTCGACGACCTGGTCCGCACGAGCCCGCCCGGCGGCGGGCCTGCGGCCCGGGATCAATCCGCGCGTGCGGCAGGAGGGTCGGTGTGCTATTCAAGGTATCGCAGTTGTTGACCTGAGAGCCTGCCGCTCGACGGACGCCTCTTCACCCTCGACACGACAGGCTTCAGGGCCATCCTCCGTGGCGCAATGTCACGGAAGGGGAGGCTGCGCTTGATGCATAAGGAGGGAACGCGATGGCTCACGTCTCGCTGCTTTCCGAGGGCAACCCCGACCAGATCGAGCCTGCCGTCCGCGCCATCGGTTTTTCCGATATCCGGATCGCCCTGAC
This sequence comes from Neoroseomonas soli, assembly GCF_018129065.1. Classification (GTDB taxonomy): domain Bacteria; phylum Pseudomonadota; class Alphaproteobacteria; order Acetobacterales; family Acetobacteraceae; genus Neoroseomonas; species Neoroseomonas soli. The sequence continues at coordinate 147,584 of NZ_JAAEDM010000001.1, read as the reverse complement.
CAAGGGCTACGCAGACTTCACGGAGACCCCGACGCAGTTGGTCTTTCTCGGGATCATCTATCCGATCGTCGGATTCGTTGCGGCGCGGGCAGCATCCGGGGGCGCGCTCCTGCCGCTGCTCTATCCGCTCGTTGCCGGGCTGTCGCTGATGGGCCCGATTGCGGCCCTGGGCATCTACGAGTTGAGCCGGCGACGGGAGAAGGGCCTTCCGACCTCCTGGCTGAATGCCTTCGACGTCCTCCGCTCGCCGGCGATGCCGACGATCGCGGCGCTTGGCCTCGTCATGTGCGTGGTCTTCGTCGCCTGGCTCTATGCGGCACAGATGGTCTACCGGGCGACGATGGGCGATGTGGTGCCGGGGTCCATCTGGGGGCTGCTGGGCCAGGTGCTGACCACCAGCGCCGGGTGGAGCCTGATCCTTTGGGGGCACATCGTCGGATTCTTCTTCGCTGCACTCATCCTCACGCTCACGGTCGTGTCCTTCCCCCTCCTGCTCGACCGCAATGTCGGGCTTCGGGTCGCGGTATGGACCTCGGTGCGCGCGGTCTTCCGGAACCCGATCCCGATGGCGGCCTGGGGCATCATCGTCGCGGTCCTGCTGGCCCTCGGGTGCCTGCCGATCTTCGTCGGCCTCGCGGTGGTCATGCCGATCCTCGGCCATGCCACCTGGCACCTGTATCGCCGGGTCGTGGAGGCCTGACACGGGCGCGGTGCCGCCGGGGCAAGCCGCCGACCATCGCCTCGCCGTGCAATTGCAGTGGCCGACCGGCCGCTGCAATTGCGCGTGTCAGCCGGGGGTGCGGCTCAGGAACTGCAGCCGCGACAGCAGCGTGTGGTCCGCCTCCAGCATCATGATCGCCATGAAGATCAGCACGGCCACCGGCGGCAGGAGTATGGCGTAACCCAGCGCCAGCCTCTCCCATTTCATGTGCATGAAGACGGCCACGATCAGCCCTGCCTTCAGCATCATGAGCAGCAGGATCAGCGTCCAGCGCAGCATCCCCTGCAGGTGGAAGTAGTCCACCAGGTAGGAGAAGGTGCTGAGAACGAACAGCCAGACCCAGACCACGAGGTAGAGGCGGATCGGGTGCTGCTGGCCTTCTTCATGCGCGACCGCCGTGCCGGCCGCGGTGCCATGACCGGGGTGCGCGTCCGCTGCATGCGCCATGTCTCGCCTCCTACCAGAGATAGAACAGCGCGAAGATGAACACCCAGACCAGGTCCACGAAATGCCAGTACAGGCCGGTGATCTCAACGATCTCGTAGCGGCCCTTGCGGCTGGTGAAGAAGCCCGGCCTGCCGGTGTCGTAGTCCCCGCGCCAGACCTTGCGCGCGACGATCAGCAGGAAGATGACACCGATCGTCACATGCGTCCCGTGGAAGCCGGTGATCATGAAGAAGGCGGAGCCGAACTGCTCGGCGCCCCAGGGATTGCCCCAGGGCCGCACGCCTTCGTGGATCAGCTTGGTCCACTCGAAAGCCTGCATGCCGACGAAGGCCGCGCCAAACAGGGCGGTGACGAGGAGGAGGGCGGCGGTGCGCGCCCGGTCGCGCCGGTAGCCGCAGTTGACCGCCATCGCCATGGTGCCGCTGCTGGTGATGAGCACGAAGGTCATGATGGCAATGAGGATCAGCGGCAGGTGCTGGCCAGCGATCTCGAGGGCGAAGACCTCGCTCGGGTTCGGCCACGGCACCGTCGTGGACATGCGGACGGTCATGTAGGAGAGCAGGAAGCACCCGAAGATGAAGGTGTCGCTGAGGAGGAAGATCCACATCATGGCCTTCCCCCAGGAGACGTTCTTGAACGCCCTCTGGTCGGAACTCCAGTCGGCGACGAAGCCCTGCATCCCACCGGCCGGTTCCATGGTGGCCGGGGCCTGCGCCTGAGCGATGCCTTCCATCTTCGCGGGCCTCCCTATCCGTGCAGCAGCAGGCCGAACAGAACGATCCAGGCCACCAGGAGGAAGTGCCAGTAGGTGGCACAGAGTTCGGTGGCGAGGCGGAGCTGCGCGAGCGGCGCGCCACGCGCGGTGCGGTACGCGGTCTTGCCTAGCGCGACGACCCCGCCCACCAGGTGCAGCCCGTGCACCGCGGTGATGAGGTAGAAGAAGGAACTCGACGGGTTGGTCGCGACACCGAACCCTTCCTCCATCACCTGCCGCCAGGCGAGGTACTGCCCGGCCAGGAAGGCGAGGGCCGAAAGGCCGCCGGCCGCCAGCCCGACCGCGATACCCTCGCGCCAGCCGATCCGGGCTGCCATCTGCGCGCGGTGCAGGCCGATGCTACTGAACGCCAGCAGGGCGGTGTTGAACCAGAGCACCGGCGGCGTCGGCAGGGAGCGCCAGTCATCCGACATATGCATGCGCATGAGATAGGCGCTTATGAACAGCGTGAGCAGCGCGCCGACCACCGCGATGAACACCCAGAGCCCAAGCCTGGCGGGCGGAATCCCGGAGGCGCCCATCCCCGGGGCGTCGACCGGCACCCCGACTTCCAGCCACGGCTTCGCCATCAGCCGCTGCCGCGAAAGCCACCAGGCCACGACGCTGCCGATCAGCGCGAGGTAGATGAGGATGGCGCTCATTCCGCGGCCCTCGCCGGCGGATGATTCTGCGGGATGAAGTCCTGCGCGGCGCCGGGAACGCTGTAGTCGTAGGGCCAGCGATAGACCACCGGCAGCTCCTTCCCCCAGTTGCCGTGCGGCGGCGGGGTCTCCGGCGTCTGCCATTCGAGCGTCGTCGCGTTCCAGGGATTGGGTCCGGCCGGCCTGCCGCGCCGGAGGCTCCAGGCCAGGTTGAACAGGAAGACGATCTGGGCCGCGCCGACGATCAGCGCCATGACGCTGATGAAGGCGTTGAGCGTGGCGGCGGAGGCGGGAACGAAGGCGGTTTCGCCGATCTCGTAATACCGGCGCGGGACGCCGAGCAGCCCGATGTAGTGCATCGGGAAGAAGATCAGGTAGGCGCCGAGGAAGCTGACCCAGAAATGGAGCCGGCCCATCGCCTCGTTGAGCATCCGCCCCGTGATCTTCGGGTACCAGTGGTAGATGGCGCCGAAGATGACGAAGATCGGCGCCACGCCCATCACCATGTGGAAGTGGGCGACGACGAACATCGTGTCCGACAAGGGCACGTCCACCACGACGTTGCCAAGGAACAGCCCGGTCAGCCCGCCATTGACGAAGGTGACGATGAAGGCCAGCGCGAAGAGCATCGGCACCGTCAGGTGGATGTTGCCGCGCCACAGCGTCAGCAGCCAGTTGTAGACCTTGATCGCCGTCGGCACCGCGATGATCAGCGTGGTGGTGGCGAAGAAGAACCCGAAATAGGGATTCATGCCGCTGACGTACATGTGGTGCGCCCACACCACGAAGCTCAGCGCCCCGATGATGACGATGGCCCAGACCATCATGCGGTAGCCGAAGATGTTCCGCCGCGCATGGGTGCTGATGAGGTCGGAGACGATGCCGAAGGCGGGCAGCGCGACGATGTAGACCTCGGGGTGGCCGAAGAACCAGAACAGGTGCTGGAACAGCAGCGGGCTGCCGCCTTCGTGGTTCAGCCGCTGGCCCATCTCCACCAGCGCGGGCATGAAGAAGCTGGTGCCGAGCAGCCGGTCGAGCAGCATCATCACCGCACTGACAAACAGCGCGGGGAAGGCCAGCAGCGCCATGACGGTGGCGGTGAAGATGCCCCAGACCGTGAGCGGCATGCGCATCAGCGTCATGCCGCGCGCGCGCGCCTGCAGCACCGTCACCACGTAGTTCAGGCCACCCATGGTGAAGCCGATGATGAAGAGCATCAGCGATGCCAGCATCAGGATGATGCCCCAGTCCTGCCCGCCCGGCGTGCCGGAGAGGATTGCCTGCGGTGGGTAGAGCGTCCATCCCGCCCCGGTCGGTCCGCCGGGCGCGAAGAAGCTCGCCACCAGGACCAGCACGGCCAGCAGGTAGATCCAGTAAGACAGCATGTTGGCGTAGGGGAACACCATGTCCCGCGCGCCGATCATCAGCGGGATCAGGTAGTTTCCGAAGCCACCGAGGAACAGCGCGGTCAGCAGGTACACCACCATGATCATCCCGTGCATGGTGATGAACTGGTAGTATTCCGCCGGGGTGATGAAGTCGAAGGTGCCGGGGAAGCCAAGTTGCAACCGCATCAGCCAGGACAGCACCAGCGCCACCAGGCCGATCGAGGTCGCGGTCAACGAATACTGGATGCCGATGATCTTTGCATCCTGCGAGAAGACGTATTTCGTGAGCCAGCTCTTGGGGTGATAGAGCTCGACATCCGGGACTTCTGCCGCGGGGATGCCGTCGAGGGGGCCGGACGCGGTGCTCATCGTGTGGCCCTCCTGGCGGCCGGCGGCGCGTCGGGGTGCGCGGGCCGGGCCGGGTGATCTGCGCCCCGTTGTGGCTGTCGCGAATGCAGGATGGGACGCATGGCGCGCGGCCCCCTATCGCACGGCGGCCAGGCGGCGCGAGAACGTCGCCTGGTGCTCGAGCCATGCATGGTACTCGGCTTCCTCCACCACCACGACCCGCCCGCGCATCACAGGGTGGCCAAGGCCGCAGAGCTCGGCGCAGAGAGCCTCGAAGGTGCCGGTGCGGGTCGGCGTGAACCAGAAGAAGGTGACCTGGCCGGGCACCATGTCCATCTTCGCGCGGAATTCCGGCACGTAGAAATTGTGCAGAACGTCGATCGCGCGCAGAAGAACCTTGACGGGACGCCCGATCGGCAGGCGCAACTCGCCGCCTTCTACGATCACATCATCCTGTCCGGCGGGGTCGGCGGGATCGATGCCGAGTGGATTGTCGGGGCCGATCAGTCGCGCGGAAACGGTACCGAGGCGCCCGTCGCGGCCGGGCAGGCGATAGCTCCACTGCCACTGCTGGCCGACGATCTCCACCTCGGTCGCTTCCGCGGGCACGGTGATGAAGCTGTGCCAGACGATCAGCCCGGGCGCGAGCAACGCACCGACGCCGACCGCCGTTCCGATCGTCAGCCACCATTCGAGCCGCTTGTTCTCCGGCTCGTGTTCGGCCTTGTGGCCCGGCCGTGCGCGGAACCGCAGGACGCAGTAGGCCATGAACAGGACGACGGCAGTGAATGCGATGCCGGTGATCCAGAAGGTGATGATCAGCGTGGTGTCGATGTAGCCCCAGTTGGACGCGATGGGCGTCCACCACCACGGGCTCAACAGGTGGAACGCGACGGAGCCGACAGCCACCAGGACAAGGGCGATAACGACCGGCATCAGGGGTAAGCCCGTGCCTGGGTGAACAGGAGCGTCCCGTGTGCTGCCCAACGGCCGAGGCGTGTTCCCACGCTCCTGCGGTCGGACGAAAGGAGAGTCACTGGCTTGGGCTGGGCGTGGTCCGTGGCGAAGGCAGCGCGCAAGGCCATCGCGCCCCGCGGCGCGGGACGCATCCACCTCAATGGAACAGCCGAGATTACCGCCTTCACCATGACCGTCCTTTCTCCGTCTTCCTCCGGGCCTTTGGCACTCGATGAGGTACGCAGAAGCGGATCGTCGTCGCTGGCTAGATCACTGATGAAATTTATAGATCAGCGACGAATCTTCATGCGAGTCATATTTCCGGCCATTCCTCCGTTGACGGTCGGGGGCGCGGCTTGCCGGCCGGTTCACCCCGCCGGGCGCCTCATCGAAACCACGGGCTGATTGCGTCGATGTCCACTTCGGAGCGCAACGCGCGGCCGCCGCGCGCCAGTCCTCGGCGCCTTCGTCACGCACCCTTGCGCTTCCCGACACGCCGACGCTCCCGGAAACGCGGCCGCACCTCTTACCGGGTGACGGTACCATTCTCCGACATCCGCACGCGCCGCGACGTCTGCGGGCCTAGCGGTGGACGCCAGGCGGTGCACGCCAGCCACAGCGGCTACCGCATGGCGCCGGCGCCGCAACAGGGACGGGGATCGCCCCCCTCGTGTCGCGGACATGGAGAGTGTCCGGCGCACCACAGCAGGCGGGGCATTCGCTCGCGAATTCGCCGTCGGCTTACATCTCGCCGTTCGCCCGCTCGAGGGCGGCGAGCCGGGGCTCGGCCAGCCTACGGCGGCGACGGTGCGATGGTCGCTCGCTCCGCTCTGCCCGGACCGCCTCAGGCCGGCCCTCCCACGGAAGGGGCGACGCGACCCGGGCCAACCCCGCCGCTCCGGGAAGCTTGGGTTCAGAACCTCGTCGCAAGGCAGGGACGCGAGGCCGTCATCGACGAGCCATCGCGGAATCGGACGTCGCCGTGTCGATACCCCCCTGCCGATAGGCCGACGCATCGGTGACGTGTCCCGTCCCCAGGTCGCGCGCAATCGCCGCAGCAGGCCGATCGCGAGGATCGCCATGCCCGCCGCCGCCTGGCGTGCCGAGCGAGATGGTGTCACCCGCCTTCAGCACGTATTGCCGCTTCGGATCCACCTTGTCGCCGTTGATGCTCAGCACCCCGGCTGCGCCGTCCCGTCCGCCCTCGATGCCGAAGGCCGGGAAGATCGTGCGCTCGGCCAGGAAGGAAACGGCGATCGGCGTCTCCGACCGGCTCTCGATCAGGATCTCCTGCCCGAGGCCACCGCGATGCCGTCCTGGCCCGCCACTGTCCGGCCGCAGCCGCTTGTGATGGAAGCGCAGCGGGGCGATGTGCTCGCTGATCTCGACGGCGGTGGAGGAGACATTGGACGGCCAGGACAGGCAGGAAATGCCATCCCCATGGACATTGCCGCCCATGCCGCCATTGAAGAAGAACATGTTGGCGTAGGGCTTGCCGTTCGCATTCACGCCGGACTGGTTCATGCCCCACATCGGCGATCCGCACGCCGCCATGACGCGGTCGGGCACGATCTGGCCGAGGCAGCCGAAGACCAGCATCGGCAGGTAATGCCCGATCAGCATGCGCGATCCGCCCGGCGAGGGAAATTGCGGGTTCACGATGCAGCCCGCCGGCGCGACGATCGAAATGGGCCGCCAGGCGCCCTCGTTGTTGGGCAGGCCGGGGCTGGTGCAGACCTTCACCCCGTACATCACCATGGCATAAGTGTAGCAGAGCGCGCAGTTGATGGCGCGATCCACCTGCGCGTCCGTGCCGGTGAAGTCGGCGGTGATGGAATCACCCTGCACCGTCAGGGCCAGCCGGATGGTGATCGGCGTGTCCATCAGGCCGTCGGTCTTGATCTCGCTGCGATAGGTGCCGTCGGGCAGCGCGGCGATGGCATTGCGCATGGCCGCTTCGCAGCGACGATGGATCTCGGCGGCGAGGTCCGTCAGGTCCGCCAGTTGCGCCTGTTCCATCAGGACATGCAGGCGTTCCTCCATCAGGTCGAGCGCGACCACCTGCGCCCACAGGTCGCCGAGCGTCTGGTCGGGCGTGCGGACGTTCTGCCGCAGGATCGCGACCAGCGTCTCGTCCGTCACGCCGGCACGCATCAGCTTGAGCGGCGGGATCTGCAACCCTTCCTCGAACACCTCGCGCGGCTCGGGACTGCGGATCTTGCCACCGATATCCGGCGCATGGGCGGTGGAGGCGCTGAAGGCGACCAGCCGGCCGCCGCGGAAGATCGGCTTGGCCACCGTGATGTCCGGCAGGTGCCCCGTGCCGAGCCAGAGGTCGTTCGTGATCAGAACGTCGCCCGGTTCCAGCGTCTCGGGCGGGAAGAAGCGCAGGAAGTGCTTCACGGTCTCCGGCAGCGTCCCGATGAAGGAAGGGATGCTCTCCGTCGCCTGCACCAGCGACTGGCCCGCGGCATCGGTGACGACGCAGGAGAAGTCGTAGGATTCACGCACGAGTGTCGAGAAGGATGTGCGCACCAGCGCCGCCGCCGCCTCGTCCACCAGGGAGATCAGGCGCCGCCAGAGCAGTTCGAGTTCGACGGCGTCGAAGCTGCGGACGGCAGGGGATGCGTTGTCGTTCATGTCCGGCTTCCTCAGACGGCGCGCTCGGCGAGGATCGAGCCGTCCGCGAGCACCTCGATGCGCGCGTCCGGGCCGACGATGAAGGTGCTTTCGTTCTCCTCGAAGACGGCGGGGCCCTCGAGGCGCGTGCCGACAGGCAGGGCGTAACGGTCATAGACGGGCGTCGTCACCGCGCCGCCGGCGTCGGGAAAATGCACCTCGCGCTTGCCCTTCAGTGCAGTGGTGCCGCCGCCGAGGCCATCGAGCCGCAGCGTGCCGCCTGAACCGGGCATGGGTGCGGAAAGGGCAAGGCGAAGCGCGACGAACTGGGCCGCAGCACCGGGCGGCGTGCGTCCGAACAATCTGCGGTAGGCGGCCTCGAAAGCGGTGAGCACGTCTTCGGGGGTCAGCGTCTCCGGCAGCGCCACGGTGATTTCCGAGCCCTGACCCACATAGCGCATGTCCGCGAGCCGCCGGATGTCGCGTCGCGCGATGTCGGCGCCGGTCTCCCCGACCACCGCCATGGCATCCGCCTCCAGCGCGGAGAAGATGCGCGCCACCTCCTGCCACTCCGCATCCGCGAGCCGCGTGTTGAAGGAGGCGACGCGGTCGATGCGCGCCGGCGCCATCAGCATGCCGATGGTGCTGCCCGCGCCCGCACCCGGCGGGCACACCACCCGCGTCACGCCGAGCTTGCGCCCGACATGCCAGGCATGGACCGGCGCCGCGCCGCCGGTGGCGAGCAGCGCGTAGTCCTGCGGCACGCGGCCGCGCTCTGCGATGGCAACGCGCGCGGCGCCGGCCATGTTCTCGTTCACCACGTCATGGATGCCGAAGGCGCCGCGCGTGGCATCGAGGCCGAGCGTCCCGGCCAGCCCGTCCAGCGCGGCGCCGGCCGCGCCGGCATCGATGCGCATCGTGCCGCCGAGGAAGAAATCCGCGTTGAGATAGCCCAGCGCCAGGTCGCTATCCGTGACCGTGGGCTCGCTGCCGCCGCGCCGGTAGCAGACCGGCCCTGGCTGCGCGCCGGCACTTTCCGGCCCGACATGCAGCGTGCCGAGATCGCTGCGCCGGGCGATGGAGCCGCCGCCGGCGCCGATCTCGATCAGTTCGACGGTCGCGATCTGGACCGGCAGGCCCGAGCCGCGCAGGAAGCGCTTGGTGCGCGCCGCCTCGAAGCCCCACGCGACCAGCGGGTCGCCGTCATCGACCAGGGCGAGCTTCGCCGTGGTGCCGCCCATGTCGAAGGCAAGCACGCGATCGAGCCCCGCATGCCGCCCGAACCAGGCGCCCGCGAGAGCGCCCGCCGCCGGCCCGCTTTCCAGCAACTGCACGGGCGCGCGCTTGGCTTCCGCCACATGCGTGAGACCGCCATTGGACAGCATCAGGAACAGTCCGCCCGGGATGCCGGCGCGCTTCAGCGCGGCTTCGAGCGTGTCGAGATAGGTCTCGGCGATCGGCCGCACATAGGCGTTGGCCGCCGTGGTGACCATGCGCGGGTATTCGCGGATCTCCGGCGCCAGGTCGGAGGAGATGGAGATGGAAAGCCCCGGGAAGCGCTTCGCGATCGCTTCCGCCGCCATGCGTTCGTGCACCGGATTGGCGTAGGCATGCAGGAAGCAGATCGCGAGGCTGGTCACCCCGTCGGCGACCAGCGCCTCCACCTCGCGCAGCGCGGCATCCAGGTCGAGCGGGCGTTCGATGCTGCCGTCCTGGGCCAGCCGTTCCCGCGCCGGGCGCCGCCAGGGCCGCGGCACCAGTGGCGCCGGCATCTCCAGGAAGATGTCGTAGAGTTCGTACTTCCGCTCCCGCCCGATTTCCAGCACGTCGGTGAAGCCGTCCGTGGTCAGCAACCCCGTTGCCGCACCCTTCCGCTCGATCAACGCATTGGTGAACAGGGTCGTGGCGTGCACCACCCTCCCGATGGAGCCGGGCGCGATGCCGCCCTTCTCCAGCAGCCGGGTCAGCCCGGTGATTGCGCCGCGGGAGGGATCGTCGGGCGTCGTGCTTTCCTTCCAGATCACCGCCCGGCCGTCCGCGGGATCTAGGACGACGAGGTCGGTGAAGGTGCCGCCGATGTCGATGCCGAGCGAAAGCGACGCAGCCATGGTGCTCCTTGGGGGCAGCGATGAATGATGGAAGAAGGACGAGCGGCCGGTCAGTCGCCGCGGATGTTGTTGGCCTCGACCACCTGGCGCCAGCGGGCACGGTCGCGCCGGATACGGTCGGCGAAGGCCGGTCCGGCCTCGCCGATGGGGATGAGGCCGCGCTCCATCAGCGTGCGGGTCGTCTGCGGGTCGCGCAACGTGGCCTGGAAGATCTCCGCCAGCCCGTCGCGGATATCCGCCGGCAGTCCCGCGGGCCCCACCAGGCCGAACCAGTTGTTGATCTCGAGCGACGGGAAGCGGCCGGCCAGCGGCGTGAGTTCCGGCATCAGCGGCGTCGGCTGCGCCGCGGTCACGCCGAGGCCCTTGAGCTGCCCGCCGCGGATGCCGCCAGCGACCTCGGCGACATTCGCCACCATCATGTCCACCCGTCCGGCCGAGACGTCGAGCACCGCCGGCGCGCCGCCGCGGTAGGAGATGTGGTTCATCCTGACGCCGACCGCGTTGGCGAAGAGCAGCGCGCCGAGCTGATTGATCGAGCCGTTGCCCGAGGAGGCGAAGGTTGCCGTGCCGTCCTTCTGCCTCGCATAGGCGATCAGCCCGTCCACATCGTTGAAGGGCGCATCCGGCCGCACCACCAGCGCCATCGGCGTGCCGGCCAGATTGATGACCGGCGTCAGCTCGCGGTCGAGGTCGAGCGGGATGGGAATCCCGGGGATCGCCGGTGCGACGCTCATCATCCCCATGATGCCGCTGGCGAGCGTGTATCCGTCGGGCGCGGAGCGCGCTGCCGCCTGGGCGGCGATGAAGCCGTATGCGCCGCTGCGCACCTCGGGCACCGAGGCGACGCCGCGCACGCGCTGCATGCCCTCGCTGACGATCCGCACCAGGATGTCCACGGCCCCGCCTGGCGGGTAGCCGACCAGCAGCCGGATCGGCTGCTGCGGTGCCCAGGCAGCGCGCGCCGGCACCGCCGGCCCGCATGCGACGATGCTGCCGCCGAGCACGACGCGGCGCGAGAGGGGGCGGAACGAGTCGGTCATGATGCCTCCTTGCTTCACCGTCCGCCTGGCGCTCCCGTGCCGCCGGGTTGGCCCCGGCGAGGATGGGGCGGGGCCGTTCATGCGCCCGCCGCCCGGATCGGGAGGTCCCTGCTCCGTGATGGCTCAACTGTTCCGCGGCCTGTGGAGGGCTGACAACCGATACTCCCTCATGTCTTCATGACGGGATGGAATGAAGTCGCGACCGACCCATGCGCCGCCACACCCCACCGACTGCTGCATTGCAGGCCTTCGAGGCCTGTGCACGCCATCTTTCCGTCTCCCGTGCCGCGGAGGAGTTGCACCTGACGCAGAGCGCGGTCAGCCGTCAGCTCGCCGGGCTGGAGGCGTTGCTCGGCGTGCGGCTCTTCCTGCGCGTGCGGCAGCGCCTGGCGCTGACGACCGCCGGGGCCGCCTACGCGCCGCAGGTGCGCGCGGCGCTGGCAAGGATCGAGAGCGCGACCCTCGAGGTGCTGGCAAATCAGGGCGCCGGCGGCACGCTGACCCTCGCCGTGCAGCCAACCTTCGGCACGCGCTGGCTGATGCCGCGCATGCCGCGCTTCCACGCCGCGCATCGTCGGATCGTCGTCAATTTCCGCAATTACACGACGCGGCCGACGCCACTCGATTTCGCGGCGGAGGATGTGGACGCGGCCATCATGCTCGACGCTGCTGCGCGCCAGGGCGTCACATGCCATCCCCTGGTCGCTGATCGGCGCGTGCCCGTTTGCGCCCCTTCACTGCTCGAAGGCGGGCGCCTGACCTGCGTCGCCGATCTCGCCGACCACACGCTGCTGCAGCATTCGACGCGGCCGCGCGCCTGGTCGGATTGGCTCACCATGGTGGGGGCGACGGGCGTGGACGGGTTTCGCGGCCCCCAGTTCCACCACCATGCAATGGTCGCCGCGGCAGCGGCCCAGGGCCTTGGCATCGCCCTGATGCCGCGCTTCCTCGTTGTCGAGGAACTCGCGAGCGGCTGCCTCGTCGTTCCCTTCGACCGCCCCCTGGATACGGGCGAGGCATACATGCTCGCCTATGCGGAGGCTTCGGCGGATCTCCCGGCCCTGCGCATGTTCCGCGCCTGGCTGCTCGCGGAGGTGGACGGCGCGAACTGACGGCGTCGAATCCATGGTCACGTCCCGCCATGCCGCAGGATGCGACCCGCTGACGCAGGCGGACCGGCGAATGCCCGATGACGGTCGCATCGCCAGTGCCAATGCGCGTCCTGGGGTTTCCATCATGGCATGGGCCACAACGAGAACCCCGAGGTCCGGCGCCGCATTCTCGCGGATGAGCCCGAGTTCATCGGCATGGCGGCGAACCGCATCTGGGCGTGGCGCGCTGCGCGCCCTGCCCGCGTGCCTGGAGCGGTTTCCGTCCGCCTGAACTCACGAACACCGCTCCAGGCCCTTGTCTTTGCGAGCATCTTCACCCGATCAGGTGATTCCACCTGATCGGGATCTGCTCTAGGCGGCGGGCGCGACCGACAGTCCGCGTACCTTGTGCTTCTCGATCAGCCGCGCCACCAGGCCGCTCGACTTCGCTTCCTCGACGAAGTCCTGCAGGAAGCGTGCGGCGGCTTCATTGGCGCGAGCCGTGCCGATGGCCTGCTGCACGACGCTGAACCGGCCATCGAGGATGCGGGAGCCCGGCAGTGCCCCGGTGTCCTTCAGCAGCCGCGGTCGCAGGCCGGCGAGGGCTTCCAGCCCCTGCTCGGTGAACAGCCTGAAGGCGCCGTCGATGCTTTCCGCACGCAGCAGCGTGGCCTGTCTGATGTTGCGCTCGAGCCAGAGGTCGTAGGCCGCGCGCGCCGTGCTCGCGATGCGCACGCCGGGGCGGTCCACCTCCGCCATGGTGGCGATCGGCGATCCGGCGGGCACCAGGTAGGTCGCCTCGATCTCCACATAGGCGGCGGTGAAGGCGATCTTCTCGGCGCGCTGCGGCTCGGCGCCGATCAGGCCGATGTCCCAGGCGCCGGTGCCCACGGCGTCGGCCAGAATGCCGGGCTGCGGAAAGGGCACCAGGCGCAGCGGCACGCCAAGCCGTTCGGCCACCGCGCGCGCCATGTCGGGGGCGACGCCTTCCGGGCTGCCATGCTCGTCGCGGCTGGTGACGAGCAGGAAGTTGCTGAGGTTGATGCCGGCACGCAGGATGCCGGTGGGGGCGAGTTGGGCGATGATGTCGGGCGACATGGACCGTTTCCGTTCGGGTGCGCCCCAGTAGAGTCCGCGGCCGTGCAGACGGCAAATCGGCCCGCGGGCCGCGCCGCCGAGGAAGGAACGGCCATCACGGTCGATTGCCGCTGGCGAGCACCCTCGAATTCGCGCGCGCGTCAGCCCTGGGGAGCACGCGTCAGTGCCGCTGCGGCCCGCCGCAGGGCGGGGTCGAAGGGATTGAGGCTGCGGCTGATCATCGCGGCCTCCTGCCGCAGCATCTCGGCTATGATCTGCCTGCGTGCCGGCGTCAGCCGGTCTGTGGTGGTGCCGATGCTCAGCGCCGCGACCGCACGCCCATCCTGGTCGAGGATCGGCGCGCCGAGACCCGCCATACCGGGGATCAAACCGCTCCCCCCGCCGCAATAGCCGTCGCGCCGGACCTCGGCGAGTTCGGCCCGCAAGGACGCTTCGTCCGGCCCACCGACGTCGCGCATGCGCGGGAGGTTGTGACGGATGATCTCGTCCTGTTCCGCCGGCGGCAGGAAGGCGAGGATGGCGACCGAGCCCTGCCCCATGCCGAGCGGCACGCGGCCGCCGATGTCGCCAGTGAAGGAACGGATCGGCAGCGGTCCTGCGGTGCGCTCGATGCACACTGCGTCGTAGCCATTGTGCACCAGCAGGAAGAGCGTTTCTCCGAGCGCCGCGGTCAGGCGCAGCACGACGGGGCGCGCAATGTCGCGCAGGCCGGGCGTACCGCCCGCCTTCGCCGCCAGCAGGAAAAGTCCCAGCCCCAGCGTGTAGCGCTTGCGGCGCGCGTCGAAGCTGACCGCGTCTTCCGCCATCAGGGCGCGGAGCAGCCGATGCGCCGTGGGGCGCGGCAGGCTGGCGCGCGCAGCGAGATCCGTCAGTCGCATCCCGCCGCTGTCCACTTCCGAGAGCAGCCTCAGCAGATGAAAAACGCGACCTATGCCGCCGACTGCACCGTCCTCTGTGATTTTCATGGATGCTCCATTGTCCTGCTCATGCACGCAGGATTTTTCCATCCAGCGGAAAATTGCTGCCCTAACTGTCAGTAGGTGAAATAAGTGCTTGCCTGCCGCGGAATTGCAACCGGATAGTCATACCCAGCGCAGTCTTCATCCGTGACAGGGAAGTGCAGCATGGCCCGTTGGCGTGTCGGCGTGGACTCAGGCGGGACCTTCACGGACGTCTGTCTGTTCGACGAGGAGGAAGGCCGCGTCGAGGTGTGGAAGGTCTCCTCCACGCCCGACGATCCGTCCCGCGGCATCGCGCAGGGCGTCGAGGAAGGCATGCGCCGCGTGGCGCCGGACGCCGCGCAGCCCGGCGCGTCGGTGTCATACTTCGGCCATGGCACCACCGTCGCGACGAATGCGCTGATCCAGCATCGCGGCGTGAAGACCGGCCTGGTGACGACCGACGGTTTCCGCGACCTGCTCGAGATCGGTCGCCAGAAGCGCCCGGACCTCTACGACATGCAGGCGGACAAGCCGCCCACCCTGGTCGCGCGCGACCTCCGGCAGGAAGTGCCGGAGCGCGTGCGCCACGACGGCCACATCGATCTGCCGCTGGACGAGGCGCGCATGCGCCAGGCGGCCAAGGCGCTGAAGGAAGCGGGGGTGAAGGCGATCGCCGTCTCCTTCCTCTACGGCTTCATCCGCCCCGAGCACGAGAAGCGCGCCGTCGAGATCCTGCGCGAGGAGATGCCCGACGCCTTCATCAGCGCCGGCCATGAGATCGCGCCGGAGTTCCGCGAATTCGAGCGCCTCTCGACCGTCGTGCTGAACGCGTATCTTGGCCCCGTCATGCGCAGCTACATCGAGCGCCTGACGCCGCGGCTGCGCGACCTCGGCATGACCGCCACGCCGCACCTGACGCAGTCCAACGGTGGCGTCATCGGCTTCGGCACGGCCGCCGAGATGCCCGTGCGCGCGGTGCTCTCCGGCCCCTCCACGGGCGTCGTCGGCGCGCAGGCGATCGGCGCGCTGGCGGGCTTCGAGGACCTGATCACCTTCGACATGGGCGGCACCTCCACCGACGTGGCGCTGCTCAATGGCGGGCACTGCAAGCTGACGTCGGAAGCCATGGTGCACGGCTATCCGATCAAGGCGCCGATGCTCGACATCCACACGGTCGGCGCCGGCGGTGGGTCGATCGCCTATATCGACGCGGGCGGCCTGCTGAAGGTCGGGCCGCGGTCCTGCGGTGCGGACCCCGGCCCCGTCTGCTACGGCAAGGGCAACACCGAGCCGGCGACCACCGACGCCAATGTCGTGCTGCAGACGCTGAACCCGGAATATCTGCTCGCCGGCCGCATGAAGGTGGACCAGGGCCTGGCGAAGGCCGCGATCGGGCGGCTGGCCGGGAAACTCGGCCTCGGCGTCATGGAGACGGCGCAGGGGATCATCTCGGTCGTGACGGCGAACATGGCGCGGGCGATCCGCGTCATCTCCGTGCAGCGCGGCTACGACCCGCGCGACTACACGCTGATGGCCTTCGGCGGCGCGGGCCCGCTGCATGCGGCGCGGCTGGCCCGCGAACTGGACATGAAGCGCGTGCTGGTGCCGCCCTATCCCGGCATCCTCTGCGCCATGGGCCTGCTGCTGACGGATCTGCGCGCCGACTTCGCCGCGACCAAGCTGCTGCCCGCGACGGCGAAGTCCGTTGGCGAGGTTGCCGCCGCCTTCGACGGCCTCGCCACGCGCGCCGGCGAATGGTTCACGCATGAGGAAATCGCCGCCGCCGACCGCCACCTGACCCGCACGGCCGACATGCGCTACGCCGGGCAGAACTACGAACTCGCCGTGCCGCTGCCCGAGGGGCCGGTGACCGCGGCGACCATCGCAGCCCTGTCCGACGGCTTTGCCGAGGCGCACAGGCAGCGCTACGGCTTCGTCGCGGAGGGCGAGCCGGTGCAGCTGGTGACCCTGCGCCTGGAAGCCACCGGCCGCGTGCGCAAGGCGGAGCTGAAATCCTATCCGGATGCCGGCCCGGACTCGGCCGGCGCCATCATCGGCGAGCGCGAGGTGTGGTTCCCCGAGGCGGGCGCCTTCGTGCCCACGCCGATCTACAGCCGCGACAAGCTGCAGCCCGGCAACCGCTTCACCGGACCGGCCATCGTCGAGCAGATGGACACCACCACCGTGGTGCTGCCGGGGATGCACGCCCGGGTCGATCCCTACCTAAACCTCATCCTGGAGGTGACGGCATGAACGACGCGCCTGTGACCCACGCCCCCGTGCTCGATCCCATCACTGTCGAGGTGATCGGCGCCGCCCTTTCCTCCATCGTCGAGGAGACGGGCGAGGCGCTGATCCGCGCCTCCTACTCCACCAACATCAAGGAGCGGCGGGACTGTTCCACCGCGCTCTTCGACACCGAGGGCAACACGCTCTGCCAGGCGGAACACATTCCGATCCACCTCGGGTCGTTCATCGGCATCGTGCCGCACATCCTGAAGCTGCACCGCGTCGAGGACATGCAGCCCGGCGACGTCTTCGTCGGCAATGACGCCTACGAAGGCGGCGGCACCCACCTGCCGGACATCGTTCTGGCGGAGCCCATCTTCGTCGACGGGAAGATCGCGGCCTGGACCGTGAACCTGGCGCACCATTCCGACTTCGCCGACCGCGGCCATGCGCACATCTACCAGGAAGGCCTGCGCATCCCGCCGGTGCGGCTCTACCGCGCCGGCGAGTTGCAGAAGGATGTGCTCGACCTCATCCTGCTGAACTGCCAGGTGCCGCGGGAACGCCTGTCCGACCTTCGCGCGCAGATGGCGGCCAACCGCGTCGGCGTTCAGCGCTTCCAGGCGCTCTGCACCAAGTACGGCACCGCGACGGTGATGGCGGCCGGCGCCGCGCTGCTTGACTACGCCGAGCGGAAGATGCGCGCGGGCATCGCGGCCATGCCGGACGGCACCTGGACCTTCGAGGACGTCTTCGAAAGCACCGAGGTCGTCGAGCAGCTGCCCCTGAAGGTGAAGGTCACCATCCAGGGCGACAACATGTCGCTGCACTTCGACAGCCCGCCGCAACTGCGTGCCGGGTTGAACATGACCTGGACCGCGCTCGCGGCCACTGCCTACTACGTCGTGAAGTCGGTGGTGGACCCGACCATCCTGCCCAATGCGGGCCTCGCGCGGCCGCTGTCGGTCACGGCTCCGCCCGGCACCGTGCTGAACTGCGTGCACCCGGCGGCGGTGAACGGCCGCGTGCAGACCTGCCAGCGCGTGTCCGACCTCATCCTGGGCGCCCTGGCGCAGGCGGTCCCCGACCGCGTGACGGCGTGCTCCAATTCCGTCTGCACGGTCGCGACCTTCATCGGCCAGCGGCCCGAGGACGGCGCGATCTGGGTCTATCTCGAGACCATGGGCGGTGGTGCGGGCGCGCGCGCCAGCAAGGACGGGCTGGACGGCGTGCACGTGCATGTCACCAACACCTCCAACCTGCCGGTCGAGGCGCTGGAGATCGAGTATCCGCTGACGCTGCTGCGCTACGAGCTGGTGGATGATTCCGGCGGCGTCGGTACCCATCGCGGCGGCATGGGCCTGCGGCGCGTCTACCGCGCGGACCAGGACTGCCGGGTGCGCGTCGACGTCTCCCGCCTGTCATCGCGGTCCTGGGGGCTGCTGGGCGGTGGCCCGGGCGGGCATGGCGCCGTCGAATGCGGCCCCGGCGTGGTGTTCGACAAGGACAACGCGGTGCTGAAGGCGGGGCAGTGGTTCGCCGTCGTCAGCCCCGGCGCGGGCGGCTACGGCCCGCCGGACCGCCGTGATCGCACCGCGGTCGCGCGCGACCTCGCCGAAGGCGTCATCACCGAACGGACAGCGCGCGAGGCTTACGGCTACACTGCCTGAAGCAGGGTCACGTCTGGGCAACACGAAGAAGGGAGAGTTTGCATGGGTCCGTCCGCCACCCGCCGCGCCGTCCTGGCCGGCGCCGCCGCCTCGGCGATGCTGCCTTTCCTGCGCGCCGACCGGGCACGCGCCGCGACGCCGGGGGAACTCACCTTCGGCCTATCGAGCTTCCCGCCGAGCATCCAGCCCTGGGCCAATACCGGCACCGCGGCGGCGACGATCAAGCTGATGATCTATCGCGGCCTGACGTCCTATGCCGAGGATGGCTCGCTGCGCGGCGAACTCGCGGAATCCTGGCAGCGCGCCGGTGCCACCGGCTGGGAGTTCAAGCTGCGCGACGTGCGCTTCCAGAACGGTGAGAAGGTGACCTCCGCGGATGTGAAGTGGACGATCGAGCAGATCGCCGCCGAACGCTCCACCGCCTACTTCCGTGCCGAGATGCAGAAGGTCGAACGGGTGGAGACCCCCGATGACCGCACGGTGCGCATCATCATGCGCGAACCGGTGGCGACCCTGCCGGTGTGGATGGCGTCCTACCACCTGCCCATCATCTCGCGGAATTCACCGCGCGGGACCTTCGTCGGCGCCGGCCCGTTCACGCTGAAGGCGCAGGAACGTGGCGTGTCGCTTGAACTCGAAGCCTTCCCCGGCTTCCACCGCCAGGGCTTCCCGAAGCTGCGGCGCATCCGCGCCGTAGCCTATCAGGACGAGAACCTGCGCGTCGCGGCACTGCGCTCGGGCGACGTGGATCTGATCGAATACGTGCCGTGGCAGTCGATGGACGCCATCGCCGCCGACCAGAACCTCAAGCTGGACACGGTCGACGGCGCGTTCATGTTCCTGGTGTTCAACGGCGGGCGCCCGCCCTTCAACGATGCGCGCGTGCGGCGCGCCGTCGCGCATGCGGTCAAGCGCGAGGAACTGGTGCGCGCCGCCTTCTTCGGCCGCGGATCGCCCCTGATGCAACTGCCGGTCGCGGAATCGAGCCCCTACTACAACGCCGAGTTCAAGGACGGCTGGCGCTACGATCCCGACCTGTCGAAGCGCCTGCTGGCCGAGGCGGGGCACGCCAACGGCATCTCCTGCTCCCTGCTGTCCACCGCGCAGTACGGCATGCACAAGGACACCGCGGAGGTGGTGCAGCAGCACCTCGCCGCCGTCGGCATCCGCGCCGAGTTGAACCTGCCCGATTGGGCGACGCGCGTGCAGATCGGCAATCGCGGACAGTACGACCTCGCGGTGATGGGCACGGCTGCGGACAGCAACGATCCGGACGGTATCGCCAACTTCATCGACGGTTCGCTCGCTCCGTCCTACGTCCGCTCCCACGGGCTGAAGATCGACCGCATCACCGAACTGCTCGCCGCCGGCCGCGCCGAGTTCGACGAGGAGAAGCGGCGCGACATCTACCGGCAAATGGAACGGGTAGCGATCGAGGAGGCGCCGATCGCCGGGCTGACCTGGCGCAGCCAGGGCTATGCCATGCGCCGCCAGGTGACCGGCTTCCGCAACATGCCGGGCGCGCTGACCTTCTATTCGGGCCTGACGTTCGAAACGGCGGAAATCGCCTGACGCCATGCTCGCCTTCGCCGCGCGCCGGCTGCTGGTCTCGCTCGGGCTCGTCTGGGTGGTGGCGTCGCTGGTCTTCCTGGTGATCCACCTCATCCCCGGCGACCCGGCGGAGTTGCTGCTGTCCCAGGGCGGCATCGCCCCGGACCCGGCCGCGGTGGAAGAATTGCGGGAGAGGCTGGGCCTGAACCTCCCGCTCTGGACGCAGTACGTGACCTACATGACGGGCCTGCTGCGGGGCGATTTCGGCCTCTCGCTGCAGGACGAACACCCCATCGGCGAGGAAATCGCGCTGCGCCTGCCGCGCACGCTCGAACTCGTGGGCGCGGCGGGGGTCATCTCCCTCATCGTCGGCGTACCCCTCGGCGTGGCGGCGGCGCTGCGTGCCGGCGGCACGCTGGACCGGGTGCTGTCGGCCTGTGCGGGCCTCGCCCTGTCCATCCCGGTCTTCGTGGTCGGCACGCTTGCGGTGCTGGTGCTGGCGCAGGAGCTGCGGCTGGTCTCGGCGGGCGGCTACGTGCCTTTCGCGCGGGATCCCGGACGCCACCTCGCGCTGCTGTTGATGCCTGCCTGCACCATCGTGGTCGGCCTCGGCGCCGTGGTCTTCCGCGTCATGCGCAGTTCGGTGCTGGAAGTGCTGGAACGCGACCACGTGCGTGCCGCCCAGGCGCGCGGCGCCGCGCCAGGCGCGATCATACGCCGCCACGTCGTGCGCAATGCGCTGACACCCGTGGTCACGGTGGTGGCGCTGCATCTCGGCTCGCTGCTCGGCGGCACGGTGCTGGTCGAGTTCGTGTTCAACTGGCCCGGCCTTTCCGGATACCTGGTCCGCTCCGTGGAGGCACGCGACTATCCGGAGGTGATGGGCATCGTCCTCGTCATCTCCTCGCTCTTCGTGCTGCTCAACTTCCTGGTGGATCTGCTCTACGCCGTCATCGATCCGCGGGTCAGGCACGGCTGATGCGGCGGCTTTCGATCCGCGCTTTGGCCGCTCCCGGGATCCTCGCCGCCATCATCGTGCTGGCGGCGATCGCCGCGCCGCTGCTGCCGCTGACCGACCCGGTCCGGCAGGACGTGGCGAACCGGCTGACGGGCCCGTCCTTCACGCATTGGCTGGGGCAGGACGAGTACGGACGAGACGTACTGTCGCGCATCGTCTGGGGGGCGCGGGTCTCGCTCTCCGTCGCCTTCGCGGCGGCGGCGATGGCCGCGGCGGGCGGCACGCTCCTCGGCATCCTCGGCGGCTATTTCCGGGGCGTGGTCGAACTGGTGACAGTGCGCGTGGCGGAAGTGGTGCTGTGCTTCCCGCCGCTGCTGCTGGCGCTGCTGGTGGTCACGCTCATGGGGCCCGGTGCGGGAACGCTCGTCTTCTCGCTCGCCATCCTTTTCGCGCCGGGCTTCGCGCGCGTCGCCTATGCGGAGACGCTCTCCGCCCGCTCGCTCGATTACGTCACGGCGCAGGAAGCACTCGGCGCGCGCACGCGGCGTATCCTGGCCCGCACGCTGCTGCCCAACATCGCCCCGCCGCTGCTCGTCCAGTTCTCGCTCACGGTGGCGTCGGCGATGGTGCTGGAGAGCGGGCTGTCCTTCCTCGGCCTCGGCGTGGTGCCGCCCTCGCCCTCCTGGGGGCTGATGATCCGCGGCGCGCGGGCAAGCATGGAACAGGCGCCGCTGCTGCTGTTCTGGCCGTGTCTCGCGCTCACCGGCACGGTGCTGGTGCTGAACCTGCTCTGCGACCGGTTGCGCGACCTGCTCGACCCGCGCGGCAAGGCGGCAGGGCGGCCGGGGTTCCTGCGGCGCCTGGTGGCGCTGCCCGCGGCGCCGGTGGGCGCCCTGCCCGCCGCGCCTGGCCTGCTGACCGTGGAGGGCCTGACCCTCGAGATCCCTTCCCGCGCCGGCCAGGTCCAGGTGGTGCGCGACGTCGGCTTCAGCCTGGCGCCGGGCGAGACGCTGGCCATCGTCGGGGAGAGCGGCTCGGGCAAGACGCTGACGGGCCTCGCGGTGATGGGCCTCCTGCCCTCCGCCGTGAAGCCGGTGGCGGGGCGGATCCTGTTCACCGGCCGGGACGGGCAGGTGCGCGACCTGCTGCGCATGCCTGAGACCGACATGCGCGCCCTGCGTGGCCGCGACCTCGCGATGATCTTCCAGGACCCGTCGAGCAGCCTGAACCCGCTGCTGCGCATCGGCGCCCAGGTGGGTGAAAGCCTGCGCGCCCACGGCGTCACCCAGGGCGTGAAGGCGCGCGTCGTCGCCCTGCTGCGCCAGGTCGGCCTGCCGGACCCGGAGCGCGCGGCGGATGCCTACCCGCACGAGGTCTCGGGAGGGCAGCGCCAGCGCGTGATGATCGCCGCGGCCATCGCCAACCATCCGCGCCTGCTGCTGGCGGACGAGCCGACCACGGCGCTCGATGTCACGGTGCAGGCGCAGATCCTTGGCCTGCTGGCCGAACTCAGGCGCGCCGAGGGCGCAATGGGCATGGTCTTTGTCACCCACAACCTTGCCGTGGTGTCCGACATCGCCGACCGCGTGCTGGTGATGTACGCCGGCGAGGTGGTGGAGGAAGCCCCCGTCACCGACATCTTCGCTGCGCCGCGCCACCCCTACACCGCCGCGCTGATCGCGAGCATGCCGGAAGGCGAGGCCGAGCGCCTGTCCGCCATCCCCGGCGCCGTGCCGCAGCCCTGGGCGATGCCGACCGGCTGCCGCTTCGCCCCGCGTTGCGTCATGGCGGCCGAAGCCTGCCGCACTGCCGCGCCTGCGCTCGTGGAGATCGCGTCCGGCCGGCACTCGCGCTGCCTGCGCTGGGAGGAAATGGCATGAGCGCCGCGCCCGGCCCGTTGGTCCGTGGAGAAGGCCTCACGCGCGCCTTCCATCGGCGTGGCGGCCTGTTCCACCGGGGCGCGCCGGTCATGGCCCTGCGCGGCGTCGATATCGCAGTGAACCGCGGGGAGGCCGTGGGGGTCGTCGGCGAATCCGGCTGCGGCAAGAGCACGCTGGGGCGCGTGCTGTTGCGGCTGATGCCCCCCACCGGCGGCCGCGTTCTGTTCGATGGCGAGGACCTCGCGCAGCAGCCCGCCGCCCACCTGCGCGCACTCCGTCGCCGCATGCAGATGGTCTTCCAGGATCCCTTTGGCAGCCTCGATCCGCGGCGGACCGTCGGCGCGCAGATCGCGGACGGCATGCAGATCCATGGCCTCGCACATGGCAGCGGTGCGCGCGACGCGGTCGCGGCGCTGCTGAAGCAGGTGGGGCTCGACCCGGACCATGCGCGGCGACTGCCGCACGAATTCTCCGGCGGCCAGCGCCAGCGCATCGCGGTGGCGCGCGCGCTCTCGACCCGGCCGGATTTCATCGTGGCGGACGAGCCCGTCTCGGCGCTCGACGTCTCCATCCAGGCGCAGGTGGTGAACCTGCTGGCCGACCTGCGGGCGGAACTCGGCCTAGCCCTGCTGTTCATCAGCCACGACCTGCACGTGGTCCGCCACCTCTGCGACCGGGTGGTGGTGATGTATCTCGGCCGGGTGATGGAGGAAGGCCCGGCGCGGGACATCTTCCGGGCGCCGGCGCACCCCTATACCCGCGCCCTGCTGGCGGCGACGCCGTCCCTGCGCCACCGCGGCACCGCAGGCGCACCGCTCGCGGGCGAGGTCCCGAGCATCGCCAACCCGCCCTCCGGCTGCGTGTTCCGCACGCGCTGCACCATGGCGCAGCCGGCCTGTGCGGAGGCCGTGCCACCGATCGAACCCATGCCCGGCGCGGCGGACCGCCGCATTGCCTGCCTCCGCGCGGCAGAGCTTTCGCCGTGACAGGACTTCAGGAGAACGCCCGATGATGGACCCGCAGGGGCGCGTGGTGATGGTCTCCGGTGCGACGCGCGGGATCGGCCGCGCAGTGGCGGAACGGCTTCTGGACGCCGGCTATACGGTGAGCGCCGGCGTGCGCGACCCGTCCCGCCTGCCGGCGCATGCCGCCCTGACCGGGCATGCCTTCGACGCCGCCAGGACCGACAGCGCGGATGCCTGGGTCGCCGCCACCATCGCCCGGCACGGTCGCATCGACGCGCTGGTGAATGCCGCCGGCATCAACCCGCGCGGCACGCTGCTCGACCCTGACGAGAGCGCCTTCGACGCCATGTGGACCGTCAACGCCAAGGGGCCGATGCGGGTGATCCGCGCCGCCTGGCCGCACCTGGTGGCGGCGAAGGAAGGCCGGGTGGTCAACATCGCCTCCCTCTCCGGCAAGCGCGTGCGCAACGACAACCTCGGTTACGCGATGAGCAAGTTCGCCGTGATGGCGCTGACGCAGGAAGTGCGCCGCCAGGGTTGGGACCACGGGATCCGCGCCACCGCCGTCTGCCCCGGCTTCGTCGACACCGGCATGACCGCGCACGTCACCAAGGTTCCGCGCGACAGCATGTCCCGCCCCGAGGACATCGCCGCGCTGATCGAGGCCGTGCTGCGCCTGCCCAACAACGCCACCGTGGCGGAACTGCTGGTCAACTGCCGGCACGAGGACACGCTGTGAAACTGACACGCCTGCGCGATGCATCGCGCCCGCGCATCAGCCTGACGCTGGATGGCACGCCGATCGAGGCGCAGCAGGGCGACACGCTGCTGACCGCCCTGCTGGCCGGCGGCGCGGGTCACCTGCGGGAGAGCGAGTTCGGCGATGGCCCGCGCGCGGGCTTCTGCCTGATGGGCGCCTGCCAGGATTGCTGGGTGGTGGTGGAAGGCATGGGCCGGGTGCGCGCCTGCGCGACGCTCGCCGGACAGGGCATGAAGGTGCGGCGCGGATGAAGGTCGCGGTGGTCGGTGCCGGTCCCGCCGGGGTGCGCGCGGTCGAACGGCTGGTGGCGGCGGGCCTTTCGCCCGTGTGGATCGACGAGGCGCCGGATGGCGGCGGCCGCATCTACCAGCGCCCGCCGCCCGGGGTGAACCGCGACGCGCGCACGCTCTACGGCTTCGAGGCCCGGCGCGCGACGGCGCTGCACACGGCGCTCGACGCGCTCAAGCCGCGCAGCGACTGGCGGCCGGAGACGCTGGTCTGGCACATCCGACCCGAAGCGCGGCAGTTGCACACGCTGCATCGCGGGCGGCAGGCCGGGGTGGATTACGACGCCGCCATCCTCTGCACCGGCGCGATGGACCGCGTGATTCCCGTGCCGGGCTGGACGCGGCCCGGCGTGACGACGCTGGGCGCTGCGCAGATCGCGCTCAAGACTCAGGGCTGCGGCATCGGGGGGCGCGTGGTGTTCCTCGGCACCGGGCCGCTGCTGTGGCTTGTGGCATACCAGTATGCCAAGGCGGGGGCGGAGGTGGCGGCGGTGCTCGACACCACTCCCTTCGCCACCAAGGCCCGCGCGACGCCTGGTCTGCTGCGCGGCGGCGCAACCTTCGTCAAGGGGCTCTATTACATCGCCTGGCTGCGGCGGCGCGGCATCCGTATCGCGGAGGGCATCGCACCGCTGGCCATCGAGGGCGATGCCGGCGGCGTGACGGGCGTCGCATGGCGCGATGCCTCCGGCCGCGAGCACCGCGTGGCCTGCGACGCGGCCGGCATGGGCTGGGGGCTGAAACCGGAAGCGCAACTCGCCGACCTCGCGCGCGTGCCGTTCCGCCACGACCCGTTGCAGGCGAACTGGGTGCCCGAGCGCGACGCCGCCGGCCGGACACCGGTCCGGGGCATCTACCTCGCCGGTGACGGCGCCGGGATCGGCGGGGCGGAGGTGGCCGAGATCGCCGGCGCCCGCGCCGCGCTCGCGCTGCTCGAGGATGCCGGGCATCGCGTCGATCCGATCGAAACCGTCCCGCTGGACCGGAAGCTCGCCGCGCAGGCGCGCTTCCGCGCGGCGCTCGAGCGTGCCTTTCCGTTCCCGTCACACTTGGCGAGGGGCATCGCCGACGACACGATCCTGTGCCGTTGCGAGGGCCTGCGCACCGGCGAGCTGCGCGCCGCCGCGCGCGCCGAGGCCGCGACCGGCCCGGCGCCAGAGATGAACCGCGCCAAGGCCTTCACCCGCGTCGGCATGGGCCGCTGCCAGGGCCGTGTCTGCGGCGTCGCCGCGGCGGAAGTGCTGGCGGCGGAACTCGGCTGCGACGTGACGGCGATCGGCCGGCTGCGCGGACAGCCACCGGTGAAGCCGATCCCGATCCCCGCCGCGGGAGACGCGCCATGACCATCGCCTGCGACGTGCTGATCCAGGGCGGCGGCGGGGCGGGCTGCTCGGCCGCGCTGCACCTGGCGCAGCGGGGCCTGCGTGTCGTGCTGCTGGAACGCGGCCTGGTCGGCGGCCAGGCCTCGGGCGTGAACTACGGCGGCGTGCGGCAGCAAGGGCGGCACCCGGCGGAACTGCCGATCGCGAGGCGCTCGCGCGAACTCTGGGGGCGGCTGAAGGACCTTGTCGGCACCGATGCGGAATTCAGCATCACCGGCCACCTGAAGCTCGCGCGCAACGAGGCGGAGGAGGCGGACCTCATCGCCTATCTCGATGTCGCGAAGCAGCATGACCTGCCGCTGCGCATGGTCGGGCGCAACGCGATCCACCGGGAATACCCATGGCTCGGGCCGCAGGTGGTGGCGGGATCCTTCGCACCGGAGGACGGCGCGGCCAACCCGCGCCTGCTCGCGCCCGCGCTGGCCAATGCCGCGCGTGCCGCCGGCGCGGACATCCGCGAGCATCACGAGGTCGTCGCCCACGCGCATGACGGCGCGCGCTTCCACCTGCGCACCGCGGCCGGGGAGGCATTCACCGCCCCTGCCCTGCTGAACATGGCGGGCTTCTGGGGCGGCCGGGTCGCGGAGGCTTTCGGCGAACCGGTGCCGATCGAGGCGCTGAGCCCGAACATGCTCGTCACCGAGCCGGTGCCCTACTTCATCGAGCCCAACCTCGGCGTCGTGGGCGGCAATCTCTACCTGCGCCAGATCCCGCGCGGGAACGTCATCATGGGCGGCGGGCGGGGTGAATCCGATCCGTCCGTTCCCTGGTCCAGGCCGCTGCCGGAAATCTCCTTCCGCACGATGGGGCTGGCGGTGGAGGTCATCCCCTCCCTGGCCGGGGTGCAGGTCATCCGCTCCTGGACCGGCATCGACGGCAGGATGCCCGACGTCATCCCGGTAATCGGGCCGAGCCGCACCACGCCCGGCCTGTTCCACGCCTTCGGATTCTCCGGCCACGGCTTCCAGCTCGGCCCGGCGATCGGCGCCATCATGGCGGAACTCGTGGTCGACGGGCGCACCGACATTCCGCTCGAGGCCTTTCGCGTGGACCGGTTCAAGGCACCTGCCGCGTGAGGGTCAGCCCCCGCGCGAACGACGCATGGAGAACACGATGCTGATGCATGTCCGACCCGGGGTCTTTCTGAGGCGCGACCCCGTCGCCGATGCCGCGCCGGTGGTCTTCGACATTCCGCGCAGCGGTGCGGAGTATCCCCGCGCCTTCCGCGCCACCGCGCCGATGGCCGACGTGCAGCGGTCGATCTCGATGTATGTCGAGGAGGTCTACGGGAATGTCCCGGACGCCGGCGCGACCTGGCTCTATGCCTGCTTCCCCAATGTCTTCATCGACGCCAACCGGCACGAACTCGACATCGATCCCGAGGCGATCGAGGGCGAATGGCCGGCGGCGCTGCAGCCGGGCGCGAAGACAAAGATGGGCATCGGCCTGATCCCGATGGTCTGCGCCGGCACGACGCGCCTCTATTCGGGCAAGCTGCCCGTGGCGGAGGTGCGCGCGCGCCTCGACGACTACTACTGGCCGTACCACAACGAACTGGCGCGGCTGCTGAACGCGCAGCGGGAGCGCCACGGCATCGCGCTGCACATGAGCTGCCACAGCATGCCGGCGATCGCGGCGGCCGGGCAGGCGGATGCGGGGCAGCGCAGGTCGGACTTCGACCTCGGCGACCGCAACGGCACGACCTGCGGCGCGGAGGTCGTGGACCTGGTCGGATCCGTGCTGCGCGGATTCGGGTACAACGTGACGAACAACAAGCACTTCATCGGCGCCGAATGCGTGCGCAAGCACGGCAATCCGCAGAACGGCATCCACAGCCTGCAGATCGAGATGAACCGCAGCCTCTACATGGATGAGGCCGCGCGCACCCGTCGGCCGGAACTCGAGACGGTGCGCGCGCATCTCACGGAACTCGCGCGACAGCTTGCGGCTTACGCATGCTCGCGGTCTGCGGCGTAGCGACGCAGCGGACGCGGGTCTGCCTTTCCGGCAGGCTCGCGCTGCGTGACCTGCGCAGCGGGCATGCAGCGCCGTGCAGGAACGGTCGAAGAAGGGCGCGCACCGGGATCGATTCAGCTTGCCGGCGCCGGTCGCGCGCCTAACATCAACAAGCCCGGCACAAGCGCCGGCAGCAGGGGAGGACGCGAAGGTGACCAAAGCACCGGGCAGGATCGGCGAGGAAGCCTTCAGCGCATCGCCCACGGAGGGCACCGGCAGCCTGTCGCGGCGCCGGACCCTCCTCGCGACCGGAGCCGCGGGCCTCGCTGCGGCGCTGCCGCGCGGGACCTCGGCGCAGCAGCCGCAGCGCACGCCGCCCGCACCGGACCGGCCGCGCGGCCAGGTCATCGTCGGCCTCTCCCAGGAACCGACGGTCTTCAACCCGCTGATGCCGGCCATCGAGGTGGACCAGGGCGTCTGGTGGAACCTGTTCAGCCCGCTGTGGTTCATCGATCCGGACGGCAAATTCGTCCCGGACCTGGCGCGCGAGATCCCGACGGTCGCCAATGGCGGCATCTCGGCCGATGGCCTGACCTGGAAGGTGCGCCTGCGCCCGGGCGTGAAGTGGCATGACGGAACGCCCTTCACCGCCGAGGACGTGAAGTACACGTTCGACCTCATCAACAACACGTCCTTCCGGGCGCGCACGCGCGTCGGCCACAACCTGCTTCAGGACATCACCGTCACTGCACCGGACGAGATCACCTGGAGGATGGAACGGGCCTACGCCCCCTACCTGTCCATCCTGTCGCTGACCTTCATCGTGCCGAAGCATGTGCTCGGTGCGGCGAGCGACCCGAACACCGCGCCGTTCAACACCGCGCCGGTCGGCACCGGCCCGTTCCGCTGGGGCTCGCGCACGCCGGGCGACAACATCACGCTGACGGCGCACACCTCCTATCACGGGCGCGGTCCGTTCCTCGAGCGCGTGGTGTTCAAGTACATCCCGGACCTGACCGTGCTCTACACGCAGTTCCGCACGGGCCAGGTGGACTACACCGGCATCCAAGGCATCAGCCCGCCCTTCGTGCGCGAGGCGAGGACGCTGCGCGGACGCACCATCCACCTGTCGCCGACCGCCTCGGTCGAGAGCATCTCGCCGAACCTGGAGTTCGGCCCGCTCGCCGACAAGCAGGTGCGGCAGGCGCTCTACATGGGGATGAACAAGCGCGCCATCATCGACGCGATCTACTACGGCCTGCCGACGCCGACGGAATCCTTCATCCCGCGCGAGTCCTGGGCGTTCAACCCCGACCTCCCGGCGCATCGGCACGACCCGGCGGCGGCCAACGCGCTGCTCGACGCGGCGGGATGGCAGCGCGGGTCGGACGGCATCCGCGCCAAGAACGGCGTG
This sequence comes from Neoroseomonas soli, assembly GCF_018129065.1. GTDB lineage: Bacteria > Pseudomonadota > Alphaproteobacteria > Acetobacterales > Acetobacteraceae > Neoroseomonas > Neoroseomonas soli. Next base: position 118,358 of record NZ_JAAEDM010000001.1, on the reverse strand, counting down.
CGGCTGGAATTCGCGAACTCGACCACCACCGGCAACCCGGTGCGCGAACAGGCGCAGCAGCTTCTGATGCAGGACTGGCGCACGATCGGCGCGGCGATGCGCATCAACAACATGCCCGCGGCCGTCATCTGGGGCGAGTTCTGGCAGCAGTCGCGCTTCAATTCCGTGATGGTCGGGGTGAACTTCATGCTCGGCAGCGACCCGGACGTGACGCCGCGCTTCCACAGCGGCGGCATCCCGGCCAAGGGCGGGCGCGGCAACAACAACATCCAGTATGCCAACCCCGAGGTGGACGCGCTGCTGGTGCAGGGCGCGACGCAGTTCGACCAGGCGGCGCGGCGCGCCACCTATGCGCGGATCCAGGGCATCATTCGCGACGACCTCGCCATCCTGCCGCTGTTCCAGTACGCCGTCGCCGAAGGCACGAAGGAGGGCCTGATCGGCTACAAGCCGAACATCAACACGTCCTCCAACTGCTGGAACATCCGGGAATGGTACTGGGCCCGCGCAGCGTGACGGCGTGATCTCCTACCTCGTCCGCCGGCTCGGCCAGGCGGTCCTCCTGCTCCTGATCGTCTCGATGGTGGGTTTCGCGATCCTCTATCTGGCACCCGGCGGGCCGTTGTCGCAGTTCGCTGCCGGCACCGACATGTCGCAGGAGGACCTGGACCGCATCGCGGAGCAACTCGGCCTGAACCGCCCGCTGCCTGTGCAGTATGCGGAATGGCTGCTCCGCATGCTGACGGGGGATTGGGGCCGGTCCTACCGCGACGGCGAGCCGGTGCTCTACGTTATCGGCTCGCATCTCGGTGCGACGCTGCAACTCATGCTGACCGCGACGCTGCTCGCCATCATGATCGGCTGCTGGATCGGTATCCTTGGAGCCATCCGCCGCTACTCGATCTTCGATACCCTCGCCACCGTCGGCGCGATGGTCGCGTTGTCCATCCCGACCTTCTGGTTCGGGCTGGTGGCGATCTACGTCTTCTCGGTCGAGCTCGAATGGCTGCCCTCCGGCAACCGGGAGACCGTCGGCGACGGGTCGCTGCTCGACCTGCTCCGCCATCTCATCCTGCCGGCTTCCGTGCTCGCGCTGGTGGAGACGGCGATCTGGAGCCGCTTCATGCGATCCTCCATGCTCGACGTGGTCAACCAGGACTACATCCGCACCGCCCGCGCCAAGGGACTGCCGGAGTGGCAGGTGCTGGCGGGGCACGCGATGCGCAACGCCGCCCTGCCGATGATCACCGTGGTCGGGCTGCAGCTCCCCACGCTGCTCGGCGGCGCGCTGGTGACCGAGACGGTCTTCACCTGGCCGGGCATGGGGCGGCTGTTCCTCGATTCCATCTCCTACCGCGACTATCCGGTGGTCATGGGCATCCTGATGTTCTCCGCGACGATGGTGCTGGTCGGCAGCCTGCTCGCCGACATGCTCTACGCCGTCGCCGACCCGAGGATCCGGCTCGGATGAGCGCCGCCGCCCCTGCCGCAGCACCCACCGCCGGCCTTAGGGTCCTGGAACGCTTCCGCCGCCATCGCCTCGCGATGTTCGGGGCGGTGACGATCGCGACACTGACGCTCGCCTGTTTTCTCGGGCCCTTCCTCCTGCCCTTCGACGACACCTACATCGACATCATGCAGCGCTTCGCCGCGCCGTTCGGCGGTGCACACATCCTGGGAACGGATGAGCTGGGGCGCGACATGCTCGCGCGCATCCTGATGGGCGGGCGCGTGTCGCTGCTGGTCGGCTTCGTCGCGATGGCCATCGGCATGGCGGTCGGCATCCTTGTCGGTGCCGTCGCAGGCTATTACGGCGGCCTCGTCGGCACGGCGCTGATGCGCTTCGTGGATGCCGTGCTGTGCTTCCCGGCCATCTTCCTGCTGCTGGCCCTCGCCGCGCTGGTGGAACCGGGCCTTACCTCGATCACGCTGCTGATCGCCGCGACCGCCTGGATGGATGTCGCGCGCATCGTGGAAGGCCAGATCCGGTCCCTGCGCGAACGCGACTTCGCCGTGGCGGCCGAGGTTCTCGGCGCGACAGACCGCTACATCATCCTGCGCGAACTGGTGCCCAACGCCGTCGCACCGATCGTGGTGGCCGCGACGCTCAACGTGGCGCGCGCCATCCTGCTGGAATCCTATGTCAGCTTCCTCGGCTACGGCATCCAGCCCCCGGTTCCGAGCTGGGGGAACATGCTGAACAACGCCCAGATCTACCTGACCAGCGCGCCCTGGCTGGCGATCCTGCCGGGCATCGCGATCACCCTGGCCGTGACCAGCTTCAACTTCCTCGGCGACGGGCTTCGCGACGCGCTGGACCCGCGGATGGATGGGCGATGACCGCCGCGCCGGTGCTCCAGGTCGAGGATCTCAGCGTCCGCTTCCGCACGCGCGGCGGGGAGATCGCGGCCGTCTCCGGCGTCTCCTTCGCGGTCCGCCCCGGTGAGACGCTGGCCGTGGTGGGCGAGAGCGGGTCGGGCAAGTCCGTCACCAGCCTTGCGCTGATGCGGCTGCTGCCGCCGGGTGCGGCCGTCACCGTCACCGGTCGCGTCGGCCTGCGGGGCAAGGACGGCCGCATGCTCGACGTGCTGACCCTGCCCGAGCCGGAGATGCGCGGCGTCCGCGGCGATGCCATCGCCATGGTCTTCCAGGAACCGATGACCTCGCTCAACCCGGTGAAGCCGGTGGGCGAGCAGATCGCGGAGGCGATCCGCCTGCACCGCGGGCTCGATCGCCGTGCGGCGACCGAGGAAGTGGTGCGGCTTCTCGACCTTGTCGGCATTCCCGCGCCGCGGCAGCGGCTGGCGAGCTACCCCCACCACCTGTCCGGCGGCATGCGCCAGCGCGTCATGATCGCCATGGCGCTGTCCTGCGAGCCTGCCGTGCTGATCGCGGACGAACCCACCACCGCGCTCGACGTCACCATCCAGGCGCAGATCCTCGACCTGCTGCGGCGCCTGCAGGAACGCACCGGCATGGCGGTGGTGTTCATCACCCACAATCTCGGCGTGGTGGCGGAGATCGCGGACCGCGTGATGGTGATGTATGGCGGCCGGGTGGTGGAACAGGCGGATGTCCGCCCGCTCTTCGCGCGCCCGCTGATGCCCTATACGGTGGGACTGCTGCGGTCAGTGCCGCGCCTCGACCTCGCCGGCCGGCGTGCCGGCCCGCTACCGGCCATCCCCGGCAATGTGCCGGACCCGCTGCACATGCCCGAGGGCTGCGGCTTCCACCCCCGCTGCGGCGATCACGTGGCCGGCCTTTGCGATGCCCGGCTGCCGGAACTCGAATCCGCGGGCGAGGCGCGCCTGGTGCGCTGCGTGCGCTGGCGTGAGCTGACGCCATGACGGAACGGCCGATCCTGGAGGTACGGGACCTCCGCAAGTGGTTCCCCCTCGGCTCCTCGCTGTTCTCGCGGCACCGCCAGCAGGTGAAGGCGGTGGACGGCATCTCCTTCAGCATGCGGCGCGGGGAGATCCTGAGCCTGGTCGGCGAGAGCGGCTCGGGCAAGACGACGGTCGGGCGCACGGTGCTGCGGCTGACCGCGCCGACCTCGGGCAGCATCACCTTCGACGGGCAGGACATCACGCGGCTGTCGCGGCGCCAGTTGCGCCCGCTGCGCCGGCGCATGCAGCTCGTCTTCCAGGATCCCTTCGCCTCGCTCAACCCGCGAATGACGGTGGAGCGGATCGTCTCGACACCGCTGATCATCCACGACGAACCCGGCGGTATCGCGGCGCGCCGGGCCAAGGTGGAGGCCGCGCTGCAACTCGTCGGCCTGCTGCCGCACCATGCGACGCGCTACCCGCATGAGCTCTCCGGTGGCCAGCGCCAGCGCGTCGGCATCGCGCGCGCGCTGATCCTGCGGCCCGACTTCCTGGTGGCGGACGAACCGGTGTCCGCGCTCGACGTCTCGATCCAGGCGCAGGTGGTGAACCTGCTGCTGGAACTGAAGGACCTGCTCGGCCTCACCATCCTCTTTGTCGCGCACGACCTCGCGGTGGTGGGGCACATCTCTGACCGCATTGCGGTGATGTATCTCGGCCGGCTGGTCGAGGTGGCGGAGACGCGCGTCCTCTTCGCCCGCCCGCGCCACCCCTACACCGAGGCGCTGCTGTCCGCCGCGCCGATCCCGGACCCGACGGTGGAACGCCAGCGCATCATCCTCGCCGGCGACATCCCGAGCCCAATCGACCCGCCGCCGGGCTGCGCCTTCAGCACACGCTGCCGCTACGCGACCGAGGCCTGCCGCGCCGCCGTGCCGCCGCTGCGTGAGGTCGCGCCCGGCCACCTTTCCGCCTGCATCCGCGACGATATCGCCCTGCAGGCCCCCCGCCATGGCGCCCTGACGGCGCCGAGCAAGGAAACCTGCCGATGTCGCCTCCGGTCGACCGGATACCGAGTGACGATCGCCTGCCCGAGGCCGTCGACGTCGTCGTCATCGGCGCCGGCATCATCGGCGTCTGCGCCGCCTACGAACTGGTGAAGAAGGGCCGTTCCGTCGCCCTCGTGGACAAGGGGCACGTCAGCGCCGAGCAGTCGAGCCGCAACTGGGGCTGGTGCCGTCAGCAGGGCCGCGACCCGCACGAAATTCCGATCGCGCGCGTAAGCCTCGAGATGTGGGACACGCTGCAGAGCGAGATCGGCGGCGACACCGGCTTCCGGCGCACCGGCGTCCTGCGGGTGACCAAGGACCCGGAGGAGATGGCGACCTGGGAACGCTGGGCCGAGATCGCGCGCGAGCATCAGGTGCGCAGCCGCGTCCTGTCCGGCGCCGAGGCGAGCGAGATGCTGCCGGGCAACGTCGAACGCTGGGTGGGCGGGCTGCACACGCCCAATGACGGGCGCGCCGAACCCTCCATGGCGGCGCCGGCCATCGCCACGGCAGCCAGGCGCCTCGGCGTCAGCCTGCACCAAGGCTGCGCCGCGCGCGGCATCGAGACGCGCGGCGGCGCCGTGGACGCGGTGGTGACGGAGAAGGGCCGCATCCGCACCCAGGCGGTGGTGCTGGCCGGCGGCGCCTGGTCCTCGCTGTTTTGCCGCCGCCACGGCATCCGCCTGCCGCAGGCCTTCGTGCGCGCCACCGCCTTCCGCACCGTGCCCGGGCCAGACCTGACCGACGGCGCGGTCGGCACCGCATCCTATTGCGTGCGGCGGCGGCTCGATGGCGGCTACACGGTGGCGCTGGCCGGCACCGGCACGGTGGATCTGACGCCCGACAACTTCCGCTACGCGCTCGATTTCCTGCCGACCTACCGGCAGCGGCGCGGCAACCTCAAGATCCGCATCGGCAAGCCGTTCCTCGATGCGCTGGTCACGGGCGCCCGCTGGTCCTTCGACAGCGTCACGCCATTCGAGAAGACGCGCGTGATCGACCCGACACCTGACCCCGAACTGGTGCAACGTGCGCTCGGCGCGTTGCGCGCCTCCTATCCGGAGGGCACGGGCATCGACGTGGCCGAGGCCTGGGGCGGGACCATCGATTCCACGCCGGATGCGGTCCCGGTCATCTCCGCCGTGGATGCGATGCCGGGGTTCTTCCTCGCCACCGGCTTCTCCGGCCACGGCTTCGGCATCGGCCCCGGTGCGGGGCGCCTGGCCGCCGATGTCGTGACCGGCGACGCGCCGGTCGTGGACCCGCATCCCTTCCGCTACGCTCGGCTGTTCGAGGGGCGTCGCCTCGCACCCGAGGGCCGGCTCTAGCCGGGGCGATCATGGTGGGCTTCGTCTACAAGGCCGACCCCGTGCGCGGCGCAGTCTGGGCGCGCCTGTTCGCCGAACGCATGCCGGAGGTGGGTTTCCACGTCTGGCCGGAGACCGGCGATCCGGCCACCGTGCGCTACCTCGCGGCCTGGCAGCCGCCGCCGAACGTGATGGAGACCTTCCCCAACCTCGAGATCCTCTTCTCCGTCGGCGCCGGGGTGGATCAGTTCGACTTCGGCAGCCTTCCGCCCGGGCTGCCGGTGGTGCGGATGATCGAGGACGGCATCACCGGCGGGATGGTCGAATACGTCACGGCCTCGGTGCTGGCGCTGCACCGTGACTTCCCGCGCTACCGCGAACAGCAGCGCGCGCAGCGCTGGGAAGCGATCCGCGTCCACCCGGCCGCGGCGCGGCGCGTCGGGGTGATGGGGCTCGGCGTGCTCGGGCAGGCGGTGCTCGCGCAACTCGCTCGCTTCGGCTTCGCGTTGTCCGGATGGAGTCGCTCCCCACACCGGATCGAGGGCGTGGACTGTCACGCGGGCCAGGATGCGTTGCCGGGTTTCCTCGCTGGCTGCGACATCCTGGTCTGCCTGCTGCCGCTGACGCCGGAAACGCGCGGCATCCTCGACCAGCAGTTGTTCGCCGCCTTGCCGCGCGGTGCGGGCATCGTCAATGTCGCGCGGGGGCCTCACCTGGTCGCGAAGGATCTGCTCGCGGCATTGGAGTCCGGGCAGCTGTCCGCGGCGATGCTGGACGTCACCGATCCCGAGCCGCTGCCGCCGGACCACCCCTTCTGGAGCCATCCGCGCATCTGGCTGACGCCGCACGTCGCCAGCATGACGCAACCGGAGACGGCGGTGGAGGCGGTGATCGCCAATCTGCAGCGGCACCGGCGCGGGGAACCGCTGGTCGGACTCGTGGACCGCCGTTCCGGCTACTGAGCGCGGCGGCTCAACTCCTCGCGCGTCTACGCACATTCGCACCGGCTGATGTGGCCGGGCATGGTGAGAATGGCAGCTGTAGCCTGCCGCCGGGCCATGTCGACGACGTGGGCATGGTGCGTGAACAGGATGACCTGAGTGGTTCGGCCTGATCGACCCAGCAGAGCCAGCGCCGCATCGGTACGACGATCATCGAATTGGACCAGCAGGTCGTCGGCGATGAAGGGGAATGGCTCGGCCTGCGCGGCATGGGCTTCGACGGCCGCCACGCGCAGCGCCTCGAACACGCGCACCAGCGTCAGCCGTTCACGGCTCGCCCGACCGGCATCCTCCGTGAGCAGGCGATCCAACTCGCCGTGCTACGCACCAAGCTTGGGCCCCGGCTGCTCGCCGCGTTCATAGCGGAACTCCGTCGCCCCCGAGCGCAGGACCTTCCGCACCACCTTCCGCGACAACCCAAACCGACGGCTGACAACCACTACCGGGGACACGACCAACGCGCCTATTCGGGGGGGACTCACGCGGTCAGCGAAGGCGCGATAGCGTCGCGGCAAGCAAATGGAGGAAGGCGCCATGCCAGTGATCACCCGCCCCGGCCGGCCGACGCTGCACGTCGCCGTCCACGACCACACCGACCCGTGGCGGGACGCGCCCTGGCTTGTGCTCCAGCACGGCTATGGGCGGTCGGGGGTCTTCTGGCGGTCGTGGATCCCCTACCTGTCGCGCTTTTATCGTATCGCCTGCCCGGACCTCCGCGGGCTCGGGCAATCGCCGCTCGACTTCGACCCGCACCAGGGCATCCACGTCGAGGGCTTCCTCGAGGACCTGGTCGCGGTCATGGACCATGTCGGCGGCGGCGCGCCGGTGCATTACTGCGGCGAGTCCCTGGGTGGCATCCTCGGCATCGTGATGGGCGCCACGATTCCCGAGCGGCTGCGCAGCCTGACGCTGCTCGCCGCGCCGGTGACGATCCCCAAGGCGACGCAGCAGGCCTTTGCCTGCGGGCACGCCTCCTGGCAGGACGCCTTGCGCATCATGGGCAGCAAGGGATGGTCGGAGGCAGTGAACGTCGCGACGCGCTTCCCGCCCGAGGCCGACCCTGCCCTGGTGCGCTGGTACGCGGAGGAGATGGGCAAGTCGGAGGTCGAGGTGCTGGTCGCGCTCTCGCGCGTCGCGGCGACGGTGGACGTGTCGACCTACCTGCCGGGGGTGAAGGTGCCGACCCTCGGGCTCTATCCCACCGCGGGTGTGGTGACCGGACACGAGGAAGCGCAGATCCGCGCCGGCATCCCGGGCATCCGCGTGATCAACCTGCCCACGCGCTTCCACGCGATCCAGGTGCTGATGCCGGCCGCCTGCGCGACGTCCCTGCTGCATTTCTGCGGCGAGGTGGACGGCGTTGCCAACCGGGAGTGACGCGCACGGTCAGTCCTGGCGGATGCCAAGGCGCTGGATCAGCGCGCCCCAACTCGTCAGTTCGGCCCGCATGAGGGCGGCCAGCGGCTCAGGCCCGAGGTCGCGCGTCTCGAGCGACTGGGTGGAAAAGCGCTCGCGCACCGCGGGGAGCGCCACGACGCGGCGCATGTCGGCGTCGATCTTCGCCACCACCGGCGCTGGCACGCCGGCAGGCCCGAGCACCGCATACCAGGTGCCGGCGTCGAAGCCTGGATAGCCCGATTCGGCCAGCGTCGGCGTGTCCGGCAGCGCCGCGGCACGCCTGGCCCCCGTGGTGGCGATAGCACGCAGCCGCCCCGCCTGCACCGCAGGGACGGCAAGAACCGGGTTGTGGAACATCGCCTGCACCTGGCCGGCGAGCAGCGCCGTATGCGCCGGCGCCGCGCCCTGGAAGGGAACGTGGGTGAACTGCACCCCGGCCCGGAGGCGAAAGAGTTCCGCCGTCAGGTGCGTGGGCGTGCCGACGCCGGCCGAGGTCATGGTCACCTGGCCGGGATTGGCGCGAAGCAGCGCCTCGAATTCCTGCAGGTTGTTCGCAGGGACCGAGGGATGAACGACGACGACCAGGCTGTAGTAGGCCACCTGCGTGATCGGCGCGAAATCCTGGATCGGGTCGAAGGCGAGGCGGCGGTAGAGTGCCGCGCCCTGCACATGCGACGATGCGGCGAGCAGCAGCGTGTGCCCGTCGGGCGCGGATTTCGCGACGACATCCGCGCCTATGTTGCCGCCGGCGCCGCCGCGATTGTCGATGATGACCGGCTGGCCCCAGATCTCCGCGAGCCTTTCGCCCAGGATGCGCCCGATCGCGTCCGCCGGCCCGCCCGGCGGGAAGGGTACCACCAGGCGCACGGGCCGCATCGGCCAAGCCTGCGCGCGCACGGGTGCGGAAACGAGTACGGCCGTGAGGCCGAGGGCGGTGCGGCGGCCAACGCGAACGCCGACGGACTTGCGGGTCATGGCGTCTCCAACTCCCTCGCGCCGGCGCCTCGGATGGGCCCGGTCTTCAAGCGCCACGGTAGGTCCATGAGGGTCGCCGCGGCAATGCAGCCGATTGACAGCGCTGTCCTGACGCGCGGGAGTGGCGCGGGAACAAGACGGGGGAAACGCGCATGGAACTCGGCCTCAGGGGAAAGACCGCGATCGTCACCGGCGGCTCGCTCGGCATCGGGCGCGCGATCGCGCGGGAACTGGCACAGGAAGGCGTCTCGGTCGCGATCGTCGGGCGCGACGCCGCAAGGCTGGAGGTGGCGGCGGCGGAGATCGCGCGCGAGACCAATGCCCGCTGTGTCCCCGTACCGGCCGACCTGACCGATGCCGCGCAGCTCGACGCCGCGATGACCAGGGCCCAGGCGGTGCTCGGGCACGTGGACATCCTGGTGAACAATGCCGGCGCAACGCCGATGGGGCGTATCGGCGACACGCCGGACGAGACCTGGATGAAGTCCATCAATCTGAAGCTGATGGGCTACATGCGCTGCGCACGCATCCTGACGCCGGCGATGCGGCAGCGGAAATGGGGGCGCGTCATCAACATCATCGGCCGATCCGGCCACCAGCCGCGGCCGAACTACATCACCGGCAGCGCCGTCAATGCCTCGCTGCTTTCCTTCACCCTGGCGCTGGCCGCCGAATGCGCGCCGGACAACGTGCTCGTCACCGGCATCAATCCCGGCCCGATCGCGACGCCGCGCTGGGATGCGGTCGTCGCACAGGGAGCCGCGGACATGGGCCGCAGCGCCGCGCAGGAGAACGCGGCGGCGATCGCGACCGTGGCGCTCGGCCGGCTCGGCACACCCGAGGAATGCTCCGGGCTCGTCGCCTTCCTGTGTTCCGACCGGGCGGGCTTCATCACCGGCACGAACATCGATATCGATGGTGGCGGAACGCGCTGCATCTGAAGGACGACGCTGCATGCCGATGATCGAGACTGCACCGGGGATCCAGGTCCATGTCAGCCTGGACAACTTCACCGATCCCTGGGTGCAGGCGCCAACCGTCCTCATGATCCATGGCCTTGCCGAGTGCGGGGAGGCGTTCCGCGCCTTCGTCCCGGCGCTGTCGCGCCACGCGCGGGTCGCGCGTCTCGACCTGAGGGGCTATGGCGCGAGCCCCGCCCTGCCCGCCGATCACCCCTGGCGCTTCGACACGCTAATCGAGGACGTGGTGAAGGTTATCGCCGCGCTCGGCGTGGCGAAGGTCCACCTCGTGGGCGGCAAGATCGGCGGCACCATCGCACTCGCCGTCGCGGCGCGGCATCCGTCGCTGGTGGACCGGCTCGCCGTGCTCGGTGCGCCTGCCTCGCTGCGGGACATGATCAGCCGGACGCCGTCCTGGCGGGAGCAGATCGCGCGGGACGGCGTGCTCGCCTGGGTGCGCGCGACCAATGCGGGCCGGATGGGCAGCCGCATGACGCCCGCACAGCTCGAATGGTGGGCGCAGATGATGGGCCGCACCGCGGCCTCGACGCTGGAAGGCTTCCTGCAGATGGTGCCGGGCGTCGACGTGACGGCGGAAGTGGATCGCATCGTCGCGCCGACGCTCGTCGTCACCACGACGGGCAGCGGCCTCGGCTCGGTCGAGACGGTCCGCGCCTGGCAGGAGCGCATACCGCAATCGGATCTCGTGGTGCTGGAGAATGACAGCTACCACGTCGCCGCCTCGGACCCGGACGAGACGGCGGCGCTGGTGCGGGAGTTTCTGTTCGCCGCCTAATCCGCGCGGGCGCCCGAGGCACGCACGACACGGCCCCAGCGATCGCGTTCGGCGGCGACGAAGCGCGCGAATCCCTCGGCGTCGAGCGTGCCGGGCTCGGCTCCCGCGCCGGCAAGTCGCTCGCGCAACGCGGGTTCGGCCAACGCGGCCAGCACCGCGCCGTTGATGCGGGCGACCAGCGCCCGCGCGGTGCCGGCCGGGGCGGCCATGCCGAACCAGGACGATGCCTCGAAGCCCGGCAGGCCCGCTTCGGCCATGGTCGGCAGATCGGGCATCGCGGCAGCGCGTTGCGAGCCTGCGACCGCCAGCGCGCGCACGCGTCCGTCACGCACCTGCGGCAGAACGCCGGGCATGTTGTCGAAATAGAGCTGCAGGCGACCCGCGATGAGGTCCGTCATGGCCGGCGCCGCCCCGCGGTAGGGCACATGCACGATATCGATGCCGGCCATGCTCTTCAGCAACTCGCCCGCGAGGTGATTCGTGCCGCCGATCGACGAGGAGCCGAAGGAGAGCCGGCTCGGCTCGCGCCGCGCCATGGCGATGAGATCCCCCAGGCTGCGCGCAGGACTGTCGGCCGGCACGATGAGCACGATCGGCACTGAGGCGACGAGCGCGACGGGCATCAGGTCCCGCTCGGGACTGAAGGGCATGCTGCGGTAGAGGTGCTCGTTGATGACAAGGGCGGGTGGCGCGCTGACGAGCAGCGTATGGCCATCCGGCGCCGCCTTCGCGACCGCGTCGGCGCCGATGTTGCCGCCCGCGCCGCCGCGGTTCTCCACGAGGAAGGGCTGGCCCAGGCGGTTGCCCAGCGCTTCCGCAAGGAACCTCGCGACGATGTCGTTTGAACCGCCCGGCGGGAAGGGCACGATGAGCCGCACGGGTCGATCCGGCCAGGCAGGCTGTGCCGCCGCGCGCATCGCAGGCATGGCAAGCATGACGCTCAACGTCCCGCGTCGTCCGATCCCCGTCACTCTTGTCCTCCCCGGCGATTGGCTCTTGGCCACACCCTGTCGCGAGACGACCCCGACGGCAACCAGGGCTGGTCCTGGCCCCGTAGAAGCGGTCCACCGGTGATCCGGTCCGGAGATCGCTTGATGAGGTTGAGGATGGCGCGGAGGTAGACGCACATGCCGGAGGGGATCGTCGCGAAGCTGCGGCAGGCGGAGGTGTTGGTTGGTCAGGGGCGGCCAGCCCTCAAGATGAGCCGACTGCTGAACATCAAGACGCTTGCCGGGTTCGACTTCATCGACCGCCACGAGGTCGTCCACGTCCTCGGTCGGCCCGGCCGCGGCAAGACGCACCTGGCCATCGGGCTCGCCGTCGAGGGATGAAAGGCGACGGGCCCGGCCGTCGAGGCGGCCTGACGCCCCGGCATCGCGGCTGGTCGCCTCCGTTGGCGATGTCATCTGGTGTCGGCCTCGCCAAAGAGGCGGACGGCCGTCATGCAGCCATCCGTGGCGAGTTCAGCGCTGCGGCGCCATCGCGGGCGATGCGTCCAGGCGAGCCGACCTCGATGAAATCAGTCAGCGGCCGCTGCGAAGGTCACCAGCTCGGTCCCTTCCTCGACCATCTCGCCGACGGCATGGAGTACCCGCGCGATGGTCCCCTCCATTGGTGCGCGGAGTGTCAGTTCCATCTTCATCGCCTCGATGACCAGCAGCGGCGCGTTCTTCGGAACGCTGTCGCCGGGAGCGACGAGGATGCGCGTCACCCGCGCGGGGATCGGCGCCGTGACGCGGTCGCCGCCGGCAGCCTCGACGCGCGGTGGCGCCAGTGGATCCACCTGCGTCAGCGCGTGGTTGCGCCCGGCGATGATGACGGCGATCGCGTCGCCGCGGCGCGTCACGCTGAGCCGCCGCGACACGCCGTCCATCGTCAGCAGCAGGCCGTCGGCATCGTCGTCCAGTCTGGCGGTGACCGGACCGGCCGGCAGGTCCACGCGGAAGCCGCCATCCGGCAGAGGATGCGTTCGTAGCGCGACGGTGGTGCCGTCGCCGCGACGGAAATGGAGATCCTGGTAGCCGTCGCCGTTCATGCGCCAGGCGTCCACGGCGGCCCAGGGCGACCAGGGATCGCCGCTGGCGCGTGCCGCGGCCTGGATCGCCGCGTCCTGCTCGCGCACGGCGGCCAGCGCAGCGGCAGACAGCACGACCGATTCATCGGGCGACGAGGGTTGCGCGTCCGGCAGAAGCTGCGCGCCATGGCGCGCGATGAAGCCCGTGTCGAGTTCCGCGGCACCGAAAGCAGGATGCGCGGCGATGGCGCGCAGCAGGCCGAGATTCGTCTCCACGCCGACGACCTCGTACTCCGCGAGCGCAGCCGCAAGGCGCCGCAGCGCGGCGGGACGGTCTGCGCCCCAGACGATCAGCTTGGCGATCATCGGATCGTAATGCGGCGTGATCGCATCGCCCTGGCGCACGCCGGTGTCGACCCGCACCTCGCCGGGCGTCTCGCGCGGCTGGCGCAGATGCGTGAGACGTCCGGTGGAGGGGAGGAAGTCGCGGCCCGGGTCCTCGGCATAGACGCGCGCCTCGATGGCATGGCCGCGGATCGCGAGGCGCTCCGGTGGCAGCGGCAGGGGCTCGCCGGCCGCCACGCGGAACTGCCATTCCACCAGGTCGAGGCCCGTGACCATCTCGGTGACCGGATGCTCGACCTGCAGGCGGGTGTTCATCTCCATGAAGTAGAAGGCGTCGCCTTCAGCGATGAACTCGACCGTGCCGGCGCCGACATAGCCGACGGCGCGTGCCGCCGCCACGGCGGCCTCGCCCATCACCTGCCGGCGCGCCGGATCCATGCCTGGCGCGGGCGCTTCCTCCAGCACCTTCTGATGGCGGCGTTGGATGGAGCAGTCCCGCTCGAACAGCGAGACGGTGTTGCCGTGGCCGTCCGCGAAGACCTGGATCTCGATGTGGCGCGGCCGGGTGAGATACTTCTCGATCAGCACGCGATCGTCGCCGAAGGAGGCGAGGGCCTCCCGCCGCGCGCCTTCCAGCGCCGCAGCGAAGTCATCCGGAGTGTCGACGACACGCATGCCCTTGCCGCCGCCACCCGCACTCGCCTTGATCAGCACGGGAAAGCCGATCCGTGCCGCGGCATCCGCCAGCAGGGCGGGATCCTGCGCTTCGCCATGGTAGCCCGGCACCAGGGGGACGCCGGACCGTTCCATCAGCGCCTTCGATTCCGCCTTCGACCCCATGGCCCGGATCGCGGCGGGCGGCGGGCCGATGAAGACGATGCCGGCCTCGGCGCAGGCCTCGGCGAAGGTGGCGTTCTCGGACAGGAAGCCGTAGCCGGGATGGATTGCCTCAGCGCCCGAACGGCGCGCAACGTCGATGATCTTCGGGATGGAGAGGTAGCTCTCGCGCGCCGGGGCGGGGCCGATGGGCCAGGCCTCGTCGGCGAGGCGCGTGTGCCGCGCACCGGCATCGGCCTCCGAATACACCGCGACCGTGGCGATGCCGAGACGCCGCGCGGTGGCGATGACGCGACAGGCGATCTCGCCGCGGTTGGCGATCAGGATCTTGCGGAACATGGCGCCCCTCACATCCGGAACAGGCCGAAGCGCGTCTCGGGCACGGGCGCGTTGAGCGCCGCGGACAGGCCGAGTGCGAGCACGCGCCTGGTGTCGGCCGGGTCGATCACCCCGTCGTCCCACAGCCGGGCGCTGGAATAGTAGGGATGACCCTGGGCCTCATACTGCTCGCGGATCGGCGCCTTGAAGGCGGCCTCCTCCTCGGCTGACCAGGCACCGCCACGGGCCTCGGTGGCGTCGCGACGGATGGTCGCGAGCACGGATGCGGCCTGCTCGCCCCCCATCACGCCGATGCGGGCATTCGGCCACATCCAGAGAAAGCGCGGGGAATAGGCCCGGCCGCACATGCCGTAGTTGCCGGCGCCGAAGCTGCCGCCGATGATCACGGTGAATTTCGGCACCGCCGCCGTGGCCACCGCCGTGACAAGCTTCGCGCCATCCTTGGCGATGCCGCCGGCCTCGTACTTCTTCCCCACCATGAAGCCGGTGATGTTCTGCAGGAACACGAGCGGGATGCCGCGCTGCGCGCAGAGTTCGATGAAGTGCGCGCCCTTCTGCGCACTCTCCGAGAACAGGATGCCGTTGTTGGCGAGGATGCCGACCGGGTAGCCCCAGATGCGGGCGAAGCCGCAAACCAGGGTCGGGCCATAGAGGCGCTTGAACTCATCGAATTCGCTGCCGTCCACGATGCGCGCGATGACCTCCCGCACGTCGTAGGGCGTGCGGAGATCGGCGGGCACGACGGCATAGATATCCTGCGGATCGTAGCGTGGTGGCACCGGCTCCCGCAGCGCCACGGCCGGGCGCTTCACCTCGTTCAGGCTCGCGACCACCTGCCGCGCGATGCCGAGAGCGTGGACATCGTTCTCGGCGTAGTGGTCGGTCACGCCGGAGGTGCGGCTATGGAGGTCGGCCCCGCCCAGTTCCTCGGCGGTGACGATCTCTCCTGTCGCGGCCTTCACCAGCGGCGGCCCGGCGAGGAAGATCGTGCCCTGGTTGCGCACGATGATGGTCTCGTCCGACATGGCCGGCACATAGGCTCCGCCGGCGGTGCAGGATCCCATCACCACCGCGATCTGGGCGATGCCCTGCGCCGACATGTTTGCCTGGTTGAAGAAGATCCGCCCGAAATGGTCGCGGCCGGGGAATACCTCGTCCTGGTTGGGCAGGTTCGCACCGCCGGAATCGACCAGGTAGATGCAGGGCAGCCGGTTCTGCTGCGCGATCTCCTGCGCGCGCAGGTGCTTCTGCACCGTGAGAGGGAAATAGGTGCCGCCCTTCACCGTGGCATCGTTCGCCACGATCATGCACTCGCGCCCCGAGACGCGGCCGATGCCGGTGATGATGCCGGCGGAAGGCACCTCGCCCCCATGCATGCCGTGCGCGGCGAGCTGCCCGACCTCGAGGAAGGGCGAGACGGGATCGATCAGCGCGCGGATGCGGTCGCGCGGCAGCAGCTTGCCGCGCGAAAGGTGTCGCTCGCGCGTCGCTTCCCCGCCACCGAGGCGCACCCGCTCCGCCGTTGCGCGCAGGTCGCGCACCAGCGCGCTCATCGCATCGGCATTGGCGCGGCTCTCGTCGGACCGCAGGTCCACCGCGGATTCGATCATCGGCATCGAAGAATTCCTGTCAGGCGGCGGGGCCGTGGATGACGCCGAGGCCCCGCAGCTTCTCCACCTGTTCCTCGGTGAGGCCTAGCTCGCGCCGCAGCACCTCCACGGTGTGCTGCCCGAGCATGGGCGGCGGCTCGAGCGGCGCCTGCCGCTCGCCGGGGAACTTGATCGGCCGGCCGAGCATGCGCAGCGGGCCCGCAGCCGGGTGCTCCACTTCCACCACCATCTCGCGGGCCGCGGCGTGGGGATGGGACAGCGCGGCAGTCACGCCGAGCACCGGCGCGTGCGGGACGTCGTGCTGCTCGAGCAGGCGCCGCCATTCCGCGACCGTGCGCGTCGCGGTGATGGCGGCGATGCGCGGTTCGATTTCGGCGCGGTGCTCGCGGCGCAGCGCCATGGTCGCGTAGCGCGGGTCGGCGCCCATCTCGGAACAGCCCAGCGCGTTGCACAGCTTCGGCCAGAAGCCGTCGGCGAGGCAGGCGATGATGATGGTTCCGTCGCGTGCGGGAAAGCCGTCATAGGGCACGACGCTCGGATGCGCGGAGCCCATCGGCCGCGGATCCTCCCCGCTCAGGAAGGCGAGCTGGGAGAGATAGCCCAGCAGCGACATGGTGCCGTCGTAAAGGCTGACGTCGATCAGCCGCCCGCGGCCCGTCGTCGTGCGTTCGTGCAGGGCGGACAGGATCGCGATCGCGCCGAAGATCCCGCCCGACATGTCGCCGATCGGCAGGCCGAGCTTGGCCGGCGGGTGGCCGGGCTCTCCATTGACGCTCAGGACACCCGTCAGCGCCTGGGTCACGATGTCGAAGGACGGCTTGTCGCGCAGCGGGCCGGTCATGCCGAAGCCGCTGATGGCGCAGTAGATCAGACGTGGGTTCAGCGCCATCAGCGCCTCGGCGCCAAGGCCGAGGCGCTCCATCACCCCGGGCCGGAAGTTCTCGACCAGCACGTCGGCCGTGGCGACGAGCCGGCGCAGGATGTCGGCGCCCTCCGGCTTGCGCAGGTCCAGCACCAGGCTTCGCTTGCCGCGGTTGAGGCCGAGGAAGTAGTGGCTCTCGCCGCCGACGAACGGCGCGAAGCCCCGGGTCTCGTCACCCTTGCCGGGCGGCTCGACCTTCAGGATCTCGGCGCCGAGGTCGCCAAGGAACTGCGCCGCGAGCGGCCCCGCCAGCACGCGCGTCAGGTCGATGACGCGCAGGCCGGCAAGCGGGCCGCCCCAGGGCTTGGCGGGTTCGCTCACCGATGCACCTCAACTGGCCCGCAGGCCGAGGCTCTCGATGACCGGCTTCCACTTCTCGCGATCGACGCGCATCAGCGTGACGAGATCCTCGGGCGTGCCGCCAAGCGGCTCGGCGCCTGCGGCGATCACGCCCGCCCGCAGCGCGGGGTCGGTGAGCGCGGCGTTGGAGGCCTCGTTCAGCGCGCCGACGATCCCGGCCGGCGTGCCCTTCGGCGCGAAGAAGGCGTTCCAGGCGGTCACCTCCGCATCGACGCCCTGCTCGCGGAAGGTCGGAACGTCGGGAAGCGAGCCCGAACGCCGGCCAAGCGAGACGCCGAGCGGCCGAATGCGCCCACCCTGCAAGGTGCCGAGCGAGCTCGCGATGGTATCGACCACGGCCTGCACGTCACCCCGCAGCGCGCCGGTCAGGGCCTGGGCGCTGCCATTGTAGGGAACCTGCTGGATCGCGACGCCGGCAGCGCGGCGGAGGATCTCGGCCGCGACGCGGGAGGTCGTGCTCGGCACGCCGATCGAGATCTGGCCAGGCCGCGCGCGCGCAGCCGCGAGGAGGTCGGCGAGCGAGCGGATGGGGGATTCCTGCCCGGTGTAGAGCAGCATGCCCAGGCTGAGGATCGCCGCGATCGGAGCGAAGTCCGCGCTGGGATCGTAGCCGAGCGAAGCGAACATGAACTCGTTCGCCGCATGCGTCGCATTGGTGCCCCACAACAGGGTGTAGCCGTCCGGCTCGGCGCGCGCGACGACCGCCGAGCCGATGTTGCCGCCCGCGCCCGCGCGGTTCTCCACCACGAAGGGCTGGCCGAAGCGGCGCTGGTAGTATTCGGCGAAGCGCCGCCCGAAGATGTCGGTGCCCTGCCCCGCGGGGTAGGGCACGACGATCCTGACCGGACGTGCCGGCCAGGACTGCGCCGCGGCGGGCATGGCCGAGGCAAGAAGCGCAGGCAATCCGAGCACTGTCCTTCGCCGCATGGGCGGTTCCTCCTCTCTGCACGCCCGCGTTGACCGCGGTGCGTGGTGTGGTCAGTCGGCGCGGATGCCCGCCTCGCGGATCACCCGGCGATAGCGTTCGGCCTCGGTGCGGATGAAGGCATCAAAGGCCTGCGGCGTGCTGCCGACGGGCACCACGCCGTAGTCCAGGAAGCGTTGCTGCGTCTCTGGCTGGCGCAGCACATCTGCGGTCTCGCGCTGGACGCGGTCCAGCACCACGCGCGGCGTGCGCGTGGGGGCCAGAAGCCCGGCCCAGGAGCCGGCACGAAATCCGGGCAGGCCGGCCTCGTCGGTGGTGGGGATGTCGGAGGCGGCGGGCCAGCGCTGGTCGGCGCAGATGGCCAGGCCGCGCAACCGGCCCTCGCGGATATGCGGCAGCATCGTCTGCACGGTGTCGAGGATCATCGCGACGCGACCGCTGAAGAGATCCGGAAGCGACTGCGCCGTACCCCGGTAGATGACGTTCTGCATCGGTGCGCCGATGGCGCGGGCGAACATCTCGCCCGCGATATGCGCGCCGGAACCCGCGCCGGAGGAGGCGTAGAGCAATGGCTCCGGCGCCGCCCGCGCATAGGCGACGAACTCCGCCAGGGTCCGCGGCGGAAGCGCCGCGGAGGTGACGAGCACGAGCGGAATGCCGGCCACCTGCGTGACCGGCGCCAGGTCCTCCAGTGGCCGGATGGGCAGGTTGGGCGTCAGGCTCGGATTGATGGCGTGGGCGGCGATCACCAGCACCATCGTGTGCCCGTCGGGCTCGGACCGCACCACGGCCTCGGAGGCGACGATCCCGTTGCCGCCGGGACGGTTCTCCACCACCACGGTCTGGCCGAGGCGCTGTTGCAGTCCCGTCGCGACGAGGCGCGCGAGCGCATCGGTGATCCCGCCGGGCGCGACCGGGACGAGGATCCGGACCGTGCGGGTCGGAAAGCCGTCCTGCCCCCGTGCCGAGCGCGCTGCCAGGACCGCCGGGGCGGCGCCCAGCATGATCGTTCGTCTTTTCATGATCCGGATCCTCCCTGGCCGCTGCCGCTAGGCGCGCGATGGCAGCGCGACGGTGCCTTCCCCGACCACGGAAAGCTCGCCGTCCTGGTTGCGCGCCTCCTGCTCGATATCGATCAGGTGGCGGCCGTTCTCCACGCGCTTGCCGGTCACCTTGCCGTCGATGAAGAGCAGGTCGCCCTCCGGATTGTGGCGGCGCAGCTTGCTGGTGGCGCGCACAAGGAAGCCGTGGTCACCCATCCAGTCGGTCATGTGGTGCGTGAGCCAGGAGCAGCGCTCGGGGCCGTAGTCATAGGCACCGGGCGCGCCCACCATCAGCGCCATTTCCGGTTCCCAGTGCACGCGCTCGGGGCAGTCCGGGATGTTGAAGCGGTTGCGGATGCCGAGACCCGGATGCGCCTGCACCTGCTTCCAGGCCAGGCGGTTGGCGCGGATGTAGAGGCCGCCCCAGCCTTGCGCGTAGGCGATGAAGCCGGTGACCGTCATCGGGCCCTTCGGCATGGTCGGCAGGGTGTCGCCGACCTGCACGTCCTCGAAGTAGCGGGGCGTGTCGCCGCGCGGACGCTCTTCGGAATAGAGGCGCCAGACCTTGGCGAGTTCCTCGTCGGTGTAGCGCCGCTGCGGCTTCGCCTTCACGTCCTTGTACTTGGTGCCGGTCTCGCGCGCCGCGTCGCGGTCGGTGCGGAAGCACCAGCTCTCCGCATCGGCGACCTTGTCGCCGTTCTCGCCGTAGAAATCGACGTGATAGACCTGACGGATCGCACGGCCGGCGAAGGCGGTCTCGTGCTCGACCAGTTCCGCCAGATGGGCCTGGGTCGTGATCCGCTCGTTGCGGCGCACCCAGCGGTGCCAGCGCCAGTCTGCGCCCGACCACATGGCGTGCACGCCCGGGAGGCCGCCGACATAGCCGGAGATGATGCGGCTGGTGGTGAAGAGGAAGCTCGGCAGCGCGACGACGCCGCCGTGGATGCTCCTTTCCGCGTATTCGGGGTCGCACCACAGCGGGTTGTCGTCACCGATGCCATGCGCGTAGTGCCGGATGTTGTCGCGCGTCGCCTCGTGGCACCAGGGCTCGATGGTGTTCTCGATGCGCTTGCCGATGCGTGAACGGAGGTCGTCCAGGGCCTGGTCGGTGATCTTCGGGAAGAGCCGGTTGGACGGCTCTGGCATGTTGGTGTCGGGCATGGCGTGTCCTCTCCTGGTCCTGATTGTCTAGGCAGCAGCCGGCGCGCGCGCTGCCTCGGCGTCGCGCAGCACCTTGCGGTTGATCTTTCCGGCGGGGGTCTTCGGCAGCTCGGCGACGACGGCGACCTGGCGGGGGTATTCGTGCTGGCTCAGCCGTTCACGGGTGAAGTCCTGCAGCTCGCGCGTGAAGGCCTCGTCGCCCGGGCGGTCGCTGACGATGAAGGCCTTCACCACTTGGCCACGCACTTGGTCGGGCACGCCGATCGCCGCGGCCTCGCGCACGTCGGGATGCTTGAGGAGCACGTCCTCGATCTCGACCGCGCTCATGGTCCAGCCGGCGGAGATGATGACGTCGTCCGCCCGACCCCCGTGGTAGAAGTAGCCATCCTCGTCGATGCGGCCGAGATCCTTGGTCGGCACCCATTCGCCGCGGCGCCAGACCTTGATCTCCCCGGTCTCGCCGGGGGCGCAGGGCGTGCCGTCGGCGCGCTGGACCTCCAGCCGCAGGCCGGGCACGGCCTTGCCGAGCGAGCCCGGCTTCACCGGGAAGTCGGTCGCCCCCGGGTAGTTCACCAGGACGACGCCGACCTCGGTGGTGCCGTACATGCTGCAGGCGGGCACGCCGAAGGTCGCGTCGACGAAGCGCAGGGTCTCGCCGTCGATCGGCTCGCCCGTGTAGGACAGCTTCCTGATGGCGAAGCGGAAGTCGGAGGCGCGGCCGCTGGTCCGCATCATCCGGTAGTGGGTCGCCGCGGCAGACAGGTTCGTGATGCCGAAATCCTGCATCGCCCGCATCAGCCGGACCGGATCGAACTTGCCGGCATAGGTCCCGGTGGTCACGCCGAGGGCGAGCGGCGCCAGCGTGCCATGGGCGAGGCCATGCCCCCAGGCCGGCGACGATGGGCAGAAGAACTCGTCGCCCGGACGGATGCCGGTGCCGTAGAGAGCCGCCAGCATCAGGACGACGATCGCGCGGTGGGTGTGCTTCACCGCCGCGGGCAGTTCGCGCGTGGTTCCCGAGGTGTACTGGAATAGCGCCATGTCGTCGGCGCGCGTCGCGACCGTCCAGGACGTCGGGAAGGTCGAGAGAGCCTCGAGCCAGGACGCATCCGCCACGACGACCTCGACGCCCGGAATGCCGGCGGCGGAGGCGGCCTTCTCCGCGCTCGTGATCAGCACGCGCGGCGTGCAGTCGGCGACGCGCAGGCGCACGCCTTCCGGCCCGAACAGCGTGAAGAGCGGGACCGCGATCGCGCCGCCCTTCATGGCCCCGAACATCGCCGCGTAGAACGGCAGGGACGGGTCGAGCATCACCGCGACGCGGTCGCCCGGCGCGACACCGCGCGCCGCCAGCCAATGCGCGAAGCGGGAGGACCAATCCGCGATCTCCCGGAAGGTGATGGCTTCGTCGCGGCCGTCGGCATGCGCCACGCGCACCGCGAGCCTGCGGTCGTCGGTCGCGTGCCGGTCGATGCATTCATGGGCAATGTTCAGCGACGCCCGATCCCCGTCGAAGAACTCCCAGAGCCGCTCGGGCGAGAAGTTCGCCTGCGCGAAGGCGTAGTCGGTGCTGTCGGTCAGCCGTGTCATCGGACGTGTCCCCAGGGGGCTGTCGCCGCCTGGCAGAAGTTATTCGCGCATCAGTTCGTGTTGTCAAATACGATCATGTGTTGTATATGGACAACATGCGTCATCCAGAGTCGAAGCCTTCTTCCGCATCGTCGGAACGCGCGGCGGTGATTCGGCAGGTGCCCGCCGTTGCGCGCGCAGCGGCGATCCTGCGTCTCCTCTCCCGCAGCCAAGCGCCGCTCGGCGTTCATGCGATCGCGCGATCGCTCCGACTGGTGCCGAGCACCTGCCTGCACATCCTGCGGGCGTTGGTGGCGGAGGAACTCGTCTCCTTCGACCCGGAGACGAAGCGCTACGCGCTGTCGAGCGGCATCGTCGCCCTGGCGCGCGGCATGCTGCGGCGGGATCCCTTCAGCAACCTCGTCCAGCCGGTCCTCGATAGGCTGTCGGGCCGGCACGGCGTCACCGCCATCGGCATCGAGGTGGCGAGCCTCGAGCACATCGTCGTCGTCGCGATCTCGCGGCCCGGCCAAGCCTTGCGGCTCCAGGCCGATGTCGGCAGTCGCTACCCTGCGCTGGTGAGCGCCAGCGGCAGGTGCATCGCAGCCTTCGGGGGCTATCCCTGGGGCGAGATCGAGACGCGCTTCCGTACCGTGCGATGGGATAACCCGCCGACGCCCGCGGAATGGCGCGCGGACGTCGAGGCGACGCGGCTGGCGGGATACGCGGTGGACGAGGGCCGCTACATCGCCGGCGTGACCATCATCACCGCTCCGGTGATGCCGCGCGGCCGGATGTCGCACGGGCTGGTCGTGCTTGGCGTGAGCGAGCAACTGCGTCGTATCGGGCACGGCGTCATCGGCGCCGAGGTCGCTTCCGAAGCGACGATCCTGTCGCGGCAACTCGAGGACGCCTGATTAGGCGCCGCCCTGGCGGCGGCCAGGTCTGCGCTGATGCCCTTGCCGAAAGACGCGAGCTGGCTCCCGCCTGCTTCAACCAGCCAAGGCGCTAGCGCCGCAATGTCGCGGGCCCGTAGCGCGGCCCAGAGGCGGCCCCCGGGCATAGCCGGACAGGTCCTGCACGCCGGATGGGTATTGAGCGATACCCGATATGGATTGGCGTCCCGTGCGGTCCGTTCGGTAGGAGGGACGGCGTCGCCTCGTCATCAAGGGCGAAGGCGCAAAGTGCCGTAAACGGGGAAACGCAGATGACTTCAATGACACGGGTGTCGGCCGAGGCGGCCCACCCGAAGCGGCAGGTCTTCAGCAGAGACGCCCTCGCCGGCCGGGTCGCCCTGATCACCGGCGGCAGCAGTGGCATCGGGCTGGGGATCGCGGACGTCTTCGCCGACCTCGGCGCGAACCTCGTGCTGACCGGCCGCCGCCCCGACAAGCTCGAGGAAGCCGCCGAGCGGCTCGCGCCATCGGGTGCGCGCATCCTCACCATCGCGTCCGATGTGCGGGACTACGCCGCAACCCAGGGCGTGATCGAGCGGACCGTCGCGGAGTTCGGCCGCCTCGACGTGCTGGTCAACAACGCCGCAGGCAACTTCAACTGTCCGTTCGAGGAGATGACCCCGAACGGCTGGCGCGCCGTGGTGGACATCGACCTCAACGGCACCTTCAACTTCTGCCACACGGCCTTCAAGGCGCTGAAGGCCTCGCCCTATGGCGGCCGCATCATCAACATCTCGCTCGCGCAGGTCTCCTCGGGCTGGCCGGGCGCGGCGCATGCCGCCTCGGCGAAGGCGGGCGTCACCGCGCTCACGCGCAGCCTGGCGGTCGAATGGGGCCCGCACGGCATCCGCGTGAACAACGTCCTTCCCGGTCCCATCGAGGGCACCGAAGGGCTGCGCCGGCTCTACGAGGCCCGCGGCGAAGGCGAGAAGGAACTCAATCGCATGGCGCTCGGCCACTTCGGGGAGACGGACGACATCGGGCTGAGCTGCGCGTTCCTCGCATCGCCGGCGGGCGACTTCATCACCGGATGCGACATGACGGTGGATGGCGGGCGCTGGCTGAAGCGGTCCTGGACGTGATGCCCATGGACGGCGCAATCACCAGCCCCGGCCCCGCCCGCGGCGTCTATGACGCGGCCTCGCTGCTGCCGCTGCTCGATCCCCGCCGCATCGCGATCGTCGGCGCCTCGCCGCGCCCCGGCTCCTTCGGCGGCAATGTCCTCACGAACCTGACGCGGCACTACGACGGCACCATCCTGCCCATCAATCCGCAATACGATCGGATCGGCGAGCTGCCGTGTTACCGCAGCCTCGCCGACCTGCCGGAACGGCCGGATTGCGTGGGCATTGCGGTGCCCGGCGCGCAGGTGGAAGGCGTGTTGCGCCAGGCCGCGGAGATCGGCACGCCCAGTGCGATCGTCTTCTCCTCCGGCTTCGCCGAGATCGGCACGGCGGAAGGAGCGGCGATGCAGCGGCGCATCGGCGCCCTGGCGGCCGAGACAGGCATGCGCATCCTCGGCCCCAACTGCACCGGGATCGTCGCGGTCCGTTCCGGCGCGGCCTGCAACATCCTGCCGAGCGTGCGCGACCTTCCGATGGTGCCCGGTGGCATCGGCCTCGTCGGGCAGAGCGGCGCGCTGGGCTACGTGGTGTTCCAGGCGATGCATCGCGGCGTCGGCTTCAGCCGGCTCATCTCGACAGGTAATTCCTGCGACGTGGACATCGCGGACCTCATCACCTTCATGGTGGAGGATCCCGATACCAAGGCTATCGCCTGCCTGTTCGAGAGCGTGCCGAGTGGCCCCCGCCTGCTCGAAGCCTTCGACCGTGCGTTCCGCGCGGGAAAGCCCGTCATCGCCTACAAGGTCGGCGTCACCGCCGCGGGCGGCCGGGCCGCACTCTCGCACTCGGGCATGCTGGCCGGCGACGCGGCATCCTTCCGCGCCGTCTTCGAGCGCACCGGCGTCATCGAGGTGGATCAGTTCGAAGGCCTGCTCGAGACGGCGCTGTTCTTCTCCCGCGCGGGGCGGCCGAAAGGCGCGGGCGTCGGCATCCTCTCCGGTTCCGGCGGCTCTGTCGTCATGGCGGCCGACAAGGCGGAGCGCCACGGCCTCGCCATGCCGCAGCCCGGCGCCGCGACCGTCGAGGCGCTGCGGCAGCGCCTGCCCGGCTTCGCCACCGTCGCCAATCCCGCCGACATCACGGCGGAGTCGATCCGCGACGAAGCGCTCTATGCCGAATGCGTGCGCAGCTTCGCGCAGGATCCCGGCTTCGCGAGCGTGGCCGTGCTGATGCCCTCGGCGCATGGCCAGGCGGCGGTCACGCGCGCCCACGGGATGAGCGCCCTGGCCGGCGAGTTGGACAAGCCGCTGACCCTCGTCTGGATGAACGAGTGGTATGAAGGGCCCGGCGCGCATGTCTATGACGGCAGCACGACGCTGTCCGTCTTCCGTTCGCTCGACCGGTGCATGAACGCGTATCGCCTTTGGTTCGACCAGGCGCGGAAACGCCCGGTGCTGGAGGCGAGGCCGCGGGAGCACGCGCCGGATGCGGCCGCCGGGCCGTCGCACCGGCTTCTGGCCGCGCATCCACCCGGCGCCTCCCTCACCGAGCGCGAATCCAAGGCGCTGCTGGCGCTCTACGGCATTCCCGTTGTCGGAGAACGGCTGTGCACGACACGGGAGCAGGCCATCGCCGCCGCGCGCGAGATCGGCTTCCCCGTCGTCGCCAAGGTCGAGGCCGCCGAGATCCGGCATAAGTCCGACATCGGCGGCGTGAAGCTCGATCTGCGGGACGAGGATGCGGTCGGTGCGGCCTATGACGCCATAACCCATGCGGTGCACGATCAGCCGGGCGTCGCCGGCGTCGTCGTGCAGCGGATGGTGCCGCAGGGGATCGAGATGATCGTCGGCGCACGCCAGGATGCGCAGTTCGGCCCGCTCGTGGTCTTCGGCTTCGGCGGCACGCTGGTGGAGGTGATGGGCGACGTCGCCATCCGCCTCGCACCGGTCACGCCGGCCGAGGTGCGTCTCGCCCTCGACGGGCTGCGGATGCGGCGCGTGCTCGATGGCGCACGGGGCGCTCCGCCGTGCGACATCGACGGCTTCTGCGTGCTGGTCGCCCGCGTGTCGGAGATGATCGCCGATCTGTCTTCCGACATCGCGGAGATCGACGTGAACCCCGTGATCCTCGGCAAGGACGGCGGCGTGGCGGTCGATGCGCTCGTCATCCGAGGCGGCTGAGCGTTGGTGAAGGAGGAAACAAGAATGAACGACAATGATCGCCTTGGCTTGCCGAGGCGCACGCTGTTGGCGGCCGGCGTCGCCATCCTCGGCGCGCCGGCGGTGGCGCGGGCGCAATCCTGGCCCGATCGCGGCGTGCGGATCATCGTTCCCTTTCCCCCCGGCGGTGCGATCGACGCCATGACGCGGCTGATCGCGCCGCCGATCGAGCGCGCCATCGGACAGCCCGTGGTGGTGGAGAACCGCTCCGGCGCCGGCGGTCTGCTGGGCACCGAGGCGGCGTCGCAGGCGCGGGACGGGCATACGCTGCTCATGACGGCGCTGACGCATGTGGTGCTCGCGGCCTTGAATCCGCGCCTGCCTTACGATCCCTACGGGGATTTCCTGCCCGTGGCACCCGTGGGGACCGTCGCCAATGTGCTCGTCGTGCCGGCGTCTTCGCCATACAGGAGCGTGGCGGACCTCGTCGCTGCCGCACGGCGGCAGCCGGGGCGGCTGACCTATGGCTCGGCGGGCTCAGGCACGTCGCTGCACCTCTGCGCGGCGCTGTTCTGCGCACGCAGCGGGATCGAGATGACGCATGTGCCCTATCGCGGTTCCGGGCCCGCCGTGACGGATCTCGTTGCGGGGCGGCTCGACGCGATGTTCGACAGCGCCACGTCGGTCGCGCCGCATGTGGCGGCCGGCAAGCTCCGCGCGCTTGCCGTCACGACCTCGCGGCGCAGCGCGCTCCAGCCCGACCTGCCGACGATCGCCGAAGCCGGCGTCCCCGGCTACGCGGTGGATTGGTGGTACGCAATGCTCGCCCCGCGCGGGATGCCCGAGGAAGGCCGGCGCAAGGTCGGGGCCGCGGTCCACGAGGCACTGAAGCAGGCCGAGTTGCGGGAACGCTTCGCGGCAATCAGGTGCGAGCCGATGGAAGGCGATGCCGACGCGCTCGGTGCGATCATCGGGCGCGACCGCGCGACCTGGACCGCGGTGATCCAGCAGCTGGGGCTTCAGGCGCAGTAGGCACGCCGCCACTCGCGGCCGCCTGTTCCTCACAGATCCGGCGAAAGGCGCGCAGCGCGGGGGATGGGTCGTCACGCCGGTACACGGCATAGAGCCGCGTTACCGGCTGCGGCCCCGCGCCCGAGAGCGGCCGGTAGACCAGGTCCCGCAACTGCATCTGCTGCAACGATGCCGCGACGAGCGTGACGCCCATGTCGAGCGAGGCGAGTGCCGCGGCGGACTGCATGTCCTCCGCTTCTTGTACGACCCGTGGGCTGAAGCCGGCCTGCTGGCAGAAATGGACGATCTGGTCGGCGACGCTCGGCGAGGACTGCCCGCGGTAGAGGACGAAGCCCTGCGCAGCCAGGTCCGAGAGCCGAAGCGTCGGCTGCGCAGCCAGCTCGTTCTCCCGGCTCAGCGCGACAACCAACGGTTCTTCGAGAAGCAGATCGTGCGCGAGCTCGTCGTCATGTGTCAGTGAGCGGACGAAGCCGATGGTCAGGCGGCGTTGTTTCAGCGCGTTCACCTGCTCGCCCTTC
This sequence comes from Neoroseomonas soli, assembly GCF_018129065.1. GTDB lineage: Bacteria > Pseudomonadota > Alphaproteobacteria > Acetobacterales > Acetobacteraceae > Neoroseomonas > Neoroseomonas soli. The sequence continues at coordinate 90,693 of NZ_JAAEDM010000001.1, read as the reverse complement.
GGACTCTGGCGCAGGTCGACGGAAACGCCTGGATGGGTGCGGCGGAAGGTCCTGAGGATGGCCGGGACGATGCCGAACATCGCAGAGCCCGTCACGCCAACGATGATCTGCCCAAGATCACCCGTGGCTGCGCGCTGCGCCGCGATGGCAGCATGACGGATCCGCGCAAGGACCGGACGTATCTCATGCAGGAAGGTTTGTCCGGCCTCGGTCAGCGTGACGCGCTGTGCATTGCGCGCGAAGAGCGCGACGCCGAGCTCGTCTTCCAACAAGCGGATCTGCCGGCTCAGCGGCGGCTGGGATCGATGAAGCCGGTCGGCTGCGCGCCCGAAATGGAGCTCCTCCGCAAGGACGACGAAGTACTCGATCTGGCTGAGCTTCATTGCAGGCGGTCCTACGAACCGTCAGGGGTTCCGACCGGGAGGCACGGCGCCAGGCGAGAAGACGGGTCCATCTCGCAGCTAGGCTAACGGGGCAGCGGCCGGATCATCAAGCAATCGCCTCGCGCGACATGGGCCGTCGATTCGGGAGGCAAGGTCGAGTTCCTCGACCTGGTGTGAGCATGCACCGAATCACGTCTCCTCCCCAAGGCGCCCGCAACTCGCTGATTGAATTGCCTGAATTGTCTATCAGGCGGGGTCCCGGTTCGGTGCTTACTCACGCCGACACGCCATCGACGGCCCCACGCGGTTCCGTGCGGCGGAGAGCGTCGGTGCGTATCTGGGGCTGACCCCGTGGCGGCATCAATCGGGCGAGCAGGACTACAATGGGCACACCTCGAAGTGGGGGACCGCCTGCCGCGGGCCTACCGGTTCGAGGCGGCAAGCGTCCTGCGGCACCGCACGGCGCGTTGATCGAGCCAAAAAGCCTGGGGCACCCGGCTGATGGAGCGGGTGGGTGCGAAAAAGGCGAAGGTGACGGTGGCCAGAAAGTTCGCCGTCATCCTGCACTGCATCCGGACGGACGGCACGAGCTTCGAGTGGCGGCGCCAGATGGCCGCCTGAGCGTCCGGGATCCGGCCCGCCGCCTGGCGGCGCCGGTTTGTCTCTGTCGGGACGGTAGTGTCGGCGACCTCGGTCAATCGGCTGAAGCCGGAACTCCGGACTTCGTCGCGGACCTTGCGGCGCCCGTCCCGAACACGATCATGAGGCCCATAGCTCGGAAAGGACCTTGAACCCGGCAGTGGCGGCGGATCGGTATCGGCAGGCCGCCGCGATGTAAGAGCCTATTGGCAGCCGAGGTGATCATCACGGCACCGTCAGCGGAGATAGGTCTCGCGCACCGCTTCGTCGGCGGCGAGCGACGCAGCGTTGCCTTCGAGCTGGATCACTCCGGTTTCGAGCACATAGCCATGATCGGCGACGTCGAGCGCAGCCGAGGCGTTCTGCTCGACGAGCAGGATCGCCGTGCCGCCCGCACGGATCTCGGTGAGCTTGCGGAAGATCTCGGCGATAAGCAGCGGAGCGAGACCAAGGGAGGGCTCGTCCAGCAGCAGATAGCGCGGGTGGGACATCAGGCCACGGCCAATGGCAAGCATCTGCTGTTCGCCGCCCGAGAGTGTCCGCGCGTGCTGTTGGCGGCGTTCCTTCAGGCGCGGGAACAGGGTGAAGACCATCTCGAGATCAGCGGCGATCCCGGCGCGGTCCCTGCGCGTATAAGCCCCAAGGGCGAGGTTCTCGGCGACGGAAAGCGACGGGAAGAGTTCACGCCGCTCGGGAACCAATGCCAGCCCGCGTCGGACCACGGCATCCGCGGTCAGGCCATCGAGCCGATCGCCATCCAGCGTGACGATGCCGCGGTTGGGCTTCAATAGACCCGCGATGGAACGGAGCGTCGTCGATTTTCCGGCTCCGTTCGGACCAAGCAGGGTGACGATGCTACCTTCGGGGACGGCGAACGATATGCCCTGCACGACGCGGGCGCCGCCGTAGCCGGCTTCCAGCCCGGCGACCTCAAGCGCCATGCGGGGAACCTCCAAGATAGGCGGCGATAACGTCCGGGTTGCGGCGCACCTCCTCCGGCGTACCCTCGGCGAGCTTGCGGCCATAATTCAACACGGTGATCCGTTCCGAGACGCCCATCACCACGCGCATGACGTGATCAATCAGCAGCAGCGTAAGGCCGAGCTCATCACGCAGGCGAAGCAACACGGAGGAGAGGCCCTCCGCCTCCGCCGCCCGCAATCCGGCCGCGGGCTCATCGAGCAGCAGCAGGCGAGGCCCGACGGCCAATGCACGGGCCAACTCGAGCCGGCGCTGCTGACCGAGTGCAAGGTCACCGGCAGCAGTGCCGCCCTGCGCCTCGAGCCCGACCAGGGCAAGAAGCTCGTCCGCGCGGCGCGCCGCATCGCGTTCAGCCCGGTAGAAACTGGGCAGGCGCAACGTGCTCGCCAGCAGGCCGTAGCCGAGATGGCGATGCAGACCGATCAGGACGTTCTCGCGTGCCGAAAGCTCGGTGAAGAGCTCCGTGTTCTGGAAGGTCCGCGCGACACCTCGTGCGGCGATGCGATGGGTCGGCAGGCCGGTCAGGACCTCACCATCGAGTATCACGCGCCCGGTCGTCGGCGCGTAGATCCCGGTGACGAGATTCACCAGCGTGGACTTGCCGGCGCCATTTGGGCCAATGACTGCGTGGATGGAACGTGGCGCGATATCGATCGAGACCTCGTCCAGCGCAAGGAGCCCGCCGAATCGTATACCGAGCGACTCGATCTTGAGAGCGGCCGCGCTCATCGCCGCGCCCTCAAGCGGGCGGGAAGCCCGGCGATGCCTTGGGGCGAGACGACGACGAACAGAAGTAGCAGCAGCGAAAAGACCAGTGACATGTAGCGGCCGAGCGCCCCCATCGCCTCGGGGAGCAGCACGAACACGGCAGAACCGATGAGCGGACCGAAGGGGTTCAGCACGCCGCCTATCACCGCTATGGCGATGAGGCGCACCGATTCCAGGATCCCGAATTGTGCAGGGTCGAGATAGGTCGTCTGCAAGGCGAACAGGCCGCCACCGAAGGCGCCGAAGAAGGCCGAAAGGGCGAACGCCAGTGATTTGTAGTGCAGCACCGGTATGCCGATGGCGGCGGCGGCAACCTCGCTCATCCGCAGCGCGGCGAAGGCGCGGCCCAGGCGGGAAGTGGAGAGAGCATGCAGGAACCAGACTGTCAGCGCCACGCAGGGCATGATGACAGCGTAGAGTTCGGTGGGGCGCGTCAACATCCGCGTGCCGACTGCAAGCGGCGGCACAGCCAGGCCGACGGCGCCGCCGGTCCAGTCCTCGAGGTGGATCAGCAGGAGCTGCACGATGGCGCAGAGTGCCATGGTGGCGAGCGCCAGGTAGTGGTCGGCGACGCGTAGCGACAGCAGCCCGAAGAGGTAGCCCACCACGGCCGCGACCAGCGCGATGGCCGGCAGGCCGATCCAGTGTGGGAGGCCGGCCATGGTGGCAAGTTGCGCCGTTCCATAGGCACCAATGGCCGCGAAGCTCGCCTGGGCGATGGAAATCTGGCCGGTGAAGCCCACGACGATGGTCAGGCCAGCGACCATCACGGAAGTCGAACCGATCATCGCCACAAGGAAGACTATGTGCGAGGGCGCGAAGAAGGGTAGCGCGACGAGTGCTGCGGCGGCGGCGAAGATCAGGAGGCGCGCGATCATACCTTCCTCGGCTCCGCCCTGCCGAAGAGACCCTGGGGCAAGAGGAGCACGCAGCCGATGAGCAATGCGTAGGAGATGATGTCCTTCATTGCCGTAGAAACGTAGACACCGGCCGCGGTCTCCGCGATGCCAAGCAGAATGCCGCCTGCGATGGCGCCCGGCAGGCTGTTGAAGCCGCCGAGGATTGCTGCGGCAAACCCTTTGATCCCGATGGTGCCCATGTCGGGCGAAAGCGTGATCAGCGGCGCAACCAGGATCCCGGCGATGGCGGCCAGCACTGAGGAGAGGCCCCACAGACGCGCGTGAACACTGGGCACGGAAATGCCCACGATGGCCGCGCCTGTCGGGTTCTCATACACTGCCACGATGGCGCGACCGAAGCGCGTGAAGCGCAGCGCCACAAACAGGCTGAGCATCACAGCCAACGCCACGCCGACCACGGCGAGGTTAGCCGGAACGAGCACGAGCCCCCCCAGGGTGAACGGCGCCGGCGTCAGTAGGAAGGGCACTGGCCAGGGCAGCGGGCCCATGGAGGCACGCAGCCCCTCGCGAAGTGCGGCACCAATCGCGAGGGTCGCGATCACCATGACGAGAAGCGGGGCGCGCCGCAGCGGCCGCATCACGCCGCGTTCGATCGCAACGCCAAATCCTGCCGAAAGCACAAGCGAAAACAGGATCGCAACCGCGAAGGGTGCGTCCAAGAAAACCTGGGCGATGACCACGAGATAGGCGCTCATCGTCATCTGGTCGCCAAGTCCGAAATGCACCACGCGTGTGCCTCGGTGCAGCACGACGAAGCCGAGCGCCACAAGCGCATAGACTGCACCGGCGGTGATGCCGGAGACGAGGATCTGGCCGAACACGCCCGCGCCTTCAGCCGCGGACGGCGTCGAGGACGGCGATGCCCTTGATCTCGATCAGCGCCTCCGGCCGGATCAGCCCCGCAACCTGCACACCGGTCGCGGCCGGAAAGGGATGGCGGAAGAACTCGCGACGCACGTCGGCCGTTTGCGAATAGCCTTCCAGGGTCAGGTAGTAGTCCGTGGTCTCGACGACGTTGTCGAAGGTGGCCCCCGCGGCCTTCAGGATCGGCTCCCACTTCCGGAAAATCTGACGCGTCTGCTCGGCGATGTCGCCGACGCCGACGATGTTGCGGTTCTCGTCGGTTGCCGTCGTGCCGCTGATGAAGAGCAGCATGCCCACGCGGATCGCGGGCGAGAAAGTAAGCTTGTCCGACCAGGGGCCGGGCATGATGGCTTCGTAGCGGTTCATGGCGTCCTGCTTCCTGTCTGGCTTGCGACTTCCTGTTGGCGCAGTACGAAGCGCTGGATCTTGCCCGTAGTGGTCTTGGGCAGGTCCGTGACGATCTCGATCTCGCGCGGGAAGGCATGGGCGCCGACCTCGCGCCGCGCCGCAGAGACCAGTTCCTCGCGTAGCGCCTGGCTGTCGGCGAAACCTGGCTTCAGCACCACGAAGGCCTTGACCAGCTGTCCGCGCGCGGCGTCTGGCTTGCCTATCACGGCGGCCTCCGCGACCGCGGAGTGGGTGAGCAACGCGCTCTCGACCTCGAACGGGCCGACGCGGTAGCCGGCAGACTTGATCACGTCGTCCATCCGGCCTTCGAACCAGTAGTAGCCATCAGCGTCCTCGTGCCCGATGTCGCCGGTGACGATCCAGCCTTGGCGCCGCAGCGCAGCCTCCGCTTCCGGGTTGTTCCAGTAGCCCAGCGCATAGATGCCGTCAGGCGGCGGCATTGTCGCAATCAGGCCGGGCGTCCCGCCTGGCTGCACCGCGCCGGCCTCGTCCACGATGGCGATGCGCTGACCGGGCAACGGCTTGCCCATGGAACCGGGCCGCACGGCGTCACGATCCACGAAGCGGTTGCCGATCGGCAGGCCGTGTTCCGACGAACCGAACTGATCGAGGGGCGTGACGCCCCAGACGCGGCGGAAGAAGGTGACGCATTCGGCGTTAAGCGGCTCGCCGCAACTCATGATGCTGCGCACGGCGATGTCCGGGCGGCGCACGCTGCCCTCGCCCAGTGCCATCAGCCCGCGCAGCAGGGTCGGCACCGTTCCGAGCACGGTGATGCGGTGGCGTGCCAGGAAGCCGAGCGTCGTCTCCGGCGTCGGGTTGGCTTCCCACATGTGCACCGCCTCGCCCGCCGCCAGCGCGACAGCGTAGCAGACGAGGCCGTAGCCCCAGCCGGGGTCCCCGGTGGGCCAGAACACGTCGCCGGAGCGAAGATCGCCCGCGTAGCAGATCGCGGGCCAGATCGCGGCCGGAAAATTGGTCGCGATGGCCACCGCCTTGGGCGGGCCGGTGGAGCCAGAGGTGAAGAGAAGCACTGCTGGATCGGTCCGCAGGCGGAGCACGGGTGGGACATCCGCCGACGCCGCGGCGAGTGCAGCGCGGTGGTCCACATCCCCCGCGGGGACGCCGGTGCCATCCGCGCGCGGCACCGTCACCACCGTGACGGGATATGGCCAGATCTGCGGCAAGCGGGCTCGCACATCGGCGTGGGTGACGACGACGCGCGCGCCGGCATCGCTGACGCGGCGCGCCGTCGCCTCGGCGCCGAAGCCCGAGAAGATCGGCAAGTGTATCGCGCCGATGCGGAAGGCGCCGAGCATAGCGACGATCGCTTCGGGCACACGCGGCAGGATGCAGGCGACGCGGTCGCCGGCCGTGATGCCGAGGCTGCGCAGCATGTCCGCGTGCCGCGCGGAGGCCTCGGAAAGTTCGGCGAAGGTGAAGGCGCGCTGCGTGCCGTCGCGACCCTCCCAGTGCAGCGCGACACGCGCGGATGTCGCGTGGCGGTCCACCAGCGTCTCGGCCAGGTTCACCGCCGGACGGCCGGTCCAACCCAGTTCCCCGACGATGCCGGCCCATATCGCCGCCGCCTCGCTCATGCCGACTTGCCCCTGGCGCGCAAGAGATAGAGGTGGCTGCCTTCGACTACGGTCTCGCCCGTCTGGTTGGTCAGCGTGACCTTGAAGCGGATCCTTCCCGTGTCCTTGGTGGGATCGCGCGAAACCTCGGCGACCTCGAAATGGCTGGTCAGCACGTCGTCGGCAAAGACGGGCTTCCTGTAGCGGAAGGTGACCTCCAGCATCGCGACCATGCTCTCCTCCAGCATCGTGGAGAGCTTCGTCGCGCCGAGCGCGCTGTAGCCGGCGACGAGCAGACCGTGCGCGAGCGGCCGGCCGAAGCGCGTCTTCGCGGCATAGTCGGCATCGTAGTGGATCGGGTGCGCATCGCCCGTGATGCGGGCGAAGTCGAGGAAGTCCTTGACCGCACAGGTCGAGCGCGCGCCGGGGAAGGCCTGCCCCGGCGCGAAGTCCTCGATGTAGAGCTGCCGCGCCTCGGTCATGGCGGTCAGGGTTGCGCCTGCAGCCGCTGCTCGATCAGCTTGCGCGTCAGGTCGGGCTGGAATTCCAGCACGCGGGCCTGCAGGTTGCCCTCGCGGCGGTTCGGGCCGAAGGTCGTGGGCAGGCCGACGCCGGTCTCGAAGTTCGAGATGCTCTCCATGGCGCGGATGAAGCCCTCGCGCGAGAGATCGCGACCGGCCTTCCGCAGCCCCTCGGCAAAGACCATCGCGCCATTGTAGCCCAGGCAGTCGCCGAGGTCCGGGCGGTTCTGCCGCGCGAGGTCCGGGAAGCGTGCGGTGAACTTCTGGACATAGGCCTGCATGCGCGGATCTGTCGGCCGTTCCGGGAGGTCGGCAAGCGTGATGACGTTCATCACCCCGACTGCGGCGGGCCCGACGGTCGCGGGATAGGTGCGGTTGGACGTCGCATTCGAGCCGATGATCTTCGCCGTCAGGCCGAGCTGCCGCGCCTGTCGCGTGATGGTCGCGGCGGGGGCGGGAAAACCGTAGATCACGATGACGTCCGGCTCGGCCTGCTTCATGCGCAGGAGCTGCGCAGTGAAGTCGGTGTCCGTCAGGTTGAAGACCTCGGTCGCGACGAGGGGCTTGCTGCGCGCGCGCATCTGCTCGGTCAGGCTCTGCCCGCCGCGGCGGCCGTATTCGTCGGTCTGCTGCGCCAGGGCGACCTTCTGGCCGTGCAGTACGTCCAGCGCGAAGTCCGCAAGCGCCTTGCCCTGCAGCCGATCATTCAGCGGCCCGGTGCGGAAGACGTTGTTCTTGTACGGTTCGGTCGCTGCGGGGCTCGAGAAGATCGAGATCAGCACCGGCACGGCCGAGGCCGCGCGCAGCGTCGGTTCCATCGCCTGGCCGATGGCGCTGGCCGATGGGCCGATCACGGCGAAGACACGTTCGTCGTCCACCAGGCGGCGGAAGCCGGCGATGGACCGTGCGGGCGTGCTCTCGTCGTCCACCGAAGCAATCTCAAGGCGCCGTCCGTGGATACCGCCGGCGGCGTTCACCTCGTCGAAGACTATCTGTACCCCGGAGAGGTTGCCCTGCCCGAACACGGCCTGCACGCCGGTGAGACTGCCGAGCACGCCGATCTTCAAGACGTTGTCGGTGACACCGGTGCGGTCTTGCGCCGCGGCCTCCCGCGTGCCGGCGGTGACGAGGGCGATGCCGGCGGCGCCGGCTGCGAGCTCGCGACGCGTGATCATGACCGTGGTCTCCCTTCGGCGTGGCGATGGACGAGGACATGGCGGCGGGCGAAATGCCCGCCATAGGCGTAGGGGAGTGGCCAGGGCAGCGGCGCGCCGAGCGCGTGCGACCAGTGCCTTGCCCACCAGGGGTCGTAGAGAGCGGCACGCCCGACGGCGACCATGTCGGCAGCGTCCTCCGCGACGATGCCCTCGGCGTGGGACGGTTCGGTGACGCCGCCGACCGCCATGGTGGCGACCGCCGCTTCCGCCCGGATCCGGCCCGCGAAGGGCACCTGCCACATGGCTCCCGCCGTCGGCCTGGACTGCGGATCGGTCTGGCCGGACGAGGCGACGATGAGGTCGCACCCGGCGTCGCGCAGCGCGATCGCAACCTGCACGGCGTCGTCGGGCGTGAAGCCGCCCTCGATCCAGTCGCTGCAGGAAAGGCGCGCCGTGACGGGCATCGCGTCCGGCACGGAAGCGCGCACCGCACGGAGGACCATCAAGGGGAAGCGAAGACGATTCGCCAGGCTGCCACCGAAGCCGTCGACACGACGGTTCGACAGCGGCGAGAGGAAGGAGGAGACGAGGTAGCCGTGTGCGAAGTGCAGCTCGATGAGATCGAAGCCGGCCAGCAAGGCGCGGCGTGCGGCCGCGGCGTGCTGCGCGGCGATCGCGGCGAGGTCCTCGGCGGTCGCCTCGCGCGGCACCTGGTTGGCCTCGGACCAGGGAATGGGCGACGGCGCGAGAATCGGCCAGTTGCCCTCGGCAAGCGGCTTCGAGAAGCCCTCCCACAAGGGCCGCGTGGAGCCCTTGCGGCCGGCATGGCCGATCTGCACGCCGATGCGCGCGGGCGTGTGCGCATGCACGGCATCCGTGATCCTACGCCACGCCGCGGTCTGTGCGTCGTTCCACAGCCCAGGGCAGCCTGGCGTGATTCGCGCCTCGGGCGAGACGCAGGTCATCTCGGCGACGACCAGCCCTGCCCCGCCCAGCGCATGCATGCCGAGATGCGTCGCGTGCCAGTCGCCCGGCATGCCGTCCGTGCACATGTACTGCGCCATCGGCGAGACAACGAGACGGTTGGCGAAGGCGACACCGCGCAGCGAAAAGGGCGAGAGGCAAAGCGGCAACGTGTCGCCGTTCCGCGATGCCGGCTGGACTACGCTTGCCGTGTTCCCGGCGACGGGAAGCATGCGCCAAACCCTCGTTGCCGCATCCATTCCAGAACCCGTCGGCGCGATCTGTAAAGGGGGGTGTTCGAAGCGAGCGTGCTGTTGCAGGCTTTCGCCCCAGCGAGAAGCGAGGGCTGCATGGCGGGCTGGCGCGTCGGCATCGACATCGGAGGCACCTTCACCGACATCGTCGCGGTGCATGACGGGAGCGAGACGCCGCGCAGCGCAAAGGTGCCATCCCGCGCCGCGGACCCGGTCGGCAGCATCACCGCCGCGCTCGGCGCGGTGGGGCTGCGGCCGGATGAGGTGCAGGAGCTCATCCACGGCACGACACGCGTGACCAATGCCATCGTGGAAGGGCGACTCGAGCCTGTGGCGCTCATCGCGACCGAGGGCTTCGAGGACATCATCGAGATCGGGCGGCAGAGCCGGCGCGACCTCTACCGCCTCGACGTGCCGCCGAAGCCGGCTCCGCTGGTGCCGCGCGAGCGGCGCATCGCCGCCGGCGGGCGGATGCTGCATGACGGGACGGAACTTGCACCGCTCGCGCCCGGGCAGGCGAAGGAGGCCGCGGAGCGCGCGGTGGCGAGCGGCGCGCGCAGCGTCGCGATCGCCCTGCTGCATGCCTATGCCAATCCGGCGCATGAAGAGGCAATTGCCGAGAGGTTGAAGGGACGCGTGCCCTATCTGTCGCTGTCTCACGTCATCAACCCGGAGGCGCGCGAATACGAGCGAACCATCGCGACGGTGCTGAACGCCGCGGTGATGCCGCTCGCCGCGGAATACCTGGCGAAGCTGCGCGCCACGCTGCCGGCGGAGACGCGCCTTTCGGTGATGCATTCGGCGGGCGGGATGGCCTCGCCGGAGGCGGCCTCGGAGCGTCCGCTCGTCATGGCGCTGTCCGGGCCGGCGGCCGGCGTGGCGGCCGCGGCTGCCGTGGCGCGCGACGTCGGGGAACAGGCCGTCCTCTCCTTCGACATGGGCGGGACGACGACGGATGTCGCGCTCATTCTCGACGGCCAGGCGGAGATCACGGCGGATGCGAAGCTTGCGGACCAGCCGCTGCGACAGCCGATGGTCGCGATCGAATCCATCGGCGCCGGCGGCGGGTCGATCGTGCGGCACGGGCCTGGCGGCCTCAGCATCGGCCCGCAGAGCGCGGGCGCCGAGCCCGGGCCGGCCTGCTACGGCCGCGGCGGCGCACAGCCGACGGTGTGCGATGCGAATGCGATCCTCGGCTACCTGAACCCGCGGCGGAAGCTGGGCGGCGAGATCACGCTGGACCGCGCGAAGGCGGAAGCCGTGTTCGCGCCGCTCGCGGCGACACTCGGCGTACCGGTGGTGGAACTCGCGCTCGGCGTGCTGCGCGTGGCCGATGCGACGATGGCCCGCGCGTTGAACAAGATCACGGTCGAGCGCGGCGTGGACGGGCGCGGGGCGACGCTGCTCGCCTTCGGCGGCATGGGACCGATGCATGCGGTGGGGCTGGCGCGGTCCTACGGCATGTCGCGGGTGCTGGTGCCGGCCTTCTCCTCCGCCTTCTCGGCGCTGGGCTGCGTGGCGGCGGAGACGAGCTACACCCGCCAGCGCACGCTGCGCCTGCCCGGGGATTCCTTCGACACCTTCCGCCTCGCCTCCGTGCGCCAGGCGCTTGCCGAGGAACTGCAGGCGCCGCTGCTCGAACAGGGCCACGCGCCCGAGGCGCTGGTCGTCGAGGAGACGGCGCTGATCCGCTACCGCGGGCAATCCTATGCCGTGGACGTCGCGATGACCGGCATCGGCACCGCGGAGGACCTCGCCGCCGCCTTCGAGGCCCGGCACGAGGCGTTGTTCGGCTTCGCCTCCGGCGAGGCGTGGGAGCTGCTCGGGCTGCGTGTGCGCGTCCGCGCGCCACGCAAGGCGCGCATCCCCGGCGCGCCGGCCAGCGCGGCGCCGGCACGGCCCTTCGCGACGGACCCCTGCTGGTTCGCGCCGGGCGAGCCGGTGCCGACGCCACGCTATGACCGCGCGGTGCTGTCGCTCGGCGACGTCATCCATGGCCCGGCGATCGTCGAGGACGACTGGTCCACCACCGTCATCCCGCCGGGATGGCAGGCGGCACCCGACGAACGAGGCAACATCCTTCTGACCGAGGAGGCCGCGTAAGCATGGTCGCGCCCGATCCCTTCCAGCTCGAAGTCCTCCGCCACGCGCTGACCGCGATCGCTGAGGAGATGTCCTTCGTCGTGATGCGCGCGGCGCGCTCGCCGCTGCTGCGCGAGGCGGGCGACCTGTCCTCGGCGCTGACGGACGCGCGCGGGCAGCTCGTCGCGCAGGGGCGCGACATCCCCGTGCATCTCGGCGTGATGTCGTTCACCGTCGGCGCCTTCCTGCAGCGCGTGCCCGCGGAACGGCTGCGGCCGGGCGACGTCTGGTTCACCAACCTGCCCGAGATGGGCGGCAACCACCTGCCGGACGTGAAGGCGATCCGGCCCATCTTCGCCGAAGGGCGGCTGGTCGCCTTCGCGGTCAGCCTGGCGCATTGGGCGGATATCGGCGGCGGCTGGCCCGGCTCGTATCTCGCCAGCGCGACGGAATCCTTCCAGGAGGGGCTGCGCATCCCGCCGCTGCGCGTGGTGACGGCGGACGGCGTGGACGAGGAGAAGCTCGCCGTCATCATGCACAATGTCCGCGGGCCGATGGAGCGCGAGGGCGACCTTCTCGCGCAGGTCGCCGCGACCCGCGCGGCCGACCAGCGCCTGCTGGCGCTCTGCGCGGCGCACGGCACGGCGACGATCGAGGCGGCGATGGACGCGCTGCATGACCGTTCCGAATCTGCGATGCGCGCGGCGATCGCCTCCCTGCCGCAGGGCGTGTTCGAGGGCGAGGATTTCCTCGACGATGACGGGCCGGGCGGCGCGCCGGCAGCCGTTCGCGTGCGCATCACCGTGGAGGGCGAGCGGGCGACCTTCGATTTTTCGGCGACCGACGACGCGCTGGCGGGCCCGCTGAACACGACACCCTATGTCACGGCGGCGGCGGTCTACTATGCCATGAAGGCCATCGCCGGGCCGGAGATCCAGCCGAATGGCGGCTGCTACCGGCCACTGATGATCACCACGCGCCCGGGATCCCTCCTCCAGCCGCCGCCCGAGAAGCCGCTGGTCGGCGGCAATCACGAAACGTCGCAGCGCGCGGTGGATGCCATCTTCCGCGCCTTTGAGAAGGCAATTCCCGAACGGCTCTCGGCCGGGGGCTCGACGACCGCGGGCCTTCTTATCTTCGGCGGCGCTGGGCGCGACGGGGCTTGGAAGACGCTCTACGAGCCGCATGGCGGCGGAGAAGGTGCACGCTTCAACCGTTCCGGCTCGGCGGCGACGCGCGTCCATCTGACGAACACCAACAACACGCCGGCCGAGGTTGTCGAGGCCGAGTTCCCGATACGCATCGGGTACCAGGCGCTGCGGCGCGGTTCGGGCGGCGCGGGACGGTTTCGCGGCGGCGACGGCATTGTCCGCGAATACATCCTGCTGGCGGAGGAAATGTCCCTGACGACGATGTTCGAACGCCGCGTCATTCCGCCCTATGGCATGGCGGGCGGAAAGCCGGGCGCGCCGTTCAAATGCCTCTTGAAACGACGGGATGAGAGCGAGGAGGAGTTGCGCGGCAAGGCGAACCTGACCGTGCGAAAGGGCGACCGTGTCATTCTTCACACCAGCGGAGGGGGTGGATACGGCGACGTGGCAGAGCGCGAGTAACTCCTCCACGCTGGTCGGCCACGGACGCGGCTGCCGCCAGGAAGAGGACCCAGACGTCCCATCCTCCGTCCGCCACCAATTCCTGCCCGGTGATCGTGAATGAGCGCCATATCAGCCCCCTTCCGAAGGCGCCCGCAATTCACTGATTGTGTTATCTAAATTGGTTATTTGATGGGGTCCCGACCGACGCCGATCCGGACCCCCTCCTGCGTTGCTTTCCTGCGCGTTATCAAAGCTGTCGCCCGAATTCCGGCATGGTCTTGGTTCGGCGCTTATTCACAGGCGAGGTACGTCGTCCCCGGGCCATCGCGCGCTGCAGGACTGTTGCCCCCACCCGTACATGTCGAAGTGGCCCGGAGAGAGACAGGACCGGCATTCGGCCGGCGGAAGCCGTGCGACTGGTGCCGCTCAGGTACGACTGGCGCATTGGTCTCGCATATCTGGCCGGAAAGACGCACCTGGCCATCGGGCTCGCCGCCGAGAAGTGGGAGGCCGCGGGCCTGGCCGTCGAGGCGGCCTGACAGCCCGGCATCGCGGCTGATCGCGTCCGTCGGCAATGTTATCTGGCGGCGGCCTCGCCGAAGAAGCGGTCGGCGGTCGTGCAGCGATCCGTGGCGAGTTCAGCGCTACAGCGCCATCGCGGGCGTTGCGCCTGGGCGAGACGAACCGAGCTCGACTTCGCGCCACGCGCATCGAGCACCGCTTCACCCGCATCAAGCATCCCTGGACCAACGGCCAGGTCGAGCGGATGAACCGCACCATCAAGGACGCCACCGTCAAACGCTTCCACTACGACAGCCACGACCAGTTCCGGCGACACCTCGATGACTTCGTCGCCGCCCACAATGTCGCCCGCCGCCTCAAGCGCCTGCGTGGCCTCACCCCCTACGAGTTCATCTGCAAGGCATGGGCAGATGAACCCGATCGGTTCATCCTGAATCCGCACCGGAAGATGCCGGGACTAGACACCTACCCCGCCTGGATCGCGGCAATCATCCCGAGTGCCTCCGGCGCGAGCGGCCCCTTGTTGATCGCCGCGACCGCGTGGTCGAGCTCCCTGACGCTCGACGTGCCGATCAGCACTGTCGGGATTTCTTGTGGCATCGCTGCGTAGCGCAGCGCGAGTTCCACCAGATCGACGGCGTGACCGGCCTCGATCACCGGCAGCAGCCGCCGCGCCGCGGCGACATCGTCGGAATAGGAGGCACCTGAGGCTATCGGTGCCACCGACGGCACCCCGAGCAGGCTTCGCGCCTCGCTCCCGCTCAGCGCGCCGCCGGCAAGGATGCGGATCGCCATCACGCCGACATCGATCGACGCCGCGTGCCGGATGCAGCCGCCAAGATCCGGCATGGCCGATCCCGCCGGCCGCGGCGCGATGCCGCTCGGGTTCAGGATGTTGTAGGGCATCTGCGCCGTCGAGAAGCCGCCCTGCTCCAGCACGCGGCGGATCTCGCCCGCATCACCAAGGCCGGTGATGCCGTAGTGGCGGAACTTTCCCTGGTCGCGCAGGCGCTGCAGCACCGGCACTGCCTCGTTCAGGATGGCATCGGCGGTGAAGCTCGGCGCCGCGCCGTCGCGCGTGATGGGTTCGTGCAGGTGCAGGATATCGACGCTGTCGCAGCCGAGCCGCGCGAGGCTCGCCTCCACGGACGCGACGATGGCGCTGCCGATATCCCCGCGCTGCTCGCCGCGAATGCGCACCTTGGTGCCGACCGTGACCTTCGCCCCCAGTGCCCTGAGCGCGCGACCGAGGTTTGTCTCCGACACGCCTTCGCCATAGGCGGCGGCGGTGTCGAAATAAGTGATGCCCTGGTCGATGGCGCGGCCGATGGCGCGGTCCTGTTCGGCCGCCGTGCCCTTGACCATGAGCCCGCCGATCGCGCCGCACCCGTAGCCCAGGATCGAGACCATGATCCCGGTCCGCCCCAGTCGCCGCTGTTCCATGGGTTCCCGCCCCCTCCGCCGGCCCCGATGCTGCGTCAGGCGCGCACGCGCGACAAGCGCGCGCCATTGCCGCGCGGCCCCCGCGATGCAAGGCTGCGGTGAACGGTCGCAGATGCCGGGGGGAGGACCATCCATGCTGTCGCGTCGCCTGCTGCTCGCCACGCCGGCGCTCACCGCGCTGCACCGGCCCGCCTACGCGGCCTATCCTGACCGCCCCATCCGCGTGGTCGTGCCCTTCGCCGCGGGCGGGAATACCGACATCCTCGCGCGCATCCTCACAACGTCGATGGCCGAGCGGCTCGGCCGGCCGATGGTCGTCGAGAACCGCACTGGCGCGGGCGGCAGCGTCGGCGCGGAGTTCGTCGCGAAGGCGACGCCGGATGGCTACACGCTGCTTTTCGGCGCCGGTGGGCCGCTCACAGCGAACCCGGTGCTGCAGGCCAACATCCCCTACGATGTCCAGCGCGACTTTCGCCCTATCGGCCTGGTCGGCATCCTACCGATGATCTGTCAGGTGAGCGCCAACACGCCGGCGCGCTCGCTCACGGATCTGCTGGCGCTGATGCGCGCGCGGCCGGGACAGGTGACGGTCGCGACGCCGGGCAGCGGCAGCGCCGCGCATCTCGCCCTGGAACTGGTCATGGCCGGGGCGAATGTGCGGGCTACGCACGTACCCTATCGCGGCGGCAGCGCCATGATCCCGGACCTGATCAACGGGACGGTCAATGCCGGCATGGTGGAACTGCCCTCCGCCCTGCCGCAGCATCGCGACGGCACGGCGCCGATCGTCGCCCTGGCCGTGACGGAACGCTCACCCCTCCTGCCCGGCGTGCAGACCTTCATCGAGGCCGGGCTGCCCGGCTTCACCGCAGGCAGCTATGGCGGGCTGCTCGCCACGGCCGGCGTGCCGGCGGAGGTGACGGCGGCGCTCAGCCGTGCCTTCCTCGCAACGCTGCAGGACGCCGCCGTACTCTCCCGCATCGCGGAGGTCGGTGCCGTGCCGAGCGCGCCCGCGCAGCGCACGCCGGACGGCTTCGCGGCCTTCCTCGGGCAGGAACTCGAGACCGCCCGCCGCGCGGCACAACTCGCCGGTCTGCGCCCGTCCTGACCCGACTCAGGCCGCCGTCTGTGAACAAGCAGATGAGCGGGACTCTTTCCGGCACTGGGGCACCGCTGGGAAATCACGGGCTTGTCCCGATCTCTAGGTGGGACCCTCCACCCGGTGGACGTGGCCGAGGCGATCGCCTTCCTCCTCTCGCCGCGTGCGGGCTGGGTCACGGGCGCGATCTGGGATGTCGACGGCGGTGCCATCGCCGGCCGGAACAAGTACAATTGAGATGGAGGCGCGCCGCGACGCTCGACCGGCGCGCATCCATCCAATCAGGTGCAGAGGCCATCGCATGAGCGCCGAGATCGCAGCGACCACTGAATTTCATCCGCACAGCTCGCACTGGGGTGTCTTCTCTGCCGCGCTTCGCGATGGCGAACTCCTGGTCCGCCCGCATCCGGGCGATCCGGACCCGAATGACATCATCCAGAACTTTCCCTCCGCGCTGCGGCATCCCGCGCGCATTGCCCAGCCGATGGTGCGCCGCGGCTGGCTCGAACGCGGCCCGGGTCCGGATCGCCGACGTGGCCGGGACGAGTTCGTCCCCATGCCTTGGGACGCCGTGCTGGACCTGTTGGGTGGGGAACTGCGCCGCATCCGGGACAGCCACGGGCCGGGCGCGGTCTTCGGCGGCTCCTACGGCTGGGCCAGCGCCGGGCGCTTCCACCACGCCCAGAGCCAGATCCACCGCTTCCTGAACAGCGCCTTCGGCGGCTACGTCGCCTCGGTCAACAGCTACAGCTCCGGCGCGGCCTCGGTGATCGTCCCGCACATCCTCGGCAACTACGAGGAGCTGACGAAGCACAACGTCACCTGGGAGCAGGTGGCGCAGCACAGCGAGATGGTCCTGGCCTTCGGCGGCATGGCGCTGAAGAACTCCATGGTCGCGGGCGGCGGCATCAGCGAGCATGTCGAGCGCGGCGCCATGCAGGCGGCGCGCGAGCGCGGCTGCGACTTCGTCCTCGTCAGCCCGCTGCGCGGCGACCTGCCGGAAGAAGTCGGCGCCGAGTGGATCGCCAACATCCCCGGCACCGACACCGCGCTGATGCTCGCGCTCGTGCACACGCTGGTCACCGAGGGGCTGCACGACCAGGCATTCCTCGACCGCTTCACCACCGGCTGGCCGGTCTTTGAGCGCTACCTGCTCGGCGAGGCCGATGGCCAGTCGAAGGACGCCAAGTGGGCGGCGCCCATCACCGGCGTCGCCGCGGAGGCGATCCGGACGCTTGCCCGCCGCCTGCACGGCCGCCGCGTGCTCGTGACCGTGGCGCACGCCCTGCAGCGGGCGGAGCATGGCGAGCAGCCCGTTTGGATGGGTGCCGTGCTGGCCGCGGCGCTCGGCCAGATCGGCCTGCCCGGCGGCGGCTATGGGTATGCGCTGGGCGCCATCGGCTACTATGGCCGCCGCGCCAATGCCGTGCCCGGCCCGACCCTGTCGCAGGGGCGCAACCGGCACGGCAACTACATCCCGGTCGCCCGCATCGCCGACATGCTGCTCAACCCCGGCACGCAATACCGCTACAACGGCCAGACCCGCACCTACCCCGACATCCGGCTGGTCTACTGGGCGGGCGGCAACCCCTTCCACCACCACCAGGACCTCAACCGGCTGCGCCAGGCCTTCGCGCGCGTCGACACGCTGGTCGTGCACGAACTGGCCTGGACCGCCACCGCACGCCACGCCGACATCGTCCTGCCTGCGACGATGACGCTGGAGCGGGAGGACATCGGCTACAGCTCGCATGATCCACTGATGGTGGCGATGCACCGCATCGCGGAGCCCTATGGCGAGGCGCGGGACGACTACGACATCTTCGCCGGCCTCAGCGGGCGTCTCGGCGTGGCGGAGGCCTTCACCGAAGGCCGCACGAGCCGCGAGTGGCTCCATCACCTCTATGCGCGCACGCAGCAGGGCCTGCGCGATCAGGGCCTGCCGGCGCCCGACTTCGAGGAATTCTGGGCCGCCGGAACGCTGCGCCTGCCGCAGGGACCGGACGATGGCGGCCCCTGGCGCGCCTTCCGCGAGGACCCGGAGGCCAATCCGCTGCCGACGCCGAGCGGGCGGATCGAGATCTTCTCCGAGACCATCGCCGGCTTCGGTGAGGCAAGCTGCCCCGGCCACCCGGCCTGGCTGCCGCCCGACGAGATCCCCGGCGCCGGCACGCCGCTGCACCTCGTCGCCAACCAGCCTGCGACACGGCTGCATAGCCAGCTCGACTTCGGCGACCACAGCATCGGATCGAAACGGCGCGGCCGGGAGGTCGCCTCCATGCATCCCGCGGACGCGGCGGCGCGTGGCATTGCCGATGGCGACGTGATCCGCCTGTTCAACGACCGTGGCGCCTGCCTCGCCGCGGTGCGACTGACCCCGGAGATCCGCCCCGGCGTCGTGCAGCTTGCCACCGGCGCCTGGTACGATCCGGAGGATCCCGAGGATGACCGTCCGCTCTGCGTGCACGGCAATCCGAACGTGCTGACGCGGGATGCCGGGACCTCGGCGCTCGCCCAGGGCTGCACAGGGCAGCTCACGGTGGTGGAGGTGGAGCGGTTCACCGGCAACCTGCCGCCGATCCGCGCCTTCGATCCGCCGCAGGCCCGTTGACGCAGGCCGGCTTGGCGGCGGGGCCGCGATGCCGGTGCCTTCGCATCAAAGGCGCGTCGCGGTCAGGCCAGCCTGACCTCGGCGATCTCCATGCCGGCCTCGGCGTCCTTCCTCAGCGCCATGCCGAAGCCCGGCGCGGTCGGAATGGCCATGGTCGCCGTCGAGGCCGATGTGCGTTACCCGTGCACCCAGCCGGATGCAGCCGTCCGGCAGGCCGGCGGCCAGGGCACGCACCGGCGCCCCCCCGTCCCGCCTGCGCGGTTCCTGTCGAAAGCCGCCATAGCGTTGCGGCGGACAGTTCGGCAGGCGCTCGACCAGCACGTCGCCCTCGTCGTGCTGCGGGAAGGCAGTGAGGCCGAGCTCCGCCACCGTCGCCGCCATGGCCGGGTGCATCCCGGGCCAGAACCAGGAGGGGCCGAGGTCGAACCCGTCCTCGGCGGGCCGCCCGGCGGCATCGGCCGAGAGGATGCGGCCGCCCAGGCGGTCGCGCGCCTCGAACAGGCGGAAGCCGACGCCCGCGGCCTCCAGCAACCGTTCGGCATGAAGCCCGGCGAGGCCACCGCCGATGATGGCAATTGGCAGGATGGTCGCGGCCATCTCAGGCCGCCGCCCCGGCACGGCGCGCGGCGCTGGTCATCGCCAGCGCAGCGACGGCGAGGCCCAGCGGCGCGAAGGACACCCACAGCACCGTGTCCCAGCCATAGACTGTCAGGAGGCCGCCCGAGGCGAAGGAGCCCAGCGCCATCGTCCCGAAGACGATGAAGTCGTTGAGCGACTGTACCCGCGTCCGCTCCTCCGGCCGGTGGCATTCCAGCACGAGCGCCGAGGCGCCCACGAAGCCGAAATTCCAGCCGAGCCCGAGCAGGATCAGGCTCCCCCAGAAGTGCCCGACATCCTGGCCGAACAGTCCCGTCACAGCGGAGGCAGCGATCAGCGCCAGCCCGGCGGTGACCACGCGCGGCGCACCGAAGCGGGTGATCAGCCGCCCGGTGAAGAAGCTCGGCGCATACATGGCGATGACGTGCCATTGCAGGCCGAGATTGGCCGATTCTTGCGACAGCCCGCAGAGCCGCATGGCGAGCGGCGCCGCCGTCATCAGGAAGTTCATCAGCAGGTAGGAGACGACCCCGCAGATCACCGCCGTGATGAAGCGCGGCTGGCGCGCGATGACGGAAAGCGGTCGGCCGGCCGCCATCTCGGCGGCGCTCGGCATGGGCAGGCGAACGCCGAGCAGCACCAGGGCGCACAGCGCCGCCACCCCGGCCTGCGCCAGGAAGGTCGCGGCGAAGAGATGCGGCATCCACAGATACATCGTGTGGGTGACGAGCTGAGGCCCGATCACCCCGGCGAAGACGCCGCCCGCCATGACCAGCGACAGCGCACGCGGGCGTCGCGCTGCCGGCACGCCATCCGCCGCCGCGAAGCGGAACGACAGCACCACCGCCGCATAGGCGCCGCCGAAGAAGGTGCCGAGGCAGAACAGCCAGAATGACCCCAACAGCACCGCGAGCGCCGAGATCAGCCCGACGAGCACGCCGCAGCCGGTCCCGGCGAGGAAGGCGGCGCGGCGGCCGTGACGCCGCGCGATCGCCCCGGCCGGCAGGGTGCAGGCCGCCATGCCGACCACGAAGATGGAGATGGGCAGCGTCGCCAGCGCCTTGTCGGGCGCGAGCATGTTCCCGACGATCGCGCCCGTCGCGTAGACGACGGTGGAGTTCGCGCCGGCGAGCGCCTGCCCGATCGCGAGGCGGGCAACGTTGCCGGCTTCGTGGCGGCGCTCGCTCACGGGCAGGAGTCCGGCCGTTGCTCCGGCGTGTGACATGGTCGGTGCGCCTCAGGCTGCGAGTTGGGCGCGCCAGGCCGCGTCGCGCGGCGAGGGGCGGCGGTGCAGGCGGCGGTCGAGCAGGTCACGGGCCTTGCCGGCCTGTCCGCTGCGCATCAGGGCGACGAGCAACGTGTCCTGCACGATCTCGCGCTGCGCGCCGCTGCCGCCGATGCGCACGGCCTCGGCCGCGAGCGGTTCGAGCAGGCGGACGCAGCCGGCGAAATCCGCCTCGGCGAAGGCGAGGGCGGCGCGGCAGATGGCCGGCACCACCGGCCCGGCGGCGAGGGTGCCTGCCTCGACCAGGGCGGTCAGCGCGGCGGCGCGGCGCTCCACCGCCGCCGCGTCGCCGGTCGCGGCGTCGAGCATGGCCATGTGGATATCGGCGAAAGGGAAGCCGGCCTTGGTGTAGAGCGGCGCCGCATAGGCGGCCGCCGCCTCCCACAGCCCCGCCGGCACCTCGCGCCCGTATGCGCGCATCCGCCACAGGAAGGAGACGGTATCGGTCACCACGTTGAGCGGCAGCCCGGCCGAGACGGAAGGCTGCACATGCGCCTCGTAGACGGCCAGCGCCCTCGCCGTGTCGCCCTGTTCCAGCGCGGCGAGGGAGGCATGCCAGGCGATGTGGCCGTGGAGCGTGCCACGGCGGTCGTATTCCGGCAGCCAGCCCGATATGAGGCGGTCGGCATCCTCGCCGGACCCATCCTCGAACATGGCGTGCGACAGCGCGTGGACGGCGTTCGCGTTGGTCCGGCGCAACTCGTGCGACCGCTGCGTCAGGTCGCGCCCATGGGCGACGGCGCCGTTCTCGGCATGCGACCAGCCGCGATAATTCAGGAACCACCAGTCCTCGGCATCGAAATGCCGCGCGTGGCGCTCGCAGAGATCGACCCGTGCCTGGTCGTGATCCGCCATCCCGGAAAAGGCAAAGAGCCCGAAGGCGCCGAGCGGCAGGCCGAGGATCACCGCGTCGCGTGGCCAGGCATCCGCATGGGCGACCGCCCGTTGCAGGGCCTGCGTCGATTGGCCGTGGATGGTGAGGGAAAGGATGTCGACATGGCTGCGCTCGCGCTCGGTGCCGTGCCGGGCGACGATCTCCGCGGCCGTCGCGATGCGCGCGTGGGCGGCCGGCATCTCGACCCGGATGGCATGCAGGCGTGCCCGCGCCGCATGCGCGAGGGCGAAGTCCGGATCGGCCGCGATGGCCGCGTCGAACGCCACATCCGCGCCCGGCCAGGCGGACAGCAGCAGGTCCACCCCTTCCCGGTAGCGTTCGGCCGCGAGGTCCGATGTCGCCGAAAGCGGCAGGCCGCGGCTGTCCAGGCGGACCATGGCGGAACCCTCGTCGTGGGAATGAGGGATTCGTTTAGAGGATCACCGCTTGGCTGTCTTTCGACGGGTTGCCAGTTTGTGTAGAATAAACGACAAATTGGAGCACACCCATGCGCTGGGGGACCATTGCCGCGCCGCCTGGGATCTTGCCGCCCCGTCCCATGACGGTCCGCGCGCAGTCCATCCCGCCTCGGCACTATTTTCCCGAACACGCCCATGCCTGGCACCAGGTCGTCTATGCGATCTCGGGCGTGCTGACGGTGGCAGTGGAGGGGCAGTCCTTCGTCATCTCGCCCGAGCAGGCCGTCTGGCTGCCGACAGGGTTGCGGCACCGCGTCGGATCGCTGCTCGGTGCGGAGTTCCGCAGCCTGTGGATCGCCGACGAAGCGGGTGAGGGCCTGCCGGCAAGTCCGACCGTTTTCGGTGTCCCGCCCCTGCTGCAGGCGCTGATCATCGAGGCCGCGGAGATCGAGGGGCAGGACGACGGCGATGGCTATGCGGGGCGTGTCACGACGCTCATCCTGGACCAGTTGCGGCGCGCGCGCCCCTTGCCGGGTGCCCTGCCCTGGCCGCGCGACGGATCCCTGGTGGAACTGTGCCAGACGCTCTACGCCGACCCTGCCGATCCGCGGGGACCGGAGGAATGGGGCCGCGACCTCGGCATGTCAGGCCGCACCTTGGCACGGCGCTTCGAGGCCGAGCTGGGCATGAGCCTCAGGTCCTGGCGGCGGCGCCTGCGGATGTTCAAGGCGATCGAGCTGCTGGGCGGTGGGCTCAGCGTGACGCAGACGGCAATGGAACTCGGCTACGGATCGACCTCGGCCTTCGTCTACGCCTTCCGCACCGATATGGGGCGCAGTCCGCAGGGCTACATGCGTGGGCGGTCTGCAGACCCGGATGCGCGGGCGTCGCCGACGTTCCATCGTCGCTCGTCGTGACCGCCCGCGCCATGCGTCGCGCGGGCTACCGCCCCATGGAGTAGAATTCCTCGTTCGGCCGCATGCTGGTGATGTTGGCCAGTCGGTTCGACATGCCGAAGAAGGCCGCAATGGCGGCGATGTCCCAGACATCCTCGGGATTGAAGCCATGCCGCGCCATGGTGTCGTGGTCGTCGTCGTTCACGGCATAGGCCTCGAACGCGACCTTCATCGCGAAGTCCAGCATGGCCTTCTGCCGCGGCGTGACGTCGGCCTTGCGGTAGTTGATGGCGACCTGGTCGGCGATCAGCGGGTTCTTCGCCCGGATGCGCAGGATGGCGCCATGCGCCACCACGCAATACTGGCACTGGTTCGCGTTGCTGGTCGTCACCACGATCATCTCGCGCTCGGCCTTGGTGAGCGCACCGGGCTTGTCCATCAGGGCATCGTGATAGGCCATGAAGGCGCGGAATTCCTCGGGCCGGTGCGCCAGGACAAGAAAGACATTGGGGATGAACCCGGACTTCTCCTGCACCGCGAGCAGGCGCTCGCGGATATCGTCGGGCATCTCCGCCAGGGTGGGGACGGGAAAGCGGCTGATCGGGGGCTCGGTCTGCGCGGACATCAGGTCACCTGGGATGAGGATCGAGGGTCGGGCGGGCGTTCAGGCGGCGTCCGGGCCGACCGGGACGATGATGCGGCCGCGGATCTGCCCGGCGACCAGCCGTTCGGCGGCAGGGATGACATCCGCCATCGCGACCTCCGTGGTGAGCCCCTCCAGCGTCGCGGGATCGAGGTCACGGGCTAGACGGCGCCAGGCTTCGAGGCGTTCAGGCCGCGGACACATCACGCTGTCCACGCCCGCCAGCGTCACGCCGCGGAGAATGAAGGGCGCGACCGTCGTGGGCAGCGTCATCCCGCCGGCCAGCCCGCAGGCGGCGACCGTGCCGCGATACTTCATCGCCGCGCAGACATTCGCGAGGACATGGCCGCCGACCACATCCACGGCACCGGCCCAGCGCTCCCTCGCGAGCGGCTTGCCGGGCTGCGTGTACGTCGCGCGGTCGATGATCTCCCTGGCCCCGAGCGCGGTGAGATAGCCGGTTTCCTCCGGGCGCCCGGTCATCGCCACCACCTGGTAGCCCAGCTTCGCCAGCACGGCGACCGCGACGCTGCCGACGCCGCCGGCCGCGCCCGTCACCAGGATCTCGCCCTGATCGGGCGTGACGCCATGCCGTTCCAGCGCCATGACGCACAGCATGGCGGTGTACCCGGCGGTGCCGATCCCCATCGCCTGGCGCAGGGTGAAGGGCGGTTGCAGCGGGACGAGCCAGTCGCCCTTGACCCGTGCCTTCCCGGCCAGCCCGCCCCAATGGGCTTCGCCGACGCCCCAGCCGTTCAGCACGACCTTGTCGCCGGGCCTGTACGCGGGGTCGCTCGACTGCTCCACGACGCCGGCGAAGTCGATCCCCGGGACCATGGGGAAGCTACGCACGACGGGCGCCTTGCCGGTGATGGCGAGCGCGTCCTTGTAGTTGAGCGTCGACCACGCGACGCGAACGGTCACGTCGCCCGGCGGCAGGCGATCCTCCCCCACCGTCGCCAGGACGGCGCGCGAGCCGTCTTCGGTCTTCTCGATCAGAATGGCGTCGAACATCCGGTGCTCCTGACGGTGTGGGGGTTCAGGGGAGGCGCGGGCGCAGGGCCGCGAAGAAGCCGCGCGCGAAGACATCGAGGGCCTCGGGGCTGCGCTCCAGCTTCGCGCGCAGCACCGCGCCTTCCCAACCGATCCAGAAGAAGGCGGCGAGCGTGGCGCAGTCCTCGTCGGGCGCGATCTCGCCGGCATCTTTCGCCGCTTCGAGGCAGCGCGCGGTCCGCGCTTGCCAGTCGAGGAAGACGCCGTGCAGCCGCGCGCGGAAAAGCTCCGGCAGCACGCCCATCTCCTGGCCGAGATTGCCGACCAGGCAACCGCGGCGGAAACCAAAGCGCGCCATGCCGGCCTTGGCGTCTTCCACGAAGTCGCCCAGCCGTTGCAGCGGGGGCCGCGTCTCGTCGGCCAACCAGCGATCGAGCTTCGCGGCGAAGTATTCGGCATAGGCGTCGATCAGCGCGAGGCCGAACTCATCCTTGCTCGTGAAGTAGTAGTAGAAGGACCCTTTCGGCACGCCGACGGAACCGAGGATCTCGTCGAGACCCACCGCGGCAAATCCCTTCTCCGTCAGGATCGCGACGCCGGCCTGGACGAGCCGCTGCTTCGTATCGGCATGCGCCCGGCCGTCCTTTGGCGGGCGGCCGCGGCGCCGCGGGCCATGGGCGGAGGGGGTTGCGTCCATGGCGAAGAATATAGACCGTTCGTCTTGATAAATTCAAGCCGCGGCCGTCGAGCCCCGGGACACGGCGCCCGCAGCGCCTCTCGGCAAGCAACAGCGAAGGCGCGACCGGGCAGGTGCCGGCGGCCCTGCCCCGGAGGCCAGCCCGCCATGTGGCGGACCACGTCGAGCAGACATTCGCACCGGCCACGAGGTCCGCCGCCTCCGTGGCCGAACAACGGCATCAATGAACCGCTGATCGTTGCTCCCGAACTCCAAGCGCCTGCAGATACTGCCGTAAGGCCCCAGCACGCGTGCGGGCCGACGACGCGGCTTGGCTTGCGGTGACTGCCCTGAACGTCACACGGTCGCGACTTCGCAACTGGGCAAATCCATCCTGATCCGCCGAGGCCAGTACCGCGATCTTCGGGTAACCGCCCGTCGTCTGGTGGTCGGCCATCAGGACGATGGGATCGCCATGGCCAGGCACCTGCACCGATCCGCGCGGCAACGCCTCGGACGGCATATCAAGCGTCCCGACGATCGGCAGTTTCGGTCCCTGCAACCTGACACCCATGCGGTCGTATTCGTTGCTGAGGGTGAAAGTCTCGCTCAGCAGGCGCCGTATCGTCTCCGGCGCGAAGAAGCGGTCCTGCGGGCCGAGCACCACGCGCACCTCCTGCCGTGGTCGCGACGTCACGGGCAAGACCAGATCGCGTTCTCTGCCGGGGCGCCGCTCGGCATCACGGATCTCCAAATGCTGGCCTGCCTGCAAGCGAAGGCCGCCGAAATCCGACAGCACGTTGGTCGCGCGGCTGCCGAGCCAGGCTGGTGCAACGATGTCGCCGGCGAATGCCAGGTACGTCCAACTTCCCCAATAGCCCGGCCGTACCGTCAGCACGGATCCCTCACGGATGCTGAACACGCCCCAGGCGCCGACTGGCCGGCCATCCACGGCGCAATGGAAGCCGCCGCCGGCGCTCGCGACGGTCACCTCGCCTTCAATGCACCGGAGCGCGACGCCGCCGATCGTTGTCTCGATCGCCGCTGCATTCAAGGGATTGCCAAGGGCGGCCTGGGCGATGGCGAAGGCCTGGCGATCCATCGGCCCGGCCTCGGTCACGCCATAGCGCAGGTAGCCGAAGCGGCCGCGGTCCTGCACCGTGGTCAGCGGGCCGGCGTGCTCGACCAGGAAGACCGCACGGGTCACGGCACACTCCCGAACGCATCGAATTCGTCGCGCCGGATGCGCCGGAAGCGGATCCGGTCGCCTACCTCGAACAGGAACTGGCGTTCGCGATCCACATCGACGATCCGCGCCGGTGATCGGCCGATCACCCACCAGCCGGTCGGTGCCGTCACCGTCGTGACGAGGCACATCGGCCCTGCGATCGCGAGGCTGCCGGGAGGCCTGGCGCGCACCGGGTTCGGCTTGCGCGGCACGCGGATCGCCTCCGGCACGCCGCCGAGATAGCCATAGCCCGGCGCGAAGCCGAACATGAAGACGCGGTATTCGCCCGAGAGGTGCGCGGCGATCACCGCCTCCTCGCTCATGCCGCAACGCTGCGCCACATCGGCCAGGTCGGGCGCGAAGGGCTGTTCGTAGCAGACGGGAAGTTCGTGGAGCGCGGCGGCGGCCAGCGGCGGATGGGGCTCGGCCAGCAGCGCCTCGACATGCGCGCGCACTGCGCTGGGCGTGACCTCCAGGGGATCGTACCCGACCAGCACCGCGGCATAGGACGGGGTGCTCTCGGTGAAGCCGTGGAAGGGGCGAGCCCGCAGCGCCGCATCGAAGGCAAGGACGCGTTCGCTGACGGCGACGTCGACCGAGTCCCCGAACTCGACGAGCAGTCCCTGGTCGCCTGCCGCACGCAGGCGCGGGAACGGGCCTGCCGGCACGGTAGTCAGATCCGTTCGGCCGGCAGGAAGGGCTTCAGCGTGACACCCGCCTGCTCCAGCGCGCGCCGCACGCCGCGCGCCATGGCCACCGCATGGTCGCTGTCGCCATGGATGCAGATCGACACGGCGTTCAGCGGCACCTCGCCGCCATCCACCGTCTTCATGCGGCCGGTTTCGAGGAAGTGCAGCAGCCGCGCGGCGGCTTCCTCGGTGTTCTCGATCATGGCACCGGGCTGGCTGCGCGGGACAAGTTGCCCCTGCGGCGTATAGCCGCGATCGGCGAAGATCTCGGCGTAGGTCGTCAGTCCCGCGGCACGTGCGGCGGCTGCAAATTCGCTGCCCGGCATGGCCAGCACCGCCAGCCCGTCGAAGGCGCGGATCGCGCGCGCGATCGCATCGGCGACGCTGCGGTCCTCCGCGGCGACGTTGCCGAGCGCGCCATGCGGCTTCACATAGGCGATCTTCACACCGGCCAGACGGCCGATGCCGACCAGCGCGCCGATCTGCGCCGCGACAAAGCGTTCGATCTCGGCCGGTGGATACGGCAGGCGTCGGCGGCCAAAGCCTTCGCGATCCGGGTAGCCGGGATGGGCGCCGACGGTCACGCCGCGTTCACGCGCCTGGGTCAGCGTGCGGAACATCGTCTCGGGGTCGCTCGCATGGCCGCCGCAGGCAATGCTCGCGCTGGTGACGATGTCGAGCATCGCCGCGTCGTCACCCATGCGCCAGGGGCCGTACCCTTCGCCCATATCGGCGTTGAAATCGATGATCCGTTCCGGCATGGCGTGGCATCCCTTGTCCGGCAGTCCAATGGCAACAGAATGTGCTTCCATACAGCCAGGGCGGATGGACTGCTAATCTGGCGTTGCGCCGGATGCGCGCACCACCGGCGCCCAATCCGCGACCTGCTGGCGCACGAAAGCCTGCGCCGCATCGAGGTAGAGCTGGCCGGGCGTGCTCGACATCTCCTCAAGCCGCTGGCGCACGGCCGCTTCGGCCTGGGCGGCGCGCATCGCCTGGGCCAGCGCTTCGAGGACCGGCCGCGGCGTGCCAGCCGGTGCCGCCAGCCCGGCCCAGCCATCGGCGACCACGCCCGGGAAGCCCAACTCGCTGAAGGTCGGCACATCGGGAAAGCCCGGCGAGCGTGCGGCGGAGGAATTCGCCAAGGGCAACATGGTTCCCGCGCGGATGAAGCCGCTCGTCGCGGTCAGGCTCTCGATGATGCCGGGGATGGTGCCGCTCATCAGGTCGGCGCTGGATTGTGCCAGGCTGCGATAGGGAACGTGCTCCATCGTGATCCGCGCGGCGGCTGCGAGTTGCACACCGAGCAGATGCGCGACGGAACCGACGCCCGTGGTGCCGTAGTTCAGCCCGTGCCCACCGCGCGCGGCGGCGACCCAGCCCGCCAGGTCGCGGATCGCGCCGCCCGGACGCACGCACAGCATCCATGGCGTCTGCAGGATCATGCCGATATGTGCGAAGTCGCGGTCCGCATCCCAGGTGATGCGGTCGCGGTAGAGCGTCTGCCCGACCGCCATGCCGCTGATCGTCTAGACCACCAGCGTGTAGCCATCCGCCGGTGACCGCGCCGCCGCCGTGGTGCCGATGGTCGCACCGGCACCGGGCCGGTTGTCCACGACGATGCTTTGGCCGAGATGGCGCGACATCGCCTCGGCATAGACGCGCGCGACGAGGTCGGTGGCACCGCCCGTGCCGAAGGGCACGATGAGACGGATGGGCCCGCCGCGCGGCCAGGCCGCCTGGGTCTGCGTCAGGCCAGGCCGTGCCAGAACGAGGCCGGGCAGCGTGGCGAAGATGGCTCGGCGAAGGACATGCATCAGCTCGGTTCCACGTCGATGAAGGCCGGGATGATCATCTGCACCAGGGCACGGGCGACCGGCAGGTGTTCGATGGTGAAATGCCGCGCCTCGTGCAGCAGATTCACCTGGCCGAGCGCGCGGCCGCGCCACAGCACCGGCATGTTCAGGATGCTCTCGCATCCCAGCGCGAAGATCTTGTCGTGGTCGGGGAAGTCGCGGCGGATGTCGGCCGCGTCCCGCCCGATATAGGGTTGCCGTGTCTCCGCGACACGGCGTTGCGTCGGCGCATCGGTGAATGCCTTGCGGCCGCGCGCCGGATACAGCTCCGGCCTGCTGCTGTAGAGGCGTTCCGCCACACCATCGTCCCAGCGATAGGCGAGGATGGTCAGGAAGCGATGCCCCACTGCCTCCCGCAACGCCGCATCGAGTGCCGCGAAGCTCGCCGCCGGCTGCTGAGGGTCGGCGAGTGCGGCGGCAATGCGATCAGCGGACGTCGACATCATCGCTTCCGCAGCGGCAGTTCGACGGCGGAGGCACGATCGCCGCCGCGCAGCAGCGTGAAGCGCGGCGGCCGGCCATGTGGCACCTGCACGCAATGATCCGCATCCGCGCCCGCGATCGACAGCCGGATGCGGCTGCCCTCGCGGAACACCCAGGAGATCGGCAGCAGTGGGATGCGGATGCGCTCGGCCTGGCCGGGGACCAGCGGCGCGGCGTCCTCGCGGCGGAAGCTGCGGAACGGCCAGGTCGTGCGATACCGATCCGGAGCAGGGCTTTCCTTCCGGTGCAGCGCACGCAGCAGGCCTTCCGTGACGTAGCGGACGCTGCCATCGGCCTCGACTTCCGAGAGATAGACGAAGATGGATGCGTCCGGCTCGCTGCAGGCGAACCACAGATCGGCCAGCCCATGCCCGGTCAGTTCCATGTCGGCATCGAGTGGTGCGGAGGTCCAGCAGGTCAGCGGCGCGGCACGCTCCGCCCAATCCGCGTGGTAGGTCGTGCTGTTGATACCGGCGATGCGCTCGTAGCGCGTGCCATTGCCGCTGCCGAGCGAGAAATCCGCCTGCGCGTGGTCCGAGCCGGCGTCGCGCGGCGCGGCATCGGCCAGCGTCGCATCGGCGGCGAGGTGCAGGCGATGCACCGCGCCGACCGGCGGCCAGGCTGCGGCGGCGCGCCATTCCTCGCCGTGCAGGCTGAAGTAGTGGATGCGCGCCTCGGCCTCGAGCCCCGTCGCGCGCTCCATCAGGTAGTCGTCGAAGAAGCGCAGCAACTCGCCGAGCAGCGCAAATTCCGGCTCCACCCGCGCGCGCCAGGGCGAGACGTTGCAGCGCGCCCCATGATCCCACGGCCCGAGCAACAGGTGCACCGGGTTGTCGCGCAGCGTCAGGAAGCGCGAGATCGCCCCATTGGCGTAGCCCGCGCCGTCCATCCAGCCGGAGCAGGCGAACACGGCCACGTCCGGCCGGATCCCCGCGCTGACGGAATACGGGCTGAAGGAGGCCGAGCTGAAGCCCGCATCATAGGGCAGCGCTTCCTCCCGGAAGCGGAACTCGCCCATGAAATCCGGCTGGCGGAAATTGCCAAGATGTTCGTGCAGCGCCTGCGCCAGCAGCGTGCCATCCATGTCCTCATCCACCGGATGCGGGCCGGCGAGGTCGGGATTGGCGAAGTAGATGAAGTTCTTCAGCAGGTCCCGTCGGTCGTGATCCATGGCGATCATCAGGTCGTCATAGGATTTGGCGAGCTGCTTCAGCAGGATGCCGCCGGGATAATAGTTGTCGGCATAGGTGTCCCACACGGCGAACAGCGGCGCGATCGCCTTCACCGCCGGATGCCCGGTGCTGGCGAGGAAGTCCGAGGCCGCGCCTGGATAGGAGATGCCGGTCGCGCCGATCCGGCCATCCGACCAGGGCTGGCCGATGATCCAGTCGATGATCTCGCGGCTGTCCTCGCGCTCCTTCGGGGAGCGGAAACTGTCGCGCGTGCCGAAGCTCGCGCCCGTGCCGCGCACATCGACCACCACCACCGCGTAGCCGCGCGGCACCAGCACGTCGATGAACTTGCCTGCATTCGGCGTCGCATCGCCGCTGCCGCCTTCGCACAGACGGAAGCGCCGGTAATAGGGGGTGACGATCATCACCGTCGGCACCGGGCCGGTCGCACCCTCCGGCAACCAGGCGTCGATGGCGATGCGGCAGCCGTCGCGCATCGCAAGATAGCGCGAGAGTGGCTTCGCGGGCCGCGCGAAGGGCGCTTCGCGCGTCTTCAGATAGGCGCCGGGCGGCACGACCCAGGCGGGGCTGTCGAGATCGCTGTCCGGCATGGTCCTCGGTCCTCGGCGGGGAAGGCGCCGAGTGAATGGCTGGCCCTTCGCTGCGTCAAATGCATAATCAGGTGCATTCCGTGCGTTCTTCGCAGGTAAAAGGTGATCAATCAGCGCGCACTGGAGGCCCTGCGGGCCTTCGTCGAGGGCGGTTCGGTCGCGCAGGCGGCCGAACGGCTGGGCCGCACGCCGCCCCAGGTCGGGCGCCTGCTCGCCGGGCTCGAGGCGGAGCTGGGCCTGGCCCTCTTCAGCCGCCACAATCGCCGCCTGTCCCTGACGCCGGAGGGCGTGCGCTTCCACCGCCAGGCCGAGCGCGTCCTCGCCGGCCATGACGGGCTGCAGCGCCTGGCCGAGGAATTGCGTTCAGGCCGCCAGGCCGATCATGTGCGCGTGCTCGCCGCGCCGCACATGGTTCGCGCGCTGATGACGCCGGCGCTGCTCGCCATGGCGCGGCGGAACCCGGCCTTCAGCGCATCCATCGATGTGCGTGTGCGCCTCGATATCGAAAGCTGGGTCGGGCAGGAGGCCTTCGACCTCGGCATCACCGTGATGCCGCTCGTGCATCCGGCGCTGGAGGTGGAAGAATTCTGCCGCACGGAAGCGGTGGTGGTAATGCCGCACGGCCACCCGCTGGCTACGGAGGCGGTGATCACCCCGGCGGAACTCGTCCGGCATGACCTGGTGGCGACGCATCCGCGATCGATGCTGAGTCAGCAGGTGGACCAGCTGTTCCGTGCGGAGCCGCGCAAGCTGCGGATACGCTTCGTCGCCCCGAGCGGCGCGGTGGCCTGCGAACTCGCGGCCGCCGGGCTCGGTGTGGCATTGGCCGATCCCTTCGTGGCGCAATCCAGCGGTGCCACCGGCTTCGTCATGCGCCGCTTCCGCCCGGCGATCGCGCTAGCCTATGGCCTTCTGTTCCCGAGCTGGCAGCCGCGGTCGGCGGCGGCCTCCGAACTCGCTGCGCTCATCGCCGGCCATGGCCGGCGACAGGCGGCGATGCTGGCGCGACGCATCTCGCACCGCCGGTCGATACGTCAGGCCGGGCGAATGTCCGGCGCATAGGTACGCTCGTCCCGCCGCGGCGAGATGGTGACGCTGCGATGGGTCGCCCAGAGGTTCTCCAGCATCAGCAGCGGGATCACCGGCACATCCGAGGTCGCGCGCTCGACTGCTGCGATCAGCAGCTGTTCCCGCTTCGCCTGATCCATCTCCTGTACGGACGAGAAGATCATCTGATCGAGATCAGGGTTCGAATAGCGCCCATAGTTGTATGGACCTCGGTTGCGTTCGCGGTCGAAGGTCGCAAGGCAGTTGGTCAGCATGTAGCCGGCCTCGAAGGTCGGGCTGCCCCAGCCCCAGAGTGCCATGGAGTATTCCTGGCGGATTCCCCGACCGTAGAAATTGCTCCAGGGCAAGGCCTCGACCGAGGTGCGCACGCCGATCCGGCTCCACATCTGCGCGACAGCCTGGGCGAGGCGCGCGTCGTTCGGATAGCGGTCGTTGGGGGAATGCATGGTCAGGCGGAAGCCGTCCGGCAGTCCCGCCTCGGCGAGCAACTGGCGCGCCCGGTCGATGTTGAAATCCGGGATGCCGACACTCGGCGCGTAGGAGTAGCTGCCCTGCGGCATCCACTGACCAGTGGGCGCAGCGGTGTTCAGCATGACGCGTTCGGCCAGCGCGGTGCGCTGGACCGCGAGCGAGAGCGCCTCCCGCACACGGCGGTCGCGGAAGGGGTTGCGCGGCAGGGGCTGGCCGCTGTTGCTCAGGACGTGCGGGCTCTCCCCCTCACGCGACAAGTCCGGCACGACATACATGAAGCGGATGCCCGGCACGGAGGAGACCGAGATCCTCGGATCCTCGCGCAGCCGCGCGAGGTCGCTGACCGACGGTGTGTCGATCACCTGCACATCACCGGATAGAAGCGCCGCGGTGCGTGCCGCGGGGTTGGCAAGCAACCGCAGCGTGACCTTCTCCCAGGCCGGGGCCGGGCCCCACCAGCCGTCATGGCGTTCCAGTTCGACGCGGTTGCCCGGAGTGAAGGAGACGAAGCGATAAGGTCCGGTGCCGATCGCGGCCTTGCCGGAATTGTAGTCGGCGGTGGAGGCACCTTCCCCCGTCCTTCGGGAGAGGATGCCGATATAGGTCAGGTTCAGCAGCAGGTCCGGCGCCGGCTGGTGCGTGTGGATGCGGATCGTCAGGGGATCGACGACCTCGAGCCGGCTGACCGTGCGCAGGAAGGTGCCGAAGCCACCCGGGCTATTCGGCACATTGGGCGCACGCTGGAAGGTGAAGGCCACGTCGTCGCTGGTGAAGGGGCTGCCGTCGTGGAAGCGCACACCGGGACGCAGCTTCATCTCCCACAGCGTCGGGCCGACCAGGGTCCAGCTCTCGGCCAGGCGCGGCACCAGGCGGCCATCAGCCTCGCGATCGACCAGGCGCTCGAACATGTGCATGGCGACGGTGTGGTTCGGTGTCGCGTGGAAGAAATGCGGGTCGATGGTCGTGAAGGCACCACCAAGGCCGATTTCGAGCGCGGCGGCCGCTTTCGCGGGGCGGCTACCGAGCAACGAGGCGCCGGCGGCCGCGGCCATGGTGGCAGTGAAGTCTCGTCTCAGCATCGGACCTTCCTTCTTCGAGCCTCGGCACGTGGCCGGCATGTTCAAGGGGATTGATACGTCACGCCGACAAGGCGACGCCATCACGTTGCGGGTCCGCCCCGCCGGACATCCGGCCATCGACGACGCCGATGGCATGCACGGCGGCGAAGGCGTAGCTCATGTAGGAACGGGCGACGGGGTAGCCCTGCGCCTCCAACGCGCCGGTGACATAGCGCGGGATGCGGTTGGAGACATCGATCGTGTCGCTGTTGACGGAGATGCGTGGCGCGGCGACTGCCTCGAACGTCGTCATCCCGAAGTCCAGGATGTTGCTGATCGTCTGGGCCAGCGCCGGCACGATGGCGGTGGCGCCGGGTGCGCCGAGGACGATGCGCGGCCGGCCATCCCGGTCGAAGACGATGGTCGGGCATTGCGAACTGGTGCGGCCCTTGCCTGGTGCGATCGATCCCGCCCGGCCCGGCCGCGGATCGAAGCCGTTCATCAGCCCATTGTACATGAATCCCAACCCGTCCGTGATGACACCGGATGGATTGCCGAGCGTATGGGTCAGGGAGACGGCGTTGCCTTCCTCGTCCATGACGGTGACGTGGGTGGTGTCCTGCGGCTCGAAGGGCATGCGGGGCACATGGACCTTCACCCCGGCGCGGATGCGATCGGCGATCCCGCCCGCACGCTGCTTCGACAGGAGCATGTCGAGCGGGACATCGACGAATTCCGGATCCCCCACATGTGCGTCCTTGTCGAGCGCCGCCTGCTTCATCGCCTCGGCAAGGATCCGCAGATGCTCGGCGCCATTGTGATCCAGCGCGGCGAGGTCGAAGCGCTCGAGGACATGCAGGATCTGCAGCAGGCTGACGCCGCCGCCCGGTGGAGCGAGCGTCGCGACCGGATACCCCCGGTAGCTGCCCCAGACAGGGTCCGAGCGGCGGCACTGATAGCCGCGAAGATCCTCGATCGAAAGCAGGCCACCATGGCGCCGGAAGTCGGCGACGATCTCCTCGGCCATCTCACCGCCATAGAAGATCTCGGGCCCGCCCCGCGCAATTCGCTCGAGTGAGCGCGCCATGTCGGGATTCTTCACGATCTGCCCGGGCTTCTTCGGCGCGCCGTCCGGCGTGCAGTAGGTCTCGCGGCCCGTCCGGCTGAAACGCAGATAATCGATCGGGTTGAGCATCCCGGAACTGCGCTGGTCCAAGGTCCAGTAGTAGTGGACGTAGGGGCGGACCATGAAGCCGTCGCGCGCCAGATCGATCGCCGGCCGCAGCACGTCCGCCAATTCCATCGTGCCGAAATCGCGCAAGGCGTCCGTGTAGCCCCGCAGGTTTCCCGGCGTGCCAGGCGCCAGGTAGCCGATCTCGTTGGCATGGTCCTTGACCAGATAGACGAAGCCGTCGCGGGACTGGCCGACCACGGCATCCGCCCACATGTCCTCGCGCGCCGCCATCGGCGCGCGGGCGTAGAAGGTGAGATGCTGATGCACGCCGCGCCGGGGCATGTGGATTTGCATGCTGCCGTAGCCGGCGATGCCCGTCATCAACGGGTCCACCACCCCTTGCACGAAGGCCGCAGCAATGGCGGCGTCAATGGCATTGCCGCCCTTGCGCAAGGCGAGGACACCAGCCTCCGAGGCTTCAGGCTGCGCCGCAACGACCATACCGCGCATCGTTTCCATCTTCTGCAGTTGAGGAGAACAAGGAATGGACGGAGCTTGCCCTTGCGCCAATCGCCCGTCATCCACCGGGATAGGCAACAAGCCATCGGCGAACTTGGTGAGATTGGCTAGCGGCATGCGGCCCATGCAGACCGAATAGTGACCTGCCCCCCCTTTCCTGGATTGCCGTGAGCTGGAAAATGCCGGTTCAGGGCCAGGTGGAGAGACGGGAGGCAGGTCAAGTACGGCGAGACCGGTGTCTGGTATGGCATCGTGGCACCCTGAGGCGTTTCGGAAGATGCCGACCGCAAGCTGCGCGCCGCGCTGGGCGCACCGGAGATCAACGCGCGGATCGCCCGCGCAGGATTCGACCGCTTCGCGGATATGACGCCGAGCGAGACGGACGCCTCCGTGGCGCGGCAGGTCGCCTTTTGGGGGTCCCGGTGCGGGAATCTGGCCCTGTGATCGACTGAACCGGAGAATCCCGTCGCGTCATATGGCACGCTGCATCCCCATGTGGCGCAGGAGCTGGAGAGGCTCGACCGGACTGACCTGGTGGTGCTGTAGTACGGCTGGGCGGATCATTCCCGGCGTGCCGGTCTACTCGCCCTTCATCCGCCGCAAGCAGCACCTGGAACTGGAGTAACAGACCAGCCTGCGCAACGGCTCCCAACAACGGTGCTTCCATCCATGTCCAGCACAGAGACCGTCGTGATCATCGGCGGTGCCATTGTCGGATCCTGCACAGCCCTGTTCCTGCGGGAGTTGGGCTTCATGGGCCGCATCCGGGTGGTCGAGCGCGACCCCACCTACGCCAGGTCTTCGACGGCGCTCTCGGCGGCCTCGATCCGCTCACAATTCGGCTGCCCCGTGAACGTCCGGATGAGCCTTTTCGGTACCGAGTTCCTGCGCAGCATCAAGCGGCGCTTCGGTGATGACGCCGATATAGGATTTGTCGAAAGGGGGTACCTGATCCTTGGCACGCCCGATGTCGCGCCGCTCTGGAAGGAAGGCGTCGCCATGCAGAGGCAGGCGGGCGCCGAAGTGGACCTTCTGACACCCTCGGATGCGCTCACGCGCTTCCCTTGGTTGAACCTAGAAGGGCTTGGCGTCGCCACCTATGGCGTCCGAAACGAAGGCTGGTTCGACGCCTGGTCACTGCTGCAACTCGTCCGCCGCGGGGCGCGGCAGCATGACGTCGAGTATATCGAGGCAGAGGCGACGGGCATCGACACCGCCAATGGTCGCGTGACCATCGTGCGCCTGTCGGACGGCACAAGCATCCCGGCCGATTGGTGCGTCAACGCGGCCGGACCATCTTCCGGTGCCTTGATGCGACGCTTCGGGCTCGACCTTCCCGTGGAACCTCGCAAGCGGACCGTATTCAGCATCCGCGCGCCCCTCGATGGACGCGGCGTGCCCATGGTGTTCGACACGTCGGGGTTCTGGATCCGGCCCGAAGGCGAAGGCTTCATCACCGGCATCGCTCCGCCTGCCGACGCCGACCCCGATGCAACAGGCGACTTCGAGCCTGCACATGAGTTGCTGGAGGCGCTGCTGTGGCCTGCTCTGGCACACCGTATTCCTGCACTCGAGCAGCTTCGCGTCGAACGCGCCTGGGCCGGGCACTACGAGATGAACACGCTGGACCACAACGGGGTCATCGGCCCGCACGACGCATTGCCGAACCTGATCCTGGCGACCGGATTCTCCGGCCACGGCGTCCAGCACGCACCTGCGACCGGCCGGGGCGTCGCCGAGTGGATCCTGCACGGCGCCTATCAATCCCTGGACCTGAGCCCGCTCGGTCACGCCCGCATCCGGTCGGGCACACCGCTGCACGAGACCGTCGTCTACTGAACTGCGAGGTCTTCCACGAGGCTGTCCGGAAAAGTTGCCGTCGTGACCGGTGCTGCACAAGGGCTCGGTCGTGCCTGTGCCGAGCACTTCCTCGATGCGGGCGCGAAGGTCGTGCGTGCCGATCTCGACGTGGAAAGCCTTGGCCCAACAGCCGTATCGACGAACTCATGCTGTGGCACTGGGCCGCCAACGAACGCATCTGAACGTCAGGTCTGACCACCAAGGGCCTCGTCGCCACGCTGACCGAGGATGAGAACACGAAGCCGGGGAAGCTCGTGGCCAGAGCAAGCTGGACAAGGCGATGCTACAGGATGTGCTGGCAAAGAAAGCGTGACGCCTGGTCGTCGGCGCGCACTCGTCCGGCACGTGCAGGATGCGTTCGGGATGCGATGCCGCGAAGCCGGCGCCGCCGGTGGACCGGGTCGGTCGGCGACGCCTATGACAAGGCGATGGCCGAGGCGTTCTTCGCCACGCTCGAGTGCGAACTGCTCGACTGGCCCCGCTTCCGCTCCCAGGCCGAGGCGCGTAACGTAACCGAGGGTGATGCCACCTGCCCCGTGGGAGCATATGACCGATGAACGTCCCGGCCCGCTCGACATCCGCTGGAACTGCGCTTCGCGTCGTGGCTGGATGGGGCCGGCGCTGCATGGCGGTCCTGGGGCTCGGCGTGCTCGCGAGCATCGGACTGCCTGCCGGTGACGGTGCCCATGCGCAGGGGTCGCCGACCCTGGCCGCGATCCGTAGCCGCGGCAGCGTCGTCTGCGGCGTGCAGTCGAACAACCCTCCCTTCTCGCTCCCGGACAGCCGCGGGGTCTGGCGCGGGATGGACGTCGACTCCTGTCGCGCGCTGGCCGCCGCCGTGCTGGGCGATCCCGAGAAGGCCAATATTCGCCCGGTCACGGGGCTGACCCGGTTCCCCGCGGTGCAGAGCGGCGACATCGATGTCCTGTTCGGCAGCACGACCTGGACCACCACGCGCGAGACCCAGCTCGGCCTGGTGTTCGCCGCCGCGAACTACTTCAGCGGGCAGGGCTTCCTGGTGCGGCGTTCGCTCGGCGTCACGCGGCTGAACCAGCTGGACGGCGCGACCATCTGCGTTCCGCCGGGATCCACCACCGAGGTCATCCTGCAGGAATGGTTCCGGGCCAACCGGCTGACCTTCCAGCCCATCCTCATCGATGACCCGAACGAGATCATCCGGGCGTTCCTGGCCGGGCGCTGCGACGTCTATACGCGCGACATGACCGGTCTCTCCGGCTTCCGCATGTCGCAGTCCAACCCGGACGATTTCCTGCTGCTGCCCGAGAACATCACCATGGAGCCGCTGGGCGCCTGGATCCGCAAGGGCGATGACCAGTGGCTGGACGTGGTGCGCTGGACGCAGTTCGCCCTGGTCTGGGCGGAACAGCAGGGCGTGACCGCCGCGACGGCCGACAACCCCGGCCCGGGTGCATCGTCCGACGTGCGGCGCCTGCTGGGCGAGGGCGATATCGGGCCGAGCATGGGTCTCGATCGCCGCTGGGCGGCGAACGCGATCAAGGCTGTCGGCAACTACGGGGAGATGTGGGGGCGCAACGCCGCGCCCTATGGCCTGGCGCGAGGCCTGAACCGGCTCTGGGACCAGGGCGGCCTCATGTACTCGCCACCGCTCCGCTAGAAGCGATCGTCCCGGCACATTGGTCTCGCGGCAGACGCTGAAACGCGAGTTGCGCGCGGATAGGCTATCGCAAGCTCTCGGCCCGACCGAAGCATCACGCCGGAGCCGAGGGCGCCATCAAGGCACGCATCGCCCCGTTCACAAGGATAGCGGGCCAAGGTGTTCAAGGCGTCTCCACCGGTGGCCCGTCCGATGCGCTGCTTGCCGGTCGGAGATTTCGACATCGCGCCGGATTTGGACAGCGTGCGGGCGCGTGGCTCGCACCTCGGAACGGGCGCGACGATCGTGGTCGGCGAAGGCATCAGCACTCTGCGCAAGACGACAGAATGCTTCGCGTTCTTCGCCGCCAATTTCTGCGGCCAGTGTTCCTCCTGCAAGACCGGTACGAATTCGGCGATCCCAACATGCCGCCGATCGCCAATGCCGCGACCCATGGCGGCGCCAACGACTGGGGCAACAGCAGCCGCGGCCGCTGCAGCAACCCTGAGCTCGACGCACTGTTCGAGCGCGCCCAGAGCGAGATCGAACCCCAAGCGCGCGAACCCATGCTTCAGCAGGCGATGCGTATCGTGGTCGAGGATGTCGCGATGATACCGATTTTCCGCCCAAGGAACCTGGA
The DNA here is from genome assembly GCF_018129065.1 of Neoroseomonas soli. GTDB lineage: Bacteria > Pseudomonadota > Alphaproteobacteria > Acetobacterales > Acetobacteraceae > Neoroseomonas > Neoroseomonas soli. Next base: position 51,079 of record NZ_JAAEDM010000001.1, on the reverse strand, counting down.
CGCGATGCGCGACAATATCGACCGTCAGCCGGTGTCGGATGGCTAGGTTCTCGCTGCCGACATGCATCCTCGGTAGAGCATGGCAGGGATCGGGCGCTTCCACCCGCGTCGTCCCTTCCTCCAGCCTGATCGCCAGGCGGGCGCGGTGCTGGCGCGGGCACGGCTCTCGGCCTAGCCTTGCGCGGGCGGCTGCCTGCCGCCGCTTCCGGAGGATCTCGCCATGATCACGCGCAGGAATGTCCTGACGTCCATGACGGGGGCAATATGCCCCGCAGTGATTGGAGCGGCGGCCGCGCAATCCCGCAACGCGGAGCCGATCACGTCCGAATTCACCGCGCAGATCCTGGCCAGCCCGGATCGCACGCCCGCAGATCGCACCAACGATGTGCGACGCAGGCCCCAGGCGATGTTGGCCTTCATCGGCATCCGGCCGGGCATCACTGCGCTCGATCTCAGCGCCGCCGGAGGCTACACCACGGAGCTGCTGGCGCGCGCCATCGGACCCACGGGCATCGTCTACGGGCAGAGCCGTCCGGCCGGTGCCGCCCGCCCGGCGACCCCACCGCCGGCGCCGGAAGGCAACAGCCGCCCGGATGTCCCGTCCGCGGCCGCGCCATCGGGTCCGCCGCGGCCTTCCCCCGTCGCCCTGGCCGAGCGCGACGCGCGGCTCCGTGCCGCAGGCGTCGCCGCGGCACCCATCATCGCGGTGTCCCGCCCCTTCGAGGATCCCATTCCGCCCGAGCTGAGCGATGCGCGCCTCGATCTCGTGACGCTGATGTTCAACTATCACGACCTCGGCCATCTCGGCGTCGATCGCGCGGCCATGAATGCCGCCGTGTTCCGTGCGCTGCGGTCCGGCGGGCACTACGTCATCGCCGACCATTCCGGTCGCCCCGGAACAGGCATTTCGGAATCCGGTACGCTGCACCGCATCGAGGAAGCGTTTCTCCGCCGCGAGGTGGAGACCGCAGGCTTCCGCTTGGTCGAAGAGGGCGATTTCCTGCGCAATCCGAACGACCCGCGCGATCGGAACACCCCTGAGCCGCCACAGCCAAAGGACGAGTTTGTTCTGAAATTCACCAAGCCCTGAAGGCGGGGCGTCACTGCCTCTACGGTGGTATCCATCTGATCGCCGGCTGAAGATGGACAGCACGGAGCCAGCGGCGTGCTGGTTCGCGGAGACGGTCCGCAGAGAATTTCAGCCCACGTTGCCTTCTGCTGCAGCAATGGGAATCGGAGACTGAAATTCTCCGGAAACGGTGACGCCTGTTTGTCGCGCAATCGCGGCGTTGCCGGCTCAGCATCGAGTGCGCCCAACCCCCGCCCCAGGCGCACCGCGATGCGCATATCCTCGGTCACCTCTGGGGCGTGAACGCCGAGCGTCGCGGACGATCCTGCGCATCAGCCGTCGTATACTTCGACGCCGCTCAACGGTGAGGCCGGCGACGTAGAGCGGGCACATCCGCTGCCGCGCCTTGTGCCCGAGCCTGACGGGAAAGGGCGCGAGCCAACGCTCCAGTTCGGCCTGCCAGCCCGTGCCAACCGCCTCTCTCACCATGATCGGCTCCCCGAAGCCGAGCCCTCATGAATCACGCAACGCAGGCCAAGGAAATCCGAAGTCGATCAGCCCAGCACATCTTCTGCCAAAGTAGTTCTAGGGTGCGCTTGGCCGATAGGCGGCTGCATCGGTCGTGAAATGGGCATGTCCCCAGGACGCAAGCTGCTTGCCGATGATCGCGACGAGACGTCGGTCGAGCGCAGCTGCAAGCACCGGTATGTTCATCCCCAGCCTGTAGGCCAGCAGGCGGCTGCCGGCCACCGCCGCGGCGATGCCGTAGCAGACCTTGTCCAGCGTATTGGGAACCACTCCCATGCTTGCAGCTTTCGCTGCATCCCCACCCGCATAGTTCTTGACGAAGAACACCTTCGAGAACCCTTTCTCCACACGGTCGAAGACGCGGGACGGGAGGGAATTATCCGGCGGGAGATAGGCGCCGAGCGTCGCGCGCAGCAGATTGCCGCAGGTCTCGTCATCAAAACCCGAACGCAGTGTCGCCAGGCTCGCGGCCATGAGCGTCACGATCTCCTTTGGCGTCGTCGCCAGAAGAGCCTCGGGCAAGCCGAGCAGGTAGCAACGGTAGCGGCTGAGTTCGACACGGGCGCGTTCCTGCGCGGTGAATTCGCTCCGGCCCTGGCGCAGCACGTCGGCTGCCATCATGGTGACCGCTATGAGACCGGCAGGCATCTGATCGACCTGCGGGATCGGGATGCCGTAGACCGAGGCATCCCAGCGACCTTTGCGCATGACGTTGAAGCGCACCATCGAATGCATCAGGCGAACCATCGCCGCCGCACGGAAGCCCTCGCCGTCACGAGCAAGCGCGCCGGGCAGCACCGAGGTCGCGAAGAACGTCGCGGTCTCCTTGACGCGCCTGGCTGCGGTCGCATTCGAGAGTGTCCCGGTCAGCGCCATCGGGAGCGCAGCATATCGGTTCATGAAGGTTGCGATGAAGGCGGCGCGGATGGCAATGGGGCTCATGATCGCCATGGCCGCACGCTCAATGCGCGCGCCTTCCTCGACCATCGCCATGTCCAGCCAGGCGGGCACGGTTTCCATCGCCGCGATGAAGTTGCGCAGTTCCGGCGGGGCATCGGCAACGGAATCAATGCCGTGTCTGCAGGCTTCGTCGACCATGCCGATCAGCCGCTTGAAGCCGTATTCCGGCATCAGAGCGACATAAGGGTCTGCCAAACGATCGCCCATGAAGGTGTAGGCGCGGATGAGCGTCATCAGGCCGTCATCGCCGAGCAGCTGTGCACGCTCCGCTTCGCTCGCCGATCGCAGTTCATTCGGATCACCGGGAGCGCCGGCAAAGCGCTCTGGCACGGCATCGAAATCGACGGCTCCGTAGATCGCAGGCGTCGCAACGGCTTGCGAACGCACCTGATCCCAGATCTGCTGCTTATCCATGCTGCTCATCCCTTTTGGAGGCGTGTCAATGCGGCCTCCGGAGCCACGCCGGGCGCACAATAGGAAGCCGCACTTAACACCGGCTTACCGTGTCCATGCTCGGTTTCGGCGTTGCTTGACGAAGCTGCCGATGATCTGGGATGCGGCAGCGCCTTGAACCGTCCCGGGTTCGTCGGAAGCTCCAACTCCCGAGAGGCGTGAGCGACGCCGAGCGAGACAACGAACAAGTATTCGCCTGAGGTTCGCGAGCGTGCGGTGCGGATGGTGCTGGACCACGAGGCGCAGCACCCGTCGCGCTGGGCGACGATCCTGTCGATCGCGGCCAAGATCGCTGCACGGGCCAGACGCTGAACGAGTGGGTGAAGCAGGCGGAGCGTGACACCGTCCGCAAGCCTGGGCCGACGACGGAGATGGCGGCCCGGCTCAAGGCTCTGGAGCGCGAGAACCGCGAGCTACGGCAGGCGAACGAGATCCTGCGCAGGGCGTCGGCGTATTTCGCCCAGGCGGATCTCGACCGCCGGCTCAAGCTATGATCGGCTTTATCGATGATCATCACGGTGCGTACGGGGTCGAGCCGATCTGCAAGGTCCGGCCGATCGCCCCGTCGACCTATCGCGTGCAAGCGGCCCGGCGGCGTGATCCGGCGAGGTCCCCTGTCCGGGCTAGGCGCGATGCCCTCGCGTGTCTGGCCGGAAAGGCGGGCCTTTCGCGGGCTGGGTGCGCAGACCGGGAAATCGTCTGCGACACCATGACTGCGTGGTTGGGGCGCCAGGATTCGAACCTGGGAATGGCGGTACCAAAAACCGCTGCCTTACCGCTTGGCTACGCCCCAGCCGCCTCGCCTCATACCCCTCCCTCCCCCGCTCCGTGAAGCCCCCCACCCCAGCGCCACCACGCCGCGGGCAACAGGGCGGCGCCCTGGGCGGCCGCGGCCGGGTCGGCGAACAGCCCGAAGCAGGTCGCGCCCGAACCGCTCATGCGCGCGAGCAGGCAGCCCGGCAGGGCCCGGATTGCAACGAGCACCTCGGCCACCGCAGGGCAAAGCGCCATCGCCGGCGGCTCGAGGTCGTTTCGCAGCGACGCCAGGTCGCGCGCCATCGCCGCCGCATTCGGCCAGGCATCGGGCAGCACCGCAGGTGCCGAGAAGTCGCCATGCCGCGCCTTGAACACGGCCGGTGTCGCCAACGCGATGCGCGGATTCGCCAGAACGAGGCCGCAGCCCGGCAGGCGCGGCGCGGGCGCCAGCACCTCCCCGATCCCACCCATGCGGCAGGGGCGGGATGCGATGCAGGCCGGGATGTCGGCACCGAGGGGCAGCGCCACCTCGGCCAGTCGCGCCTCGGTCCAGCCGAGGCCCCACAGCACGTTCAGCGCCCGCAGCGCCGCCGCTGCATCCGCGCTGCCGCCGCCGATCCCTGATGCGACCGGAAGGCGTTTCTCCAGCGCCAGCGCTGCCCGCAGTGGAACCCCGGCAGCCACGGACAGCGCCCGCGCGGCGCGCAGCACCAGGTTGTCGGGCTCGGCCGCCAGGAGGCCCGCCTCCTGGCCGGACAGCGTCAGGCCCAGCCCCTCCGCCGGCGCCGCCAGCACCGCGTCCGCGGCCCCGGCGAAGACCACCAGGCTGTCGAGCGTGTGGTAGCCATCGGCGCGCCGGCCGGTCACATGCAGGTGCAGGTTGACCTTGGCGGGCGCCGCCTCCCGGCGCGGCGTGGTCAGCGGCGGTTCTCCGCCACCGGGTTGGCCGGCAGGCCGCTGCGGATCTTGGCCTCGATCCGCGGCCCCTCCTCGCCCTCCGGGCCGAGCGCCAGGGCGCGGCGCCACTGGAACTGCGCCTCCCGCTGGCGCCCCGCGACCCAGTAGACGTCCCCGAGGTGGTCGTTGATCACGCTGTTGCGCGGCTCCAACTCGACCGCGCGCTCCAGCCAGCGGACCGCGCCGGGGATGTCGCCCATCTTGTACAGCGCCCAGCCGAGGCTGTCGGCGACGTTGCCGTCCTGCGGGCGCAACGCCACGGCGCGTTCCAGCATCCGGCGAGCCTCGGCCAGGTGCTCGCCGCGGTCCACCCAGGTGTAGCCCAGGTAGTTCAGCACGCTGGGCTGCTCGGGGCTGAGTTCGAGCGCACGGCGGAAATCCGCCTGAGCGTCCGGCCAGCGCCCGGCGCGCTCCAGCGCGATGCCACGGGCGTAGAAGAGCGGCCAGTTCGCCGCCGTCGGCGCCGGCACGCGGCGGATCGCCTCGTCATAGGCCGCCGCGGATTCCGCCCAGCGCTGGCGGGCGCGCAGCATGTCGCCGAGCCGCGCATGGGGCTGCGATGCGCCGGGGAAGGCGGCGGCGACCCGTCGGAATTCGGCCGCCGCCTCCTCCGGGCGGTCGAGCCGGTCAAGCGTCGCGGCGCGCCGCAACCCCACCATGCCGGCGAGCGGGTCGTCGGCCGGGATCTGATTGAGCTGTGCCAGCGCGGCCTCATGCTGGTTCTCGTCCGACAGTGCATCGGCGGCGAGCAGCAGCGCGGGCGCGAAGCCAGGCCGCAGCCGCAGCGCAAGCCGCGTCAGCGCCAGCGAGAACTCGGCCGCGCCCTGCCCGCGCAGGGCGCCGGCAAGGGCAAGATGCGCCTCCGCCATGCCTTCGACCGGCGAGGCCACGGCGCGGGTCGTCATCATCTGCCGCAGCCCGCGCTCGCCCATGCCAAGGGCGAGGTCGTCCTGGGCGCGCGAGAGCGCCTCGACCAGCCGCTCGGCCTCGTTCTCCTTGCCGCCGCGGGCGAGGATGCCGGCAGCAATCTGCACCAGGCGCAGCGTGTGCGGCTGGTTGTCGCCGATGGCGATGCGCACGAAGCGCTCCGCCTCCCGTGCGCGGCCGGAGAGGTCGCAGATCAACGCCGCGTGAAGCGCATAGAGCGTGCGCAGCCGGCCGCTTTCCGCAAGCGGGCGCAGCAACGCCACGGCGGCGTCCGTCTGGCCCTTCCCGTGCATCGCCCAGGCCAGCAGCATGGGCTGCAGCAGTTGGGAGGCACCCTGGCGCGGCAGGCTGCGGATGCGCGCCTCGGCGCGGTCCCAGCGCCCGGCCTGCGCCTCCGTCCCCGCGATCAGCATGGCCGCGAGCGGATTGTCCGGCAGGCGGCGCGCCAGCCGCACGGCCTCGGGCCGGCCATCGAGCAATGTTGCGATGAAGGCCCGCTGGATCACCTCGGGCTGGTCCGGATCCGCGCGCAGCGCCGCGAGGAGGCTGTCCGCTGCCACCTGCGTATCGGATTCCGAGGTGGCGAAGCGCCCCGCCAGATAGGCTCCGAAGGCGTTGCTGGGGGAAGGCGCGAACCCGGACTCCCCTGCCCTTCCCCCCTCGGCGGCGGCACATGCGGAGAGCAGGGCCGCAGCCAGCAGGAGGAACCGGGGCGGCGAGACGGAAAGGATCATGGCGTCATCCTAGCGGCCGCCGCTGCGCCGCACCACGACGGATCGCGGGGTGCGGCCGGGCTCGATCACTCGATGGTGATGCCGGCGGAGCGGATCACGGCGCCGAGTTCCGCCACCTCCCGCCGCGCCAGGATGTCCAGTTCCTCGAGCGTCATGGCCGCCGTGCTGGCGCCGCCCTGCTCGGCGCGCTGGCGTATGCCGGGCGTTTCGGCCAGGGCGCGCAGCGTGGCGTTCAGCCGGTCCTGGACCGGGCGGGGTGTCGCCGCCGGCGCGGCGAAGGCGAACCAGGCGTCGAGGGTGAAGCCGGGCAGGCCGGCCTCGGCGGTGGTGGGCACCTCCGGCAGGCCGGCGGCGCGGCGGGCGCTCGCCAAGGCCAGCGCCTTGACCCGGCCGGACTGGATCAGCGCCACGGCGGAGGATGGGGTGGTGATGAACATCTCGACGCGCCCGCCTGCCACGTCCTGCAAGGCCGGGGAGGCGCCCCGATAGGGGACGTGGACCATCTCCGCCCCGATCGCCCGGGCAAAGAGCACGCCGCCGATGTGCTGGATCGAGCCGTTGCCGGAGGAGGCATAGTTCAGCTTCCCCGGATTGGCCCGCGCATGGGCGATGAACTCCTGCAGGTTGTTCGCCGGCACGTTGGGTGCCGCCAGGATCACATGTGGCGCCATGGTCGCCATGCCGACGATGGAGAGGTCGCGGATCGGGTCCCAGGTCAGGCCCTGCATCATCGCCGGATTGCCGGCGTGGTAGCCGTTGTACTGCAGCAGCAGCGTGTGCCCGTCCGGCGCCGCGCGCGCGACGGCGTTGATGGCGATGTTGCCGTTGGCCCCCGGGCGGTTCTCGATCACCACGGGCTGGCCGAGCGCCGCCTGCAGGCCTTCCTGGTAGAGTCGCGCCGCGAAATCCGTGCCGCCGCCCGGCGGGTTGGGCACGATCACGGTGACGGGGCGGCTCGGATAGGTGGATTGCGCGCGCAACACCCCCGGCGCGGCAAGGACGGCGCCCGCGCCGAGCAGGGCGCGGCGGGTCGAACGGATCATGGCGGTTCCTCCGGTCCGGCGACGGTTGCGCCGGACTTTCCATGAAGGATCGGCCAGCCATGCCGTCCGGGCAAGGCACCCCGTCTGGCCCGGTGTCGGCCGCGGGGCTAGGGTGGGTTCACACCTGACCTGGAGGAATTCGCCGATGTCCTATCCGAACGTCCAGCTGCACGTGAACGGGGAGTGGCGCGCGGCCCGCTCCGGCAAGACCATCAACGTGCTGAACCCAGCCACCGAGGAGGTGATCGGCACCGTCGCCCATGCCGAGAAGGCCGACCTCGACGAGGCGCTGGCCGCCGCCGACAAGGGCTTCGCGGTGTGGAAGAAGGTTCCGGCCTTCGAACGCTACAAGTTGATGCGCAAGGCCGCCGAGATATTCCGCTCCCGCGCCGACGCGACCGCGCGGCTGATGACCCTGGAGCAGGGCAAGCCGCTGCCCGAGGCGAAGATGGAGGTGATGGCCGCCGCCGACATCATCGACTGGTTCGCCGAGGAAGGCCGCCGCGCCTATGGCCGCGTCATCCCCGCGCGCGGCGAGGGCATCTACCAGTTGGTGATCAAGGAGCCGGTCGGCCCCGTCGCCGCCTTCACGCCCTGGAACTTCCCGATCAACCAGGTGGTCCGCAAGCTCTGCGGCGCGGTCACCACGGGTTGCTCCATCATCGTCAAGGCGCCGGAGGAGACCCCGGCCTCCCCGGCTGAACTCATCCGCGCCTTCGTCGATGCCGGCCTGCCGCCGGGCGTGGTCGGCCTCGTCTACGGCGTGCCGGCCGAGATCAGCGAATACCTCATCGCGCACCCCGTCATCCGCAAGGTGACGTTCACCGGCTCGACCCCGGTGGGCAAGCTGCTGGCGGGCCTCGCCGGCCAGCACATGAAGCGCGTGACGATGGAACTCGGCGGCCACGCGCCGGCGATCGTCTTCGACGACGCGGACCTCGACCTCGCGGCGAAGACGCTGGCGGGGGCCAAGTTCCGCAACGCCGGCCAGGTCTGCGTCTCGCCGACGCGCTTCCTGGTGCAGGAGAAGCACTATGACGGCTTCGTCGAGAAGTTCGTCCAGTATGCCAAGGGCGTGAAGGTCGGCGACGGCCTCGCCGAGGGCACCACCATGGGCCCCCTCGCCCATGACCGCCGCGTGCCCTGGATCGAGACCCTGGTGCAGGACGCGCAGTCCAAGGGCGCCAAGGTCCATACCGGCGGCAAGCGCCTCGGCAACAAGGGCTACTTCTACGAGCCGACCGTCATGACCGACGTGCCGCTCACGGCCCGCGCCATGAGCGAGGAGCCCTTCGGCCCGATGGCCATGATCTCCCGCTTCAAGGACTTCGACGAAGTGGTGACCGAGGCGAACCGCCTGCCCTACGGGCTCGCGGCCTACGCCTTCACCCGCTCGGCCAAGACGGCGAACGCCATCGCGTCGCAGGTCGAGAGCGGGATGATGACGATCAACCATCTCGGCCTTGCGCTGCCGGAAGTGCCGTTCGGCGGGGTGAAGGATTCCGGCTACGGCTCGGAAGGCGGGTCGGAGGCGATCGAGGCCTACCTGAACACGAAGTTCGTGTCGCAGGCGGGGCTCTGAAGAAAGGGCGGGGGGAGCAGGGAACTTCTCCCCCCGCGCCCCCCTCAACCTTTCTCGGGAACCAAGGGGGCCCAATTCAGCAGCAGCGCATGCCGCCCATCTTCGACGCGCCGTAGCGTGCGGCCTGGCGGTTGCGGAAGAACTCCTCATAGGTCATCGGCGGCTCGCCCGGATGCATCCGGGCCATGTGCGCGACGTAGTCCTCATAGCGCGGCACGCCCACCATCAGCCGCGCACCATCGCAGATGCACGAGAAGAGCCTGGTCACGCGCCCTTGCCGGGCGCTCGCATTCCCGTCGCTCATTGCGCCGCCACCGCCTGCGGCCGGGGACCGCCCACTTCGCGCGCCGTCCAGACCTGGCTGCGATAGGCCTCGAAGCAGGAACGGATGCCGAAGACGATGATGCTGACCACGACGCAGACGAACACCAGCGCCAGCGCCGCATCGACATAATCGTTCACGATCACCTGCTGCATCTGCGCCATGTCCCGCGCCGGCGCCAGCACACGTCCCTCAGCGACCGCATCCTGGAACCGCGCTGCATGGGCGAGGAACCCGATCCGCGGATCGGTATGGAGGATCTTCTGCAGCCCGGCCGTGAGCGTGCAGGCGACCAGCCAGATCGTGGGCAGGATGGTCACCCAGGCATACCTCTCACGCTTCATGCGGAAGATCACCACCGTGCAGAGCGTCAGCGCCACCGCCGCCAGCATCTGGTTGGAGATGCCGAACAGCGGCCACAGCGTGTTCACCCCGCCCAGCGGGTCGGTCACGCCCTGGTAGAGGAAATACCCCCAGGCACCGACGCAGAGCGCCGTCGCGACGATGTTCGACGCCCAGCTCTCGGTCCGCTTCATCGCCGGCACGAAGACGCCGAGCAGGTCCTGCAACATGAAGCGGCCCGCCCGCGTGCCGGCATCCACCGCCGTCAGGATGAACAATGCCTCGAACAGGATGGCGAAGTGGTACCAGAAGGCCATCATCGCCTTGCCGCCCAGGGCCGAGGCGAAGATGTGCGCCATGCCCACCGCCAGCGTCGGCGCGCCGCCGACGCGGGAGATGATGGTGACCTCGCCGACATCCTGCGCCGTCTGGGCGATCTCTGCCGCCGTGACCGGGAAGCCCATCTGCGTGACGGCGGCGGCGGCGGTCTCGGCCGTCGTGCCGATCACCGCGCCGGGGCTGTTCATGGTGAAATAGATGCCCGGCTGGATCACCGAGGCCGCCACCAGGGCCATGATGGCGACGAAGCTTTCCATCAGCATCCCGCCATAGCCGATGAAGCGTGCATCGGCTTCCGTCCCGATCAGCTTCGGCGTGGTGCCGGAGGAGATCAGGCTGTGGAACCCCGACACCGAGCCACAGGCGATGGTGATGAAGAGGAACGGAAACAGCGACCCCGACCACACCGGGCCGGTGCCGTCGATGAAGCGCGTCACCGGGGGCATCTCGAGCCGCGGCGCGACGAAGGCGATGCCGATGGCAAGCGCCATGATCGTGCCGATCTTGAGAAAGGTCGAAAGGTAGTCGCGCGGCGCGAGCAGCAGCCAGACCGGCAGGATCGAGGCGACGAAGCCGTAGCCGATCAGCAGCCAGCACAGCTGCGTGCCGGTGAAGGTGAAGGCCGCCGCCCAGGCCGGGTCGGCTGCCACCCACTGCCCGCCGAGGATGGCGAGCATGAGCAGCACGAAGCCGATGACCGAGACTTCCCCGATCGCGCCGGGCCGGACGTAGCGCAGGTAGATGCCCATGAAGATCGCGATGGGGATCGTCGCGCCGACGGTGAAGGTACCCCACGGGCTCTCGGCCAGCGCCTTGACCACGATCAGGGCCAGGACCGCCAGGATGATCACCATGATCATGAAGGTGCCGAACAGGGCGATGACGCCCGGCACGTCGCCGAGTTCCCCGCGCACCAGTTCGCCCAGGGACCGGCCGTCGCGCCGCATGGACACGAACAGGACCATGAAATCCTGCACCGCGCCGGCCAGGACCACCCCGGCCACGATCCAGAGCATCCCGGGCAGGTAGCCCATCTGCGCCGCGAGCACCGGCCCGACCAGCGGCCCTGCCCCGGCGATGGCCGCGAAATGGTGCCCGAAGAGCACGTAGCGGTTGGTCGGCACGTAATCGAGCCCGTCATTGCGCCGGCCCGCGGGCGTGGGGCGCGCGGGGTCGATCTGCATGACCCGCTCGGCGATGAACAGCGCGTAGTAACGGTAGGCGACCAGATAGGTGCTGATCGCCGCGACCACGATCCACAGGGCGTTCACGGGCTCGCCGCGCTCGGTCGCCACGACCGCCAGGGCGACGGCCGCGAGAGTCCCGACAGCGATCCACGGAAGGTGCCTGAAGCCAGTGGCGGTCATGACAGTCCCTCCACCTCTCGGAGTTCTGACGTCCGCATGCCCGGCCGGCGAAATGTAGGTATCCGGCGCCCGGAATGCACGTGTGAACTGACAGCCGCTGGTGGCGCCGGTTGCGATCTGCTTGGCTGCCGCGGAAATGGAGGATCCGATGGAAGGATTGCTGCCGGCGGCCCGCGCGGTCGCCGACCGGCTGAAGGCCCGGGGCGAGACGGTTGCGGTGGCCGAAAGCTCGGCCGGCGGGCTGATCTCGGCGGCGCTGCTCGCGGTGCCGGGGGCCTCGGCCTATTTCCTGGGCGGGGGCGTGATCTACACGAAGGCGGCGCGCAGCGCCCTGCTCGGCATCACGGATGCCGAGATGTCGGGGATGCGCTCCTCATCCGAGCCCTATGCGCTGCTGCTGGCGCGGACGCTGCGGAAACGCCTCGTCGCCGACTGGGGCTTCGCGGAAACCGGCGCGGCGGGGCCGTCCGGCAACCGCTACGGGGATGCCGCCGGGCATAGCTGCCTGGCCGTGTCCGGGCCGGTGGAACGGGTGATCACCCTGGAAACCGGCATGGCGGGGCGGGAGGCCAACATGCGCGCCTTCGCGGCCGCCTTGTTCCGGCTGGCGGCCGAAGTCCTCGACTGATGGGCCCGGCATCATTGCCGGGCGCATCCGCACGCGGGGTTGGTGGGGCGGCCGCGTGCAAAACGAAGGGGTCCGGGCTTGCGCGAATGGCCGCCCGGCCCGACCCTGGCGGCCGATTTTGCACGGGGACGTAACGTGGCGCAGTTCAAGGGCACCGAAACCTATGTCGCTTCCCGCGAGCTGGAGGTGGCGGTCAATGCCGCCGTCGCGCTGCAACGCCCCCTGCTGGTGAAGGGCGAGCCCGGCACGGGCAAGACCGTGCTGGCGCAGGAGATCGCGACGGCGCTCGGCTACCCGCTGATCGAGTGGCACATCAAGTCCACCACCAAGGCGCAGCAGGGCCTCTACGAATACGACGCGGTGTCCCGCCTGCGCGACGGCCAGCTCGGCGACCCGCGCGTGCACGACATCGCGAACTACATCGTGCGCGGCAAGCTGTGGGACGCCTTCGAATCCGAACAGCCCGTCGTCCTGCTGATCGACGAGATCGACAAGGCGGACATCGAGTTCCCGAACGACCTGCTGCTCGAACTCGATCGCATGCAGTTCTTCGTCTACGAGACGCGCAAGACGGTGCAGGCACGGCACCGCCCGGTGGTGATCATCACCTCCAACAATGAGAAGGAACTGCCGGACGCCTTCCTGCGCCGCTGCTTCTTCCACTACATCCGCTTCCCCGACCGCGAGACGATGGAGATGATCGTCCGCGCGCACTACCCCGACATCCGCCGGGAATTGCTGCGCGAGGCACTGAACGTCTTCTTCGAGATCCGCGAGGTCAACGAACTGAAGAAGAAGCCCGCGACCTCCGAACTGCTCGACTGGCTGAAGCTGCTGACCATCGAGGACATGCCGCCCGAGGCGCTGCGGTCGTCCGATTCCAGGACCGCGATCCCGCCGCTCTACGGCGCGCTGCTGAAGAACGAGCAGGACGTGCACCTGCTCGAGCGGCTGGCCTTCCTCGCGCGGCGGCGCGGCGGCTGAACCGATGTTCGCGCCCTTCATCCTCGCGCTGCGCGCCGCGGGCGTGCCGGCCTCCATCACGGAGTACCTGGCGCTGCTGCGGGCGATGAAGGAAGGCGTGGCCGGCTTCAGCGTGGACGACTTCTACCACCTGAGCCGCGCCGCGCTGGTGAAGGACGAACGCCACCTCGACCGCTTCGACCGGGTCTTCGGGGAAGTCTTCAAGGGGCTGGAATCGCCGACCGGCGAGGCTCCGCGCGAATTGCCGGCCGAGTGGCTGCGCAAGATGGCGGAGAAGATCCTCACGCCCGAGGAGATGAAGCAGATCGAGGCCCTCGGCGGCTTCGACAAGCTGATGGAGACGCTGAAGCAGCGCCTCGCCGAACAGAAGGGCCGGCACCAGGGCGGCTCGAAATGGATCGGCACCGCCGGGACCTCCCCCTTCGGCGCCTATGGCTACAATCCGGAAGGCGTGCGTATCGGGCAGGAGGAGTCGCGCCACCGCCGCGCGGTGAAGGTGTGGGACCAGCGGCAGTTCCGCGACCTCGACGAGGACGAGGCGTTGTCCTCCCGCAACATGAAGGTCGCGCTGCGCCGTCTGCGGCGCTTTGCGCGCACGGGCGCGGCGACGGAACTCGACCTGCCCGGCACCATCGGCGCGACGGCGCGCAATGGCGGATCGCTCGACCTGCACATGGTCCCGGAGCGGCACAACGCCGTGAAGGTGCTGCTGCTGATGGACATCGGCGGGTCGATGGACGACCACATCCGCATCTGCCAGGAACTCTTCACCGCCGCGCGCTCCGAGTTCAAGCACCTGGAATTCTGGTACTTCCACAACTGCCCCTATGAGCGCGTCTGGCGCACCAACCGCCGCCGGCGGGAAACCGAGCGCCCGACCATGGAGATGCTCCGCACCTACGGCCCCGACTGGCGCCTGGTGATCGTCGGCGACGCGACCATGAGCCCATACGAGATCATCCAGCCCGGCGGTTCCGTGGAACACTGGAACGAGGAAGCCGGCCAAGTTTGGATGGACCGCCTGACGCGCCATTTCCGCAAGGCGGCGTGGCTCAATCCCGTGGAGCAGTCCCACTGGCGCTACACGCAGTCCATCGCGATGCTGCAGCGCCTGATGGAGAACCGCATGTACCCGCTGACGCTCGCGGGGCTGGAGACGATGGCGCGCGAACTCGCGCGCTGAAGGAGGAAACAAGAATGTCAGCCACCGCCCGCCTCCCGCGCGGACGCCAGTTCTTTGCCAATCCGGGACCGACCAACATCCCGGATTCGATCCTGAAGGCCGTCGCCCATGTGACGATCGACTTCAACGACCCGGCCTTCCTCGCCGTCTATGACCATTGCGTCGCCGGGCTGAAGCGCGTGCTGCGGACGGAGCAGGAGGTGTTCCTCTACACCGGCTCCGGCCACGCGGCCTGGGAAGCGGCGCTGGTGAACCTGTTCTCTCCCGGCGACACGCTGCTGGTGGTCGAGACGGGCTACTTTTCGGAATCCTGGGCGAAGATGGCCCAGGATCTCGGGCTGAAGGTCCGCACCATCGCCGCCGACTGGCGCCGCGGCGTGGACTACGCGGCGATCCGCGCGGCCCTCGCCGCCGACGGCGCGCACGAGATCAAGGCCGTTTGCGCCGTGCACAACGAGACGGCGACCGGCATGGTCCTGCCGCTGACGGAGGTGCGCGCCGCCCTCGACGCCGCGGGCCACCCGGCATTGCTGCTGGCCGACACCATCTCCTCCCTCGGCTCCATCGACTTCCGCATGGATGCCTGGGGTGTGGACGTCGCGGTGGGCGGCAGCCAGAAGGGGCTGATGCTGCCGACCGGCATGTCCTTCACCGGCGTCTCGGCGAAGGCGATGGCGGCGCATGCGGGATCGCGCCTGCCGAAATCCTACTTCAACTGGACCAACATGCTGGCGCGCCGGCACAAGTCCTTCATCGGCACGGTGCCGACCTCGCTCTTCTACGGCCTGAAGGAATCGCTGCGGCTGCTGGAGGAGGAAGGGCTCGACCAGGTCTTCACCCGCCATGCGCGCCTCGCCGAGGCGGTGCGCCGCTGCGTGCGCCACTGGTCGGGCAACAACGGGCCGCAACTCTTCTGCCTCTCGCCGGACCGTTATTCCGACAGCGTCACCGCCATCCTGATGCCGGAAGGGCACGATGCGGAGGCGGTTCGGCGGATCGCCCTGCAGACCTTCAATGTCTCCCTCGGGGGCGGGCTGGGGCGGCTGGGCGGCCAGGTGTTCCGCATCGGGCACCTCGGCGACCTGAACGAACCGATGATCCTCGGCACGCTCTCCACGGTGGAGGTCGCGCTGCGCCTGGCCGGGGTGCCACATGCTTCGGGCGGGGTGGACGCGGCCATCGCTTACCTCGCGGAGGCCGCCCGCGGTGGATGACGCTGCCGCGGAATGAACCTTTGATGATCGCGCCGCCGGCTTGCGCCGCCGCAAATGCGGCGGGAGCGCAACTGCGGTAAACGGGGAGCATGACCTCCGAACGCCCCCGACGCCGCCGCGCCCAGCCGGCCGCGGCGCGGTCCGCCATCGTGCCCGCCGGCCCCGCCACCTCCGCACCGCCGCCCTCCCCGACCAGGCCTCGGCCTGCGGCGGCGGCGGCGGCGGCGGCGGCGCAGCCGGAAGCGCTGGTCGGGCCCACCTTCCACACCTTCGACCGCATCCTGCGCGCAGCGCAGGCGCGGTCGACCCAGGGCATCTCTCCGCTCGCCATCGCCGGCGTGCTGACGAACTGGGCGGTGCACCTCGCACGCGCGCCGGGCAAGCAGATGGAGCTGGGCGCGCGGGCCTGGATCCAGGGGCTGCGCTACCTGCTGTGGCTACGGCATGCCGCGAGCGGGGAGCACCCGCCGCCGCTGATCGCGCCCACCAACGGCGACCAGCGCTTCGCCAGCGAGGCCTGGCAGTCCTTCCCGTTCAATGCCCTCGCCCAGGCGCACCTGATGGCCGAGGCCTGGTGGGTCGAGGCGACCCGCGGCGTCCCGGGCCTGCCCCACCGCCACGAGGACGCCGTCGCCTTCATGATGCGCCAACTCGCCGACGTCATGGCGCCGAGCAACATCCCCTGGGTCAACCCGACCATCGTCGCGCGCACCATGTCCGAGGCTGGCGTGAACCTGATGCGCGGGGCGGAGAACTGGCTCGACGACCTCGAGCGCGGCCTCGCCGGTGCGCCGCCTGAAGGCGCGGAGAAGTTCCGCCCCGGTCGCGAGGTCGCCGTCACCCCCGGCCGCGTGGTGTTCCGCAACGACCTGATGGAACTGATCCAGTACGAGCCCGCCACGCCGAGCGTGCATGCCGAGCCGGTACTGATCGTCCCGGCCTGGATCATGAAGTACTACATCCTCGACCTCAGCCCGGAGAATTCGCTGGTCCGGTGGCTGGTGTCGCAGGGCTTCACGGTCTTCATGGTGTCCTGGAAGAACCCGGATGCGCGGGACCGGGAGACCGGCCTCGACGACTACCGGCGCAGCGGCGTGATGGCGGCGATCGACGCCGTCTCGGCCATCCTGCCGGACCGGCGCATCCATGCCTGCGGCTATTGCCTGGGCGGCACCATCCTCTCGATCGCCGCCGCGACCATGGCGCGCGATGGCGACCGCCGGCTGGCGAGCATGTCCCTGCTCGCCGCGCAGACCGACTTCGCCGAGGCGGGCGAACTGATGATGTTCGTGGACGAGAGCCAACTCGCCTTCCTCGAGGACATGATGTGGGACCAGGGCTACCTGGACACGCACCAGATGTCCGGCGCCTTCCAGATCCTGCGCTCCAACGACCTGGTGTGGTCGCGCATGATCCGTGACTACGTCCTCGGCGACCGGAACGGCATGACCGACCTGACGGCCTGGAACAGCGACCAGACGCGCATGCCCGCACGCATGCACGGCGAATACCTGCGCGGGCTCTTCCTGGAGAACCGGCTGACCGCGGGGCGCTTCGCGGTGGAAGGCCACGTCATCGCGCTGCGCGACATCCACGCGCCGATCTTCGCGGTCGGCACCACCAAGGACCACATCGCGCCCTGGCGGTCGGTCTACAAGATCTCGCTGTTCAGCGACACGGACGTGACCTTCGCCCTGACCAAGGGCGGGCACAATGCCGGCATCGTCAGCGAGCCGGGGCATGCCGGGCGCAACTTCCAGATCATGACCCGCCGGCACGGGGAACGGTACATCGACCCCGACACCTGGGCGTCGATCGCGCCGCATTGCGAAGGCTCCTGGTGGCCGGCCTGGGCCGAGTGGCTGGCGCAGGCCGGTTCCCCCGAAATGGTGCCGCCGCCCGCCATGGGCGCGCCGGAGGCCGGGCTGCCCGCGCTCGAGGATGCCCCCGGCACCTATGTGCTGATGAAGTGAGGCGCCCATGGGCCTGGAGATCGAACGCCGCTTCCTCGTCCTCGGCGACGCATGGCGCGCCGCCGCCACCCGTTCGCGCCGCCTGCAGCAGGGCTACCTGGCACGGGAGGATGGCGTTTCCGTGCGGGTCCGCGTGGTCGGGAACAGTGCCCGGCTGACCATAAAAGGGCCCGGTAGCCTGGTGCGGCACGAATTCGAATACGCCGTGCCGACGGCAGAAGCGGAGGAGATGCTGACCGCCTTCTGCGGCGGCCGCAGCCTCGTGAAGACGCGCCACGACGTCCCGCATGACGGGCTGCTCTGGGAAGTGGACGTCTTCGAAGGCCCGCTCGCCGGGCTGGTGATGGCCGAGGTCGAACTTCCGGATGCGCACCGCCCCCTCGTCCTGCCTGACTGGGCAGGGCGGGAGGTCACCGATGATCCGCGCTACGCCAATGCCGCCCTGGCCTCCGCGGCCGCGCCGCCGCGGGGGTGACGGATCGCCGCACGCCCCCTAGGCTTCGCCTGCCGGCCGGGATGAGCCGGGGGTGATGACCAGGGGAAGCGTAAGCATGAGTTTGACGAGCCGCGCCGTTTATCGCCACGGCGACATGCGACGGTTGTTCGATCCCGCCTCGATCGCCGTGATCGGCGCCAGCCCCAGGGCAGGATCCTTCGCCGACCGCACCATCCAGGCGCTGAAGGACTATACGGGCCGGCTCTACCTGGTGAATTCGCGCTACGAGAAGATCGGCGAGCGCGCCTGCTTCCCCTCCGTCGCCGCGCTGCCGGAAGCGCCGGACTGCTGCATCGTGGTCGCCGCCAAGGACGCGGTGGAGGAGATCGCGACGGACTGCGCCAAGGCCGGCGTCGGCGGCATCATGATCTATGCGTCCGGCTACCGGGAAACGGGGCGCGAGGACGACATCGCCGCGCAGGACCGCCTGACCGAGATCGGCCGTGCGGCCGGCATGCGCATCGTCGGGCCGAATTGCATCGGCATGCTGAACTTCGGCACCAAGGCCGGCGTGACCTTCATGATCCCGCCGCCGATGGAACGGCCGCTGCCGCACGCGGTGGGCCTCATCAGCCAGTCGGGCGCGCTGGGTTTCTCGCTGGCGCAGGCGGTGATGCGCGGCGTCTCGGTCAGCCACTTGCTGACCACGGGCAATTCCTCGGACGTGGACGTGGCGGATTGCGTCTCGTTCCTGGCGGATGATCCGAACTGCGCGGCGATCGGCTGCGTCTTCGAGGGCATGCCCGACCCGATGCGCTTCATCCACGCGGCCGAGATCGCCGATGCGGCGAACAAGCCGCTGGTGGTGTTCAAGCTCGGCACGGGTGAGGCCGGGGCGGCGGCGGCGATGTCGCACACCGGCTCGCTGGCGGGCGAGAACGCGGCCTACCTCGCGGCCTTCGAGCGCGCCGGTGCGATCGTGGTGCAGGATTTCGAGGCGCTGGTGGAAACCTCCTCCTTCCTGGCCAAGGCGCCGGCGCCCAAGGCGCGCGGCGTGGCGGTGGTGGCCGTCTCGGGCGGCGCAGCCATCATGTCGGCGGACAAGGCGGAGGCACGCGGCGTGCCCCTGCCGCAGCCGACCCCGCCGGTGCAGGCGATCCTGGAATCGCGGATCCCGGATTTCGGTTCGGCCCGGAACCCCTGCGACGTCACCGCCCAGGTGGCGAACGATCCCGAAAGCCTGACGGCCTGTGCCTCCGCCATGCTGGGGGATGAGCATTATGGCGCGCTGATCTACGCGCAGATCTATTCGACGGAACTCTCGGCGAAGCGGCCGGGCGAACTCGCCGCCATCGCCGAGCAGCACGACAAGCCGATCTGCGTGGTGTGGACCACCGAATGGCTGGAGGGCACCGGATCGACGGAAGCGGAGCGGAACCCGCGCATCGGCCTGTTCCGCTCCATGGACCGCTGCTTCGCCACGCTGGCGCATTGGCATGCGCGGGAAGCCCGTCGCGCCGCCGGCCCGCGCGCCTACACCCGCCTGTCGCGCCCCGAGGCGAAGGCCGAGGCGGCGGCGCTGATCGCGGCATCCCAGGACCGTACGCTGACCGAGCGCGAGGCCAAGGCCGTGCTCGCCGCCTATGGCGTGCCGGTGGTGCCCGAGAAGCTGACGCAGAGCGAGGATGCGGCGGTCGCTGCCGCCGAGGCGCTCGGCTTCCCGGTGGCAATGAAGGTCGAGAGCCCCGACCTGCCGCACAAGACCGAAGCCGGCGTCATCCGCCTGCGTCTCAAGGACGCCGCGGACGTGCGGGAGGCCTACCGCGCCGTCATGGCGAACGCGAAGCACCACGCGCCGCATGCCCGCATCAACGGCGTGCTGGTGCAGCCCATGGCCAAGCCTGGTGTCGAGGTGATGGTCGGCGCCCGCGTCGATCCGCTGATGGGTCCGCTGATCGTCGCCGGCTTGGGTGGCGTGCTGGTGGAACTGATGCGCGATTCCACGCTGGCTCTCGCCCCGGTCACACCCGCCGAAGCGCGCGCCATGTTCGGGCGCCTGCGCGGCCGCGCCGCTCTGGAGGGCTTCCGTGGTGCGCCGGCCGCGGACCTCGACCGCCTGGCCGAGATCGTCGCGCGCCTGTCGGAATTCGTCGCCGACCAGCGCGACCGCGTGGCGGAACTCGATGTGAACCCGATCATCGTCGCCGGCTCCGACGCCGTCGCCGTGGATGCGCTGATCGTGAAGGCATAGGGCGGATCCCGATCAGGTGGCATCACCTGATCGGGTGAAGATACCCACGAAGACAAGGGCTTGGAGCAGGCGCCGCGAGCCGTTGCGAACGGAAGTGGCCCTGGCGCCGATGCGCATCGCCCTCGGCGATGCGCCCAGCCAAGGAAGGGAGGGGGCGCGGGGGAGGTTCCCCTCCCCCGCCCTTCATCAGTTCCACTCCGCCTTCGCGCGATCGATCGCCCCTGTCCCTGCGGCCCCGATCAGCGGGCAGGCCTTCAGGATCGCGAAGCTGTTCAGCGCGAGCAGCAGCCCTGCCGCGCTGTCGGTCGGGTAGTGCATGCCGAGCACTTCCCGGTTGCGCGCCACGCGCTCCGCGATGCGCCAGAGCGGGTTGTTCAGACGCTCGGCCGCGGTCATCGGCACCTTGGTGCCGCCGGTGCCGCTGCCCCAGGCGATGCCCGGCATCACCTCGGCCAGCACGAGGGCCAGCATGTAGCCCTCTGTGGCGTGGCCGCTCGGGTAGGCGGCGTGCCCCGGCGGGTCGATCGGCGGCATCAGTGCCGGCGACAGGCGGGATGGCCGCGCGCGCCCGTGCGCCATCTTGTGGTGCATGGCGGCGAACTGCCCGACGCGGACGGCGGCGTGGCAGAGGCGGCTGGTCCAGGGGTGGCTGCTGCCCTTGAAGGTCAGCAGGCCGCGGAAGTAGCCGATGACGTTGTCGCGCTGCTCCATCGCCTCGGACATGACGCCGGCGCGGAATTCGGCGATCTCGTGCAGCTCGCCGAGTTCCTGCTGCTGGGTGCGGCCGGCGGCCAGCAATGCCGTCGCGGGCGTGGGCAGGTGGAAGCCGAGCCAGTCCGGTGCGCCGCCGCCACTGCTGCGGGCGGCGAACTGCGTCGTCACCGTCAGCGCGAAATGGACGAAGGACCATTCCTCGGGCCGGAACGCCGGCGGGGTCGCGGCCAGCGTCGCCTGGCCGAGATTCGGCAGATCCTGCGGCGGCCAGCGGTTGGCGCGGAACCAGTCCTCGCCGGAGATACGCTGAAGGGCGGGGGAGAGGCCGACCGGCCTCGCACTCGCGCGGCCGCGGGAGTTGCCCCCACCGCCTGCGGAATCCGCGCTGTCCGCGGAATCCGCGCTGTCGGCCGAATCGGCGCTGTCCGCGGAGTCGGACGGTCCTATGCCACCGGTCATGCGGTCCTCCTGTTGTTGCCAGGCGTCATTCCGGCAGACCGGCTGCTCGCAGGTCTGCGAGGTAGCGCACACGGATCGCAGTATCGCGGAACGGCAGCCGTGTCCGCTCGTAGTTCGACAGCGTGAAGCCGGGTTCAAGCTCCACCAGCCGGGCAGCGGCGGCGCGCGCCTCCTCCGCCTGCCCGGCCGCGGACAGCGCACCGATCATGATGCGCAGGTTCGAGGTGAAGCGCGGCGTCTCCGCGTGGGACAGCCGGCACCAGCGCACCGCCTCGGCGACGTTCCCGTGGGCGTAATGCGCCATGCCGATCAGGTTGTAGTAGGTGAACAGGTTCTGGTCGAAGGGCGAGAGGCGCAGCCCGTGCTCGGCGTGGCGGATCGCCTCCTCCGTGCGGCCGACATAGGAGAGCGTGGCAGAGGACAGCAGCCAGGCCAGCGCGCTGTTCGGGGAGGCCGAGAGCGCACGCTCGAAGAACACCAGCGCGGTGTCGTAGTCGTGGAACAGGAAGGACCGCACGTGGCCGTAGGTCGCGAGCGCCAGCCCGTTCTGGCGGTCGAGCTCTGTCGCCCGCATGGCGAGCGTGGCCGCCTGCTCCATGTCGGCGCGCGGGTCGCGCGACCACCCCTGTCCGACATTCACGCTGTACCAGCGCGCCGCCCAGGCCACCGGCAAGGCGAAGCCGGGGTCGTGGGCCATGGCGCGCTCGAACAGGGTGCGCGCTTCCTCGAAATGCGCGCGTTCCAGGTCGTGGATCAGCCCGAGCCCGCGCAGCGCCAGGTCGTAGGCGGTGAAGCTCTCGGGCCGCTTGCGGAGCGCGCGCTGCAACTCGGCCACGCGCACATGCGGCGCGACGCCGGAGACGATGCGCTCGACGATGCGGTCCTGCAGGGCGAAGAGTTCCCCGCCATGGGCCTCCGCCCGGTCGCCCCAGAGCCGCGTGCCGGTATGCGCATCCGACAGTTCGATCTGCACGCGCAGGTCGCGCCCGGCCCGCCGGACGCTGCCGCTGACGACGTAGCGCACGCCGAGGGCGCGGCTGACGTCCCGCGGGTCCGCATCCCGCCCACGCCAGGCCAGGGTGGAGGAGCGGGACACCACCATCAGCTCACGCAGGTTGCCGAGCGAGACGACGATGTCCTCCACCACGCCATCGGCGAAGTAGTCGTCCTGCGGGTCCCCGCCGAGGTTGCGCAGCGGCAGCACCGCAAGCGAAGGCAAGGGCGAGACGTCCGGCGGGCTCGGCAGCCTCGCGGGCGGTGTCTCCGGGTCCAGCGCGAAGGCACGCTCGGGCGCCGGCAGGTGCTTGAGGACGAGCCAGCCGAGATCCCGGGCCGGATGGGGCAGCGCGCCGCCCGCCACCTCGTGGACATCGGCCGACAGCAGCAGCCCGCCGGCCGGCGCGTGCTCCTGCAGCCGGGCGGCGACATTCACCCCCTGGCCGTAGATGTCGTGGTCGGTCGCCGTGATCTCCCCGGCATGGACGGCGATGCGCAGCGCGAGGGTGGGCGTCTCGGCCTCCTGCGCCTCGGCGGCGGCGAGGCGGCGCTGCACCTCCAGTCCCCAGGCCACGGCCGCCCGCGGCGTCGGGAACTCGGCCAGCACGCCGTCGCCGGTGGATTTCACGATGCGCC
Organism: Neoroseomonas soli; assembly: GCF_018129065.1. Taxonomy (GTDB): domain Bacteria; phylum Pseudomonadota; class Alphaproteobacteria; order Acetobacterales; family Acetobacteraceae; genus Neoroseomonas; species Neoroseomonas soli. The sequence continues at coordinate 28,226 of NZ_JAAEDM010000001.1, read as the reverse complement.
CGCCATGCTCGGCGGCCAGCGGCCGCAGCGTGCCGTCCAGCACCGCCATCCAGCGGCGGTGGGTGCGACCTTCCTCGGTCGCCATCAGGATCGTGTAGCCGACGACGTCCGCGAAGGCGAAGGCGGCGAAGCGCCGCACGCCCAAAGCGGCCTCCATGTCCAGTCTGCGCGCGAGAGGATCGGCGGACATCGCCCGAGCAGCTTCCAGTTTCATGCTTCGGAGTGATGACCGAGATTTCACGAAACGAGGCGAAAGTGCAAGGATACCCCTCCCGTGAGTGGGGAGATCCTGACGATGGCGGAAGCGGGCGAGGACAAGCGGCCGGGCCGGCCGGTGCGGCGCAACTACGTGTTCCGCGCCGCGCACTGGCTGAAGGACGCGGAGACGGAGATCGGCGCCGCCTACGGCAAGGGGGACCTTCCCGGCCTGTCCCGGCTGCTGGTGCGCCGGCTCGGCCTCGGCACCGGGGAGGGCGCGCCCGAGGCCCTGCCGCTGCAGATCACCCATCGCCCGCTGCAGGACTGGGACCTCTACCTGCCCGGCGACCGGCCGACCGCTGATGCCCTGCCCGGCCAGCGCGAGAAGGCCGCCGATGCCGCCCTCGCCATCCGCTTTCCCTCCGAGGAGGCCGCCGAGGCCTTCCGCACCAAGGCGGAGGCCGCCCTCGGCCCCTTCGACGAGGCGGTCGGCGACATCCGCATCCGCCCGGCCCTGCACTGGGGCCCCGGCCGTGGGGAGGGCGACGCCTTCGGCGGCCTCGAGGACGCGCTGCGGCTGATCCGCGCCGATGCGCTGGCGGCGGGCCACCTCGACGGCAGCGGCGTGAAGGTCGTCGTCATCGACCAGGGGGTGGACGCGTCGCGCCTGCCCCCCGGGACGACCTTCCTCGGCGGCTGGTGGAAGCCCTCGTGGCCCGGCGCCGTGCCGCCGGGGCAGGCGGCGAAGGACAACCGCCACGGCACGATGATCGCGCGCAACGTGCTGGCGCTGGCGCCGAAGGCTATGATCCTGGACTGCCCGCTGATCCCGCCGCGCATCACCGCGAACCTGCCGGCCTTCCTGAGCGACGCCTTCGGCGCCATCACCCGGATCGCGCTGGACATCGTGCTGCTCGGGCTGATCAACCCGAAGGTCTACAAGGGCCGCTGGGTGCTGGTGAACGCCTGGAGCATCTACGACCCGCGCGGCGAGGCCTATCCCGGCGAGTACACCAAGAACCGCTACCACTGGGTCGCCTGCGCGGTGGACATCGCTGCGAAGGTCGCCGACGTCGTCTTCGCCGCCGGCAATTGCGGCCAGTTCTGCCCCGATGGCCGCTGCGCGGAGGAGGTGATCGGCCCGGGCCGCAGCATCCTCGGCGCCAATTCGCTCGACAGCGTGCTGACGGTCGGCGCGGTGCGCGCGGACGGGATCTGGAACGGCTATTCCTCCCAGGGGCCGGGGCAGTTCTCCGACTACCTGGGGCAGCCGCAGCTCAAGCCCGATCTCGCCGCGCCGGCGCATTTCCGCGTTCCCGATACGGCGCACCGGCTGGCCGCCGGATCCTCCGCAGCCTCGGCCATAGCGGCAGGCGCGGTCGCCGCGCTGCGGACGAAATGGGACGACACCGCCCTGCCCTCCGACGTGCTCTTCGACCGGCTGCGCCAGAGCGCCTGGCAGCCGGATGGCAGCAGCGGATGGAACGAGCGCCACGGCCACGGCATCCTCGACTGCCGGGCGGCGCTGGCGAGCCTCGCCGGCGTGCCCGTGCCGTGATCCGCATCACTCGCTTCCAGGCGGCCGCGAGGGCAGGCTCCGCGCGCCTGGCGCCCAGGGTCGCCGGCACGGAGGCTGTCCATGCGCGCGATCCAGGACCCGAACCTTCCGCACCTCGTCTGGCTGCGACCGGCCATGGCTGAGCCCGCACGCCCGCCTGCGCTGACCGACCTCGCCTTCTTCCGCGGCGGGTCGCCCGAAGCGATCGCCAGGGCCACCGCCGCCGCGCGCTGGCGCACCGTGGAGCCCGGCCAGGTCGTGGTGGACGAGGACGAACCCTCCACCGACATCTTCTTCGTCGCCTCGGGTGCCGTGCGGGTGCAACTGCGCGCCGCCTCGGGCCGCGAGGTGCTGCTCAACGAGTTCGGCCAGGGGGAATTCTTCGGCGAGTTGGCGGCGATCGACAGCGCGCCGCGTGCCGCGAACGTCACGGCGGTGGCGCGCTCCCGCCTCTGCATCCTGCCGGCGCAGGCCTTCCTCGATTACGTCTTCGCCACGCCCTCCGCATGCCATGCCCTGCTGAAGACGCTGGCGGGCAAGCTGCGGCTGCAGACCGAGCGGACGCTGGAGCGGGAGGCGCTGCCGGTGCGGCTGCGCCTCTTCGCGGAACTGCTGCGCCTGTCACGACCGCGCACGGGCGCGCCGGGCGAGCGCGTCGTCTCCCCGCCGCCGCCGCACCATGAGCTGGCGGCGCGCATCGGAGCGCGACGGGAAGTGGTATCCCGCGAACTCTCGGAGATGACGCGGGACGGCTGGCTGGCGCGCGACCGCCGCGCCATACGCATCCTGCGCGTGACGGAGATCCAGCAGATGGTGGCGACGGAACTGCGCGCGCCCGCCGCCTGATCTGGACGCATCCCCTCTCCTGCCGCAGGCTTCGCGGCAGACCGGAGGAAATGCCATGACCAAGCCGCTGCTCCTGCTGTGGACCGACGGAGCCGAGCCCTATGCGCGCGCGATCGCCGCGGCGGGACTTTCGGACCGGCTGCGCGTGGAGACCGTGCCGCGCGCCGCGACGCCCGGCGATGCCCTGCTGGCCGAGGCCGCGGCGCTGCTCTCCTGGGGGCCGCCGCCCGGCATGCTCGATCGCATGCCGAAGCTGCGCTTCGTGCAGGCGCTGACAGCGGGCGTGGAGCACTGGCTGGCGCGGGCGGACCTGCGGGACGACCTGGCGCTTTCCTGCGCCCGCGGCACGCACCGGGTGCAGATGCCGGAGAACATCCTCGGCGCGCTGTTCCACATCACGAAGCCCTATGCGGCGATCGTCACGGACAATGCCGAGAAGCGCTGGACGCGGCGCGTCTCGGATACGCTGGCGGGGAAGACGCTGGGCATCCTCGGCCTTGGTGCGATCGGGGCGGAACTGGCGCGCAAGGCCGCGGCGCTCGAGATGCGGGTGATCGGCACCAAGCGGGGACAGGCGGAAGTGCCGCACGTCGCGCAGGTCTTCAGTCCCGACGGCACCGACGAGGTACTGGCGCAGAGCGACTACGTCGTCCTGCTGCTGCCCGCGACGCCGGAGACCGAGAACTTCATGAATGCCGCGCGCCTCGCGCGGATGCAGAAGACCGCCTGGCTGCTGAACTTCGGTCGTGGCGCGCTGATCCGCGACGAGGACCTGGTCGCCGCCGTGCGCGCCGGCACCATCGCCGGGGCCATCCTCGACGTCTTCCGCACCGAACCGCTGCCCGCCAACCATCCCTTCTGGGGCGAGGAGAAGATCATGGTGCTCCCGCATATCGGTGGCCTGCACCCGCATCGCGACGAGATGGTCGCGGCGCTGCTGGTGGAGAACCTGCACCGCTTCCTCGACGGGAAGCCGTTGACGCAACTCGTGGACCGGCAGGCTGGCTACTGATGGCCTACAAGCCTTTCGACCTCTCCGGGAAGGTCGCGCTCGTCACGGGCGGGAATTCCGGCATCGGCCTCGGCATGGCACAGGCGCTGGCGGAAGCGGGCGCGGATGTCGCGATCTGGGGGACCAACGCGGCGAAGAACGACGCGGCGGTCGCAGCCCTGGCCGCGACGGGGGTGCGTGTGCATGCGGAACTCTGCGACGTGGGCGACGAGGCTGCGGTGGAGGCCGCCTTCGCCGGCACGCTGGCGGCGCTCGGCCGCGTCGATGCCTGCTTCGCCAATGCCGGCACCTATGGCCGGAAGGGAAAGTTCGTCGATCTCGACAGCGCGGAATGGCACCGCGTGACGCGGGTGAACCTCGACGGCGCCTTCTACACGCTGCGCACCGCGGCGCGGCACATGGTGGAACGCGGCGGCGGCGGGTCGCTGGTGGGCACGGCGTCCCTCGCCGCCATCGAGGGTGCCGCCCGCAATACGCAGTATGCGGCAACCAAGGGTGCCATGGTGGCGGTGATCCGCGCGCTGGCGGTGGAACTCGCCCGCCATGGCGTCCGCGCCAACTCCATCCTGCCCGGCTGGATCGAGACCCCGATGACCGCACGCAGCGTCGCGGATGAGAAGTTCGCCGGCGCCGTGCTGCCACGCATCCCCGCCCGCCGCTGGGGCACGGGTGCGGATTTCGGCGGCCTCGCGGTCTATCTCGCGAGCGATGCCTCCGCCTACCACACCGGCGATTGCCTGGTGGTCGATGGCGGTTACTCGCTCTTCTGACGTATCGGTTTCCAAGGGCCTTTCGGCCTTTGCCCCCCATTGGCCTTGCATCGCAACGCCAATGGGAATCCCGGCGGGGTGGGCTGGAGGGGCGACGCCCCTCCAGTCGCGTTCAGCGCATCGGAGGCGCGTAGATCAGCCCGCCGCGGTTCCACAGGTTGTTGAGCCCGCGTTCCAGTCCGATCGGCGAATTCGTCCCGAGGTGCCGTTCGAAGATCTCCCCGTAGTTCCCCACCGCCTTGATGGCGTTGTAGGCCCAGCGCCGGTCGAGCCCCATGGCCGGCCCGGTGTCCCCGGCCTCGCCGAGCAGGCGGCGGATCTCGGGGTTCGGGCTCTGCAGCATCTGGTCCACGTTCGCCTGGGTGATGCCGAGCTCCTCGGCCAGGAACAGCGCGTAGATGGTCCAGCGCATGATGTCGAACCACTGCGGGTCGCCCTTCCGCACGGCGGGGGTCAGCGGCTCCTTGCTGATGATGTCGGGCAGGATGATGTGCTCGCCGGCGGGCAGGCTGGTGCGGAAGGCGGCGAGCTGGCTGGCGTCGAGCGTGTAGGCGTCGCAGCGCCCGGCCGTGTAGGCCTTGCGCGTGTCCTCGTTGCTCTCGAAGACCAGGGGCTGGACGCGAATGTTGTTGGTGCGCGCCCAGTCGGCGAGGTTCAGCTCGTTCGTCGAGCCGGCGGTCGCGCAGACCGTCGCGCCATCGAGTTGCGCGGCGCGCGTGATGCCGAGCGCACGGCGCACGATGAAGCCCTGGCCGTCGTAGAAGACGGTCGGGCCGAACTGCAGGCCGGCGTTCACTTCGCGCGAATGGGTCCAGGTGAAGGTGCGGGCGACGACGTCGACCTGGCCCGATTGCAGCGCCGGGATGCGTGCCTGGCTGGTGAGCACGTGCCAGCGGACACGGTTGGCGTCACCCAGCACGGCGGCGGCGATGGCCCGGCAGATGTCGGGGTCGAGGCCGCGCTGTTCGCCGCGGCTGTCCGGCACGCCAAAGCCGGGCGAGCCCTGGTTGGCGCTGCAGTCGAGCATGTTCTTCCCGCGCACCGCGGAAAGCGTCGGGCCAGGCTGCGCCCCCTGGCCGAAGGCGCCACCCGGCGCGAAGGCGCAGAGCATGGCGAGCGCGGCAACGACGCCGGTATTTCGAAGCAGCTGCATGGATCTGTCGCCCTGTCGATCGGGGTAAGGGACGCCGTTCTGATGATGCTCGCCCGGCGGCGCGGATCGTCACCCGATTGACAGGGATCGGCAAGCCGCGGCGCCGGGCGCCGCCTCAGACGGAGCCGCCCGTACGAAATCCTCCACCGGAGTCACTGCCTCCGGTGCGGAACCCGCCGCCGGCATCGCTGCCGCCACTCCAGCCGCCATCGTCCTTGGAGCCGCCCCGGCCGGCGCGCTTGCCACCCCAGTCCGACGACCCTCCGGCATCGCCCCAGACGCCGCCGGAATCACCGGACCAGGGGCCCGGCATCGGCTTGCCCCATGGGCCCGGCAGGGGCTTGCCCCAGGGGCCAGGAGTGGCGGTGCCCCCCATCCCGCCGGAGCGGCGCTCGCGCTCCATCCGGTCCCAGAAGCCGTCGCGGGAGAGTGCGCCGCGCAGCAGCTCGCCGACCAGCGCCCCCACCAGGGCGCCGCTGGCGAAGCCCCAGTCGCTGCGATCCACGCCGCGGCCGCGCATGTCGTGCCGCAGGGACTGCAGGTCCTCCAGGCGGCGGCGCGCGCCTTCGGCCTGTGCCTGGGCGTCGGCCAGGGCGTTCTCGAGCCGGGCGCGCTCGGCCGCGGCGATCTCGAGACGCGCGACGATCGCATCGTCGTCGCGCGTCGGCGTGCGGGCCGCGTCCTCGCGCAGGGTGCGCAGGGAACGGGCGCCGATCGCCGTCTCCAGGGCGCGGATCGCCTCCTGCGAGGCAGCGTCGTCACCAGATGCGAGCGCACTGCGCTTCGCCTCGGCTTCGGTGAGCGCGGCGCGCGCTGCCTCGACCGCATCCTCTGCCGCATCCGTCTCCGCGGCGCTGGGGCGGCCATTGCCCTCCGGCAGCCCGGCGAGCGCGCGGCGACGGCCGACCATGGCGCGCACGGCCGCATCGGCGGCGGCCCGCATGCGCTGCGCATGCGCGGTCAGATGCCCCGGCAGCTCCGACAGCAGCGCGTAGGAACGCCGCGCCGGTTCGAACTCGATCAGGCGCGCGACCCAGCCGTCGATCATCCGCACCAGGGGAAAGGCGCGGTATCGGCCGGTTCCCCAGCCGCGGTCCCAGAGATAGGAAAACAGCGGATCGGCGCGGTAGGGACGGCCCTTCTCCTCGAAGTCGCGCTGCGCGAAGCCGGCCTTCTGCTCGGCGTGCTGGGCGGTGCGCTCGGCTTCCTCGGCGGCGGCGGAGAGGCGGTGGAACTCCTCGTCCTGCGCGGATTTCACATCGGCGTCGCGCAGCGCCGCGGCCTCCGCCTCCTGCACGGCACGCAGGCGCGCGGCCTCGGCGTCGCGCTTCGCCTCGGCCGTGGCCAGCGCATCACGCGCATCGAGGATGGCGCGCTGCGCCTCCTCAAGCCCGGCGGCGCGCCGGCGCAGACTCTCCTGCACCTGCGCGCCGGCAGCATCCAGCGCGTCCAGCGCCGCCCTGCCCTCGGCGAGTTCCGTCAGGCGCAGGCGCGCGAGGGCGCGAAGCGCCTCGGCTTCCTCCGCGCGCACCCCGTCGCGCCGCGCAGCGAGGCGGTCGACCTCCGCCTGGGTCGCGGAGGCGACGCGCTGTGCCTCGGCCATATGGCCGTCCACCTCCTGCAGGACGGCGCCGCCGCTCACCATGACAGGATTGCCCCTCCGCTGGTCTGTACCGTCCAGGTCGTGGCCAGCGAGCCGGCCGCCTTCTGCCCGATCACGGGCTGGTCGATGATGCCGTCGGCCAGCTTGTCGCGGCGGACACGCTCGAACTCCGCTTCCGGCACGCGCAGGCCCCAGCGGCTGGCGCGCGCGGTGCGTCCGTCCTCCTCGCTGGTGACGGGCACTTCCACCGGGCGGCCGTCGCGGTCGATGGCCTCGACGATCAGGTAGTAGTTGCGCGCGCGCGGATTGGCCGCGGGCACGCGCCAGACCGCGGAGGGTTCTCCCGGTCGGTTGACGATGCGCACGCTGTAGGCCGCCGCGAGCCGCGCCGCGAGGTCGGACAGCGCGGTGCGGCGGGCACGCGCCTCCGCCAGATTGCCGGCGCGCGCAGCGGCCTCGCCCTCGGCGAGCAGGCGGGCGGCATCGGCACGCGCCGTGGCATCCTGCGTGCCGGCGAGTACGCGGTCATGCTCGGCGCGCAGCGCGCGCGGCAAGTCCTGCTGCAGTTCTCGCGTGACGGCAGTGGCCTCGCGCTGGCGCGGTGCGACGACCGTGAAATGGTAAATGCCCCAGAGGATGACGATGCCGCCGAGCCCCGCCAGCGCGAAGCGCCCCCAGCGGCCGCGCGTCGCCCAGGCGATGGCGAGGCTGCGCCGCCACCCCTGCCCCTTCGGCGCATAGGCGAAGCGCTGTTCCTCCAGCGCCGCGATACCCTGGTCGAGGACGTGGTCCGCGACCTCGATGCCCTGGGACTTGTAGATCTCCCGCAGGCGTTCCCGCAGGCGCTCCTGCCGGTCGGTGCCTTCGAGTTCACGCTCGACCAGGCGATCGGCGTGGCGGATCGTGTCCACCACGTCCATCGCCAGCATGGTCTCGTCGAGCGCGGGCGCGCCTGCGCCTCCTGCTGGCGCGGCCTGAGCCGCGACGGGCTCAGGCATTCGCCTGCGCGACCACCGTGGCGCGCTGCGCGAGCTTCGCCATCCGCTGCTTCGCCTCCTCGACGGAGCGGCGGATCTCCTCGCTGTTGCGGGTAGCGGCGGTGCGCATCTCGTCGATGATCTCCATCGAGCGCTCCTGATAGTTCACGACGCTGTCCACCAGCTTCTTCACCGCATCGGCCTGGATGGTCGGGCCGTAGCCGGCCTTGAGCGCGGCCTCCTGCACCTTGCCGCCGATCTCGGCGAGGACTTCCAGCGACTGGTTCACGCCCGCCTTCATGCCTTCAAGGGTGCGCGTGCTCTCGTGCAGCCCGTGCATGCCGGTGAAGGAGGCCGTCAGCGCCGTCAGCACTGCCTCGTTGGTCGAGAAGAAGGAAACCGACTGCTGGTACACGCGTTCCTTGGCCGTCGTGGTCTGCACCAGCCGGGCCATGATGACCTCGGAGGTGTTGTAGGAGACGGTCAGGTTGTCCGCGAGGTCCTTGGCGATCTGGTACTTGCCGTCCTCCGCCTGGAGGTGGCGCAGCGCCTCGTCGCGGGCCAGTTCGAGCTTCGCGCGCTCGGCGGGCTCGATGCCGGCGGCACCCTCGGCGGTCTTCACCGCGGCGTCGGTGGCGGCCTTGGCGGCGTTCAGGCTGCCCTCGGCGGTCTTCAGCACCTCGAGCGCCAGGACCTCGGCCTGCTTCAGCGCGCCGCGGAAGTCGCGATAGGCCTCGAGGATGGCGTGCTCGCGGTCGATGTTCTCCTTCGTGTCCTTCGACACCTCGATGTAGGTGTCGCGGATCTTGTCGAAGCGCGTCGCGATGTCGCCGCGCGTCGCCTTCTGCCAGACGTTGGACAGGCGCTCCATGGTGGAGATCTTCCCGTCCTCCATCTGCGCGACCATGCTGCGCGCGTCGTCGCGGATGGAATTGAAGGCGGCGGTGATGGTCTGGTAGCGCTCGCCTACCTCCATCGCCTTGATCTGTTCCCGCACCACCTCGTTGAAGGTGGTCGCCTGGTTGAGCACGCGGGCGATCAGGGTCACGCGGCCCTGGTCCACCTCCATGATCTTGGAGAGCAGGCCGGTGATCGGGCTTTCCTCGGCGGATTGCGTCGGCATGGGCAGGCCCAGGTCGCGCAGGGCGCCCATCGCCTTGTCGAGGTAGCGCATGGGCTGCACGGTCACGGCGGTTTCGCTCATCCGGTCCAATCTCCTGCCCTGGTGTGGCCATGCCAGTGATAGCGCGCCGGGACGGACGGAGTCAGCCGATCATGTCAAAGGGGGACGAGCCTGCCAACGCCTTCACGAAATTGCCATCACGGAGCGCCCGCTTCCCGGGGCGCCAGGAGGTAGGCCGCACCAGACCGCTCGCAGATGCCGCGGATGAGGTGGTCGAGCGAGGCCGGGATCGGAATGCCATCCTTAAGCCGCCGCCGACGCTCTGCTTCCTCCGGCTCGCCGGCGACCAGCATCGGCCTTGCCGGGTCGGCGGCCGGGGTCGCATGCAGCACGTCGATCACGTCGTCGAGGTCGTTCTCGAATTCCCCCGGCGAGCGGAAGGCGTTCGGGTCGATCGCCATGAAGAAATGGCCGATGTCGTCCGGGTCCTCCGGCTTCTGCGTGCGGTTGCGGATAGGCGAGAAGGAGGACCCGACCAGCGTGCCGCCTAGGATGTGCACCATCATCGCCAGGCCGTAGCCCTTGTGGCTCGCCATCTCCGGCGAGCCGCCGAGGGGCGAGAGGCCGCCCTCCGGTTCGTCGAAGACGATCTGGAAGCCGCGCCGCGGATCGGTGACCGGCTGCCCCTTGCCGTCCAGCACCCAGCCCGCCGGCATCTGCTTCTCGTTCAGGTCATAGACCTTCACCTTGCCCGCGGCGGTCGTGGTCGTCGCCATGTCGAGCACGAAGGGCTCGTTCCGCTTCGCCGGCGCGGCGAAGGCGATGGGGTTGGTGCCGAGCACCGGCATCGCGCCGCGCGTCGGCACCATCGCCACGCCGCGCGTCGCGGAGGTGACCATGCCGATCGCGCCGCGCTTCGCCGCGATGCGCGCATAGACCCCGGCTGCCCCGAAATGGTGGGAATTGCGCACGCCGACCACACCGACGCCGGCTTCCTTCGCCTTGTCCACCGCGAGGTTCATGGCAAAGGCGGAGACCGGATGCCCGAGCCCCGCCCCGGCATCGATCAGTGCCGTGCAGGCGTTCTGCTTCTCGATGCGCGGGCGGGCGTTGAGCTTCAGCTTCCCTTCCTGCACGCGCTTCTCGTAGGTCATCAGCATCGAGATGCCGTGGCTGTCGACGCCCATCAGGTCGGTCTCGGCCATCGCCTCGACCGTTGTCTGCACCAGGTCCGGCTCCATGCCCCAGGCATGCAGGATGGCCTCGATCTGCGCGCGCACGCGCTCATGCGGAACATTCACGGAACTACGCTTCCTCACGCTGGAACGGATTGGTCAGGTGGCCGATGCCCGTGATCTCGATGTCCACCACATCGCCGGACTTCAGGTCGGGCGAGACGCCGTCCGTGCCCATCCAGATCACGTCGCCCGGATGCAGCGTCAGGTAGCGCGTCATGGTGGAGATGAACTTCGCCACGCCGAACAGCATGTGGTTGGTGGCGAACCGCGTGCGCACCTCCCCGTTCAGCCGCACCGTCGTGACCGCGGCGTCGAGGTCGAGATCGGTCTCGATCCACGGCCCCATCGGCTTGAAGGTGTCGGTGTTCTTGGATCGCCAGAAGGTGCGGTCGGACTTCTGCCAGGTGCGCTCGCTGACATCGTTGCCGATGGTCCAGCCGAGCAGACAGGACAGCGCCTCATCCTCGCTGAGATGCTTCGCCTTCCTGCCGACCACGGCGACGAGCTCGCCCTCGTAGTGCACCTTCTCGGTGGCATCGGCCGGGATGATGACGGTCTCCCCGTGCGCGATCAGGGCATTGGCGGCGCGGTAGCCCATGTCGGGCTTCGTCGGTATCTGCGGGACCTCGCCGCGCTTCGCGGCGCCTTCCCTGACGTGCTCCACGTAGTTGAGCCCGGCGGCGTAGAAGGTGGGCGGGATCACCGGCACCTCGATCTTCACGGCCGAGAGGTCGTGGCGACGGGGGGTCTCTTCATAGCCGCGGAAGGGGTCGCCCGCGACCTCGGCGATGCGGTCCCCTTCCAGGATGCCGCAGGCGGTGCGGCCCTCGGCCGTGAAGCGGATCCAGCGCATCAGGCGGCCAGCGCCTGGCGCACGAAGTCCGGCTGGAAGATCCTGTCCGCCATCACCTGGCAGCGCTTCATCAACCGGTGCTCGTTCGGCCCGTAGTCCGGGATGGCATTGTGCAGCGTGCCGATATTGTCCCAGATCAGCAGGTCGCGCTCGGTCCACACATGTGTGTGAAGGAAGCGTTGATCCAATTGGTGCTCGAAGAGTTCCTCCAGCACGCGGTCGCTCTCGGCCTCGGGCAGTTCGTTGATGCGCACCGCATAGCCCGGATTGCAGTAGAGCACCTTCCTCGCGGTGATCGGATGCGTCAGGAACACCGGATGCACCGAGGGCGGGCGCTTGGCGCGCTGTTCCGGCGTCAATGGCTGGCGGCCATTGCCGCGCTTCACCATCATGTCCCAGAACTTGTTGAAGTCGTGCGTCGCGGTGGCGTTCTCCAGCCGCCTCTTCAGCGCCGGGTCGAGTTCGTCATAGGCCGCGTGCATGTTGGCGAAGACGGTCGAGCCCAGCGCCTTCCCGTCCCGCCGCGGAACCTTGTGGGCGTTCAGCACGTTCAAGAAGCCCATGGTGTCGCGATAGGACATGTCCGTGTGCCAGTCCTGCCCCGCATCCGCGAGGCCGATCGGCTGCCCGTTCTCGACCATGTTCGAGAGGATGCCGACCTCCGGCACCTGCGGGTCCTGGAACCTGCCGGTCACCGAGGTCTGGATGCTGCCGAAGCGCAGCGAGAAGTCCCGCAACGCCGCCGGCTCCAGCAACTGGTCCGGGAAGCACAGCACGCCGTACCGCCCGAGCGCGCACAGGATCGTGGCGAAGTCCGCCGCGCTCACCGGGCGCGAAAGGTCGATATCCGTCACCCGGGCGCCGAGGACACCGCCGCTGGGCGTGATGGTGGTCATGCGGATCACTCCCTTCCTGCCATTGCCGGGAAGGGAGACGCGCCCCCATATCCCACCGGCCTTGGCCGGCCCGGCGCGTGGCACCCGACATGTCCTTCCCGCCGAAGGCTTTCGGGCGCTTCCGGCGGAGGGAAGGTTATGCGCCGCCGCCCGGACCGGCAATGCCGCCTCCAGGCTTGGACTCGGCGCGCTGCGGGTTCACCCTCGGCGCCCTCGCGGAAGAAGAAGAAGGAGCAGGCGGATGCAGAGGCCGGTGGTGGCCATCCTCGCGCAGGGGGCGATGGGCGCGGGCATCGCCGCCCGGCTCCACGCGCAGGGTGTGCGGGTGCTGACATGCCTCGATGGCCGCAGCGCCGCCAGCGCGGCCCGTGCCGCCGCGGCGGGCATGGAGCCGGTGTCCGAGGCCGGGCTGGCCGAGGCCGACGCCTTCCTCTCCATCCTGCCGCCGGCCGAGGCGCTGGCGACGGCGGAACGGCTGGCGCCGGTCTTCTCCGGCGTCGCCAGGCCCCCGCTCTACGTGGACTGCAACGCCGTCAGCCCGGCGACGATGCAGGGCATCGCGTCGCTGCTCGGCGTCCATGGGCTGCGCCTGGCGGATGCCGGCATCATCGGCGGCCCGCCGCGGGAAGGCTATGCCGGTCCGGTGGTCTATGCCTCGGGCGACGAGGCGGCGTCATTCGAGGCGCTGCTCGCGGGGCGCGGCCTCGATATCCGGGTGGTGCAGGGACCGATCGGGGCGGCCTCGGCGCTCAAGATGTCCTATGCCGGCATCACCAAGGGGCTTGTCGCGATCGGGTCGGCCATGATGCTCGCCGCTTCCCGCGCCGGGGCGGGCGATGCGCTGCGCGCCGAACTCGCCGCCAGCCAGCCCGCGCTCACCGCCTGGTTCGGGCGCATGGTGCCGGCCATGTTCGGCAAGGCCTATCGCTGGGCCGGGGAGATGGAGGAGATCGCCGACTTCACCCAGGAGGACGCGGCCGCTTCCAACATCTACCAGGGGGCCGGGGCCCTCTACGCGCGACTGGCCGATCCCGCGGCTGCGGAGGAGGTCGCCGCGCTCCGCGCCTTCCTGGACGGCACCGCGCCACGATGAGCACGAGGCTGAGGGAGCACGCGACCGGCGCATGACCGAACCGGCCGACCACCCGGGAAACACGCGGTTCTTCCGCGACTTCCTCCGCCTGGCGGGCCCCTTCTGGCTGCGCGGCCGGCAGCGCTGGGCGGCACGCTTCTGGACGGCGACGATGGCGTTGCTCGGTGCCGCCCAGGTTGCGATCGCCATCCGGCTGAACATCTGGAACGCGGATTTCTTCGATGCGCTCGAACGGCGCTCGATGGACCGCTTCATGACGCAGATCGGCATCTTCACGCTGATCGTCGGCAGCGCCGTGCTTGCCAATGCCCTCCATATGGTAGCGCGCCGCCGGGTGAACCTCGCCTGGCGGGACTGGCTGACGCGCCGCGTCGTCGGCGACTGGATGGCCGAGGCGCGCCACTACCAGGTCGCGCAGATCCCGGGCGACCACGACAATCCCGACGGCCGCATCGCCGAGGACATCCGCATCGCCGCCGAGTATGCGATCGACCTCGCGCATTCGCTGCTCTACGCGACGCTGCTGCTGATCACCTTCGTCGGCGTGCTGTGGAACCTCTCGGGCTGGGTGAACCTGTTCGGCGTTCCGGTGCCGGGACACATGGTGGCGCTCTCCCTCGTCTATGCCGTGGTGGGTTCCGCCGTCGCCTTCCTTCTCGGCCGGCCGCTGGTGCGGGCCACCGACCTGCGCCAGACACGCGAGGCCGATTTTCGCTTCGGCCTGGTGCGCGCTCGCGAGACGGCCGAGCCCATCGCATTGGCACGAGGCGAGGGGCGGGAGCGCTCTCGCATCGCCGCGCTGTTCGACACCATCGGCCCAGCCTGGTCGGCGCAGACCGCGGGGCTTTCGCGCCTGACGGGCTTCTCCGCCGGCTACCTCACCCTCGCGCCGGTCTTCCCCATCCTGGTGACGACGCCGCGCTACATCGAGGGCGTCATCTCCCTCGGCGGGCTGATGCAGACGGCGCAGGCCTTCCAGCAGGTGACGGCCGCGCTTTCCTGGCCGGTGGACAACCTCCAGCGCATCGCCGAATGGCGCGCCTCGGTGGAGCGCGTGCTGGCGCTGGAGGAAGGCGTGCGCATCGTCGCGACGGAGGCCGCGCGCACGGGGCCGGACGCCATCGTGCTCGACCGCTCGCCCGGCCGTGGGCTCGGTGCGCGCGGCCTCTGCGTCGCGGCACCGGACGGCACGGCGCTGCTCTCCGACATCACGCTGAATGTCACCCCGGGGGAACGCGTGCTGGTGGATGGCGATGCCGAATCGGCACAGGCGCTGTTCCGCGTGCTCGCAGGCATCTGGCCGTGGGGCCAGGGAATCGTGGACCTGCCGCCGGAGGAGGAAATCGCCACCGTCGGCGCGCGCCCCCACCTGCCCGAAGGCCCGCTGCACGACGCGATCGTTTTTCCCGAACCGCCCTCACGCTACGCCGCGGAGGAAGTCGAGCGAGCCCTCGCGGCGACGGGCCTCGCGGGGCTCGTGCCACGCCTGTCCGAGGAGGCGGACTGGGACCGCAACCTCGGCGTCATCGAGATGCAGCGCCTCGCCTTCACGCGCATCCTGCTGCAGAAGCCGGGCTGGATCCTGCTGGGCGACACCACGGCTGCGCTGGAACCGGACGAGGCCGACCGGATGATCGACCTGCTGGCGGCAGAATTGCCGGAAGCGGGCGTGCTCGTGCTTGGCCGCCATCCCGGCACGACGGAGCGCTTCACGCGCCGCCTGACCCTCGGCCGGCTGCCGGGCGGCGAGGTGCTGCTGCGGGAGATCCATGCCCGCCGCCAGGCCGCGCGCCAGCAGCGCCGGCGCCCG
The DNA here is from genome assembly GCF_018129065.1 of Neoroseomonas soli. Classification (GTDB taxonomy): domain Bacteria; phylum Pseudomonadota; class Alphaproteobacteria; order Acetobacterales; family Acetobacteraceae; genus Neoroseomonas; species Neoroseomonas soli. The sequence goes on along the minus strand of NZ_JAAEDM010000001.1, from coordinate 13,096 downwards.
CTGCCCCTGGTGGACTGGCTCCGCCAGGGCTACGAGCACCGCGACACCTGGTGACTCAGACCGGGCTCTTGACCCCGAGCCGCGTCGCCGTGGCCAGGATGTTGGACCAGGTCTCGGCCGGCAGCGGCACGCCGTTCTTCAGGCGGTCCGCGCGGCGCTGCGCCTCCGGCTCCCCGGGCAGCAGCACGGGCTGCGCCGGGTCGGCAGGACGGGTGGCGGAGATCCAGTCGGCATAGACCAGCCCCATGCGCTCGAATTCCTCCTGCGTGCCGAAATGCTGCGGCGAGAGGAAGACCGAGAGCATGCCATTGGCGATGCGCCCACGCCCGCTGACCGGACCGGAGGTGCCGCCGGCGGTGAGGCAGCCGGCCAGCATCTCGCACATGAAGGCAAGGCCCGAACCCTTGTGCTCGCCGAACGCGCGGATCGCGCCTTGGCCGTTCGCCGGGTTGCGCGGCCCCACTGCGTCATACGGGCCGTAGAGCGTGTGCGGGTCGGTGGAAAGCCGTCCGTCCGGTTCGATCAGCGCGCCCTCCGGGAGCTTCTTGCCCCCGCTCGACGCCACCAGCACCTTGCCTTCCGCGACGAGCGACGTCGCGAAGTCCAGCACCAGCGGCTTGCCCGGCAGCGGCACGCCGATCGAGACGGGGTTGGTCGAGAACCGCCGCTCCACCCCGCCGAAGGGCGCGACCAGCACGCTGCCCGCGACATTGACGAAATGGATGGAGATCAGCCCGGCCGCGATCGCCTGCTCGGCATAGTCGCCGACGCGGCCGATATGGCCCGCATTGCGCAATGCGGTGATGCAGACGCCTTGCTGCCTGGCACGCTCGATGCCCAGCGCCACCGCCTGCGGCGCCACCGTCTGGCCGAAGCCCCACTTGCCATCGAGCACGGCGAAGGAACCGCCATCGGTGACGACCTCCGCATCCTGGCCCTTCACGACGTAGCCCGCCTCGAGCCACTCCACGTAGCGCGGCACGCGCACCACGCCATGGCTGTCATGGCCGGCAAGGTTCGCGCCGACGAGATGCGTCGCGATGCGGCCCGATTCGGCTCCATCGCAGCCGGCCGCGCTGAAAACGTCGCGCACGAGGGTTTCGAGCGCGTCGACAGGGATGTGAAGCATGTCCATCGTGGGTGTCCCGGGGAAGAAGGGCGGGGGGAGAAGAGAACGTCTCCCCCCAAACCCCCCTCGACCTTCTTCGACCGTTGGGAACTGACCGCGAAGCGCGGCACCAGGCGGCGAGGAAGGGAGGGGGCGCCGGAGGTGGTTCTCCTCCCCCGGCATCGAACTACATCGCGGCGATCTTCTTCGCCTGCGGTGCCAGCAGCCGCATATAGGTCGGTGTCACCAGCATCTCGGTGATGTTGGCGCGCGCCGGCATGGTCGCCACGAACAGCGCCATCGCGGCGATGTCCTCGGGCTGCAGCAGGCGCTCGATGTCCTCCTGCGGCACGGGCTCCGGCCGGTTCTTCAGGATGTCGGTGGCGACCTCACCCGGGCAGATGCAGCAGGAGCGGATGTTGTGGATCCCGTTCTCCTGGTTGATCGCCTGCGACAGCGCGACGAAGCCATGCTTCGCCGCCGTGTAGCCGGGGCCCGACAGGAAGGAGATGTTCTTCCCGGCCATCGAGGCGATCTGGATCAGGTGCCCGCCGCCGCGCCTGCGCATCCCCGGCAGCACCGCGACGGATGTGAGGAACGGGGCCGTCAGGTTGCCGTCCACCAGGCTGTGGATCGCCTCGGCCGTCAACTGGTGCAGGTAGCGCTTCGGCAGGTTCACGCCGGCGTTGTTCACCAGGATGTCCGGGCCTCCGATGGAGGATTCCACCTTCGCCAGCGCGGCCGCGACCTGTTGATCGTTCGTCAGGTCGGCCGGCACGACGATGGCGGCGTCGCCGATCATCCCCGCCGTTTCCTCGAGCGGGCCGGTGCGGCGGCCGGTCAGCGCGACCTTGGCGCCTTCCTGGGCGAAAGCGATGGCGATGGCGCGCCCGATGCCGCTGCCCGCCCCGGTGACCCAGGCGGACTTTCCTTCCAGACGTTTCATTCAAAGCACCTTGTCGGTCGTGGGATCGATGAGGTGCATCTGATCCATGTGCGCGATGAGGCGCAAGGGCGCGCCTACCGCGGCAGGCGTGGCCGGGTCGAGCCGCGCGGAGATCTCTGCGCCGTCGAGCTTGAAATGCGCCAGGGTCTCCATGCCCATCGGCTCGATGACTTCCGGCGTCAGCGTCAGCGGGGCCGGGTTGGTCTTGTCGGTGGGCTTGTCGTCGGTCAGGTGCTCCGGCCGGATGCCGAACAGCACGTCCTTGCCCGCATGCTGGCGGTAGCGCTCGGTGCGCGCCGCCGGAATGTCCAGGCTGATGCCCTGCGTCAGGTGCAGCCGCAGCGCGCCGGAGGCCTGCTCGAGGCGCGCGGGGATGAAGTTCATCGCCGGGCTGCCGATGAAGCCGGCGACGAACTTGGTCGCCGGGCTGTGGTAGAGCACCTGCGGCGGCCCGACCTGCTCGATGACGCCGTGGTTCATCACCACCACGCGGTCGGCGAGCGTCATCGCCTCCACCTGGTCGTGCGTGACATAGACGGTGGTGGTGTTCACCGTCTGGTGGACCTTCTTGATCTCGGTGCGCATCTGCACGCGCAGCTTGGCATCGAGGTTCGACAGCGGCTCGTCGAACAGGAACACCTTGGGGTCGCGTACGATGGCGCGGCCCATCGCCACGCGCTGCCGCTGGCCGCCCGAGAGCGCCTTCGGCTTGCGTTCGAGCAGCGGCATGATGTCGAGGATGCGCGCCGCCTCCTTCACGCGCTTGTCGATCTCCGCCTTCGGGAACTTCCGCAGCGTCAGGCCGAAGGCCATGTTCTCGTACACGCTCATGTGCGGGTAGAGCGCGTAGTTCTGGAACACCATGGCGATGTCGCGGTCGCGCGGCGGGATGTCGTTCACCACCGTGCCACCGATCGCGATCTCGCCGTCGGTGATCTCCTCCAGCCCCGCGATCATGCGCAGGGTGGTGGACTTGCCGCAGCCCGAGGGGCCTACGAGGACCACGAATTCGTGGTCCGAAATCTCGAGGTCGATGCCTTTGACCGCCTGCACGCCGCCTTCGTAGGCCTTGACGATCTTGCGAAGCGAAACCTGCGCCATGCGTGTTCAGCCCTTTGTCGCACCGGCGGTCAGGCCGGCAATGTAGTAGTCCATGAGGAAGGCATAGATGACGACCGGCGGCAGCGCCGCCAGCAGCGCGCCCGCCATGAGCTGGCCCCAGGCGAAGGTGTCGCCGCGGATGAGCTGGGAGACGACGCCGATGGTCATCGGCATCTCGGACGGCGTGGTGATGAAGGCGGTCGGATAGACGAAGGCCGCCCAGGACACGGTGAAGGCAAAGATCGTCGCCGCGATGATGCCGGGCAGCGCCACCGGGATGAAGATCTTCCAGAGCATCTGCATCCAGTTGGCGCCGTCGATCAGCGCCGCCTCGTCCAGTTCCTTCGGGATCGAGGCGAAGTAGCCGATCATGATCCAGGTGCAGAAGGGTACCGTCAGCGTCGGGTAGACCAGCACCAACCCCCAGGCGTTGTCGAGCAGCCCGAGCCCGCCGACGATCTGGTACAGCGGGATGAACAGCAGCGTATCCGGCACGAGGTAGGTGAGGAATACCCCTGTCGCCAGCGCCTGGCTGCCCCAGAACCGCATCCGCCCCAGCGCGAAGGCGGCGAGCACCGAGATCACCATGGTGAGGGCCACCACCGCGATCGTGACCTTCGCGCTGTTGAGGAAGAAGTCGATGAACATGCGGTTGCCGAGCAGCGCCCAGTAGTTCTCGAGCGTCGGGTTGCGCACCCACCAGGGCGAACCGGACTGGTCGGCGACCTCGGCGCTGGTCTTGAGGCTGGTGAGCAGCATGTAGACCGGCGGGGCGAGCATGATGATCGCGGCGACGACCAGCGAGATGTAGGCGCTCCAGAGCGCCCAGCGGCGCTCGCTCCGCAGGCTGCCGGCCGTGTGGTAGATGCCCTGCTCGGCAGGGGCCGTGGTCGTGGACATCACGCTTCCTCCCGGTTCCGGCGGTTGACGCCGCGCAGCACGAAGAAGGCGATGACCGCCAGGATCGGGAACATGAACAGCGACACCGCGGCGCCGCGGGGGATGTTGCCCGCGAGGATGCCGACCTGGAAGGCGTAGGATGCGAAGACATGCGTCAGGTCGCGCGGCCCGCCATTGGTCAGCACGCGGACGATGTCGTAGTTCGCGAAGGTGACGATGAGGCTGAACAGCACCGTGATCGAGATGATGTTGCGCATCATCGGCAGGGTCACGTAGCGCAGCCTCTGCCAGGAGGTGGCGCCGTCGATCGCCGCCGCTTCATACAGCTGCTCGGGCACCGACTTCAGCGCCGCGAGGTACATGATCATGAAGAAGGGCGCGCCGTACCACACGTTCACGATGATGACGCTGATCCGCGCCCACCACGGCTCGCCGAGCCAGGGCACCGACGGGATCGCGAAAACGTTGAGGAGCCAGTTGATCGAGGAGTAGGTCGGCTCGAACATCCACCACCAGCCGAGGGTGGACAGCGCCGGCGGGATCACCCAGGGCACCAGCAGCATGCCGCGCCATTTGCGCTGCCCGTTCGCCGGGATGTGGTGCAGCATGTGCGCCAGCCAGAAGCCGATCGCGGCCTTCAGGATCACCGCGGTGATCGCGAAGAATACCGACTGGAAGATGACCATCCGGAAGGTCTCGGATTCGAGAAGGATCTCGAAGTTGCCGAGCCCGATGAACGAGGTCATGCGCCGGTTCAGCGTCGCGAGGTGGATCGCGTAGCCGGCCGGCCATACGACGAGGCCGCCGATCACCGCGATCAGCGGCAATGTCATGATCAACGCGATAGTGGAACGCCGTCGCGCGAAACGCTTCAGGGATCCGCTGGCAGGAGCAGCGGTGCTGGGGATGGCAAGGCTCGCGCCGTCGGCCATTCGTCTATCCTCGATCGGAACATGCAGGCGCCCGGGGCCGAGGCCCCGGGCGTCGGTGCGGCGCGGCTCAGCCGCCGCGGCGCATGTTGTTGATCTCGCGCTCCAGCCAGCCGAGCGCGGCATCCACCGTCTCCCCGCCCTGCGAGATGCGGGCGATGAGCTTCGTGTTCAGCGCCTGCAGGTACATCTGCTGCGCCAGTTCCGGCGGGGCCGGCGAGAAGGCGATCGAATAGGTCGCCTGGTGGTGCGGCTTCAGCGGGTAGTTGTAGACCGAACCAACCGGCGGGCCTTCCGTCTCCCAGACCTTGAAGTCGGACATGCTGAGGAAGGGCGGGATGTCGTAGCCCTGCGACATGTTGGAGCAGAGCTCGGCGTTCTCGCGCTGCGTGATGTATTCGAGGAACGACTTGGCCGCCGTCTTGTTGCGGCCAAAGGACCAGATGCCCGTCACATAGGGCAGGTAGGCAAGGAAGCGGCCCTTGGGGCCGGCCGGCATCGGCACGGTCCAGCAGTTCTCGGCGACCTGCGGGGCGTCGCGCTTCGCCACCGCCCAGGCCGAGGGCGGATTGAAGATGAGCGCCGAACGGCCGGAGATCAGCGCCCGGTTGTTCGAGGCGTCGTCCCACGCCCAGACGTCGTTCGGTAGGAAACGCGACAGACGCACCAGGTAGTCGATCGCCTGGCGCAGTTCCGCGTTGTTGCGGATGGTCGGGTTGCCGCGCTCATCCGTCACGCGCGCGCCGTAGCCGAGGAACACCGCGCCGACCCAGTCCACCGCGTCGGTGAACTGCCCCATCGGCAGGCCGAAGGGAACGCCGGCCTTGTGGCAGGCCTCGGCGGCAGTGAGGAAGGTGTCCCAGGTCCAGCGGTCCGCGCCGGGGCCGGCACGGTTCGCGGCCGGCCACATCTCACGGATGTCGAGGCCGGCATGCTGCTTCAGCAGGTCGAAGCGCACGCAGGCCGGCTTGGCCTGGGTGCCGGAGGTCGCCGGGACGCCGCGCCAGGCGCCATTGCGCTTGGTGAGGAATTCGGCGACCGGGTTCACCGGGCCGAATTTCGCCGAGAGCCGCTGCATGACGTCGTCGCAGGGCTCGAGCTGGTCGGCGTAGGTGCCCGGATCCCACGGCAGCAGGCTGATGCCGTCATGCCCGCTGCGCGACTGCGCCTGGGCGGCGATCGTCAGCTGAAGCTGGTTGCCGGTGGTATTGATGAAGTCGAGCGTCATGTTGATGCGGTTCTGCTCGCCGAAGCGCTGGGCGAGCTGTTTCAGCGCATCGTTGCCGCCCGGGACCCAGTGGTCCCAGAATGCGAAGCGCAGGCTGCCGGCAGTGCCCTGCGCATGCACCATCGGCGCGCCGACCGCGGTCGCCGCCAGAACGCCAGCCCCATTGCGCAGCACATGGCGCCGGGTGATCCCGTGCTTCGACATGCTTTCCCTTCCGTTCTCTCCCCGGCGCGGACCTCGGATGGCGGGCCCGCTTGTCGGTAACCGGAAGGTTAGTCAGGGAAAATCGGGAATGGCAACCGGTTATGACCTTTAAGCTGGATTACAAAACCCTGGCTTGCACATGACGCCTGCGGACATCACGCTGACGTCGCCATGGATCACCACGAATTCGATGCCCTCGTCATCGGCGCCGGCATCGCCGGCGCCACCGCCGCCGCTCATCTTTCCGCCACCCGCCGGGTCGCCCTGCTGGAAGCCGAGGAAAGCGCCGGCTACCACGCCACCGGGCGCTCCGCCGCCATCTGGATCCGCAACTACGGCGGCCCGGATGTGCGCATCCTGACTGCCGTCTCGCGCGCCTTCTTCGAAGCGCCGCCGCCCGGCTTCGCCGAGGCCCCGCTGATGCGCGCGCGCCCGGTGATCCACCTCGCCCCGCCCGATCAGGTCGGCCACCTCCGGGAGATGATCGCGGAGGGCGATGACATACGCGAGATTTCGCTCGGCGAAGTGCGCGCCATGGTCCCCGCACTGCGCGACGGCTACGCCGCGCTGGCGGCGGTGGAGGCCGACTGCTTCGACATCGATGTCGCTGCCATGCACCAGGGCTTCCTGCGCCAGGCGCGCGCAGCAGGGGGCACGATCGCGCTGCGCAGCCGCGCCGGGCGCGTCTGGCGGCAGGACGGCCGGTGGCATGCCGAGACCTCCTCCGGCGACGTCTTCTCCGCCGCCGTCATCGTCGACGCCGCCGGCGCCTGGGGCGACGAGGTGGCGCGCATCGCCGGCCTCGATCCCATCGGCCTGCAGCCCAAGCGCCGCACCGCCTGCATCGTCGATCCCGGCGAGTACGACTGCTCCGACTGGCCGCTGCTCGGCGATGCGGGCCACACCTGGTACGCGCGAGCGGAAGCACGGCGGAAACTGATGGTCAGCCCCGCCGACGAGACCGACAGCGACCCCTGCGATGCGCAGCCGGACGAGTACGACGTGGCCGTCGCCGTGGACCGCATGCAGCAGGCGCTCGACATCCCCGTCTCGCGCATCGAGCACCGCTGGGCCGGCCTGCGCACCTTCACGCCCGACCGCGGCCTCGCGATCGGCGAGGGCACGGAAAAGGGCTTCTTCTGGATGGTCGGCCAGGGCGGCTACGGCATGCAGACGGCGCCCGCCGCGGGCGCGCTGCTCGCGGCGCTGGTCGCGGGGGAGGATCCCGGTCCGCTCGCCGCCGCGGTGCCGCTGTGCGACCCGCGGCGCTTCGCGAAGAGGAAAGCGGCATGAGCGACACCCTCCCCACCTTCGAGGACGTCCGCGCCGCCGCGGCCCGGCTTGCGGGACGTGTCCTGCACACGCCGCTGCTGCGTCACCCCCTGCTCGACGAACTCACCGGCGCGACGGTGCTGGTCAAGCCCGAGCCGCTCCAGCGCACGGGGTCCTTCAAGCTGCGCGGCGCCACCAACGCGGCGCTGCTGATGGACCCGGAGGCGAGGCGCCATGGCATCGTCACGCATTCCTCGGGCAATCACGGCCAGGCCTGCGCGGCGGCCGCGCACATGCTCGGCATGAAGGCGACCATCGCGATGCCGTCGGATGCCGCAGCCATCAAGATCGCAGCGACGCGCCGCTGGGGTGCGGAGATCGTTCCCTTCGACCGCCACGGCGTCGACCGGGACGTGCTGGCAAGCGTCCTCGCTGCCGAGCGCGGCGCCACGATCATCCCGCCCTTTGACCATCCGGACGTCATCGCCGGCCAGGGCACCGTCGCGCTCGAACTGCTGGAGGACGCCGCCGCGCTCGGCCTGGTGCCGGACGTCTTCGCGGTCTGCACCGGCGGCGGCGGCCTGACCGCTGGCTGCGTGCTGGCATTCGAGGCTCTGGCGCCGCGGGCGGATGTCTGGGCGGTGGAGCCGGAAGGCTGGGACGATACGAGACGATCACTGGAGGCCGGCCACATCGTCGCGAACGGGCCGCCCGCGAGCGGGTTGTGCGATTCGTTGTTGTCGAAGCAGCCTGGCGCCCTGACCTTCCCGATCAACCATCGCCACCTGGCCGGCGGCGTCGCGGTGACGGAAGCCGAGGTCTTCCGCGCCATGCGCTTCGCCTTCGACCACCTGAAGGTGGTCGCGGAGCCCGGGGGCTCCGTCGCGCTCGCCGCCGTGCTCGCGGGCAGGGTGGCGGCGAAGGGCGGCGTGATCGGCGTGGTCATCAGCGGCGGCAACGTCGACCCGGCGGTCTTCGCGCGGGCGCTGGCGGCCTGACACACTTGCCGGCGCCGGCATTCGGCGCTTCCCTGCGGATCGAAACGATAACAACCGTGGGAACGTCCGCATGCATCGCCGCAGCCTGATCGCACTTGCCGCCCTCGCCGCGCCCGCCGTGGCGCGGGCGCAGTCCTTCCCTGACCGCGTCATCACCTTGGTCAGCGGCTTCGCGCCAGGCGGTTCGACGGACATCACGGCGCGGCTGCTGGCAGACCGCATGCAAGGCCAACTCGGGCCCAATGCCCGCATCGTGGTCGAGAACCGCCCCGGCGCGTCCGGCACCGTCGCGGCGGACTGGCTGCGCCGGCAGCCGGCCGATGGCTACGTGCTGATGCTGAACGAAGCGTCGTCCCACGCGCTCATTCCGCACGCGATGCAGGGCGGCACGCGCTACAATCCAATGGACGACTTCACCCATGTCGCCGTCGTCGCGAACGGCCCGCTCATCATGGTCGCCAAGCCGAACTTCCCGGCGGCGAACGCGGCGGAGGCCGTCCAGAAGCTGCGCGCCGGGCCGCAGGACGACCTGCCCTACGCCTCCTCCGGCGTCGGCTCCATCCCGCACTTCGCTGCCGAATCGATCGCGGTGACGCTCGGCCTCGGCGGCAAGTTCGCCCATGTGCCCTACCGCTCCGGTGGGCTGATGGTGGAAAGCATCGCGCGCGGGGAAACCGCCTGGGGCGTGGCAGTCCTGGCCTCCGCCGCCGCGCAGGTGCGCGACAACCGCGTGCGCGGCATCGCCATCACCGGCCTCGAGCGCTTCCCGGCCTTCCCGAACATCCCGACGCTCGCGGAATCCGGCATGCCGGGCTTCGACATCGGCAACTGGTTCGCCGTGGTCGGCCCGCCGCGCATGCCCGCGGCGGTCACCGACGCGCTGAACCGCGCCATCAACTCCGCGCTGCGCGACCAGCAGTTGAACGAGCGCTTCCTCGTCGCCGGAATCACACCCTATCGCCGCGCGAACGCCCCGGCCGATGCGCGCGCCTTCTTCCAGTCCGAACTCGACAAGTTCAAGGGCGTGGTGGAGCGCACCGGCGTGCGTATGGAGGCGTGAGCGGCCTGTCCGATGACCGCGGCACCGAAGGGCATGAAGGTCTGAGTCGGCCGGGCCAAATGAAGGCCGAGGCGGACATCGTCATCGTCGGTGGCGGGTCCGCCGGCTGCATCGCGGCCGCGCGGCTGTCGGAGGATCCCGCCTGCCGCGTGCTGCTGCTGGAAGCCGGACCGCCGGATCGCGACATCTGGATCAGCCTGCCGGCCGGCTACGCCAAGCTCTATGCCAGCCAGAGATACGACTGGGACTACCGGACCGAGCCCGAGCCCAACCTGAACGGCCGCAGCATCCACTGGCCGCGCGGCAAGGTGCTCGGCGGCTCGGGCAGCGTGAACGGCCTCGTCTTCCTCCGCGGCTCACCGAACGACTTCGACCGCTGGGCACAATCCGGTGCGCGCGGCTGGTCGCATGAGGAGGTCGAGCCGGTCTTCCGCCGCATCGAGCACTGGGACGGCGCGCCCGACCCTGCCCGCGGCAGCGCCGGCGCGATCCATGTGCGCGAACCGCGCGCGCTCGCCCCCGCCGCCGCCGCCTTCGTCGAGGCCTGCGTCGCCGCCGGCCTGCCCCGCAACGCGGACTGGAACAACGGCCGCCCGATCGACGGCGCCGGGCCGGTGCAGCTCAACGTCAATGGCGGCCGCCGGTCCTCCACGGCCAAGGAATACCTCCGCCCGGCCATGGCGCGCGGCAATCTGCGCGTCGAGACCGGCGTGCTGGCGACGCGCATCATCGTCGAGAACGGCCGCGCCGTCGGCGTCGAGGCGCGGCAGAACGGCCAGCCCGTCACCTTCCGCGCGACCCGCAGCGTGGTCTGTTCCGCCGGCGCGATCGAGACGCCGAAGCTGCTGATGCTCTCGGGCATCGGCGACGGCGCGGCGTTGCAGGCGCTGGGCATCCCCGTGGTCCACCACAGCCCCGGCGTGGGGAAGAACCTGCAGGACCACCTGATCGCGAAGTTCATCTACCGCGCGAAGCCCTGCGGAACGCTGAACGAGATGCTGCGCTCGCCTTTCGGCAAGGCGAAGATGGGCCTCGACTACCTGCTCTCCCGCAAAGGCCCGCTGTCCATCGGCGCGGGGGAGGCCAACGCCTTCGCGCGCGTGACGCCCGGCGCCGAGGAAGCGGAGGCCCAGTTCCTCTTCGTGAACTTCTCCACCTTCGACTACATGAAGGGGCTGCAGGACTTCCCCGGCTTCATGTTCAACTACGGCGCCTGCCGCCCCGACAGCCGCGGGGAGGTCTTCCTGAAATCCCCCCGCTTCGAGGACAAGCCCGGCATCCGCGCGAACTACCTCGACCACCCGAACGACATCCGCGTCATGCTCGGCGCGGCGCATCTCGGGCGGAAGATCGCCGCGCAGGCACCGCTCGCCTCGCTGATCGAGGAGGAACTGCGCCCCGGCCCCGAAGCGGCGACGGACGAGGCGATCCTCGAGAACATCCGCGCCACCGCCGGCACCGTCTTCCATCCCTGCGGCACCGCAAAAATGGGCACGGATCCGATGGCGGTGCTCGACCCTGAATTGCGCGTTCGCGGCATCGAGGGCCTGCGCGTGGCGGATGCCTCCGCCTTCCCGCTGATCCCTTCCCCGAACATCCAGCCCGCCGTGATGCTGGTTGCCGAGCGCCTTGCGGAGTTCATGCGGCGCCCCTGACCCGCCCCGCCGGCTCAAACTATCCAAAGAAGGGAGGGGGTTCGGGGGAGGTTCCCCTCCCCCGACCTTCCCATCACCCCGCCGCCGACCACCCGATGCGCCCGACCGTCCCGCAAGCCGCGCACTCCGCCTTCCAGGCATTGTGCTCGGCCCCGCAGGACGCGCAGCGCCAGCGCGGCGCGCCCTGCGCGTTGGCCGCCGCGCGCAGCCACTTCGCCTGCGCGGCCCGGGCATCGGCGGTGTCGCCGTGCTCCACTTCCTCGAGCTCGGCGAGCATCAGGTAGGCCCGCCGGTCCGCCGCGCCGGCCCCGACCAGCGCCTCCAGCTCCGTCCGTGCACGCCCGGTGAGCCCGGCATCGATCGCGGTGCGCGCCATCAGCAGGCGGCTTTCCGGATGCTCGCGATTGCGGTGGATAAGGTCCTCCACCGCCTTCACGCGAGCGAGGCTGTCCTTCTCCCCCGCGATCCACGCCGCGCCGACGTCGGGATGCGGTGCCGCGAACCATGACTGTTCCAGCACCGCCCGCGCCCGGCGCGCCGAGCCAGTCGCGGCCAGCCGCCTGGCATGGGCCAACGCCGCGGGCGCGAAGGCGGAATCGGCGGCGAAGGCCTGTTTCTCGAACTCGGCGGCGCGCGCCGGGTCCTCCTCCTGCATCGCCGCCGCCAGCGCCAGCGCCGCGCGCGACGCGTCGGGGGGCGACAGGGCCAGCGCCTCGCGCCAGTCATGGGTGCGCAGCGCCAGCACCTGGCGCTCCTCGCGCAGCCAAGCGGCACCGGGCTGCGCGGCCTCGGCCTCCTTCGCGAGGCGCTGGGCGGCGGCCCAGTCCTGCCGCTGCATCGCTTGGCGCAGCAGGCCGCGCAGGCCGAGGAAGCGCGCATCGCCGCGGTCGGCGAGTTGCTTGAACACGGTCGCAGCAGCGTCCTCGCGGCCTGCCAGTCGCTCGGCTTCGGCCGTGAGCAACAGGGTCTGCGGCGTCTCGCCGAGCAGCATCCGCGCGCGGCGCACCTCGACGCGCGCCGCCTCCGGCGTGCCGGCGGCGAGCGCCACCAGCGCCCGGGTCACCGCGGCATCACCATCGGCGCGTCGTTGCTCGCGCCGCGCGGCGCGGCGGCGGGCCGGCAGTTCACCCACCCAGTGGAAGGCAGTCAGGATGGTGTGGAACAGCGCGAAGAGGATGGCGAGGCCCATCACCGCGATCGGGAAGGTGATGCCGACCCAGATCTCGCCAACCTCGACCTCCACGCTGCCGCCGACGCGGGCGAGCCAGAGCGCGAGGGCAGTGACGGCGCTGAGCGAGGCCAGCAGCAGGAGCGCGCGGCGCATGACGCGACCTCAGCCCGCGGCCAGCGTGGCGAGGGCGGCACGCGCCTCGGTCAGCGCCCGGGCCTGATCCGTCCAGGCGCGCATCGCCTCCTGCGCCGGGGCCGGCAGGCGCGCCAGGTGCGCCAGCGCGCCCTCGACGTCACCGGCCTCGACGGCGCGGCGGGCGCGCTCGATCTCGGCGGCGGCGGCGTCACCCCAGACCACCTCCTGCCCGCGGCGGACGGTGACGAGGCCCGAAAGCCGCGTCACGGCGGAATCGAGCACGCCCTGGCCCTCGCGGGAGGCCTCGCTGGCGGCGCGGCCGGCGCGGGCGGCGTCCTCGAAGGACAGGCGCAGCGTCGCATCGGTCGGCGGGGCGGCTGCGGCGAAGC